>NZ_JBNDJR010000006.1:0-379877 GCF_050435065.1 Paenibacillus sp. 4624
ACCCATCCCGAACACGACCGTTAAGCCCTCTAGCGCCGATGGTACTTGGACCGCAGGGTCCTGGGAGAGTAGGACGCCGCCAAGCAAAGCAAAGACACACTTGATGGAAATCAGGTGTGTTTTTTTGTGTGGACGATTAAGCTTAAGCTAAGTGATAGAAGCAGTTCGAGTTATGACACGAAATAAGGCTGACGAAACATCCTTATTTTGACTTGTTTTATACATAAAATACTGTCTTTCCATTGTGCCAAGCTGTGATACAATAGGTGAGGTCTATATAGAAACGGAACACGCATAATTACGAGGAGGAACCGGAACACCATGAAATCAGCCCCGTTTATAGCTGTTGAAGGCCCAATTGGAGCGGGGAAAACAACGTTAGCTACGATGCTTTCCCAAGAATTGAATCTTCCATTGGTTAAAGAAATTGTCGAGGAGAACCCATTTTTGGCCTCCTTTTATCAAGATATCGACGAGTGGAGCTTCCAACTCGAAATGTTTTTTCTGTGCAACCGATTTAAGCAACTAGAAGATACCGGTGCCCAATTTATTAAACAGAACAGCCCGGTCATTTCGGATTATCATATCTATAAAAATTTGATTTTTGCTGAACGTACCTTGAAAGGAACGAAGCGGGATAAATATCGCCAAATTTATCATCTTTTAACGGATGACCTTCCGAAACCCAATCTGGTGCTTTACATTGAAGCTGAGCTGGATACATTGATGTACCGAATTAATAAACGCGGGCGTTCCTTTGAGCAAGATATGGCCCCTGCTTATATGGAGCAGTTGATTGCCGACTACAAAACAGGAATGGAGTATTTGGCCAATGGCATGAATCCTCCAGTTATTCTCAAGATTGATGCGGAGCAGCTTGACTTTGTGGAACATCCTGAGCACTTCAGACAGATTGTTAATCAAGTAAAGGAGCTTATCATATGAATAACTATGGCATTCCAGCGAATGCATTAATTACAGTAGCAGGAACGGTAGGGGTAGGGAAATCCACACTAACGGCAGCACTTGCAGATCGTTTGAATTTCAAAACGTCGCTTGAGCAGGTTGATCATAATCCGTATTTGGAAAAGTTTTACCATGACTTTGAGCGCTGGAGTTTTCATCTGCAAATTTATTTCCTCGCTGAACGCTTTAAAGAACAGAAAAAGATTTTTGAATTGGGCGGTGGTTTTGTACAGGACCGCTCCATCTATGAGGATACGGGCATCTTTGCACAGATGCATGCCGATCAGGGCACGATGTCTGCTACCGACTTTGAGACTTATAGCAGCTTGTTTGAAGCGATGGTGATGACGCCTTATTTTCCGCACCCGGATGTTCTAATTTATCTGGAAGGCAGTTTGCCATCGATTCTGAACCGGATTACCGAACGCGGACGTGAAATGGAGATTCAGACAGATCGCTCGTATTGGGAGCACATGCATGAGCGCTATTCCGTGTGGATTAACCGGTTTACAGCTTGCCCAGTACTGCGCTTGAACATTGATGAATATGATGTGCATGATTCGGCTTCAGTCGATGCTATTCTGGAGCAGATTGCGGCTGTTATTAAGCCTTCCAAAGAAGCACAGGTATAATTTAAGTATTTATCCTCTGTAGGACAAGGTTAGGAAAAATAGACATCTCTTTTACAGTGATTCAGGCTGTGGAAGGGGTGTCTTTTCGTTTTTTACATAAGGTGATTCAAATATAGGATTTTAGATGATCAAGCTATATTGGAATATGTATGTATATAGGTATTAAAATACAGAAAATTGTTGAAATTTGAAGCTTTTTGTGGTTTTATAGGAAAGGTGAATTATGGAAATATAGTATAAGCATGACTCAGGAGGGAAAGACATCGTGGAAGAAAAGCAAGGAGTAAAGATTGGAATGCCGATCATCGGTGGTTTGATTGCTGCCATACTGGGAGGTGTGGTATGGGCTGCGATTGCAGCTATGACGGAGTATGAGGTTGGTCTTATTGCGATACTGGTTGGCGTGCTTTGCGGGTACGCTGTCGTGTTGTTTTCAAACAAAAAAATCGCAACGGTGCACAAGATTATTGCTGTAGTTTTTGCGTTGGTGGGTATCTTGCTCGGTAAATACTTGACGGTGGTATATTTTACATCTGAATTGTTTACCGATGTGAGCTTGCTGACTTTGGTGTTTGACGAAGAAATGATTGGTGCGTTTACAGAAACGATCCAAGAATATTTTAGCGAGCCTACAGACTGGTTGTTCATCGTTTTGGCGATTGTATCAGCTTGGCAAATTCCAGGCCGTATGGCGAAAACAAGCATGGCATCCGAAGCATCGACTTCGGATCAAGCACCAAGAGCGTAAGCAAGGTGCGAAGTTCTCGGAGTGGACATAGATATAAGTATGGTTCACATTGCGGCCGGGATCGGTAGAGACGATCAAAAAGGACGTAACTCCTCAGGGGTTACGTCCTTTTTGATGCTATTGGTTTTGATCGGCAAAAACAGCCATGGCATTACACATGAATTGTGCTAGCCCCTCCCCAAACTGATCAATATTCCGCGTGAAACGCTCGTCATCTACATACATTTGGCCAAGAACTTTGAAGGCTTCTGGAGAATAGCTCCCCAATTGATTCAGAACCATGTACCACTGTTTAATCTCGGCCTGTGCTTCGGCAGATTCGGGTGCTGTGTGGCTGATGGCTGACAATCGTCTGAAAATATCATTCATCTGATCAGACAGTTCTTTTTGTTTGTCAGCAGGCGGGTCCTTTAATTTCTGGTGTGCCTCATTGACGGCATGGTCACCCCAGCGTTGACGGGCTTCGTGTTCGTACGGATTGTGACTAAAATCAAAGCCCTGAAATTGTTCTCTAGGGGTCATTTCAATCTCTCCTCTCAGATGTAGTACGGTTTTATCGATAGTGGCAATCATTTGATCCAGACGCTGTCGTTTTTCCAGCAAAATGAGTTTGTGCATATGCAATGCTTCCTCCGCATCAAAGGCGGAGTCATCTAAAATGTTTTTGATTTCTTTCAGCGAGAAGCCGAGTTCTTTGAAAAATAAAATCTGCTGAAGTCGTTCCAGATTGGCATCCGAATACATTCGATATCCGGCAGGAGTGATCTCATCTGGAACAAGCAGCCCGATCTCGTCATAGTGATGCAGTGTGCGCACACTGATCGAAGCAAGTTCGGAGACTTCTTTCACTTTCATGGCCATGGGTGAAACCTCCTTACACCATGAATTGTACAATGTCACGTTACGTGAGAGTCAATAAGTTAATTTTGTGATGGAGGTGACGTTTATATTCGAGGAGAAAGAGTATGTGAAGTCATGTTGGAATGGGAATGTGACGATGGAGTGAGCAGAGTGATGATATACATTTGGGCGAGACTGATGTGAGGGGGCGTGGGAAGGATGCAGAGAGCGTGCAGGAATGGAGAACGCACGAAATGAATAGCGGTAGAGATGAAGAAGGATGTGACACCAAGTGGTTGCATCCTTCTTCATGAGTGGGGCTTGGGAGCATAGCACGGCTATGCCTGCTCCGTGCGGGTGATCGCAGCGAGCTGTGCAGTCGCTGCGTGCACATCGGCCGCGCCCGCGATGGCGGAGATGACGGCTATGCCGTCGGCTCCTGCCGCCATCACGGCGGCCGCGGTATCGGGCGTAATGCCGCCGATACCGACCACCGGAACTGCGATGCCTGCGGCGCGCAGTTCCGCAACCCCGGCGGGGCCCAGCACAGCGTGGGCATCCGCTTTGGAGCGCGTCGGGTACATGGGCCCGACGCCAAGATAGTCTGCGCCCGCCTGCACGGCATGGCGGGCTTCAAGGGCGGAGTGGGCGGATACGCCAAGCATCCGCCCTTCGCCGATGCGGGCGCGTACCAGCGCCGCGTCCGCATCCTCCTGGCCGACGTGCACACCGTCGGCCTCTACCGCCACAGCCAGCTCGACATCATCGTTCACGATGAACGGTATCCTGTGCTGGCTGCACACCTCACGAAGCCGCAGCGCAAGCGCTAAGCGGGCTTCGCCTGTCAGGGCACCAGTTCCCTTCTCGCGGAACTGGAACAGCGTGATGCCGCCAGTGATCGCCTGGCGGAGCACCTCCACCGGGTCACGCGTCGTATTGACGCTGCCCATCACCAAATACAACTGCAGCGCGCGGCGCACCGCTTCCGCATCCCATCTACGCATCAGCGTTCACCCCGCTGTCTGCGTTGGTACGCAAAGTGATTCGTCGGCCCGTGGCCAGTCCCGAATCCCAGCTCATCTTCAATGGCTGCCTGAATGAATGCTCGCGCGGTCGTAACGGCAGCCAGAATAGGGGAACCCTTTGCCAGTTCCGCCGTAATGGCAGCAGAGAACGTGCAGCCGGTTCCGTGTGTATGACGTGTCATTACACGAAGGTTCTCCAAATAATGAAAGGAATGCCCGTCATACAGGACATCGATAACCATACCGCTTCCCGGATCATGTCCTCCTTTAATCAAGGCATACGTTGAACCCATCTGTACCAATTGCTTTGCGGCTTCCTCACGCTCACTCAGGTTCCGAATCGACCTCCCAATAAGCAGTTCGGCTTCAGGGATGTTAGGTGTGATAAGCAAGGCAAGGGGGAGCAAATCCTGGGTGAGTGCTTGCACAGCCTCCTGCTGGAGCAGGGGTGCACCGCCCTTGGCAACCATCACGGGATCAATCACCAGATTAGACCAGCTGTGCTGCTGACATTTTGCCGCAACAAGACGAATAATCTCGGCACTATATAACATACCTGTCTTGACGGCACGCGGCTGAAAGTCGGCTCCCGTTGAATCAAGTTGCTGGACAATGCCATCGTAATCAATCGGAAAGACGCCTTGAACCCCTGTTGTGTTCTGCGCGGCGATTGCAGTAATAACCGTCATCCCGTATACACCAAGTTCTTGAAAGGTTTTGAGGTCTGCCTGAATTCCTGCACCGCCCCCGTTATCGGACCCGGCAATCGTTAACGCTTGAGCAATATTCATCACATACCTCCACGAGTCTGACGAATTTGTGCATGCTCGGAGAACAGCGAAGGTGTCATCTGCGCCAGTTGATTTAACAATTCAATCTGGAAGCTGCCCGGCCCCTGATGAGCCGTTCGTGCTGCAGCCTGTTCAGCGGTTACACCGTAGGTTGTAACAGCCTCGACCACACTGTTCAGCATATCGTTTCCCGGCTTGGCGATTGCAACAAAAGCACCAATCACCGAGCTTAGCAGACAGCCTGCACCGGTAACTTGGGTAAGTAATGCATGTCCGTTGCTTGTTAGGAAAGTATGATATCCGTCTGTAATAATATCGTACTGGCCTGTAATGACGACAATACAGTCAAGCTGCTGCGCTGCCCGCTCGGCAATGCCAATCCGGTCCCCCTCGCCAACCCCGGCATCCACACCTTTGATATTCCATGGTACACCAATGACATGGGCGACTTCGGCGACATTACCTCTTAATACCGTAAGACGAAGCTCACGAACCAGCATTTGTACCGTATCCGTACGATATGCTGTGGCTCCTGCACCAACAGGATCAAGGACAACAGGCACATGATGTGCATTAGCCGATTGTCCGGCTAAACGTATCGCTTGAACGACCTTTTCATCCAATGTGCCGATGTTCAGAACCACCGCTCCGGCCATGCGAGCGACGTCAGCGACTTCTTCATGGGCATAGGCCATAAACGGAGAGGCTCCAAGGGCAAGCAGACCATTTGCCGTAAAAGGAGCAACCACAAGGTTGGTAATATTATGAACCAAAGGATTGAGTGAACGTACACGTTCAAGATAAGACATCGTCATTTCCTCCTTGTTTCGAATTTTATTTTGATTGGCTAGTTTCTCGGTCATCAAGCAACCAGCACATAAGTAACCACATCGCCAAAATACAAAAAAAGCCCCGCCCATTTCCGGAGAAATGAGCAGAGCTATACGTTTTAACTGAAGTTGATCCCCATCAAGGATAGAGATCCCCCACTGCCACTAAAAGCCGCTCCACTTCCCTCCGCTGGTATAACCCAGATCAGGTTCAAAGGGTCCGAATCGTCGTATTCGTCTCAGCCGCAAGGCTCCCCCAGTGCAAATGTACAAGATATGCAGTTATGTACTCAGCATATATCCATCTTGACTTAATGTAAATAGGGCGGGGACTTAAGTCTTGAAATGGGGATAAAAAAATACACTGGACTTTGTTACTGATCCGCTGTTCTGATTTACCTTAGCTCGTTAAACCGATATAATGAGGATTGGCTCATATGGCCGTACTACGAATGAGGGCAGGACCGATGTTCCTCCCGGCAGAATGGGGACCCTGAGTTGAAAACGTTCAAGAAAGTATATATTGAAATTACGAGCATCTGTAATCTGGCATGCAGCTTTTGTCCACAAACGAAGCGAGCCAAAGGATTCATCGACCCTGAAGTCTTTAATAATATATTGGATCAGATCAAACCACACACAAAACATATTTACCTGCACGTCAAAGGGGAACCGTTGCTTCATCCCAAAATTGACCTGCTGCTGGATATGGCTCATGCCAAGGGATTTAAAGTAAACATTACGACCAACGGTACGCTACTGCCGAAGACACAGCATAAATTATTGGGTAAACCTGCACTGAGACAGATGAATTTCTCGTTGCACAGCTTTGACGGTCATGAAGGTTCTACCGATCGTGACGGATACTTGCATAACATCTTGTCTTTTGTTCGTGAAGCCGTGAAACATAACGTCATTGTCTCGTTCCGACTATGGAATCTGACGCAGGATAACTTCACCAATGCTCAGATGAATCGAAATCGGGAGACGCTTGAGGTGCTGGAGCAGGAATTCAATCTGGATTTTCGCATTGAAGAAAAGGTTGTTCCGGGCAGCGGCGTAAAAATTGCACCCAACGTATACCTGAATCAGGATCATGAATTCCAGTGGCCAAGTCTCGATGCACCTGAAGATGATGGAAAAGGGTTTTGCCATGCACTTCGCAGTCAGGCAGCTGTGCTGGTCGATGGAACCGTGGTTCCATGCTGTCTCGATGGAGAAGGTGTCATCAACCTTGGAAACATCCATGAAAAGAATTTTTCCGATATTGTGGATGGAGAGCGTGCGAACAATCTGGTATACGGTTTTTCCAAACGGGAAGCTGTAGAAGAACTTTGCCGCAAATGCGGATACCGCCAGCGTTTTGGAGCAGGAGCCTAAAATCATACGACAGATAACTCAAGTGTGTTATTCGGTAATATTCCGAGTAGCACATTTTTTTTATTATTAGGAAATAATAGGCAGCATTCGATTCATGATTTCAACTATTATGTAAAATGATAGTCTATTAATCTTGTTTTTATAAATTTACATGGTATTATTATCCTATTGATCATAAAGGGGGAGTAGTACTAAAGTTACATTTTTTGTGTTAATAACGGACGTTTAAGAGGAGTGTGTCGAGTTTTGAATTCAAAATGGAAAAAGTTTAATCGAAAGTTGTCAGTAGTACTCTCTACATCATTGATTGCCTCTATGTTTTCTATGCAATTGCTAGCCTCGGCGGAAGTGACCTCATCATCTGTAACGTCATTTAAGGATCTTGAACAATCGTATGCCAAAACAGAAATTACGAAGTTAATTGAAAAAGGCATTTTATCTGGATTTGCGGATGGAACATTTAAACCCTCAGATTCAGTAACACGTGCTCAATTGGCAAAGATTATGGTGGGTGCGCTTCAATTAAAGCCTGACTCTACTGTAGCTAGTTCCTTTAAAGATGTGGACCAATCCAAATGGTACGCTGGCTATGTATCTGCACTCGTTCAATCTGGTGTTGCCCAAGGAACCTCGAAGGATACGTTTTCTCCAGATAAAAAAGTTACGAGAGAGGAACTGGCTGTATTCTTCGTAAGAGCATTCGGCTGGGAAACAAAGAATGCACCAACTCAAACAACGAAACCACAGCTCGCTGATATGGATAAAGTATCAGATTGGGCGAAGGATTCTGTGTCACTCGCATATCAATCCGGATTTATTAAAGGTATTGTTCAGAAAGACGGAACAACAACGTTTAATCCAACGGGTGTAGCGGATCGACAAGCATTGGCAAGACTTGCTTATGAGTTTGTCATGAATAAGTCTACATATGAACAATTTATGATTCCTGCGAAGACAGAAGAAGGTACGGACAATTCCAACCCCACAAAACCAGAAACAACGAAGCCTTCTGAAAACAGCAATAAAGGTAACAGTAGCAACAATAGCTCTACCGGGGATAATGGAAACAATAACAACACAGGTGGAAATAATGGAGGAGGTCAACAAACTTCCAGCAAAAACCTCACTTCTCCAGGCACATACACTCTGGGTAACGTAACTGGTAATGTCACGATTGGTTCTCAAGGTGTAATTCTGAAAGACACTAAGATCAATGGTAACCTTCAAGTTCTCGAGTCTGTAGCTAATGGTGATGTTACACTTGATCACGTTACGGTTACAGGAACAACTAGCATTAAAGGTGGAGGACCTAACAGTATCCATGCACTGAACTCTGTTCTTGCGACTGTAATTGTAGATAAGGCAGATGGAAGTGTTCGTTTGGTTCTGGAAGGTGCGAGTGATGTACAACAGATTGAAATCAAGTCTGGAGCCATCGTAAAGAATGATTCCACAGGCGATGTTGGTCCAATTGAATTAACAGACTCTATTCCACATAATGCTGCGGTAGTGTTGAACGGAACGTTTGACTCTATAATGGTTCATGCAGAGCAGATTTCAGTAGAGTTTGGAGACAACTCTAGCATCGGGAATCTCGAGGTGTTCCAACAAGCACTGAATACGGTTTTCAAAATCAATCAAGGTGCAACCGTAAATCGCGCGATACTGGACGCTATTGTACAATTCTCTGGAGCAGGTGCGTTAACTTCTGCACAAGTCAATGTAGAGGGAAGTGACTTTAGCGGGCTTCAACAGCATCCAAGAATTGAAGCAGACCCTACAGTGACTAGTTTGGTATACTTACCTGAAATTATTGATCTTTCAGCTGTAAATGCAACGAAACAAATTGTACTTACAGGTGTAACAGGCTCAGCGAACAAAGATGTGACATCTCTTGCAAGCTGGGAAGTGGAAAATAACGGCATTGTCACTGTAAATAACTCTGGTAAAATTCAAGCTGTAGCTAACGGTACAACCGTTGTGAAGGCTAAATATGGAGAGTATCAAATCCAAGTTCCAGTGACTGTTGCAGTATATAATGAATTGACACACCCAAGACTTGAAGGGGTTCAGGTTACAAATGGAAGTGCTAAACTGACATTTACCAATGGATTGGATGTATCTGAACTGACTGCTGAAGACTTTGTGGTACATGCATACTATAACGGTCAAGAGCGGGAACTAAGTAATTTACAGTATCACAATGGGGAATTTACATTTAGCCCTATCGATAGCTACGGTTCCACATTGTACATTACCGTTGATTCCAATACGGACAAGACTCAGTTTGCAGGAAGCCAAAGTGCTTCTGTAAAACTTACCGGATTCGGTGGACGTATTAAAGATGTCGCTGGAGCACCAGTAGCCAATTTGCAGATTTCTTTCAGAAAAGGTCTGGATAACAAAACGGGTGAGATTGTTGGTACGGTAACGACAGACACTTACGGTAAATATTACATCAATATGCAGCCAGGCATCTATACAGGTGAGCTTGGAGGCGGAGATACAAAGTACATTAGAACATATCTTATTGGTGTATCGGCAGTAAATGTAAATAACCAAAATGAAAATCAAACAGCTATTGAAATTCCGGCAGCTAATGAAACACGTTTTGTATTAACCTGGGGTAAAGATCCGGCAGACCTGGATTCACATCTTATCGGCCCAGCAGGTGATGGAGGAGTGTTCCATACCTACTACGCGGATAAACGTTATTATTATGATGACGAACTTATGGTAGATCTGGATCTGGATGATACTACATCTTATGGACCAGAGACAACCACGATTCGCCAATTGCTTCCGGGAACGTATACCTTCTACGTACATCATTATTCAGGCACGAGTACAATCAAGATGTCTGGTGCTAAAATTGATGTATTCCACGGAGCTGTTCCAACGCCAAGTGCAACCTACACGGTTGAAGAAGGAAGCGGAAATGAATTGTACTGGATCGTTCTGAAAATGATTGTTGCTGAAGACGGTACAGTGACTTATGAAACTGTGAATCAATTTACGAATGTTAATCCGCTCCATACGCTAACACCAGAATCTTCTTCCCAAGAAACAAACGAAGCAGGGGAATAAGATAATCTTTGGTTAGACGAAGTATATTTAGAGAACTCCCTGTTATTTTAAAAACAGGGGGTTCTTTTTTAGGTTAAAGATGATATCCAGACAATAAAGACGGCATATTCGAAGTTGATATCAGTGTATATCAATGTAAAAACAGAATATATAAGTGAGAACAATGTAGAGAGAATGCTAGAAAATGTAAATCTGATCTCAAGATTATTCCTGTAATATTCCTTTTTTTGTAGGATTAGTACAGGTTCCGGGATGCGAGGTTCTTTGCTTCTACGGTTCTGTGGGACAAGTCTGTGACTTGTAAACTAATCCATTCATATTAAGGGAGGATGTTAATGATGAAAAAAATGTTAACGCTATTGTTGTCCGCCGGTCTGGTCGCTTCCATATTTGGTGTTATGCCTGCAGCGGCTGCGCCAACGGTTGTAAACTCAACGATTGTTGTACCTAAGGGCACGACGTATGATGGACAGGGGAAAACCTTTGTGGCGAATCCTTCTACCTTGGGTGACGGTTCTCAAGCGGAGAATCAGAAGCCGGTCTTCCGGTTGGAAGCAGGCGCTACACTGAAAAATGTCATCATTGGTGCTCCAGCGGCAGACGGTGTGCATTGTTATGGTAACTGTAATATCTCTAATGTGGTATGGCAGGATGTGGGCGAGGATGCGTTGACACTGAAATCATCTGGAACGGTTAATATTACTGGTGGTGCAGCATATAAAGCGTACGATAAGGTATTCCAGATCAATGCAGCAGGCACAATTAACATTAAAAACTTCCGTGCCGATGATATCGGCAAGCTGGTGCGGCAAAATGGAGGCACAACATTCACGGTCAACATGACTCTTGATAATTCCAATATTTCGAATGTAAAAGATGCCATTATGCGTACAGACAGTAGCAGTTCACAAGGGCGAATTACGAATACACGTTATTCCAAAGTGCCAACACTATTCAAAGGATTTGCTTCGGGTAAAACGAGCCAGTCCGGTAATACGCAGTATTAAACTACACTGAACGAAATGCTCCAAACCATGTGGAGTGGATGCATTAACGGGGGTGTAGCTGTCGTAGAATAGTCGCTAAAGTCACGAATCTAATCATTTATGGATTTAACTATTCATCGTTTTAATACGTACGTTGCTTATTCAATTAAGCCATGTGCATCATACAGGGCGAAGCAGAGGAAATACTGCTTCGCCCTGTTTCTTTATGTTGAACGTAAAGTGACAATCTTATAGTTATCCTGATTTGCATATGGGCAATAGGAAGCATCTTGTGATAACATGTGCACTAACTGTACCAATCGCATGGTTAAGAGGGGATACATATGTCAATTCGCATCAAAATGCTACTTTCGTTTACAGGCATGCTTGTCATCAGTCTCATGTTTATTTTGCTTACAGCGAGTCTGTATACCATTGCGGCAACGGGGGATTTGCAAAGTTTTCGGGATATATACAAAGTTCATTATCAGATTAATCCTCTCACGGAGCAGGGAGAGGCGATCTTTCAAGAGATGAAGTTTACGGCGAAAAGTAATCCGGACGAGCTGCAGGACAAGGTGTTGCTCCGTGAGTTTGATATGAAGCTTCGAGCCGAGAAATCCGGGCTCTACGTAAGACGTGAGAACAGTCCGATCTTTGAATCGCGGACATTCCACCAACCCGGACTAGGACAGGCACTTCCTGCCTATGATCTGAACAACAATCAGATTCGAAGCACATTTAATATCGGTGAGCGCTTCTACGCGTACGCCAAGTTTGATTTTCAATATTCCGATGGAGAACGAGGCAGCATCTTTGTTATTCGGGAGAGAAGTCCCTTTGCAGAACTGACGCGCAAGCTGTTACCTGTGATGTCTCTTCTGTTGATTGGTGTCCTGATCATCGCTAACCTGCTTCTATTCCGCTGGATTACACGCAGTTTCATTCAACCGTTGCATCAGCTCCGAAGTTCGGCTGAACAGATCAAAAACGGTAATTTGTCTTTCAAGCTTGAACCGGCCTCCAATGACGAAGTTGGACAGCTTAGTGAGGCATTTGAGAGTATGCGGAATCAGTTGCAGCGATCCAATGAGTTGAGACAGCAAGATGAGATTAACCGCAGAGAGCTGATCTCCAACATTTCGCATGATCTTCGCACACCGATTACTAACATTAAGGGATATATTGAGGGGATTCGGGATGGGGTAGCGAACACACCGGAGAAGATGGACACTTACGTGAACATCATTCACTCCAAAGCGGTTAGTATGGATAAACTGGTGGATGAATTGTTCTTGTACTCCAAACTGGACTTGAACCAGGAACCCTTTGTGTTCAATCCGATAGATCTGGTTGATTTTATAGAGGATAGCATTGAGGAATTGCGATATGATCTGGAGGATAAGGACGTATCATTGGATTGGCATAACCGAACCTCAGGCTCCGTGGTGTCCGCTGTGGATCTCGATAAATTGCAACGCACAGTGGTTAACATCGTAGAGAATGCACTGAAATATATGAATGATGACGACAAACGACTCCGCATTATACTTGAAGCTGATCAGGAGTGGAACACCATGACATTCCAGGATAATGGGAAAGGGATATCGAAGGAAGATCTGCCTCATATATTTGAGCGTTTCTACCGAGCCGAGCAGTCACGCAACTCGTCTACGGGCGGAAGCGGTCTTGGGCTGGCCATTGCCCACCAGATTGTAGCTGGACATGGTGGTTTAATCTGGGCAGAAAGCAAGCTGGGCGAAGGCACCAGCATCCATATTCAATTGAAACGGCTCATAGATGAAAGGGGAGAAGCCATGACCGATATTCTAATCATTGAGGATGAAACGACTATTGCCGAACTGGAGCGGGACTATTTTGAACTCCACGGATTTACGGTCGAGCTGTGCCATAACGGGGATGAAGGTTTGCGCCGTGCTTTGGACGAGAACTATCGACTTGTCATCATAGATCTGATGCTTCCAGGTATGGACGGTTTCGAATTATGCAGACTCATTCGAGAGGAGAAGGAAGTGCCGATCCTCGTTGTTTCCGCGAAAAAAGAGGAGATTGATAAAATCCGCACGTTTAATCTCGGTGTCGATGATTTCATTACGAAGCCGTTCAGCCCAAGCGAACTGGTCGCAAGAGCCAAGGCTCACTTGACCCGGTATGAGAGATTGCTTGGCAAGAGCAGACCTGCCGAACAGGATGAGATCCATATTCGCGGACTTCACATCGACAAAGGATCACGCCGTGTATTTTTGAACGGAGAAGAGGTGGCTATCACCACCAAAGAGTTTGACCTGCTTGTATTTTTGGCGAGTCATCCGAACCGCGTGTTCAGCAAATCCGATCTGTTCGAACGAATCTGGGGCATGGAATCGAATGGCGATATTGCAACGGTGACGGTGCATGTTCGTAAGCTGCGTGGGAAACTGGAGAGTAATCCGAAACATCCGGAATATATCGAGACGGTCTGGGGTGCGGGTTATCGTTTCACCGTATAAGTTTAGAGAAAGATTCGACGCAGTTTATATTTTGTTAATATATTCGTCCTTTGGAGTTTCTTTTTATCCCCTACGCTATAGATAGATGCAACAACTACCTACAGAGGGGAAGAACATTTCATGAATCTTACAGCTCGTAAACTAGTAGCACTATTAACCATAACCGCATTGGGAACAGCGACGCTCCCATTCACAACACCTCAAGCTCAGGCAGCTGGCTTCACAACTTCGATTTCCGCTACGGCGACACAGCTTACTAATCAACAGGTGCAGGCGGCCATTAAAGAACTGAACGGTCTGGGGATCATGAACGGATATAGCGATCAATCGATGGGTGAGCTTCGGGCGATCACGCGTGCAGAGTTAGCTTCATTGATGTATAGAACATTTGATTTGCAGAACAAGACAGGAGACATTGCAGCAACGATAACGGATGTTCAGGCGAATGCTTGGTATGCACCGTATGCTCTGAAAGCAGTGGAGATGGGCATCATGCAGTCCGTGGATGGCGAGTTCCATCCTCAAAGTCTGGTAACTGATGCGGAGCTGGAAGAGGTCGTATCTAAAGCATTAAATCGGGATGTGAAGTCCGTACACCATTGGATGAGTGCTTTCTATGAAGAAACGGGCTCTGTGACACGGGGCGAAACGGCAGTGTTGCTGCAGAAGGCGTATCAAGCCATTCCTTCGGATCAAGTCCGCATTGAAAGTATCAAACCGTTGAATAACATGACGCTCGTGATCACTTTGGACAAGCCGCTTACGGCAGAAGATGAAGTGTTTGCCAAATCCCGAACAGACTTTGCACTCAGCGGGGGACTGACCTTAACCAATATGCCTCGTTTGAAAACAGGTTCTGTTGCTACATACATCGTGCCGACATCCGTTCAACAAGCTGGAGAAGCGTATACTCTGACATATAATGGTCAAGATGCTGGTTCATTCAAAGGCAGTGACGTTAAAGTAAATATGACTCAAGTGCGCCAGGTCACGAATGATACGTTTGAGATTGAAGCTTTAAAGGAAAACGGAGTAGTGGATTACGGTTATATTATTTCGGCATACAGCGCTGGTCGTGGGGCTAATGCCTTCATTCTGAACGATCAGGAGCAGGCAGACGGCAAAACATATCAAATTATTTCTTCCATGCAGGGAAGACAAGTTACAATTACGCCGGAAAATGGTGAACCGATCATTGCCAAATATGTTCCGTTTACTCAATCAACAGATGGCAGACAAGAACCCAAATTCCGATTGCCAGAAGGTCAGATTCTGAAACCAGGGGTATCTTATACTGTGACTTCTGAGTGGGCCAATATCGAACAAGCTTCGTTTACGGCGAAATCGTTTGATTCATTAGTCGTTGAGCGTGCCCAAGTTGCAGGGGAAACGGCCGTTGAAGTGACACTTGCCCAAGATCCGGGAGATGAACTATTCTCTGGACGGAGTGTTACCCTTACAGCGCCGGATGGGCATGTCCTGACAGCTACGTATAAATATTCGAGCCGGAAAGGTGCAACAGGAGTATTTGAACTTGCGAATGGAGAAAAGCTCATCTCTGGCACAACCTACACGCTGAACCCAGTTGGCGATTGGAGTGTCGCATCATCGGTTACGGTGGTACAGCAGTAAGGAGGACCCATGAACAAATCCTTGATGCTGATCATTCTGATTAGCAGTGTACTGTTCGTTCAAGGCTGTATGCTTAACGAAAAAAGTAACCCAAAGGAGGGAAGCCGTATGGCCTCACTAAATCAACAGTTATTCAGTGCAGCCGAAGCAAAAGATACCAAGAGTATCGAAAAGCTCATTCAGGAGGGAGCCGATGTTCAGGCTCGGGATCAGAGCGGAAGAACGGCCCTGATGATTGCGACGTACAATCGGGATACCGCATCTGTGCAAAAGTTGATTGAAGCAGGTGCGGATGTTAACCAGCAGGATGACATGTTGAATAGTCCGTTTTTATATGCGGGTGCTGAAGGGTATTTGGATATTTTGAAGCTTACTATTCAGGCAGGAGCAGACCCAGCTATCACAAACCGTTACGGGGGAACAGCGCTCATCCCCGCTTCGGAGCATGGATACGTCGACGTGGTTCGAGAGCTGCTGACCAATACCACGGTAGATGTGAACCATGTGAATAAATTAGGATGGACAGCATTGCTGGAAGCGATCATTCTAAACGATGGCAACGAACGGCAACAGAAGACCATTGAATTGCTTATTCACCATGGGGCTGATGTTAATCTGGCTGATGGCGATGGTGTGACTCCCCTCCGTCATGCTAGAGCAAAAGGCTTTAAGGAAATTGAAGCTATTTTGTTGCAAGCAGGTGCAAAGTAGTGACACGCTAGTGCTACGGGGCAAACTGGAATCTGCCAGGGAGTAACTGAAGAAACAAGAAAAAACAAGAAAAAACAAGAAAAAACAAGAAAAAACGGGATGGAGCAGCTTTGGCTGTCTCATCCCGTTTTTGTTGTGAATTATTTTTCCTCAGGCACCTCAACCATAACCTTGCCTTTGGCTGGAGCAGCAGAGCCGCTTGCAATAGAGCCTGCCTTGTTTGATATCTCGTAGGCAGTTTCCTCCAGCATGAGGGAGTACTTGAAGGATACGAGTGTTTTACCAGCGACAGAAGGACGGGTTCCTGCTTCGGAAACGGACTTGGTTTTAATAAAGAACAAATCGCCCAGAGTTCCCGCTTGTTTACCCAGATTAGCCTGCCATTTCAGCATGGCATTGCCGTTTGTAATTGTATAATAGCTGACCAGATCATTATCCTCAATCATGAAGAAGCGATCCTTTTTACCTTGTTCAAAAATATAAACTGTTGATGAATCTACTGGCCCGAGCGGATTTTTCACCTGTAGGCGCGGTTGGCCGAAACTTGAAAGCCGCGGCAGTTGCAACGCTGCTTCACGGGCTGCCGTCAAATCGGAACCGTTGTAATCCTTCACTACGGAAGCATTGGTGGTGTAAATATAAGCTTCCTTGGCAGCCTGATTCCAGCGCACTTGTGCGCCAAACGTTTCACCAATGGCACGAAGTGGAAGCATAGCTTTTCCTTTGACCAAGATCGGAGCCGAGGACAAGGAGACATTTTGTCCATTCTTTTTCATCGTTTTACTATCGGGTGTCAGCACGTATTGGTCACTGCCTGTTTTGATGCTGATTTGTTTGCTCTTATTATCATAACCGAAAGTGTAATCCCCGAGAAACTGCAGTTCAGTCAGGGCAATGTACGTGACTCCTTGGCGGATGACCACATCGTATTCTGCAGGCATATTGTTAATATAAGCCATAGGTTTTGTTGTAGCGGCTGCTTCAGCAACCGTAGGCGTGAACATTGCAGGAGCTACTCCTGCGGTCAGAATGGAGGCGGCCAGCAGCATTTTCCATTTTTTCTGCTTCCAAATTGAGTTGTGTGATAGTGTTGTGTTTTTCATAATCAATCTCCTTTCAGATCATTAGACGGACTGATTATCCCAAAAGTTGCATATTAATGGAACATCCACAAGATATTAACCTAATTCCTGTATATTAAACTGTAAAGTGAGGACGTAAAATAAAAGCTCAGTTTAAGGGAGGCACAGATCCTGTGAAGTTGGACATACAATAGAGTAGAGGGGATATGATTTTTCCAAAATTCATTCGGAAAACAGGTAACTTTTTAAAATTGGGAGCGTCTTATATGGAAATAACTTCAATTGGAGGATGAATGTGCGTGAAAAAGGAGCCTAATCAGAACATACGGGGTTATACTCGCTGCGTTACCTTAACGGGAATAACTGTGGTACTGCTAACAGGATGTATGATGCCAGATCCCCAAACGGATGCAATGGGCGGACAGGCTCAGGTCTCAACAACACAGGCAGCTGATACAAAAGCTCCAATTCAAGTCTCCGATACGATTTTTAACGACTTAGCGTTGCCCGATTCATCAACCTTGCTTTCAGCGGAGCAAATTTCCGCCAAGATCCCCTACAAAAAGGGAGAAGGAGTACCACTCAGAGAGGGCTTGCCTCTTTTCAGTGGCCGAAAGGATAACCGCGTTGCAGTAGATCAGATGAAGGTTACATATCTCACTATACCGAAGGAAAAGTATATTTTGACTGGGGTCCAGGGGGAGTGGTTGCAAGTCAAGAACCAGCAGCATGATAGCTACTGGCTTCCTGGATGGTATGCAATTAAACAGAGTAACGCCATAACGAAAATTGCCCCTCGTACATTCACTGTTCGAACCGACAGTAAACTATACCTCACCCCGGACAGTACTATAACTTGGCCTTCCGACGAGGCGCTATTGAAGAAGGCGCTCATCGTGGCTGAGTGGAAGGATTGGGTCGGCGTGTCCATTGCTCCCCGGATCTGGAGCAAGGAATGGACAGGTTATCATCATGTGCTGCTTTGGATCAAGAAAAAGGATGTTACAGGTCAAATGCCTGTTTCCGATGGATGGTTTGCAAGTGAACCATCGTTATCTATCGCTATGCTCCGCCATCTGGTAGATACCAAGCTGGATCAGACGACGACCACCAAGCAGGTTGCCGAGTGGTTAGGGGAGCCGGATTGGAAGGAGCGGTCCAGAAATCTGAATGAACCAGGTGATCCGATGCGGGTTAGACAGACCTGGAGATATGAGCGGCATGACGCACATCTATTGTTAACATTTAATAACAACGGCAAGCTGACAGAGATTCGCTGGAATATGCCAGCGAGTCAGGATAATGAGGCAGATATCCAAAGTTACGAGCGTATGGGCACGTTTACTTATTTCACTCAGGTTGCTGTAGGAAAGTCTCTCCCGCCAACGCTGCCCTGGAAACCGGAATGGGTGAATCAGGGAGATTTGAACTATACCTTTTTAGAAGCGGGTACAGATGATGTACTCCTCATGAAGGGAGATGATGGCGGGTTTAGCGGCATGCATTATGATGATTCCTACTATGCGCTGGATCGACATACAGGGAAAATGCTCTGGAGAGTGCATAACGGATATGGTCCTGCTCAAGCCGTTGTAAATACGAAGCGGGATGCCGTTACACTCTATACAAGTTATGACACGGATCGTAAGCAATATCTGGATCGTGTGCGCCATATCAACCTGAAAGACGGAAAGCTTCTATGGGAATATAAACCTGAAGTACGAGATAAACGGAATAACAGTTCAAACAAGAAAGATACAGCTGACGATACGGTATGGTTGAACGGCATCAAGGCTGCTCGAAACGTAGTTATTGTAGATATCACTGCGGCTGAAGGTTCCAGTAATGGGTGGATTCATGTGCTGAATAGCTCAAACGGTAAACGGTTATGGAGCAAGAAGTTAACGAAAGGATATCAATTAGTTAATCGAAGTGCCGATGAGCCTTATGTTCTGTATCAGGAGAAAAATCAGCTTGTTGCCGCAGATCCTTTAACGGGACGCACGGTTTGGCAGGTTGAATCTGAACCATCCGCGATAGATCATATCGAGAACGATTCCTATTTTGATGGCATCCATCGTTATGATCCGTTTGCCTCAGCCCCCCTTGGGCGCTGGATGTTGCTGGATGATCAGTGGGTGCTGCTTGATCTGACTTCTGGTAAGAAACGATCTCTAATTCCTGCACGTACAGGTCAGCAAATAGAAGTGCTGAATGATGGTATGGTGCTGATTCGTCAGAATCAAAAAGGAAATATGTACGGTGATTACGGCGAATATACAACCTCCTTATTTGATCTAGGTACAGGAAAGATTCGCTGGACGGTTAATGCGAAAATTGAACGCGGACTTCTAGAGGCAGATCAACTATATGTCATTAGAAACGGATATCCTGCCGCAGTGGATTATCGTACCGGGGAGACACGGTGGGATACACAAGAATCTGTTGGAGCAAACCAATATTCGACCAATCAGGGCAGTTACCTCATCATTGGAGATCATTTGTTGCTTCCTCGAAATGAAGACTTACTTGTGATGGATAAAAAGGATGGGAAGCTGTTAGGGCGTGTGCATGATGTAGTCATGGGGACTCCGGAACATCGGGATCGGGATGCGAAGAATGGCATGATCAACCGAATGGATGATATGGTTTTCGTTGGATCAGCTAATGGACGTTTCCGTGTCCTTCCAGCACATCTCCTGGAAGGAGAGAACTCTTTTTAAAAGCTTGTCTGAGCCGCCATGTTGTTTTATTATAAATGAACAGGATTGCTCGCGCTCCGGTTATCGGCTGTGCGGGCTTTCTTCATGTGTTCTTGAAAGATTCTTGGGAGATACTTGAAGGAACCATACACGATCATTCACGGGAGGAATCTCCATGATTTCATTATATGGTGTGAGCAAACGGTTCAACGAGCGCGGTTCCCGTGCGGATCAAGGATTCGAGGCCTTGCGATCCGTCTCGCTTGAAATAGGTAAAGGTGAGATTCATGGCATTATTGGTTCCAGCGGGGCAGGAAAGTCGACCTTGCTCCGGATGCTGAACGGTTTGGAACAGCCTGATGACGGAGAGGTTGCCGTCAATGGTCAGCAACTAACCGGAATGAACGAGCGAGACTTGCGTCAGGCACGCAGATCCATCGGCATGATCTTCCAGCATTTTAATCTGGTCAGCAATCGCACGGTGCTGAGTAATGTGAGTATGCCGCTGGAACTGGCGGGGAAATCACGTTCACAGCGGCGAGAGCGAGGCTTGGAAGTACTACAATTCGTCGGACTGGAGGACAAAGCGAACCAGTATCCGGCACAGCTGAGCGGAGGACAGAAGCAGCGCGTTGCCATTGCCAGAGCGCTTGCCAGTCATCCAGCTGTTTTGCTCTGCGATGAACCAACATCTTCGCTTGATCCGCAGACAACAGGCGGAATATTGGATGTTCTTCGTCATGTGAACGAAACGATGGGGGTGACGATTGTTGTTGTTACCCATGAGATGGAAGTGGCTCGTCGATTATGTCACCGTATTACGGTGATGAAAGAGGGGCGAATTGTGCGTACCCTATCTGAATCGGAAGTTCGCAGTATCCCGGCTCCTCAGCCGGACATCCTCACTTCACTGCTTGCAGATGACACTCTGGGTGCAATAGGAACCGAAACGGGAACGGGAACGACAGCACAACGTTTGGTGGAACGGGAGGACAAGCGATGATGTTACCTGAGTCGGTGCTTAAATACCAGCACGAAATCTGGCAAGCCATCGGAGAGACGTTTGTGATGGTGGGAATTTCTATTGCAGCTGCCGTTCTGGTCGGATTGCCTCTCGGTACGTTATTGTACTTGTTTCGTAAAGGGCAGCGATACCAGAATCGAGCCTTGTTCACGGTTCTGGGCAGTCTTGTGAATATCATTCGTTCCTTTCCATTCCTGCTTCTGGTCGTCTTCATGATCCCGTTCACTCGCTTGGTTGTAGGAACATCCATCGGTACGTTAGCTGCAACGGTGCCTCTGTCGGTCATAGCTATTGCTTATTATGCCCGTCTGGTTGAACAGGCTCTACTCGATGTGCCTAAAGGTGTCATTGAGGCGGCCTCTTCTATGGGAGCCTCAACTGCGCAACTTGTGCTTAAATTCCTGTACGTGGAGGCAAGGTCTGGTCTTGTGCTGGGACTTACCACAGCAACGATCAGTTTTGTTTCCTATTCTACGGTAATGGGAATTGTGGGCGGCGGCGGTGTGGGTGATTTCGCTATTCGTTACGGTTATCAACGCTTCGAAACGGAAATTATGATATTTACAATTGTTATCATGATTGTGCTGGTGCAGATGATTCAATTTACGGGCAGTCGGCTGTCTCGCTGGCTGGATCGCAGATCCTGAGAAACCTACTAAAAACGACTACTGATTACACAGAGAAGGGGTAAACATCCAATGAAAGCAAAATTAATGCTCATGTTGCTCGCGGTTATGCTCGTTGTATCCGCCTGCGGTAAAAAAGAAGAAACGCCTGCTGCTGAGGGGGCGAAGCCAGAAGCACAAGCCGGGCAGGAAGTCACACTGAAAGTCGCAACGTTGATTCCGCCAATGACGGATGTACTGGATATCGTTAAACCGCTCCTTAAAGAGGACGGCGTAAACCTGGAAGTTGTAGTACTGTCGGATAACGTACAGCCGAATACAGCACTGGCGAACAAGGAAGTGGATGCGAACTTCTTCCAACACGTGCCGTACATGCAACAGTACAACGAGGCGAACAATGCAACTCTGGTTCCTGTTCAGCCCATCTACAACGCGATCTATGGCGGATACTCCAAAACGTACAAGTCCATTGATGAACTGCCAGAAGGTGCAACGATTGCGATCGCTAATGATCCTTCAAATATCGGGCGCTCCCTCGTCATGCTGGAACAAAACGGCCTGATTAAACTCAAAGAGGGTGTAGGCTTTAATGCGACACAAGCGGACATCACAGAGAACAAAAAGAACTTCAAGTTCAAAGAAGTAGATTTGCTGATGCTTGCCCGCATGATGGATGATGCAGATTTGGTAGCTATGACTCCTGCCTATGCAAGCCCGCTCGGTCTGACACCAAAAAAGGATGCTTTGCTGACCGAGAAGGACGATTCCCATTTTGCGATCACGTTGGTAGCTCGTGAGGATAACAAAGACTCCGAAGCCATCCAGAAGCTGGCTAAACGTATGGCCGGCCCTGAAGTGAAAGCCTTTTTCGAAAAAAACTACGCAGATATAGCCATTCCAGCATTCTAAGGTACAGATCAGTATAGAGATTTGAACATGGAGATCCGAGCAAATATGCTCGGGTCTTTTTGGTTTTGATCTGACTTCTGTTAACAACTATTTAGAAACTTAATAGAATCGGAGTTAAATTCGTTTAACTTAGTTAATATTTTTTTTGTATGTTGGTACAAATATCAATTTAATATGGAAGAGGTAGAGTGAATTGTCGTTGAAAATCAAAAAAACAGGTTGGTTAGGAAAGAATGTAACCGATTTTAAGGTCAAACTGATCATGTCCTTCATGATCTTTTTGGCGGTCCCTTCCATCACTATAGGTGTATTGTCTTATAACAATGCCAAAGAGGAAGTAACGAAACAAATTCTACTTAGTGCAGAGGAAAACGTGAATTTAGCTAATAGTACGATTGATTTAATCATCAATGTGAAACGAAAGCAGGTTGAATATTATGCGAAGGTGTTTACTGCAGACACCATGAAAAATTCAGAAGCAAACATGCTGGAGGAAATAAAGGGATTCATCGGACAGAACCCGGATGTAGTTCTTGTCAGTGTAGGTGATCAAAATGGCAAATATATATCTTCTTCGGATACAACTACCCCACAAGATTATGATCCGCGAACCAGACCTTGGTATACAGAAGCAATGAGTCAACCTGGTCAGGTTATCGTCACAGACCCTTATACCTCCGCAGAAACGAATTCGGTTACGGTTTCAATTGCAAAGGCATTGGACGACCGCTCTGGTGTAGTCAGTCTTGATCTGGATCTGAATGATATTAGCAGTAGTATAAGTAAGATCAAGGTAGGGGAGCAGGGATATATGGTATTGCTGGATCGTAGCAAAAAGTATATCTATCACCCGAACAGCTCAGCTGGATCAGAGGTGAAAGAGTCATTCTGGGCAGAGGTATTTGATAACGAATCAGGCACATTTGATTATGACTATAATGATCAACCCAAGTTTATGTATTATTTAACGAATCGTTCAACGGATTGGAAAATCGCAGGTACGATGTTCACCTCCGAGGTGGATGAGGCGACAGCTCCGATTCTGCATCGTATGATGATTGTGCTGTTATCTTGCCTTGGAGTTGGGGCTGTAATCATCTGGCTTGTCATGCGCTCCATTATTAGACCGATCAGAGAATTGAAAAATCAAGCGATACAAGTGAGTGAAGGAGATCTGACACAGACTATTGTAAGCAAGAGTTCGGATGAACTTGGTGATCTTAGTGACGCTTTTGGCAAAATGCAGACGAATCTGCGCTTGCTGATCCAGAATGTAGAGCATAGCGCAAGTCAGGTTGTTTCCTCATCAGAAGAGATGACGCAGAGTGCAGAAGTGACCAGTGCCGCGAGTGAGCAGGTGGCCAAAGCTATTCAGGAAATTACGCTGGGAGCCGAGAAGCAAATGCATGGAATTGAGCATAATCATGAGGCCATTCGCGAAATTACGTCTGGTGTGACCAATATTGCGGAGAGATCCATTCATGTGTCCGAATTAGCCAAACAGATCACGTTACAGGCAGAAGAAGGTGGCAACACGGTTAAGCAGACGGTAGATCAGATGAGATCGATTCAAGAGACCGTCTTACAGATGAGTCATATCATTCAGACTTTGGATGAACGTTCTGAGCAAATCTCGGCCATCACAGAACTGATGGGAAATATGGCGAAACAAACGAATCTACTGGCTCTGAATGCGTCGATTGAGGCTGCACGTGCAGGTGCACACGGGAATGGGTTCGCCGTAGTAGCTGGGGAAGTTCGCAATCTCGCAGAGCAATCCCAGCAGTCTGCTCAAGATATTGCTGCCCTGACGTCTGCTGTCCAGAAAGATACATTGGAATCCGTTGATATGATGAAGAAAGTGGCATTAGAGGTCGAACAAGGCATGGAGGTTTCCACTGAAGCTATTCAGAAGTTCGAACGTATTCTGGAGAGTATGCGCGAGACCACACCTCAGATTGAAGATATTGCGGCCACATCCCAGCAGATTACGGCTGGAGTGCAGGAGGTTGGAGCTGTATCGAGTGAATTGGCAGGAATTGCTTCAGCGAATGCCTCAACTTCGGAGGAGGTTGCCGCCTCATCGGAAGAACAGCTGGCTTCGATGGAGGAGATATCAGCTTCTGCAAGAAATTTGTCAAGTATGGCAGAACATCTGCAACGTCTGATTCAACAGTTCAAGTATTAGGGAGCCGAGAGGCTCTTTTTTTACATTTTGTCTGGTAATTTCGGGGAAGTTTTTGGAATGCATATCGAAGAGTAAATGTTAGAAGAAAGGAGGAAGGATTGGGGAGAAATAAGGCAATATCCGCATTTGAATAAGGGGGAGACGCGTAATATGATTTGATTATTGCGGAGATACAATTGGCCAATCTGGCCTGTCTTTTCGTATATTAAACAACGCTAAAGTCGTAACTTGGATGGTGAACTTTGCTACGCGATCTCGTTTTAAATTTTACATTAATTTTAATTTTCGTCTTCCTCATTCATCACTATCTGAATCAATCGAGTAATCGGCATAAGCCATCATTTACCTCTCGCATGATCATTGGGATAGCGATGAGCATGTTAGGCACTGCGTTGTATTACTTCTCCATTATCTTGGATGATGGCACGATGTTAAGCTTTAGATTCATCGCTTATCTGCTTGCTGCTTATTATGGCGGAGGAGGAACGGCGTTTATCACCTTTGCAGGTTTGTGGATATTTAGAATCAATGCAGGATTCTGGCCATCGATTGAAAACCTGAATTATGCGATGTACGAACTTATTTTCGTTCTGGTTACCTCACTGAATTTCAGATGTATTCGCAGATTTGTACACCAATGGTTATCCGGCTCGCTACTACTGCTGTTTGCTTATCAATTCACGATGTCTATGACATATCCATCGACACTCCTCAGCCATGGGATGACTTTGCTTTCTCAAATTCTATGTATGCTACTGGTTATATTGTTCATCTATTTCCTCAATCAGAATCATCAGTACAGACATCTGGTGATTCAAAAAGAGCAAGAGATGCTGGAGATGCTGCGCTGGCAACCAGGGTTTACGTTCAAACTACGAAAGGTGAACGGGAAATTTGAATTCCTCCTGCTCGAAGGGGAGATGTTGTCTCATCTCGGTATGGACATGCGAAGTCTAGAGCAAAGCTTCCAATTGGGAAATATTAAGGCTCTGCCCCCAGATAAAATTCAATTTCTGAAGACACAATTCAACCGCGCCTGGAGAGGCGAACGCTTTTTTTTCGAAATTGAGCACAAAGGAAACTACGCTCTGGTTAAGCTGGGGCCTTTTCTGGAGGGCACGGTGGTGAAGTATGTCATTGGGTATGGACTTGATATTACAGAACACCGAGCTGTCAGGCGAAGGATTCAGGAAAGTGAGGAGCGCTATCGTTTGCTGGAGCGAGTGTCCTCCAATTGGGTTGCAGGATTGGACAGTATGGGCAACATCGTTTCCATTAACCAGAAATTTCTCGATGTCCTCCAGGCGGAGCGGCAACAGGTTATTGGTCGTGCGCTTGCAGATTTGCTGGTGATGGAAAAATCAGATTGCTGGGTTACCGTTTTACAAGAGGTTATCTCGTCTAAAACTAATCATGAGACGGAACTGACCTTCCGGATCGGAGAAAGTGATGAATTGCATGTTCGCGTTCATCTTTATCCGCTCAAGTCATCCGGTTCTAGTGAGCAAATTAAGGCTGTCTTTCAAGATATGACAGATCAGTATCGCTGGGTGAAGGCAGATAAGGCTAGTCAGGCGAAGAGTGAGTTCCTAGCTCTGATGAGCCATGAGTTGCGGACGCCACTGAACAGTATCACCAGCTTCAGTTCCTTGCTGCAACGAACACATCTTACTCCTCAGCAGCAGGACTATCTGGGCAAGATCACCGTATCCTCGCAATCTTTACTTGCATTGGTCAATGATATTCTAGATTTTTCGAGAATTGAAGCAGGTATGTTTAATGTGGAGAATGTTCCCTTTTCCCTGGAGGATGTATTTAAACGAGTGGCAGATCAGATTAGTACGTCTATCGGTAACAAAGATATTAAGATCATTTTTCATACCGATCCCGAGCTGCCTTTAACGGTAATTGGTGATCCGTTCCGGTTGGAGCAGGTTCTTATTAATCTGCTTAACAACGCCATTAAATTTACGGATGAAGGGTATGTCATATTTCACGCAGAGGTAATTACACTTGAGGATAAACATGTTGAAGTTCGGTTCGAGGTGGAGGATACCGGGATTGGCATCTCCCCCGAACAGATGGAGCGTTTATTTGTTCCTTTCAGTCAGGCCGAACCATCGACCTATCGAAAGTACGGAGGCTCTGGCTTGGGCTTGGTCATTTGTTATCTCCTGATCACATCATTAGGCGGCAGTCTGCAAGTGGAAAGTATACTTGGTGAATATAGCATGTTTACATTTGAGCTGGTGTATGAACTGACAGAAATAGAGGATCGTTCTTTCCTGCCAACCTATCCATTATTATATGCAGTGAATGATGTGATGGTTGTGGAAAGAGACAGAAGAGTTGCAGAAAACCTGGAGCAGATGTTGCGCTCATTTGGTCTCAGGCCCCAAATATATTCTTCTTTTCATGAAGTGCTGGACAATGGTAACTATGATTACGAGAGGGATGAATCGTCTTCTCTCCTGATCATGCTCGATATGGATATGAAACATGTACACGATGATCCGAGCTGGGAGCGATTAATGGATATGCTGCATAGTACCCGGATTCATGTATTAGGGTATAAGCGTGGAGTTAGCGAGAATGCTCTTGCCATCAAGCAGAATTCTATTCATCCGAAGGCAGTCCTGTTTCAGCCGATTACCCGTGTGGGGCTGTTTGAAACTTTGCTGACATTGCAGGATGGAGAAGTACAGAATTTGAGCCAAATGATAATTCAGGATGAATCCTCAGATCGAATGAATCAGGGAGCCATTTTGGTGGCAGAGGATCATGAGATTAATCAGATCGCCATTCGGGCGCTGCTTCAGCAGCTGGGATTTGAAGTGAAAGTGGTGAAGGATGGAGAAGAGGTACTGAGAGAACTCCATGTTCAGCCGTGGAAGCTGATTTTAATGGATTTGTTCATGCCGCTAATGGATGGAATAGAAGCTGTTAAACACATTCGTCAGATGAGACAATACGATCACTTACCTGTTATTGCACTTACGGCAAATAGCGTGAAGAAGGATCATAAGGTATATATGGAGGCAGGTATGAATGCCGTTCTGACGAAACCGATCCATGAACAACAGCTTCAAGATGTACTAGCAGCCTGGATTGATCTGAAGGGATTGCATGAAATCAGGGGGATTGATACGGATAAAGCTCTGAAACAGATGGATAACAAACCGCACATTTTGCAGTACGCGTTGAATAAGTTTGCTTTAGAATACAGCGGGTTTGAGCAAAAAATTCAGACTTATCTTGAGCAAAAGCAAATGAATGAAGTTGTGCGGAGTACACATTCTCTCAAAGGTGTTGCAGCTCACCTGCATGCTGTGAAACTGGTGCAGGCCGTTATGCATCTGGAATCACTTCTGTCTGTTCCATCCTTCGAAGGGGAGTTGACCTCCATCCTGCAACAGGTACAGCAAGAAATTGATCATATTTCAGAGTCACTACCGTGGTAAATATGACTAGCAAAGGTGCCTAAGGTGTGAATTTATACCCGACCCCCCATATGGTTTGAATATATTGGGGGTTTTTCGGGTTATCTTCAATTTTTTTGCGGAGTTTCGTAATATGTACATCAATCGTCCGATCATTAATGTAGGCATCTATTCCGCGAATGGCCTCAATCAAAGCGTACCGACTGAACACTTTGCCAGGATTCAGCACAAACAGCTTCATGATCTCAAATTCGGAAAACGTAGTTTCAACTCTGCGATTGTTCAGCAGGATGGTTCTGCGTGCCAGATCAAGGCTTAACCCTGTTTCGGTTTCGGTCATTAAAGAGTTTTCCAATAAAGCATAGCGGCGCAAAACGGCCTCAATGCGTGCCTTGAGTTCCTGCATACTGAAAGGTTTACAGACAAAATCATCGGCGCCGTCGGTTAAGGAACGAATACGTTCGGACACATCAGTTAACGAAGAAATGACAATCATCGGTAGGGAGGTATGCTCACGCATGATTGCGCATGGATTTTTCCCACCTGAATCAGGTAACATCAGGTCTATCAAAATGATATCTGGTCTGGTTTCAAGCTGCGAAAGTGCACGCCCCATGGTGTCCACACGATATACTTCGTAGCCTTCACCTTGTAAATACAGGGATAAAGTGTCACCCAGCATGTTGTCGTCCTCTATAATAAGCACTTTAGTCATGGTGTTCCTTTCTGAATCCACGTTATATAGGTATGTTAGTAATGGATGTCGCTATCCCTGGCAAGTAAGCAGTTCAGGATTCAATACTTCGATCAAGCAGTTGCATGAGTTTACGCTCTGTCGCAGTTTCTGGTGCGGGTGTATAAATGCTGCATCGCAAATCGGAATTGCCTTGAATCTGTAATGAAGTTAGATCAAACAACATTTTTCCTGCTTTCGAATGTCTGAATTCGATCCATACATCGGGAGCGCTGCTTACGCTGCTTTGTTTCCACAACGCTTGAAAATCAGGGTGGCGATTTATCATATCATCCAAAAATAAATTATACCATTCATCGTCGACATAACGACCATAATAGCCACGAAAAATAGATAAAAATCCGCTGACGAAGTCCTCCCAGTTCACTGCAAGCCTACGCAACTCTTTTCGATCAAATACCAGACTGATCATATTCCGCTGCTCTAAGGGGATCTGTTCAAAGTTCATAAAAACTTGAGCAGCAGCCTCATTCCAGCCGACAATGAAACAGCGCCGATCAGAGATAATGGTAGGACAATAGCGCAGTTCCTGCAAGATTTTCTGCAATGACGAGTGAAGTTGAAGCGTGTCTGGTTCCGGTACGGGCAGATCTGAATAATGCTCCATCGCTAGTGAGAACAAGTATTTACGTTCATCCACAGTGAGTCTGAGTGCAGAAGAAATGCTGTCCAGTACAGCATGTGATACCTGGATGCTTCGTCCTTGTTCCAGCCAGGTATACCAGGTCGTGCTGACGTTAGCCAATTGGGCGACTTCTTCTCTCCTTAACCCGGGTGTTCTTCGCCGGCCTCCGGCAGGCAAACCAACAGATTCCGGAGAGAGTTTGGAACGCTGTGTTTTTAGAAAAGTGGATAACGCTTGTAATCGAATCGCATCACTCAATGGATCACCTTCATTCTGTTTATCATGGTAGTCATTATACTATGATAAATGACAACTTGTAATAGGATATACAGAAATGGCACTATGAATGCATAAGCATCAGGAAACTGAATGAAGAACTTTACAAGGGGGACAAACCGGGATGAGTATAGAACGTGTTGTGATTACAGGAATGGGTGTGATTTCTCCGCTTGGCAATGATGTAGATACATTCTGGAACGCCTTGAAGGAAGGCAGATCGGGAATTTCTCCGATTGAGCATCTGGACAGCGCATTGTATAAAACGAGAATGGGCGGATTGGTTCGTGATTTTGATGGTGAAGCTCGTTTTGGACGTAAAGAAGCCAGGCGTATGGATCGGTTTGTACAATTTGCTGTTGCGGCAGCAGATCAGGCATTATCGGATTCAGGTCTAGTGCTGGAATCGCTGGACAGGGAGCGGATAGGTGTATATATTGGCTCAGGGATAGGCGGTATTCAGACCTTGATGGCTCAGGGAAATGTCTTGTCGGAACGCGGAGCATCGCGAGTTAGCCCAACACTTGTTCCCATGATGATATCCAATATGGCGGCAGCCACCGTTAGTATGAGATTCGGCTGCTGGGGGCCAACGCTCTCTCCGGTAACGGCTTGTTCCATTGGCAACACAGCCATTGGTGAAGCGTACCGGCTGATTCGCCACGGAGGAGCAGATGTTATTTTTGCCGGAGGCACAGAAGCAGCGGTCACAGAGATATCACTTGCGAGTTTTGGTAATGCAACAGCGTTATCTACCAGAAACGAAGCTTGTGCAGCGGCAAGCCGACCATTTGACGCAGGCAGAGACGGGTTTGTTATGGCCGAGGGGGCAGGGATCTTGGTCGTGGAGGCTCTGTCTCATGCACTGGCAAGGGGGGCAAATATTCTCGCTGAGGTTATCGGATATGGAGCCACTTCCGACGCGTACCACATGGTAGCTACTCATCCCGAAGGGCGGGGAGCTTATCTTGCCATGAGAGCAGCGTTGCGGGATGCGAAGCTGGAGCCTCGGGATATCGATGTGATCAATGCTCATGCGACCAGTACAGAGGCGGGTGATCTTTCTGAAACGAGAGCGATAAAACAGCTTTTTGGCGAACTAGCTTATCATATTCCCGTAACAGCGAACAAGTCCATGACAGGGCATATGCTTGGTGCTGCAGGGGGAGCAGAAGCGATATCTCTCGTTCAAACGCTTCGGCAAGGCATTATACCGCCAACCATTAATCAGGAGCAGAGAGATCCCGAATGTGATCTGGATTATGTCCCAAATGTTGCGAGAGAAGCAGTCTTGCAGACGGGCATATCCAATTCTTTTGGCTTTGGCGGACATAATGCGGTTATTATTCTTCAGAAATATTCAGCATGAGCAGAAGGGTTTGAATAAACGGGTGCAATAAAACAAACAGCGCGGCCATATGGCTGCGCTGTTTCATGTGTAGGCAGGGGATCAAGACGTCAGTGAAGTTGAATCCGCAATGCCTTTGCTACTTCTATTCAGCCAGCTTACCCGCCAGCGGGACTGCATGAAGAGTACAAGGCACATGGAAGCAGCAGCGATGAGACTTAGAATGACAAACCCTGGCGTGTAAGATTGATACGTGCTATACAGTTGACCCAAAATGAGTGGCAGTGCGTAACCTCCCAAACCTCCGGCAGCACCTACGATACCTGTCATCAGACCAATCTCGTTGCCAAAACGTTGAGGAACCAGCTGGAATACAGAACCATTCCCGGCTCCAAGGCACATCATGCCGAGAAACAACATGGCGATGACTACCGGAAGCGGCGGCAGGAAGGATACACCCAGAAGCATGATGCATGCGCCGGAGTACAAGAAGGTAAGCATCCGGGTTCCACCGATTTTATCCGCCAGAAAACCACCAACTGGCCGGAAGAAGCTGCCTGCAATGACACAGAATGTCGTAATGTCAGCGGCATGAACGGCAGAAAGGCCATATTGGGTATTAAAGAAGATGGTCAGATAATTACACAGTCCAACGAAACCGCCAAAGGTGACACAATAGAAGGCACAGAAGACCCAGGCATCTTTTTGTTTAAGCAACGTTCCATACTGAGAAAGCTTTTTGGGTTCTGGGCGATGCGGACTGTTTTTGGCGAAGATGGAAAAAAGGATAAAGACGATAACAATCGGGATGATCGCGAGTCCGAAAACAACTTCCCAGCTGCCAAAATGAGTGGCCAGACGATTGGCAAACAAGGTAGCAAGAACGGTTCCGCTATTACCTGCCCCGGCGATCCCCATAGCAAGGCCTTGATGTTCTTTAGGATACCACTGGCCCGCAAGCGGCAGTGCAGCTGCGAATGAAGCGCCCGCTACGCCGAGTAAAAGAGCTACGACATACAGCTGGCTGAGGGAGTCCACCCATAACCAGCCTAATAACAACGGAACTAGCGTGAAAAGCATACCGATCTGAGCGGTTAATTTGGGACCAATATAGTCGGACATGAAGCCAAGCACCAGCCGCAGGATGGAACCCCCGAGAATGGGCAGGGCGACCAGATTTGCTTTTTCCAATGGGGTCATCGGATAATCCATAGCAATAATAACAGCGAGCGGACCGAGCATACCCCAGATCATAAAACTGATGTCAAAATACATAAATGCTCCGAACAGCGTAGGCTTATGCCCGCTTTTCCAAAAACTTTTGCTCTCTACCATTCCTCATCGCTCCTCATCCAAGTAGGTTCTTTTTTTATGTCTCTAATGCTTCGTTCAGGCAGAAAAAGGCCGCAAGCCGTCCTGAACTAGAACGATTTGCGGCCCCGTTGCCGACAGGCGGTACACGTCTTTGTGCTCCCGCTTCTGAGATGATCACATCGCTGTGATTTTGATTCAAATTATAAAAAGGGAAAAACGTAATGTCAACAAAAATAACATTAAATTTTGAAATAATCATTTTTTAGTCTGATGTTTGAAATTTCATGTCAAATTAGTTGACATATATTTTGAATTCAATTAATCTGAATTTAATAAGAATCTACACAATGGCGTGTAGAACTCGGAGGCAATGGTGCCCCTTTTCCCCATACGGAGAAGGGGTTGTTGTGTTTTCAATCGGAGAAGGGGTTGTTGTGTTTCAATCGGAAAAGAGGTTGTTGTGTTTTCGATCAGAGAAAGGGTTATTGTGCTTAATTCAATAAGAGGGTTGTGCTCTTAGAATCAAAGAGAGTTGTTTCTGTTTAGTTTGCAGATGTGAAAGGGATAGGGGGCAGCCCATGAGTAGAAAGAAACTGGTGGTTATCGGCAATGGCATGGCTGGAGTGAAATGTGTGGAAGAGATTATCAATCTGGAGCCGGATATGTATGAGATTGTCATCTACGGGACGGAACCTCGCCCCAATTACAATCGAATTATGTTATCCAAAGTACTCCAAGGTGAGCATTCCATACAGGATATTATCATCAATGACTGGACCTGGTATGCCGAGCGTAATATCCGGCTGTGCACAGGTGAGACGGTTCACCGGATTGACCCCCGTACGAAGTTTATTGAGACGGAAACTGGCAAAAAGGAAACGTACGACATATTGATCCTCGCGACAGGATCTTCTCCATTTATTCCGCCAATCCCGGGCATCGATAAGGAGCGAGTCATGTCTTTTCGGTCAATCGACGACTGTACTCGTATGTCAGATTACTCCAGAGAATACCGCAAAGCGGCTGTCATCGGCGGTGGTTTGCTTGGGCTGGAGGCTGCAAGGGGACTGCTGCATCTGGGGATGGAGGCAGTGGTGGTCCATAATGCACCTTATATTATGAACCGACAACTGGATTACGAAGCTGCAGCGATGCTTCAACGTGAGCTTGAGGATCAGGGCATGTCCTTTCTTTTGAATAAAAATACGCAGAAAGTTACCGGACGTTCACAAGCGCAGGGGCTGCTTTTCACAGATGGATCGAAACTGGAGGCACAACTGGTCATTGTCGCTGTCGGAATTCGGCCGAATGTGGATCTAGCCAGGAGAAGCGGCATTGCTACACAGCGTGCTGTTGTGGTTGACGATCATATGCGTACCAGCGTGTCTGATATATATGCCGTGGGGGAATGTGCAGAGCATCGGGGGATTAGTTATGGTCTCGTAGCGCCGCTGTATGAGCAGGGAAAGGTGCTGGCACGCACATTATGCGGACAGGAGGTACCGGGTTATGCTGGTTCTGTTCCTTATTCTCAGTTGAAAGTATCGGGTGTAGATGTTTTCTCGGCAGGAGAGATCAGCGGCGAAAAGCTGGAGACGGCAATTCAGCATTTGGATGGTATTCAGGGAACGTATAAAAAAGTGCTGATGCAAGCTGGCAAGGTTCGAGGTGCCATTTTGTTTGGAAACACGGTCGAGGGCACAGCCCTACTGGGCTTGGTGCAGCGTGAAGCGGATGTGGCTGAGCTTGCTCCCAAAGGAGATGCATCAGATCCTGCAGTGACAGCAGCAGCTGCGCTCCCAAGCCAGGAGACAGTCTGTGCGTGCAACAATGTAACCAAAGCAGCGATCCTAAAAGCTATTCAGGAGCAACGCCTGGAAACGGAAGAACAAGTGAAACAGCAAACCAAAGCTTCAGGTTCATGCGGTGGTTGCAAACCTATGGTGGCCGCACTGCTGAAACACGCTAAATGTGTGGAACTTGGAGGTGTCAGCACAAGTACTGAATCAGGCAGTACGGAGGAGAAGCCTGCTGTGCTTCCTGTATGTCACTGTACGGAGATGAGCCACGCAGAACTGAAGCATCGGGTGAGCGTGATCCTGGAGACATATGCAAAAGAAGTTAACATTTCGAACGTTGCATCCGGAGTCCTTCCATTGGAAGACACACAGATCCATTCACTGTTGAAGCAGCTGAACTGGCATTCGGAACACGGGTGCCCGTTATGTCTTCCTGCAATTCGCTATTATGTTTATGTTTCAGGATTAATGCTGTCCTCTACAGAAAATGAACTGAGAACAGAACTGAAAACAGAACTTAACCAACTACAAATGGAAGATTTACAAGTGGAGTTGGAGATGGAGCAGGAACATCATCAGAGCATTTACATCTATTCGGAGCGACATGTATCATCATTGGCTTCTAATATTACTGCAAGCGAGCTGGAGACGAGACTTCGTACCGATTGGGAAACTGCAATAATGCCTTCCGAAGTGAACATCGCTATTGCTTGGGATTCTCGATCCCCGGTGAATGCGCTGGTTTCCGATTTAGGACTGCAGGTTTCTCCGGCTGGATGGGAAATTTACGTCGGAGGTCATGCTGGGCATCCGGTGAAGGAAGGCTCCCTGCTCGGGACAACTGAATCAGAGCAACAAGCGTTCATTCTCGCATCGGCCTGTCTGCAATGGTATCGACAAACGGCTTGGTTTGATGAACCCTTATGGATGTGGACGGAACGACTGGGGATGATGTCGATTCGGGAAACGCTTTTGGATACACAATTCCAACGAGAACTTACGTTTAATCGTGCACAGGAGCGCGAAATGGATGCAGAACGTAGAGCGGAGATACTTTTGGAAAAACCCATTGCCCAGGTGAAAGCTTGAAGGCTCAAATGAATAACCCGGAAAGGTAGGAGAGTATGATGATGGACGCGGTAAATACAGAACAAGCTAAATCGAGATTATATGTAAAAGAGACCCAGTGTCCTTATTGCAGTGTGCAATGCAAAATGTCCGTAGAAGAGCTTGCCGCTCCCGTTGCAGGTCAGAAAGTGGCGGAGTATACGGTTCAAGGTGTGCCTAATAAGGCTTCGCAGGGCCGCTTGTGCGTGAAAGGAATGAATGCTCATCAGCAAGTGTTCAGTTCCGAGCGTTTGATGTATCCGCTCATTCGCCGTCAGGGGGAATTGGAGCCGTGTTCATGGGATGAGGCAATACAGACGATTGCAGATCGGTTACAACAGCTTCAAACGACGTATGGTTCTGATGCCGTTGGCGTATACGGCGGAGGCTCGCTGACCAACGAAACAGCGTATCTGCTTGGGAAATTTACCCGCGTGGCACTCGGCAGCAAGTACATCGACTATAACGGCCGCTTCTGCATGTCAGCAGCAGCTTCTGCCGGAAGCAAAGTTTTCGGAATGGATCGGGGTTTGACATTTCCGCTCTCGGACATTCCTAAAGCAACATGTATCATTCTGGCAGGAACGAATGTAGCTGAGTGTCAGCCAACGTTATTACCGTATTTTAATGAAGCCAAGGAGAATGGAACGTTTATTATTGTGATTGATCCTCGCAAGACAGCAACGGCAGCCATTGCCGATCTTCACCTTCAGGTCAAACCGGGTAAGGATGCACTGCTGGCTGACGCAATGCTGAAGGTAATTATGGCTGCCGGCTTGGCTGATTCCAGCTTTATTCAGAAACGGACGACCGGATACGAACAGCTTGTGCAGGAGATGGAAAGTCTCAACCTTGAGCAGGCCGCAAAAGCATGCGGGGTTGAACTGGACTTGATTCGTCAGGCGGCACTGGCTTATGGAGAAGCTCATACTGGCATGATTATGACGGCACGCGGAGTGGAGCAGCAGACGGATGGGCATATGGCTGTTCGGCATTTTTTGAATCTGGTGCTCGCGACTGGCAAAATCGGAAGAACAGGCTGTGGGTATGGTGCCATTACGGGGCAGGGAAACGGACAAGGTGGACGAGAACACGGGCAAAAGGCAGATCAGCTTCCAGGTTATCGTTCCATTGAAAATGAGGAAGATCGTGCGTATGTAGCATCGGTCTGGGGGATAGACCCGGCTCTTTTGCCGGGCAAAGGTGTATCGGCTTATGAGATGATGGAACGAATCCATGAGCAGGAGATTCGTGCATTGCTCGTGATGGGCTCTAATCCGGTCGTTTCGAATCCAAATGTACGTTTGGTGGAGGAGGGACTGCGCAAGCTTGATTTTCTGGTCGTAGCCGATATGTTTCTGTCCGAAACGGCCAGATTGGCCGATCTTGTCCTGCCCGTAACCGCTTATATGGAGAATGAAGGCACACTCACCAATCTCGAAGGGCGTGTTCTCCTGCGGGAACAAGGAAGGCCTGCGCCGGGAGAAACGCTAGACGATTGGGACATTTTGTGCCGGATTGCTGAGAAACTGGGCAAAGGTTCGTTGTTCCAATATGGGAAGGCTGAGGATATCTTCAATGAATTGCGAATCGCGAGTCGTGGCGGGGTGGCGGATTACTATGGAATTACCTATGAACGACTGCGAAACGAACAAGGAGTGTACTGGCCTTGTCGTTCCGTAGATGAGCAGGGCGAGGGAATGTTGTTTCATGAACGATTTGCTCATGTTGACGGAAAAGCTACATTTACTCCAGGAGCAAGTCAAGGGTGGGATGATGTTTCGGAAGCTTTTCCCTTGATTCTAACGAATGGGCGTATTCTCGCTCATTACCTAACAGGTGTGCAAACACGCAGAAGTCCAGCCCTTGCTGCTCGTGAGTTAGAGAACTATGTGGAACTGCACCCGTCAACCGCAGCTCGTCATCGCATCCGTGACGGAGAGTGGGTAGAGGTTCAGTCGGCCTATGGTAGCTTCACTGTCCGTTCGCGAATCAAGGCATCCATCCGCGAGGATACGCTGTTTGTGCCTATGCACTGGGGAGGGATTCAGAATGTGAACCGCGCAACAAGGCCTGATCTGGATCCTTTCTGCCGAATGCCTGGATTCAAGACAGCGGCCGTGAAGATTCAACCGCTACGACTGGTCTAACCATGAATTGATGCAATATTCCAAGAATAAATAGCCGCCCATCTCATGTCGTTTTGCGGGATGGAGCGGCTTTTTGCGTTTTATACGCAATTGGGCTTTAGTTCGCTAGTTCGATGGAAACATGAATATTGGCCCATGAAAGGAGTGAGCGATTTCGTTATGATATTCATTAGGGGTACATATGTACGCATTCGTTCTGTTTTGCAAGATACGGCTACAGGGTATTAACTGTTGAAGGATAAGGAATCTATATATTTGTAATAAAATGGTTTTTTTTAAATGAGTTTTGATTGAAGTAATGAGAGGAGGAATGAGGCATTGAATGTATGGATTACAGTGAAAAGTCTGGGCAAGCGCAAACCGGCTCTTGCAAAACAAGCCGCTGAACTTCCGGAAACAACAAGCACACTTCGGCTGCTTATCGAGAACATGGTTGAACAACAGGTGAAAGCTTTTCGAGAGAGGAAGGACGCGGCGGGGATGCTTGTCTATCTGATGCCCGAGGAGATTGACGCGCAGGGTGCTACGGGAAAAGTAGGTTTTGGCATGATGCGTGGCGAGGGCGTTCCCGATCTTGGGGAGGCGAAGGAAGCCGCGATACTTGCTTATGAAGACGGGCTGTACAAAGTATTTCTGAATGATGAAGAATTGGAAGACTTGGATCAGCCATTGAAAATAGAGGATGGAGCTCATGTAACCTTTATCCGCTTCACGATGCTAGCCGGACGTCTGTGGTAGGGAGAACAGAAGCAGTATGACAAGGAGGAGAACAGGATGAATCAGGAAGATCAGGTACAAGCATATATCGAGGGATTGCAGGAAAAAGCAACGACCCTCACAGGGACCAAGCTGGAAGTAGCTAAATATATGATAACGTTGGCAGAGTCGACGTACTTGCGTGGGGATGAAGAGGACTATTTTCAAATGGAGAGACAGCTGATGAGCCTAGCATTAGAGAATCAGCAGCCGTTATTCCAGCCGATTCTTGAGGTGCTTGAGCACCTGACCTCTGACGGGTTTGTTGCCAGATTCCGCTATATTGCTGAAGGTGCGACGCTTTACCCTTATAGTACAAGCTATGAACGCAGACCTTTCAGAACATCCGATCCAAGACAACATGTCATTCATGTGTTACGCAAACTGCTCGGTTTATTCCGAATGGAGGCTAGAGGAGTTAGTTTGAAGGAGTATTTGACCGTTCGTGAGCAAAATATGCTTCATCAGCATGAGTTCCGTGCGGTACTGCCGGATTGTATTGCTTATGAACTGGATCATTCGAACATGGAAGTCAAGCAGGCACTGCACGATATTATTTATGGCGATAACCAGACTGCATTACTGACGGGTGAAATGATCAAGGGCATCTTTATGAGTGAACAGGCCGATGCGTATCACATGGTGGGTGAACTCTTGATTGCAGCAAGACTGCAGGAAGGGCTTCGCCAGAGCATTGTGGAACGAATGGACGAAGGTACGTTAGAAGCGTATATTTACATATTAAAAATCATTCTGGACAACAATCTGATTCGATTCAGTTCCGTTGTAAGAGCCTTGGGCGTATGGACGGGGATCGGGATTGAAGCAGCCAACCAGCGTGTGGCAACACAATTGCTTGAGCAGATCTATGAAGCGCTTGTGCATGAGGATGTTCGTGAGGCGTGGAGACAGGAGAAAAACGCTAATAAACTGTACATCAGCCTGTGGGCAACAGCGGTCATTGAAGAGAATGATTTGCAACCTAAGGTTACAGAGATCATGGACCAGGGCGAGTTGTACCAGAAGATTGTGGCTCAGTACGTTCTGGCTAACAGCCAGTACCTGGGGCTTCGTCTTGCTATGGCACGTAATCATCTGGGTGTGCAGCATCCGGAACTGATGCACTGGGTTGTGAAAAATTATACGGCGGCGTATTCGCACAATTGGAGCTTTGAAGAGGGAGAGCACCAACGTAGTGTCTATGTACCTCGCTGGGATGTGCTTGAAGATAAACAGGCACGCCGCCATGATTTTGATCAGTTTAAACAGATGCTGGATTTCATTCCTAAGGGCGGTTCAGGCGGGCCTTCAGGTGTGCTGGATTTTGTGAACTATCAGATCAATAGTGATGACGTCATCAAAAAAATGTTGTATTTGGCTGCTTATGATATGGATGCGGACTGGATTGCTGAGATCATTGCTCTCAAGGATCGATTAAGCCCCGAAATGCGCGGAGAGCTTCTGTCGCAGTTTGTGCAAGAGCCTGATAACGAGGTGCAGCGCCAGTTTGTGTTTGAAAGTTTGTCTGATAAAAGCATGAGTAACCGAGAAAGTGCATTGCAAAAAGTGAAAAAGTTGGTATTAACCGAAGATGAGCTACAGCAGATGGAAGTACTGTTAAAACTCAAAACGGGATCTCTCCGGCAAAAGGTGATTCAAGCCCTGTTGTTGCAACCTGTTGAGAAGTTGAAGGATTCGGTTCAACGATTACTAAAAACGAAGAATGAGCTGCAACGTCTGGGTGCACTTGAACTGTTAACGGAGATTAAAACGGATACGGCACGTGTAGAGCAACTGGAACAGCTCAAGCCATTCGCAGAGGAACTAGAGAAGCCTACAGCCAAGGAAAAGAAGCTACTCGACAAACTATTGGATGAAGGAAGTCGTTACACAGCCTCCAATGGATATGGTTTATTTGACCCGAATCAACGGCAACCGCTGTTGGATGAAGAACGTGACCTTTCTGGCTACAAGCCAAAGGATATATTTAATGGTTCTCTGGATAAGATCAGTACTTTCCTAAAGGGATTAAATGAACTGGTTCATGAGCACAGGGATCATGAGTATGTGGTGGAGTATTATGCAGGTTACAAAGATACGTTGCTCATTGGAACCAGCCTTCGTTCCAAAGTTCCTTATGCCGATCGGTCGAAAATGAAACAACTGGATCAGTTTCCGTTGGATGAAGTGTGGAAGCAATATTTCGAGCAAAACGGTCTAAGCAGTTTAGAACTGCTACAGCTATATGTCGAACTGCAGTTAGGCAAGCTGAACAGCACATTGGATGAACATTATTCTTTTTATCGAGAGCAGTATGATTATGACAAATTAAGAAAGATGCCATTACTAGAGGGTTGGCGCAAAATATTTGCCGAACAGACCTATCCATTGAATGAGATGGTGAAGCTGCACGAGGTGATGGGCGCACTGCCTTATAAGGATCAGGTTCATGCATTGATCTCGGCTGCATTTCTGGATAGTGATTCAGCTGAAATCTTCGAGACCGCAGAAAAGGCATGGGCTTCCATTATTTTAAGTATGCCTGCAGAGCAAATGGAGAAGGAAATGGGGATGCTTCAGATTCTGACAGACCCATGGAAATATATCGTCCGGAATGCCGTGTATGACGACGCGAGCTTCAAGCGATACTTCCAGACCTCGTATCAATTTTCTCACCTGGTAGAGCCTTATCATCCGTTGTCCCTCCTGTCACTCGACGATTTCCTGCGAGCCTATCAATTAGGACTGATTGATGATCAGGAGATCTACCGTCAACTGATGGTCGGACAGTCCCGTTATCTGTTCATCCGTGACATGACTTCAGCGCGTACAGAGCAGATCAAAGATGATCCGAAGCTGATTCATCTGCGCGATACGGTGGTCAATCGTATTCTGGAGATTGAACTGACCCGGGGGGAACTATCCACTGAAGTGAGTAACCTGGCTATGAAACTGGAACGCATTGAGGGCATGGAACATTGGGTGCATCTGGTTGCTGCCATGGATCAGGATACGTTTGTTCGTGGGTATATTTATAGTTATGGTGAAGGGAATACAACGCGTAAAGAAATGTTCAGTTATCTGATTAAGCATTGTCATCCACGGGCTGGGGAAGATGAGCAGTTGCTGGCGGAATTGCTCCACAAGTATCCGGTTAAGGAGAAAAAGCTGCTGGAGGCTGCAATGTATGCACCGCAATGGATGGAACTTGTGGCGAAACATCTAGGCTGGAAAGGGCTTCGTAGTGCGGCTTGGTACTTCCACGCTCACATTAATGAACAATTCAGTGCGGAGAAGGAAACAATTGTTGCGCATTATTCTCCAATTACGCCGCAGGACTTTAATGATGGGGCCTTCGATATCGCCTGGTTTGAAGAGGCTTACGCTGCGGTTGGAGAAGAACGATTCAACCTGCTGTACGATTGTGCCAAATATATCTCCGGCGGAGCCAACCATCGCAGATCACAATTGTTCGCAGATGCTGCGCTTGGCAAACTCAGTCTGAAGGAAATGCATGATTCGGTAGCAGACAAGCGGAATAAGGATCACTTACTGACCTACAGTCTGATTCCGCTGGCAGAGGAACGGGAACGGGATGTAAGAGAACGTTACGACTTTATCCAGAAGTTTCAGTTGCAGAGCAAGCAGTTCGGGGCGCAGCGGCGCGCGAGTGAAGGATTAGCTTCACAGATTGCGCTGGGCAACCTTGCGCGGAACGCGGATTATGCTGATGTAACACGTCTCATGTGGGATATGGAAGCGCGTAAGCTGGATGAGGTAAAATCTTATTTCGAACCGCATACACTGGATGACGACACGACGGCTCAACTCGTCATTGATGAGGAGGGACAGTCTGATCTCGTCATTGTCAGCAAAGGCAAAGTGCTGAAGTCCGTTCCGGCTCGTCTCAAAAAGGACGGATACATTGCACAGTTAAAAGAATTAAAGTCTGATCTGACCGATCAGTATCGACGCGCTAGACAGGAACTGGAGCGTTCCATGACGGCAGGCACGACCTTTACACGTCAGGAGATCGCGAGTCTGATGCTCAATCCAGTTATTCATCCTCTGCTCAGGACGTTGATCTTCAAGTCAGGTGAAAAGCTTGGAAGATTTGATGCTGCATCCAGTGGATTGCTTGCTCCGGGCACAGAGGGAGTTACTTATGCCTTGAAGGAAGAGGATCAGTTGCTAATTGCGCATCCGCTGCATTTGTATGAGAACGGTAAGTGGAGTGAATTCCAGCGTGATCTGTTTACTCGTCAGGAACGTCAGCCGTTTAAGCAGGTTTTCCGTGAACTGTATCTGCCGAATGAAGATGAGCTTGCTCAAGGTATGGTTTCTCGCCGCTATGCAGGTTATCAGATTCAGCCGAATAAAACGGTAAGTTTGTTGAAAAGTCGTCAGTGGACGGTAAGTTATGAAGAGGGATTGCAAAAGGTGAGTTATGAGCATAACTTGATCGCTAATCTTTATGCCATGGCGGACTGGTTCTCTCCAGCAGATACGGAAGCACCTACGCTGGAGACCGTTCAATTCTATGATCGTCGTACGTATAAACCTGTAGAATTGAAGGATGTACCGCAGGTGTTCTTCTCTGAGGTCATGCGTGATATTGATCTCGTGGTTAGCATCGCACATGTTGGCGGTGTGGACCCAGAGGCAAGTCTTACGACCATAGAGATGCGACATGTCATTGTGAATGAGTCTTTGCGTTTGCTCAAGCTGGATAATGTGCGTTTGGACGGGAATTATGCACGAATCGATGGTGGACTGGGTGAATATGCCGTTCATTTGGGAAGCGGTAATGTCTTCAAGCAGGCCACTGGTGCAATGTATATCGTGCCTGTGCATAGCCAGCATCGGGGACGAATCTTCCTGCCATTTCTGGATGAAGATCCAAGAACCGCCGAGATTCTGTCCAAGATCGTACTGCTGGCTGAGGACAAGAAAATTAAAGATCCGCAGATTCTTGCACAGCTTCAGCAATAAAGATATATGTGTAGCATTAATGTACTTGAATGATTATAGACCGCCTCACTTGGGGGCGGTCTATTGGTTATACCATTTTTTAATGAGAGAAGCAGCGGTGGAATCTATGGATTGGCTATATAATGGTGTTGTTTGCAGATGTTGAGGATGACAGGATATGTTAAGATATACGCAGGAATCAAGGTGCATACGAATCGGTACATGAGTAAGTATGAATGGGATTCTGCGCTACATTATGTTTTCAGGCAAAGGAGAGTGCACAAGACATGTTAATGGTACCCTATCGGGAGCAGGATCACCCCAAGTTAGTAGCCATCTGGGAGCGTGCTGTTCGAGCAACACATACATTTCTGGAGGAGCATCACATTCTGTTTTATAAAAAGATGGTCGGTGAAGCTTTGGAATTCAAACAAGTCGAGGTCTGGGAAGTGCTGGATACCGAGCAAGAACCTATTGGTTTCATCGGTCTGGATAATAGCTTTATTGAGATGTTGTTTGTGGACGAGCATTTTCAGGGACAAGGCGTTGGGCGATTTCTGGTTCATCAAACGATGAAAATGAAGGGCAATGAGCTTAGAGTAGATGTGAATGAGCAGAATGAGGATGCAGCCCGGTTTTATGCGAAGATGGGATTTGTACAAACAGGACGCTCCGAACTGGACAGCTCAGGTAATCCTTTTCCGTTGTTACACCTGGAAATGAAGCGAGCAGGGGCTTAATTAGGTGGAAACGTCTGTCAGGCTTGAGTGAGAATGGTTTAAGATGCTTCTTTGAATGACTTAGCATGTTTAGTTCGGTGCAGCTATTCATCAAGCCTGTCGGGTAAGATGACGACAGGTAAAGGTAAAAACCCCGGTGGTAACTCCTGTATGGGAGGCGCTGCCGGGGTTTTGGGTTTTCCTTACTGGTGAACCGCGGTCATTGAACCGGGCAGGAAGGGGGCTTTTTTCCAAAATAACATTAATGTGCCTCTTCATCGTCCAGGAACGGTTTGTTCACTGCATAATACATGAAGCCCATCAGCAAGACGCCACCTACCAGATTACCAAGCGTCACAGGCACCAGGTTGTGAATCACACCACCGAACGAGATCGTGCCAGGGTGGTTTAACACAAGCGCAATCGCAAACGTACACATATTCGCAATGCTGTGCTCATATCCCGAGATGAAGAAACAAAACACAAAAAGCATCATGGCAAACATTTTGGCGCCATTCTCTTTCATAAACATCGGTACGAAGAACGCCAGACACACAAGCCAGTTACAGAGGATTCCGCGGAAAAAGAGCTGCATCGCTGGCGCTTCCATTTTGTGCTCGACTACACTTAACAGAAAACCGTTGACTTGGGCTGAATCAAACAGTCCCGTCAGGTAGATCAGCAGGGCAAACACCGCCGCACCCATCAGATTTCCGCTATAGCTCGCAATCCACAACTTAACCACTTCAAGCCAGCGCAGCTTTTTGCGTAACGCCGCATAGGTGTAATAGAACGTATTGCCTGTAAATAAGTCACCGCCGCCATAGGCAATCAAAATAATTGCCGCACCGAACGTAATGGCTGCCATAGGGTATGTAAACGGTGAATTCTCCATATAGAAGAAATTGCCCGTCTTAAAAGCCACGATGACTCCGAAGCCGATAAACATGCTGGCCAGCATGGAGCGTGACAGGTATCGCAGCAAACTTTGCTTGTAGATTTTGTGTTTCTTCATAGCAAGTTGCTCGACACCCCGTAAACCTTCCGTTTCCATAATTCGCCTCCTGTATGTAATGAATCATCCAACTTTTCTACATTATACCTGTAATTTGCTTCAATAGTTGACCGAAATGAAAGAAATTAAACTATACATCATTAGATCGCCGAGAATGCCGAAGGCTGGCGTATGTACGATCCTACAGAAAACATCAAGATGGCAACTTTAACACAGAAGCACTTAAAGCAGAATACTTAATGTATAAACAACTCATGTAAGGTACCCTTCCACAGGGGAAGGGCTTAAACTATTCGGGATCAAGTTCCCTCTTGTATTGCTCTACGGGAAAAGGAAACATGCAGCTCTGCCAAATGTCATTCAGCTGTGCTTCTGTCCGTTCATGTGGAACATGCTCTTCGGTGTAAGAGCGCTCCAACTTATCGCGCATAAACGCTTCCGCACGGGGACTAGGGCGAGAGTGAAACTGTTTGGAAAATTCGCCGTGAACGTCTGCCTCTCTCAATTTGCTAAGAGCACTATTTAATAAGGGACTGCCCGCATACAATAAAGATTCAGTCTCTTCACATTCGAACTTGAGAAAAAGAAGTGCCTTCTGAATGGCATGAATCTCGCCTTGAGTAAGATGTACTGCCTGAGTCGTTTCCTCTGTTAAATGTTCACCAGCTTGCTCTGGTGATCGTTGTTCATCACTTGAGTTCATTAATCATCACGTCCCGAGATAGATTGAAGTTCCCGTGCTGCCGAAGCACCGAAGTCGGGATGCGTTTGCAGTGATTCCAGCGCCAGCACAGCATGCGGGAGATGTTTGTTTGCTTTTACAATATCAAAAGCAGCACTTTGAACCAATATGAAGGCTTCCGATTCAATGACCTCCTGAGCCAGTCGAATTTCAACCTCGGTAACAGGGAGAAGGGCTAACGCTAGTAGAGCATAAATCTGTACATCCTCGTCTTCTTCCGGATTGCGTACTAGCTGTCCTGCTGCTTCACGGATGTTAGACAGGAGGGGAGAAGTTCCTGCCATACCGAGGGCACGCCAAGCTTCGATACGTACTAAATCTTCCTCGTACGTATTCATACCAAGAGCAAGGACTTGCGCAGTGAGTTCAGGATCATGTAATTCGATGATCTGACGAAGTGATTCCTGTTTTTCCTCTGATGTGGCTGAATCGAAATGAGGAGATCCAACTGCATCATGTTTTTCTTTATCTTCATTAGACATGTATATCATTCACCTCCTGAATAAGTTCAAGATTGGGGTGGGAGTTGAATTGGGCGTGCTTGGAGCGCTTCTTCTACGATCTGCTCCGCGGTTAACTCACGTTCGTCCCAAAAAATCAGATTGCTAACCTCCGCATAAGGCAACGCCTCCTGCACCTCTGTTAACATATCATCCAACTCTTGCTCAGTTCCTTCCGCGTTCATAATTTTGCGAACTAATACGACGAGATGTTCATGATTGGACATTACAGTACCTCCTGAATGTTGAATTAAAGAAATAAGTTGGGGTAAGCCTGCTTAATCCGACATGGGCTGATCCCATGGATCAAATTTCACGAAAATGGGCAGCAGTTTCGGTGCTAACATGAGATGTAGCGCATCTGTCTTTGGCACCGTATAAGAGATGATATAGTCCCCAAAGTGCGGCTGATATTCAAAGTGTGCGAATGTGACCGTTTGATCTGGATACTTGGCGGCTACGTATAATGTTGCAGCCCCTCTAGCCAGCAATTCCTTCACCAGAGGGATCTGAGCAGTAAGCATGATTACGATGAGTGCAACGATAGCGTGTTTCATGTAACGTTTAAGAAAATGAGTCAAAGACAAAACCCCCTATCTGATGACCATGTCCAAGCATTAGTCTATCATTGATAAGGGGAAAGTTCATGATCACAAGGTCGCTGTTTAGTGCATCGTAATAGCGATATTACCGAACTGCTCGCCTTTTTCCAACCGTCCAAAAGCCTGTGCCGTATGTTGCAGTGGATAGATGCTATCTACTACAGGATGAATCTTATGTTTATCTACCCAATCCAGCATCTGCACAAACTCTTCACGGCTGCCCATAGAAGTGCCGATCAAGCTGATCTGTGGAAAAAAGATCGAACGAATCGGCAGATTCAGATCATCGCCGGAGCTTGCGCCAAACATCACGATTCGTCCGCCTGGTCGGATGATCTTCTCGTATTTGGGAAACATCGCTTGTCCAATACTGTCCAGAATGATGTCCACAGGCTCATGAGGATTCATCAAGTTATTCCAGTTCGCATGACTATCCAAAGCTTGATCAGCCCCAAGACGTAAGGCCTCGTTTCGTTTAATCTCACTTCTGGATGTTACGGTTACCTTCGCCCCTGCAGCCACAGCCATAAGCAGAGCATACGTAGCGACGCCGCCTCCAATGCCAGGAATGAGAATATGCTCACCTGCTTTCAGACCGCCACGAGTGAACAGCGCACGATAAGCAGTTAGCGCGGATAGAGACAGTACACCAGCTTCAATCCAGGAGAGATGTTCAGGTTTGGATAGCACATTGCTGGCAGGCAGCGTGATATATTGCGCTAGTGTTCCATCCGAAGGGCCGCCGACGATACCTGGAACCACAGGCACATCTGCGGTATTTTCCCAGCCGAGCGTCGGGTGAATGATGACTTCTTGGCCTATGGGGATATGTTGCACGTCTTCGCTAACTTCCACCACAATGCCTGCCCCGTCCGATCCGGGAATAAGCGGAGTGTCTTGAGGCGTACGATCTGACATAATGAAGAGATCCCGGTGATTAAGCCCAGCGGCGCGAAGCTCTACAACGACTTGTCCGGGGCCAGCTTCAGGTGTTGGACATGTTGAATATTGAAGACCTTCAAGGCCGCGATGACCTGAATGTATAATTGCATTCATCGTTTTGGATACGTTCATGGATGTTACCTCCCTGTAGGATATCGGTTATTGTGTCATCGTAGTTTTCTAGTAAAAGAGATAGACTACGCTTTACCGAGTCATTGTACAGGTGAGAAGGAAACACGTAAAATAAACAGAAATGAAGGTCAGTATCATAATTAATGATAGATAAGAAACGTTCATATAAAAACAAGCAGGTGAAGAGCACATGGATGCAGGTGATTTGAAGATATTTCAGGCGGTTGCCCGCGAAGGCAGTATCAGTAAAGCCGCCATTGTACTTAATTATGTGCAGTCCAACGTGACCACACGGATTAGACAATTGGAAGCGCAGCTTCAGGTACCGTTGTTTCATCGCTCTAATCGGGGGATGCTGCTCACTCCAGCAGGGGAGAACCTGCTGGGATACGCAGATCGAATATTGGAATTATTAGATGAAGCAGAGCAGGCCGCACAGGAAGGAAGCCCACCGTCGGGAAATCTTCGTTTGGGTTCGATCGAGACAGCAGCTTCTCGTTTCCTGACACCGCTTCTGGCAGAGTACTGCGCATGTTATCCGGAGGTACGTTATTCCCTTGTCACAGGTGGCACACACGAGCTGAATCAGAGGGTTATCGTGCATGAATTACATGGTGCTCTGGTGTATGGCCCCGTCGAACATGCGAAGCTGAAATATATGAAAATATACGACGATGAACTGGTGCTCATTGTTAAACCGGGCGAACATGACATGTCAGCGCTGCTCAACAGACCGATGTTGTTTTTTGAGGTTGGATGCAGTCATCGTACTCAGGCGGAGGATTTTTTGAAGACCCGAGGGGTTCATTCATTAAACGTTATGGAATATGGGACACTCGATACCATTATCAATGGCGTCACAGCCGGGTTAGGCGTATCCTTGCTGCCCCGTTCTTCGGTGGTTCAAGCGGCATCCAGAGGTGAGGTGCAGATTGTATCATTGCCTGACCCGTATTCTCGTCTGGAAGTAGGATTTGTTTATGCTCATGGTGAACATATATCTAACGCTCTTCAAGCTCTAGTGGAGATTATGACGGTACCGGAACAGTAAAGGAGAGGTTGATTTTGTATAAACGTACAGGCACTGAAAAGGATCATGATGTAGAACAAAATAACAAATTAACGCTTGCCGACGCATTCGGTCAGGCGGCGTACATTGTAGGCGGGCACGGCAGCCGCAAAGTGAAAGTGCTGCAGGAGGCGCTGGAACAGGTAGATGGAGAAACATTCAGTGACCACTACGGTCACGGTTCAATTATTGATGAGTTCCAACAGGAAATGGCAGATGTGCTAGGGAAGGAATCGGCGGTTTTTTTTCCAAGCGGCACGATGGCGCAGCAGATTGCACTTCGTATCTGGTGTGACCGGGCAGGTATCAAGCGAGTTGCGTATCATCCACTGTCTCACCTGGAGATTCATGAAGAAGATGGGCTAAAGGAGCTGCATCAGATCGAAAGCATTTTGCTGGGCGAAGCGGATCGTTTGATTACACTGGGCGATGTGAGAGGAATGAAGGAGAAATACGCCTGTTTGTTACTTGAGTTACCGCAGCGTGAGATAGGCGGGCAACTGCCGGCTTATGAGGAACTGGAGGCGATTTCGGCGTACTGCCGTGAGCACGGGATCAAGCTGCATCTGGATGGAGCGCGGCTGTTTGAGATCACACCTTATTATGAGAAAACACCTGCGGAGATTTGTGGTTTGTTTGATAGTGTATACATCTCTTTTTACAAAGGTATTGGCGGAATTGCGGGAGCTATTCTTGCTGGAGATCCGGACTTCATGCAGGAATCCAAGGTGTGGAAACGGCGGCATGGCGGGGATCTGATTGGACTATATCCCTATATTCTCAGCTCTCAATATTATTACAATGGACGTATTGGCAAAATGGGACATTATTACGAACAGGCCAAGGAACTGGCGTCACTGTTTAATGCATGCTACGGGATTCGCACGATCCCTGAAATTCCCGTCTCCAATATGTTTCACATTCATTTTGCACTTGCCGCTTCCGAAGTTGAACCACTGCTTGTGCAGATGGCGCAGCAGTTTGATATCGCGATTACATCGTATCTGAACAAAACCGGAGGTAACAGTTGCTTATTCGAAATGTCGACAGGGGATCGATATGATCTGGTGCCGCAGGACAAGCTGCAGGCCGCGCTGACCTGGCTGGATGGGGCGCTGCAGAAACAGTTGTTGTAGGGAGTCATCGACGTTGTAAAAACTTTGGGTGAGATTTGAATTACTATGGTTTCGAATTATGTTACATGACCAAGGGAGGGAGTTAGCCAGATGAAAGCTTCGGAACTGGAACCGATTCGAGAGTTGTTGGTGCAGGCATATGGTACAACGATGGGGCAGGGCAGTAAACCTGAAACCGAGCAGGACATCGAGAGTTTCGAGCAAAAATACCAAGTGAAGCTTCCAGCGGTATATCGCGCGCTGCTGCTTGAATTTGGAGCATGTAACTTCGGTGATCCTGCCTTATTTTCTGCCAAAGAGCTAGACTGGGCGTATCCCGAGTTTCTGGATGCGTATCGAGAGTACGAGAAGGAATACGACCTGCCTAGCGGGCTGAAGCTTTTTCCAATCGGCGGATTCGGTGAGGGCAGTATTGCCGTTTTGGATGAGACTTCTGGCAAAGTGTTAATGCTCATTCATGACGACGCGAGTGATCTTCCTTTGCGTGAAATCGAGCCAGACTTCTATAGACTGATGATGTTACTGGCAGAGTCTGCAATTTGGGTGGAGAAGCAGATGAAGTAACGGGGAGAGGTGCATGGGAGGTGTATCAGGTGTGATGGATATTCGTAAATTACGCTACTTTATCGCCGTGGCGGAGGAACTTCATTTCCACCGTGCGGCTGAAAGATTAAATATGACTCAACCGCCGCTGAGTCAACAGATTCAAAATCTGGAAGAAGAACTTGGCGTAAAGCTGTTGGAACGTACGAAAAAGACGGTTAGGCTAACACCTGCAGGAGCCGTGTTTCTGGATCAGGCAAGACTAATTTTAGCTCAGCTTGAACGATCTATCCAGCTTACACAGAAGGTTGACCAAGGCGTCGTTGGTCATATAACGGTAGCTTTTGTGGATTCGGCTTCAGGCAGTATGATGGTCGATGTGCTAAGGCGATTTCGGGCAGTGTACCCACAGATCGAAATTACACTACGTGAGATGACATCTTATGAACAACTGCAGGCACTGCAAGATGGACAAATCCATATTGGATTTTTACGATATCAGGAGCATACGCCAAATGTATGCTTTCAAATCTTCCAGGAAGAAACGTTAATGGTGGTGGTTCCAGACGATCACCCTTTGGCAGAGCAGATTCAAGTGTCGATTACTGACTTGGCGGAAGAGGATTTTATTTTGTTCCCTAGCCATCTGGGCACACCGTTTCATCGTCTCGTTCGGGAGTACTGCAGGGAGCATGGGGTAGAACCGCGAATTACGCAGGAAGCCATCCAGATGTATACGATTGTGAACCTCGTTGCTGCAGGTATGGGAGTGTCCATTGTTCCTTCTTCGGTGGAGGTGTTTCAGCGCAGAGGTGTGGTATTTTTACCTTTAATAGAAAAACCGCCCTCCGTACCCTTATACATGGCATGGCGGACGGACATTAATCAGGGTGTGATCACCCGTTTTATACACATGGACAGGAGCGACTAATCTACATTAACCCGTCAGGACAGGATTCCTCTCAATCCATTTTCCTAATATTTCATCAATTCGAGTGAGGATATCCTGATCCAGTTTCACACCGGAAGCTTTTACATTTTCCAGTACTTGTTCTGGCCCGGATGCCCCAATAATCACTGAGCTGACATAAGGATGATGAAGAACCCAGGCAACAGCGAGTTGAGGAAGAGTCAGACCTAGTTCCTTCGCTAGAGGAAGAAGCTGTTGTACAGCAGTCAGCACATCATCGTGCAACCAATGACCGGCGAGCTTGTTGAAGAATGGTTTCCCTGCTTTGGCTGCTGCCCGTGATCCGGGCGGCACTGCTGAATACGGAAGGTATTTACCCGATAGTATGCCTTGAGCGAGTGGAGACCATGTAATCTGTCCCAGACCTGCTTGTACGCTTGCTGGCACAACTTCTTGCTCAATTACACGCCATAACATCGAATACTGCGGCTGACTCGCGATGAAAGGTACACGCAACTCTTTAGCTAGTGCGGAGCCTTGCTCAATCTGAGCAGCTGTCCATTCGCTAACCCCGATATAATGAACCTTGCCTTGACGAACAAGATCAGCAAACGCAAGGAATGTCTCTTCCAGTGGAGTGTGTGGATCATAGCGGTGAGCGTAATAGACATCGATATAATCCGTTTGCAATCGTTGTAATGAAGCACTGCAGGCTTCCATAATATGTTTGCGGGAAAGTCCTCTGTTATTGTGACCTGGACCGGTTGGATGACAGACTTTGGTGCATAGTTCAATACTCTCTCTTGGTACTCCCTTGAGAGCCTCTCCCAACACAGTTTCCGCCTTGGTATTCGAATATACGTCTGCCGTATCAAATGTCGTAATACCTGCCTCCAATGCAGCTTGGACACAAGCTTGTGCTGTTGGATCGTCAACTTGTGATCCATGTGTAATCCAGTTGCCCAGCGAAATCTCACTGACGGTTAAACCGCTGTTTCCCAATTTGCGATATTCCATTTGTCATGCCTCCTTACTCATCTGGACTTCATTGTAGCAAGTGCAGATGATCAGGTGAAATATCTATTAAGCACATGATTGATATGAAAAACATATCACAGGTTAATCAGCTCTCCTGAATATATTTACGATAGAGGGCAGGCGTGATTTCCTCGAACTTTTTAAATATTTTAATAAAATACCCCGCTTCATTAAATCCCAACTCATCGCTGATCTGCGAAACAGGCATGTCTGTGACCTCCAGCAGCTGCTTGGCCCACTTGATTTTGAGCTTGGCGAGATACGTGGTAAAATTTTCACCCGTCTCCTTGGCAAATAATCTGCTGAAATAGCTTGGACTCAAGTGGCACAGATCGGCTGCCTGCTTTAGCGATACTTGTTCGCTCTTATGGCTATGGATATATTCAAAAGCAGGCTGGAGTACCGGATTGAGACTCTCTGTATCACTTGGACTATTTTTGAGATAAGCATCCGCAATGGCATTGGTCATCTCCTTTTTGATCGACTCGATGTTACGGATCGAATACCCCGGCAGGATGGTGGACAAGTTGACGGATTCCTGATTGCCAGAAGCTTTTTCGAACATCTCCACCAGCAAGTTTTTGTTCAAGGCTTCCTCCACAATATAGTTGCAGAGCAGCGACAGCATATTCGAAATCTTCACAATCTCCTCATACGTCATGACAGGTAATTGGTCGTAATCTGCCTGCAACTCCTTCATTTTCGCATCATGCATCGGTACGTTTTTGGACGTCACGATCTGCTCCAGATCGCTCCCCTTCTCGGGATCGGCCAGTTTGACTTGTCCAGCCATCACCGCGCCAATATATTTCCCATCAATGGTAATTGGAATCGCAATATCAATGATATTGAAATGACAGAGATAAACGTAAGGCTCGTTAAGGCGAACAGCCTCCAGACCGCCGCGAGAATCACACTTTTGACAATAGGGAAGGAGCTCGGGGTCTTTGCGAACGTTCTGGCAGAATGCTTGACAGCTGCTATGGCTGGTAACGGGTATGCCTTTATAATCGACGGTAAGAATGGCAAGTTTGGTGACGGTGGCAAGGGAATCTTGAAGGCGTTTCCACTTGTCTAGATCCAGTATTTTATTGATGTGCAGATATTCTTTAATCATGTGAAAAACCTCCGTAGCAGATCGAACTCATCGATCGGAGAGTCGTTAAAAAGTTAAAAGTTGTACATATTAAGACGTGAACAGGACGGGTAATGGAAAATAGGAGGTCAAAATTCAACCATCTCATGACAATAACATACCACGATTATGCGAAAAAGCAAAAAATTACGATTGCAAATTATAATAATTTGTTATCAAAGTCCACTGTAAACGTCTTGTTTCTGCGTTATATTTAGGTCAATTGCAACAGTTAAAATTTGATGTAACACGGAGCAAGGCCGCTTCACCTTTGAATTTCAGTTAAGAGGGACGAGTGCTGCCGCGCAAAACATTCTATTAAATCTACTTTTAGGAGGCATATCATATTATGAGAAAAGCATTTATCAGCCCAACCAAATACGTGCAAGGCGAAGACGAATTGTTGAACCTGGGTTATTTCGTAAAATCCTTCGGAGATTCTGCATTGTTGATTGCACACCCGGATGATGTACAGCGTGTCAAAGCCAAGCTGGATGCAACAGCAGAAAAATTCAATATCACGTTTGTTGAAAGCGGTTTTAGAGGTGAATGTTCACGTGAGGAAGTTGCTCGTTTGCAAGAAATCGCGAAAGAAAAAGGCTGCACATGCACGATCGGTCTCGGTGGCGGTAAAGCCATTGATGCCGCGAAATGTGTTGCTGAAGGCGATGCACTGATCATCTGCCCAACGATTGCAGCAACAGACGCACCGACAAGTCACTCGGCAGTATTGTACACACCAGAAGGTTCTTTTGACGATTACGCATACTTCAAGCAAAGCCCAAGCGTGGTGCTCGTAGATACAACCGTTATCGCTAATGCACCAACACGTTTCCTCGTATCCGGTATGGGAGATGCATTGTCCACATACTTCGAGGCAAGAGCAACAGCGAAATCCTATTCCCGTGTGAATGCAAGTCTGCCAATGGGTTCCCGCGAAGGGTACACGCCTTCTGCTGTAGGAACCAACGCAGCGCTGGCGCTTGCTAAATTGTGTTACGAAATGCTGCTTACGGACGGCGCCAAAGCAAAAGTAGCGAGCGACAGCAACGTGGTAACTCAAGCCCTGGAAAACATCGTAGAAACGAACATCCTGTTGTCTGGTCTTGGATTCGAAAGCGGCGGTCTGGCTGCAGCTCACGCGATTCACAATGGTCTGACGGTTCTGGAAGGTACACACCACTATTTCCACGGTGAAAAAGTATCCTTCGGTACGATTGCACAGCTCGTACTTGAAAATGCACCAACCGAAGAATTGCACCAAGTGATGGACTTCTGTCTTTCCGTAGGATTGCCTGTAAGTCTTGCAGATATCGGCGTAGAAACCATTACACAAGAAGAATTGTTGAAAGTAGCAGAGATTGCGTGCATTCCAGAGGAATCCATCCACGCGATGCCATTCCCGATTACAGTTCCTGAAGTAGCCGCAGCGATTGCAGCAGCTGACCGAATCGGACGGGAGTACAAAGCTCGCCAGGAGGCAAAATAAATGAAAAAAATCATCAACCAGGCTGAACATGTTGTCATGGAAATGTGCAACGGGATTGCGCTCGCGCACCCGGAGCTGGAATTCCTAAAAAAATATAAAGTGATCAAACGCAGAGAGATTCAAACTGACAAAGTCAGCCTGATCAGCGGCGGCGGCAGCGGTCACGAGCCAGCACATGCAGGTTATGTGGGTAAAGGTATGCTGGATGCGGCTGTGTGCGGAGATGTATTTGCATCCCCTTCCCAAATCCAGGTTTATCAAGCGATCAAAGCAACGGCAAGCAACAAAGGTACACTGCTTATCATCAAAAACTACAGCGGCGACATGATGAACTTCAAAAACGCAGCACATCTGGCTGAAGAAGATGGCATCAACGTGCAATATGTACGTGTGGAAGATGACATCGCTGTGCAAGACAGCTTGTACACGGTAGGACGCCGCGGTGTAGCTGGAACTGTTCTGGTTCACAAAATTGCCGGTGCCGCAGCAGAAGAAGGACGCAGCCTGGAAGAAGTGAAGGCTGTTGCCGAGAAAGCGGCGCAGAACGTGCGTAGTATCGGCTTTGGTTTCACTTCTTGTACGGTTCCTGCCAAAGGAACACCAACCTTCGAAATTGCGGAAGACGAGATGGAGTTTGGCGTTGGTATTCACGGTGAGCCTGGTATTCGCCGGGAGAAAATCGTCTCTGCAGATGAGCTTGCAGGACGTATGGTTTCCGCATTGCTCAAAGATATGAAGCTGGATCAAAATGCGTCCGCCGAGATCGCTGTGCTTGTGAACGGTTTTGGTGCGACCCCTCTGCAAGAGCTGTACTTGCTCAACAACTCGGTTCAACGTGAGCTTGCAGGACATGCAGGTCTTAACGTAGCGACGACATTTGTAGGCAACTACATGACCAGTATCGACATGGCAGGTGCATCAGTTACCATTCTGAAGCTTGATGATGAATTGAAAATCTTGTTGTTTAAGGAAAGCGACACACCTGCGTTTAAAGTGTCCGGCCCTCCAGTGGCGCAAGTTGCTTACTCCGAAGCGCTGGAAGCGGTTGTGACTGAGGATGCTCCAGTATCTTATGAAGTGCAGACGGATGCGTCAGCAGCTGTTGTTGAAAACAATCAGTTCTCACTGGATAACATGGTTTACCTGATCGATAAAATGGGCGAGATCATCATCAAGAACGAAGTACCGTTCTGTGAACTGGATTCCCATGCCGGTGACGGCGATTTCGGAATGAGTGTAGCCAAAGGCTTCCGTCAATTGAAGCGTGAGTGGAACCACATCGTTAACGAAGAGAAAAAAGATATCGGTTCATTCCTCGATGCATGCTCTCTCGTCATCATGGAGTATTGCGGCGGAGCATCCGGCCCAATCTGGGGTTCGGCATTCCGTGCAGCGGGCAAAGCGGCAGGTGAGAAACAACAGTTGAATGTCGCTGAGTTTGCTGAAATAATGCAGGCAGCGGTTCAAGGCATTCAAGCAACAGGTGAACGTTCCTTCGGACGCGGTGCAGTTGTGGGTGACAAAACGCTGATCGATGCACTCGTTCCATGCGCAGATGCCTGGACGCAAAGTGCAGCGTCTGGCGACGACTTCAAAACTGCATTTGCCAAAGGTGCAGCAGCAGCGGTTGATGGTGCGAAGAAAACGGAAGATATCGTAGCACGTATGGGACGCGCAGGTACGGTCGGTGACCGCAGCCTAGGATATCCGGATGCTGGCGCGTATGCGCTGGGTGTTATTTTCACCGAACTGTCCGAGTCTTTGAAGTAAGAGAGGATTCATTGAATTTGCTTGCATGACGATATAGATTATACAGAACGATACAGATATGAACTGACACAGGTGACGGCGCCGGAGTCCGGCGTCGTTATGTGTGCTTTTTTTAGGCCATATTGAGTCAATATTTACATGTACTCATTTACATCCAATTCGAATAGTTAAATTTAGATTTATTGTTGGCTTGTATTGTTAACTGCATTATGACATGCTGTTTCGCTCATTTCCTTGAGGGAAGCGTATGCATAGTGATATCTATTTATCTATATAATTTGAACTAAAGATTTTACACAGTCCACTCTGATGACAGAAGAACCTTCCAATCGCTGTTATCCCCAGATTTTTTGGATTCCCTTTTCCAAAAGGAAAAATCCGGTGATAAAGCCGAGCGCTTCGCTTTTCCAGGTTTTTTCTGTCCTCTCCGTTATTGTGTAAAAGAATAGTTCAAGTTATATCGCATTTTATATTACTTAAAGGAGCCAACCAATGAGAACAGTCACATCATTCTTGAAGAAACCGCAGGGGTTGCTGGTTTTATCACTCGTTCTGGTCATTTTCGGCAGTTTGTTCGCCGGCATGTTCAACACATCCTTCTATTCCGTTAAGGTTAAAGAGATCAAATTCAAGGCCGATCACGGAACATTATCGGGTCTGCTGTACATGCCGAAAGGCGCGGGCGCTGATGATAAAAGGCCAGTAATTATAACAACACATGGTTATTTGAACACGAAAGAAATGCAGGATGCACCTGCCATTGAGATGTCCAGACGTGGTTACATCGTGCTCGCACTTGATATGTATGATCACGGGGATTCCCGCTGGAGTGCACCTATTCCAGTGAAAGATATGTTCGGCACATTCTGGATTTATTCGCAATTCGATGCAGCTAAATATATCTATGATCAGGACTTCACGAAAAAGGATGACAAGGGTAACGCGTACGTTGCCGTTAGCGGTCACTCCATGGGCGGATTCTCGACACTGCTCTCCATGTACATGGATGAGATGACTTCACTGCAAACAGGACACCGCATGATCTATACAGGGATCTCTGTAGGCGCGGATTATTCGTATGCAGCAGCCGTGGCTCCGCAAGATCAGCTACAAGCAGCTTTTGGAAGCCGTACAGTGGGTATGATTGCGGGTAAGTATGACGAGTTTTTCTTCAATAAATCCGACGAAGAGAAAACAGCCGCTGAAAAAGAAATCAAAGGTACCGTGATGCGCAAGGATTTTGCCGCAACGATTTCGGGTAAAACATTCCTCGGACTGGCAGCAGATGCGCCAAGAGCGGAAACGGACAAGTTTACAGAAGTACAGTCCGGAGACCTGTTAGTGGATGGCAAAGTAGTACGCCCTTCGCAAACGGGCGAGCACATCATGTTCACACCGAATCAGACTCACCCGTGGAACCATTTTTCACCAACGACAACGGGACATCTGATCGACTTTTACGCGCATGCTTTCAATGGGGTAACTTCACCGAACCAGACCAATGTAAATCTGGGATCGGGAAATCAGATCTGGTGGGCGAAGGAAGCCTTTAACTTTGTAGCCTTGATCGGTTTCTTCCTGATGATTGTACCGTTGATTACGTTGTTGCTCAGATTGCCATTGCTGCGTAAAGCGGTTAGCAGCGAGATTGCAACAGTATCCGCTGCCGTAAGCGGCAAGCAAAAAACAATGTACTGGCTCGCGATTGCGTTCAGCACGCTGATTCCGGCCATTCTTTTCCCAACGCTGATGGATAAATCGGCAGACGGATTAAATGTATTGCGTATCATTGCTCTGATCGTGTTGATCGTAAGTGTGCTTGGTGCAGTCATTGGATTTATCTTGGCTGGAAGCAAAAAGAATGATTTTGCGGCAAGCCGCCGGATGAAAAACATGGGCGTAGGCAGCGTGCTGCTGGCCATTGTATCTCTGGTCATGTGGGTTGTGTTTAACTATGCGAGCAAAATTGTCGTTACAGGCACATACTTCAATGAACCAACGACGAACCAGATCGTATACTGGGCGCTGGTATCGGCATTGATTATGATTCTGGTGACCTTTGCATTCCACTATTTCTCCAAAAAAGATGCAGGTACCCGTTTCAGTGATTACGGAATCAGCTTGAATATCGGAACAATCATTGCCAGCCTTGTAACAGCTGTACTCGCTATTGTAATCGGGTATGCACTGCTGTTCGCGGTACAGGCGATCTTCGGAACGGACTTCCGTATCTGGACATTTGCGGTACGTACGTTTGAACAGGCACATTTCGTGACTGCACTGCGTTATGCACCACTGTTCCTGATCTATTACTTTGTGAGTGCCATTGCTCTGAACGCCAATACGCGCGGCAAACGCGGCGGTATGTTCCTTGCTATTGTACTGAATGTGGGCGGACTGGTATTGTGGATGCTGGCACAGTATGGCAAAGACTTTATGACAGGTGTGGCGCTGTATCCAACTCAAGCACTGAACGGCATCCTGTTGTTCGCACTGGTGCCATGTCTGATCATTGCTGCCGTATACGCACGCAAATTGTTTGAAAAAACGAACAATGTATGGCTCGCGGCATTTGTTAATACGTTGCTGTTTACAATGGTGACAGTGGCCAATACCGTCCTCTTCTGGAACTTGGTTTAATGTGAAAAAAGATATGGCGTGGCTTGTAGATTACACTGCTCACTCCGATTGCTGACTATGCTGGTTGTGGTAGACACATGGGAACGTTACAGCCAAAAAACCTTTCGATCGCCCTTATCCCCGGATTATGTTGATTGATCCCCTGAAGGGAACAATCCGGTGATAAGCGTCTGCTTCCGATGCAGCTTTCATGCAGAAAGCTTTTGAGCGAACGCTATGCTTCTCCAGGTCCTTTTTGTCTGCTTCGTTCTTGGTGTCTACAGGCGAGCATTAGTCTTCCATCTCCGTTCCGGTGTAATCGATCGGGACGTCCATATCCAACGTTTTCAGATTAAACGTTGGATAGTAAAAAGACCGTTCTGTAGGCTTGGCTTACAGAGCGGTCTTTTTATATTGAGTAGACCGGAACCAAAGAATTTAATAGATAGCTTATCATTTGCAAGATGATCTCAATTGCATAGATGTAGAGATAGAAGTGGCAATATTGGCTTTCGCTATGGGAAATAGTGTAATCTGAGAGTAGATGTAACTTACTTGAACGAGAAGGGACGAATCCATTCAATGACTCAAAAAATTTACTATGACGCTGCTTACACGCGCGAGTGGCATACACATATTACAAATCGAGTGACGAAGGAAGATGCCATATACGTTACGCTCGCCGAGACGGCATTTTATCCGCATGGAGGCGGGCAACCGTGTGATCTAGGACAGATTGGCGGCATTGCAGTTCTGGATGTGAACTTGGAAGACGGAGAAGTATGGCATAAGCTGGAGCGTTCCCCGGAGCAGGATGAAGTGCACTGTGAGCTGGATTGGGAGCGAAGATTTGACCACATGCAGCAGCATACAGGGCAGCATTTGTTGTCAGCAGTTACGTTGAAGCTAACGGATGCCATGACACTCAGTTTTCACCTGGGCACGGACTACGCAACGATTGATGTAGCTGCAGAGACTCTCAGCGCAGCACAGCTGGCTGAAGTTGAGCAAGAGGTGAATCGGCAGGTTGTCCGCAATGCCACGATTCATACGTCCTGGGTTACTGCCGAAGAAGCCGCACGTTTGCCTTTAGTGAAGCAACCGACGGTGACGGAGGACATTCGCATCGTGGAGATTGAGGGTGTGGAGTACAATGCTTGCGGTGGTACACATGTGGCGGCTACAGGCGAGATAGGAATCATTAAACTGCTGAAAACGGAGAAGATCAAGAGCAACACACGAATTTATTTTAAATGCGGTACCAGAGCTTTGAACGAATTCACAGCAATTCAGCAGGTTTTGAACGGCATTACGAGCAAATTAAAGACAAGCCGGGACGAACTTCTGGAGCGTATTGAGAAAACGGAACAGGAGCAGAAACAGCTGCAAAGCGAGCTGAATGCTGTCAAATCTACCAACGATGCTTACTACGCACGGGAGCTGCTTGCGGCACGGGAAGGGCTGGTCATTGCCCAGATTTTCGAGGACAAATCACTCAAGGACATGCAGAGTCTTGCTGCCAAACTTACGGAAGAGCATGAAGGTTTGGTGCTGTTTGCCAGTATCTCGGAAGCGAAGGTGGTGCTGGCACAGAACGGGCAGCCTGCGGAATGGGCGTGCGGACCTTTTTTCAAAGGCAATCTTGGAGCGTACCAGGGCAAAGGCGGCGGCAGTGAGAAGATAGCTCAGGCAGGATTTGCGAGCAGTGAGGATGCGCTTGCGTTTTACGAATTCACCAAGGAGCAGCTTGGACACCATTCCTAAAGGTTGAAGGAGGCGGAAGCATGGCAGAACGTATCCCGTGTATACGCAAAGGATGCGACCATATGATTTTACCAGCAACAGCGGCTAAAACGGGTGGGTATTGTATGCCTTGTAAACAGGAAATGGAACGGGAGGCACACCAGCGTTATATTGAAGCGAATCGGCGAGATGTCGATCTATATGAAGGCATTACGGATGCGGTGCATATTCTGAAAATCATGCATGAACCTCGGACATATAACGAACTTATTCGATATGTACCGTATAAATACTCCATGGAACAAGTGTATCTGTCCCTTTCGGCAGAGCAACAGCATGAGATGAAGTGTTACGCAATGGATTTGATCCGCTCAGATGACGAGGATGGCGGTAAGGATATCTTGCTGTATCTTGTTTGTTATCATGATCTGCCCTTGACAGCGGAAATTCCCGAACTTTTGGAGAGGGATATCGTTTATCCAGCTGTTCTGTTCAAAAGCGCCTCTGGCGAGACGCGAGATCATCTGATTCAGCAGGTGAACAACGATAAGGAGAATCGCAACCACTTTCTGATCATGCTAGCCTATATCGGTGACGATGCTGTTGTGCAACAGTTCTGGCAGTGGAAGCAGTCTCCGCCCGAATGGGCTGGCGAGCTATATGTCGAACCTGAGTGTTATACGTTGCAGGCGGGTTGGGAGTTAACAGAAGAAGGTCAACGCAGAGAATTGTTCATCACCCCGAGTTATTCATTGTATGAAGCAGGAGACAGTGATGTAGAAGGAAGCGAGAGTGTGAATTTGGAGGGTTCTCCGATTTCTTTGCTTGTGCCAAGCTCCAGTCTTTGTCCATGGTGCGGTAGTTCATTTATCAGCTTAATGAATTTACATGTCAAACATCCATCGCTTCAGTCTGTTCATTGGAACTCTCCACAACTTGATGTGCATACCTGCTTGGTATGCAGCAGTTACAGCGTGGTGTACATGGAAATGGATGCAGAAGGGAAACCGATCTGGAGCAAGCATAATATGAAGCCTGATGGATTTGATGATATCGACGTTGAAGAGATCAGGGTCGATGTTTCGGGACTTGTATCGAGTACTCTAGATGATTCGGTACAGCGGCGTCTGTTCCATATTGCGCCCAAACCGCGCCAGCCTTTTCATGGCAGTGAATGGGCCATGGAACCTTCTCTGTCCCAGGTTGGAGGTCATCCTGGTTGGGTACAGGATGCAGACTATCCTTCATGTCCGGCATGTTCTGTTACGATGAAAGCCATTGGACAGCTGGACGGTGAGATGATCCAGGAGAATGGTGAAGGTGTGTATTATATGTTTGGCTGCGAGCCTTGCCAGATGACAGCAGTATCGTATCAGCAGTCATGATGTTATCCGTCCACTTTCCAAGCGTCTTCCAGCAAGAAATCGCTGTTGTCATAAAACCTGACATCATTGTAATATATAATCATTGATCAGCTTCGTGGAGATAGATAAATTACAAAATGTCGGCAGGAGTGGAAACGATGGATATTAGAGTGGATGATTTGAGTGGGGATCAGGTAAAAGCACTAATCGCGGAGCATTTGTTAGGTATGGCGGCGGATTCCCCACCAGAGAGCATACATGCTTTGAATCTGGATGGGCTGAAGAAACCCGAGATCACATTTTGGTGTGCATGGGAAGGCAATGAGCTACTTGGCTGCGGAGCCATTAAGGAACTGAACGCGGAGCATGGTGAACTGAAATCGATGCGTACAGCTTCCGCTCATTTACGCAAAGGGGTAGCACGCCATATTTTGACGCACATCATTGCAGAGGCGACAACTCGCGGATATCAGCGCATCAGCCTGGAAACGGGTTCGATGGATTCTTTTATACCGGCACGCAAGTTGTATGAAGACTTTGGTTTTAAATATTGCGAGCCGTTTGCTGACTATGTTCTAGACCCAAACAGTACATTTATGACCAAAGTGATTGAATAACAATATAGATGATGAATTTAAAATGGAAACAGCCAGTCTCTCCAGTATAGGGAGTCTGGCTGTTTGACGTTTATCTGAGCGTGTACGCTAGCATTTCTTTTCCACCGTTTCAGTCTATTTGAAGAAAAATGAAACATTTGATACAGTTCATACAGCGTAAAAAGTGGTAAACTAAAATTCGGGATTTGAACGCTGTGACGCACCAAAGAATGGAGAGTGCGGGAAAATGCTCTACTGGTGGTTTGAAGGAATGAACCCATTGTTCGTTGGATTCGTATTGTGTCCCATATTGGCTGTGATTCTGGGTGTGTGCTGGTATGCTTCGAAATGGTGCAGTAGGACAATTGCTTTGGGTATATCTCTTTTGCTGCCTTTGCTGTATATCACCAGTGATTGGGGGACGTTCACCGCCAATCTGGATGCATGGCTACTTTATGGAATAGGATATAGCTTGGTTACATGGGGAACATATCGATTACTTTGTGCAGTTATGGGGTATAAATCATAGGCATGTCATAAGTTTGGGATGAATTGGCCATACAGAATGGGTGGGCTGTTTCATCATGGATAGGGTATACTGGACTTTATATTGCTCAAAAATAGACAAGGATTACAGACGTTTTTGTACCTCAGGAGGATTTCAATTGGCTCAGACTCAGACGGAAGAATCATTACAGAAAAAATTAAAACCCAGACACATTACCTTTATGGCAATGGGGGGTGTCATTGGGACAGGCATTTTTAAAGGTAGTGCAGGCACGATTGGACTTGCAGGTCCAGGTGTCATTGTGACCTACATTTTTGCCGGACTGCTATTACTTGTGGTTATGGCTGCGATGGCAGAGATGGCTACGGTGTACAAGAACAGAAATATGAAAGATTTTGTACAGGAAGCGTTCGGCAGCCGAGTTTCGTTTATTATGGGATGGATGTACTGCTTCTTGTGGTTATCGGTATGTGTCATCGAGGTCATCGCGGCGGGCAGTTTCCTGCAATATTGGTTCGCAGATGTACCGCTGTGGATGCTCAGTCTGGCGTGTGCTGCATTCATCATACTGGTGAATCTGCTCAGCGTTGGTGTGTTCGGGGAATTTGAGTTTTGGCTGGCCGGGATCAAAATTGCGATGATCATTATTTTTATCGTGCTCGGGGCTGGGCTGATCTTTGGTATTATTCCAAGTGACAACACACCATACCTGCAAAACTATACACAAGCTGGCGGGTTCTTCCCGAACGGATGGACATCGATCTTCTCGGCGCTTCTTGTTGTTATGTTCTCGTATGGAGGGTCGGAGCTAATCGGTCTGACCTTGACGGAAACGGAAAATGCGGAGAAAGTGATGCCCAAGATCGTAGGCAATTTCATGTTCAGAATCATTTTATTCTTCACGTTGCCGATTCTGATTATCTGTGGTCTGATTCCTTGGAACGAGATTGGGCCGGAAAGCAGCCCGTTTGTACAGGTACTGGCGTCTACAGGTTTGCCGGGTGCTGCGCATATTATGAACTTTATTCTGGTAACGGCGGTGCTGTCCGCAGCGAACTCGGGCATCTACGGAGCATCTCGTATGATGCATTCCATGGCTGTTGGCGGGGAGGCCCCTAAAGCACTCGCCAAAACCAACCGCAACGGAAGCCCGATTAATACCTTGCTGGTGTGTACCGTTGTGTTGCTGGCAGGTTCCATGTTAGGACTGTTTGCCCAAGATCAGCTGTTTAGAGTGTTGCTTGCTGTTCCGGGTTTTGTCGTGATTCTGGTCTGGATCTGCATCGCTGCTTCTCAGCTTAAATTGCGTAAAAAGTATCCGGTTCAGCCTACATTCAAAGTGTGGGGATTTCCTTACATCACCGGAGTAGTTGTCTTGATCCTGAGCGTCATTGCTCTAATGTTTGTGTTTGATGAAGGCAACCGGTTCAGTATTAGTATCTGTCTTAGTGTACTTGCATTGCTGACGATATGGTCTTTGATTCGATTCCGCAAGATGAATAGCAAATCAGCTTAAAGAGACTAAAGTAAAAAGAAGGTACAGATGATCTCATATTATTGAGATGTCTGTACCTTTTTTGATAAGCATATCTATGTTGTTTCTTAGAAAAAGATGATGTCTGATTATACTGCTGACGTTAACAGATTAATTTATTTGCCTACATACTTATCCATAAAACGGTCCACTCTTGCAAAATACTCCGTTGGATAATGATTGATAGCATCAATGTGTTCGGTATTTGCTGGATACCATACCTCTGCATTAGGATTATCCTTCAAGTTCTCAAAGATCTTTTCTGAATTTGTATAACTGATCTGCTGATCCCCAGTACCGTGAATGAGCATAACCGGTTTATTTTGCATCTTCTTGACCGCATCCATAGGCGACACAGAATCAAGATCAATGTCAAATGCCCAATTAGCCATCCATGTGGAGGTATAACCGAATGGAAATGCAGGTAATCCAGAGAATACAGGCAGACCCTCTCTTAAAAATAAACCGGCATTACGAAACGGACTATCTGCTACAACCGCTTCGATATCATCACTTTCACTTGTAGCTAGCAGGGACGTAGCAGCTCCCATAGAGAAGCCAATAACGCCAATATGTTCGCCTGCCTGGCCTCTGGATTTCAAATAGTCAACAGCTGCAAGCAGATCATATTTCTCACGCAGACCAAGTGTGATCATCTCGCCATCGGATTTACCTTGTGCGCTGAGATCAAAGGCCAATATATTATAACCTTTCGGGATGAAATGCTCTGCCAACTTTGGCGTACGTCCCTTGACGAGGCGATTACTTGTATATCCATGCACGACAATAAGCGTTTTGTTACTTGCTTTGCCTGAAGAAATGTTTGCCGGGAAGAAGGTCCCTCTTATCGTGTTATCACTTTTTAAACTCTTGAATTCAACGACCTCATAGGGTGTTTGATCCATGTTCAATTCATAACTGACATCGGTATCTCGTGGATGGTGTAACAGGATGTCTACGACTTTATAAGATATGAAGAACACAACAGTTAAAATAAGTACGAGGGCAATCGTCAGGCTCCATAATAGTTTCTTATGTTTTTTAATGCGATTTTTAAATGTCGAATCGAGTTCGATCGACGGTTGTTGTTGCTTCATTTTATTTCCTCCAGTGTTAGTTCGTGCTGTGTTGCACGGGGGCAAACAGATAATAGGCATGTGCCTTTAGATTTTCCCATTCCGGATGATGAACAATATCTTCTCCGAGTGTTAACGCTACCCCATTTAAGAAAGAGATATAACTTCGTGAGATCATGGCCGGTGAGAAACCTGGGTTGAATTCCCCCAGGAATTGCCCCTTTGCATAAACGCATTCAATCGTATCTGTCATTACTTTTATACTGTCCAGAACCTGTTGAGTAAGCTCCGGGAACCTGATTCGTTGTCCCAGGACAGATTGGACCAGTCGTAACTCATTGGTGTAAGAGTAAATATGGTTGAATTGTTCTTCTACCATGTTTTCAATCAATGCTGCTGGTGATTCATCTTGTTGAAGCATAGCCAGTGATTTCTTCTGGATATCTTCAAGCGGTTCCAGGACAGCCGCATGAAACAAAGTTTCTTTAGTTGGGAAGTATTGAAATATGGTTCCGGAAGTCACACCGATATTTTTAGCAATAAGAGCCGTTGTGGTGTTTGAGTATCCACTTTCCGCAAACAAGACGACAGCTTCTTCCAAGATGCGTTTACGCCGCTCAAGCCTTTTCTCTTCATTCACAGTTCTAGCCACAAAAATTCTCCTTTCTCTTATCTGTACATTAATTAATTAACTGATCAATCAATTAATAATATAGCCGAATCTATCTTATATGGCAATAGTGAGTTTTGATTTTGATGTACATATGCCGGTCAGCAAAACCGACAGAAGTGAATGGCAAGTCGTTTTTGGATGCTTTGGAACAGGGGAGACATCTTCAAGGGTTATATCATTATGAGTTCAACCGAATCTACGATTATTTGAAAAAAGATAAAAAAGAGCCACAAGAGAGCGATATTCGCATTCTGGGTGTCGTGGTGACGGGAACAGCAAAACAGCTGCAGTCCCTGAATGGTCAGCCATATCTCAGAGGGGTAACGTTGGGCGCTATAGTGGACAAATATTAAGTTTCCAGGTTCAAACTTTCTTAGAATATTTCTTGATCATTAAAGGAGTGATGATGAAAAATGAAGGATCTCGGCGCATGCGCCGGGATTTTTTTGTAGATTGGGAGCGAGGGGGTATCTAGGTTACAAAGATTGTTACAAATAGGGCGTACTGGGGGTAATAGGAACTAAAAGATTAAGACCTCAGTCTCTACGAAAAGAAATTCAATCCAGTTATACTGAAACCTCATGTGCTGGTGGATGAACTGGCATATATGAAACACAGAATCTTCGTGTAACAACGAAATACATAATTAGAACAATATCGATAACGAGGTACACCATGACAACGATTAAAGTAACCCCGGAACAGCTATTGTCCGTTTCAAAACAGTTCGTCACACCCAAAGACAGATTACTCAGATGAATAACGTCTTGAAACAACAGCTGTTCGAAATTGAAAGGCAGTGGAACGGGAGCACTAAGGAACGATTTTATGCTGATTTCATCGCGGCGCAACGAGTGATGGACAACTTCAGTTCACTCTCCCTCTCGATTGCCAAAACGCTTGAAGGACATGCGGAGAAATTCAGACTGGCGGATCAGCAGACTACGCAATCCTACGATGCCAATTGTATGCCGCCTCCACCGGATGAATGCCGGGCTCCCACTGTAGACAATCGTAATGCTTTTCAAAAATCGGTGGATAGTTTGAAAGAACTCGGTACTGGTTTTATGCAGGCTGCAGATGACCGATACCAGAAGCGTTACGACAGTGTCGGCGGATTTCTGGACTATTGGACGTTTGGTATCCCAAGTGGTCTGGTGGAAGGTTACATGGATAGAGCGGATAAAGCCTTTAATTCTGCCAATGATACAGACAATTGGCTGACGTTTGGCATCCATGGTACAATCCGTGAAGCGATATTCCCCACGAATGCCTGGTCCAGCGAGCACTGGGCCAATATGATGGGCATGGGAGGCATGATGGTCGGCGGTGGACTCACCGCCAAGATGATCAAACCTCATAATCTACTGACATCGTCAGGAGGCGGTACTAAGGTTAGTGTTTTGAACCAACGGCCGGGAACTGGACAGATGACGGGCGGTTTTAACGGATTTAAAGACCCGCGTCTTCAAGTGATGGACAATATTGCGGAGAGTAAAAAGGCCCGGGAATCCTCTAAATTCTCTGAATTTGTGGAGAAGGAACAGGAGATTGGTAAGGGAACAGGGAGTACTGGCTATATATTAGATCCTGTTCAAATGAGAAAATATATAATTGTACCAGAAGATGGATTCCAAGCTCTTCTTGAGAGAAAATACATCGAAATTAGAAAATCAGGTGTTGAGTATATTGGAGTAGTAGCGAAGAATACGAATTTAACAGAGGAACAGATTTTAAGGATGAAAAAAAATCTGTTCTTAGACAGAAAACAATTATCTGTATCTGGTAAACCATATGAGGAGTTGTACTTTCAGGCAGACGCAGATATTGCATACGCATGGCAGAAGGCTCAAAAGAACGCACTAACTGAAAAGGAAATAGAATGGTTTAAAAAACTAGCCAATCATGAGCTTAAAGAAAAGCAATATATGGATGGTGGTATGCCCTTAAGAGATCCGTCTACATGGAATAATGACACAAAAAGATTTGATCCCGATCCTTTAAAAAATGCACACGATAAGGCAAATATAACAGATCCCAATCCAACAGCATCCTTCCCAGGCTATGATTCTGGTTCAGATTTTATTAAACATATGGATGGTGGGATTGATTATTAAATATGAGGTGAGAGCATGTATCTTAAACAAGCAATTGTAAGGATAAATAATATTGATTGGAGCTTGGTGGGCGGTATTGCTTCTAAAGTGGAGGCTGACTTGGCATGTGAATTCCTGCGAAGATTGGCTTGTTTTTTCAAAGAAGAGGGGATCAGTCCGATAAAACCTTTAGTTGCTGACATAGCAAAATTACTAGGTGATACTGAAGAAGTTGAGGTATCGGATTATTGCAATTCAGAAGTTGTTGAGTTTTTAGGAGAAAATATATATGTGAAAAATATTATTCAATATTATTTACATCTTGCTAAGTATGCTGAAGAACGCCCAGAAACATATAGACATTTGAATGTATATGAACCTTTGATTAAAATTCTTGAAAGGAAGGGGCTGTTTGTTCTTAGAATAAATGCTTTGGATATTGTGAACGGATCACATATCCCTTTAGAAGACTGGTATGAAAATTTTGTGAATATGAACTCCCTTGAAATAGATTAGTTAGAGGAGTTTACTGTTTGATTACAGAAACGACCCCAAAGTACAATCCGATAAAGATGATAGAATCTTAAAGAAAACCTCCAACTACCATGTTGGAGGTTTTCTTTGCCTGAAATCCTCTAAAAAACCTCGCTTCATAACTCTTTTTAAAGTCCCTAATACCAAAGCTAACACGGAAATGATAACGTTTTTATGTAAATCCAATATTTTCTTGCGTAATTCGACATATTCATATACTATTTTCCCATACTTAGTGCTTCAAACATATGTTTTTTGGGTACGGCCTAGTCAAAAAGGCTTGGGTTCGTGGGGAGGAAGAGGGAGCAAATGATCGGTTTTTTCAGGAAACGTCTGGTTGTGCGTATTGCGGCTATTGTTACACTGGTCATTACGATTATAGCAGCGGGAAGTATGCTGACGCAGATCGCTAATGTGAAACTTGCTGCGCAGGGGGCTATCACGAGCTACAATATTCAGATTGCCGAGAGTTATGTGAAGCAACTGGATACTGCAACATATGTGGAATTTGCCAAGGACCCCAAGGAAAATGAGGAGTATCTCCGTATTCGGGATGAATTGGACGATTTCCGAGTGCGTATTGGTGCTATGTATGTGTATTTCGTCAAAATTGACGATAAAGGAACTCCACTGATCATGGTGGACGGAATGAAGGATGCGGATAAAGCTTCAGCAATCAACGAAGTGACGGACATTCCTGCAGATGCGGTGCAGAAGTTGCTGCAAGGGGAAACAGCAAGTTCGCCGATTATTAATAATCCAGAGTATGGTGATTATATTTCTTCCTATGCTCCAATTCTAAATAGCAACGGTACTCTTGCAGGTGTGATTGGTATCGATACAGGGATTTCTGTTATCGGAGGTATCGAAACCGATATTTTGAGATCAAGTCTGCCGTTGTATGTGATCCTGTTGCTTGTTACTCTTGCAGGTATTGCTATAGTGATGTGGTTTATCGTTAGAGGACTGCGCCCTCTACATCCGCTGAAATCGAGTGTGGAAAAGATGGCACAAGGTGAGCTTGCCGAAGCAAATCGCATTTTGACAGCCTATCGTTTGAAGAGCAAAGATGAGATCGGAACAACGTATCAGGCGATGATACATATGTCAGGAAATTTAAATAAAATGGTAAGTGATATGGTTGGAGGGGTAGCTTCAACAACCGAATTGTTATCCGAATCCACGAAAGAGTTTAATCGGAGTACGGAAGAAATGCTTGCCATGAGTAAAACAGTGGATCGTGCTGTCGAGGAGATCAGACAAGGTGCTCACACGCAGAAGCAAAGCGCAAGTGACAGTGCACATGCCATGGAAGAGATTGCAAAAGGCATTAACGATATATCTGAATCCTCCAATGTGGTGTCAGATGCAGCAACAACGGCACTGGCTACGGCGGAGTCCGGGCAGCAGCGCATGACGGTGATGAAGAAACAGATGGAAAACATCTCCGCAGTATCTGGAGAGGTCACCTCGATGGTGCAGGTGCTGAACAACTATTCTACTGAAATTGGTGGTGCACTGCATACGGTTCGTGACTTCGCAAGTCAAACCAAACTGCTCGCGCTCAATGCCTCCATTGAGGCCGCGCATGCGGGTGAGCATGGAAAAGGTTTTGCCGTTGTGGCGGAAGAAGTGAGGAAACTTGCGGAAGCCTCCAGTTCGTCTATGGAACGAATCTCGGACTTATTGCTTCGTATTGAACAGGAGTCACAGCAGATTGGTTCCCGAATGGGGGTTACTGCTCAGGAGATTGGTCAGGGCGTCATATTTACAACTGAAGCGGAGCAGGCATTCTCACAAGTCGTGGATGCGTTCCAACTGGTTACCCAGCGCATTCAGGAGGTTTCTGCTGCAGCTGAAGAAATTACGGCCGGTTCGGAAGAGGCGGCAGCTTCGGTCAACACCATTTCACAGATTTCTGCAGGCGTGTCAGATCACTCGGATGAGATCTACCGTTTGATGCAGGATCAATCGGTGATGTTCCGTAAGGTGGCCGAAACGTCTACGATGCTGGAACAGCAGACGCATGAGATGAGTGAAGCAGTGAAAAAGGTGAAGGTGTAAGTGAAGCGGCAACTAAATTAAGAGGAAATAAGTAAAGTGCTCCGCCACATGGCGAAGCGCTTTTTTTGCTAGGGGCATATCACCTATATGCATGAACAGCAGATCATAGATGGGCGAGTTCAATCGCTTGTTTGAAGCGCTTGGAAAATTGTTCCGCCGCAGCTGCAGCCTCCCTGAATTCTGTCTGCACGAAGCCGATCTGCATTTTAGGCTGCTGGATCTCGGTAATTTCGACCATCTTAATCAAACCATCTTTCCAAAGCGGATGTTGATGAAAGGAAAAATCATGCCCGATGGTCGCGGCTATACTATTGGTTAATACGGTGCTGATAGCCTCCGAATTATTGGTCTTGAATAAGATGGATAAAGGCCCATATTCGTAGGTGAACTCCTGCAGAAAATCCTCAATGAAACCGTCCCGATATAACGCAAGGTTATATTCTTTTAGTTGATCAGGAGTCACGCGTGTGTGCTTGGCCAGTTCAGACAGTTGATGGGTGCATACAACAAGCTTGCTTGAATACATCGGTGTGAAATGCAGCCCATCCAATTCGCGCAGCTGTTTTGCGTAAATGGCGATAAAGCCCAGATGAGTTTTATTGCTCCGGATGTCCTCAATGATCTCCATCGAACCCTTTTCTTCAATCGATAACCTCAGTTGCGGATGATCCCGTTTCATATCGGCAGCCGATTGCACCAAGTAAGGCATAACACTCGGAAAAGTAGCTACGTGAAGATCGCCGGTCAGCGTAGATGTCGTTGCATTTAGCGATTTCAATTCATCGATTCGCTGTAAAATGTCCAGTGCTTTGGCGATAAATTGTTTACCCTCCGGTGTGGGATGAGTGCCTTGTCTGGATCGCTCGAATAAAACCAGCCCCAGTTCTTTTTCCAGGCGATGAACCGATTGGCTGATCGCAGATTGCGTGACATGGAGATGCTCCGATGCGGCGGAGAACGATTGTGTTTTGGCGATTTCGACAACGTATTCAAGCTGTTCCAGATTCATGCGATCATCCCTTTTTGTCATTAGTATAAGTAATGTTAACATAAGTATCTATAAATATGAATAATGGGTGAATAGCGATATAATATATAGACAAGCAGGACATTCTTGTATTAACAGTTTAGATAAAAGGGGATGTACAGGATGAAGGCAGCAGTATGGTATGGTCATAAAGACGTGCGTGTGGAAGACCGCGAGGTTCCGGTTGCACAGTCGGGTCAGGTGCAGATCAAAGTTGAGTATGCCGGAATCTGCGGCAGTGACTTACACGCATATCATCATGGCGTAGGTATTCAAGAAGGAGAAAATCACCCGCTCTCAGGACAAAAAGCGCCGCTGACACTGGGACATGAGTTTGCGGGAACAGTAAGTGCTCTAGGTGATCATGTAAGCGGTATCAACATTGGCGATCGCGTAGTGGTGGAACCTCTCTACCATTGTGGAACGTGTGAGTACTGTATTCAAGGTAGATACAATCAGTGTACTCAATTTGGTTTTGTCGGATTGAACGGGGATGGCGGTTTTGCCGAATATGTAGTAGTCGAAGCATATATGGTGCACCCGATTCCAGATCAAGTTTCCTTTGAAGAAGGGGCACTGGTAGAACCAACTGCGGTTGCTTTTCATGCCGTACGACACAGCAAGCTGAAAGTGGGAAATAAGGTAGCTGTATACGGGGCAGGGCCGATTGGTTTGCTGACGATCTTGTCAGCCAAAGCGGCGGGAGCATCTGAGGTTTACGCTGTCGATGTTTTCGAGGATCGTCTGGAACTGGCAGCTAAACTTGGCGCAATTCCGGTAAATAGCAGTAAGGTGGATGCAACACAGGTCATTACGCAGCAATCGGGTGGAATTGATGTTGCGTACGAAGCAGCTGGCGTGCAACCGACGATGGACAGTGCTGTGTCAGTGATTAAAAAAGGTGGGGAAGTTGTGGTAATCGCCGCGATTCCGAACCCGCTTCACGTAAACTTCTTCGACATGCTGGTAAAAGAAGCGAATCTGACAGCTACACTGGCGTACCGACACATCTTCCCTGAGGTCATCTCACTCATTGCTGAAGGCGCACTTGATGTGAAGCAGGTAATCACCAAAAAAATTAAGCTGCATGATGTTGTGCAGGACGGACTTGAGCTGCTGATGAGCGATAAGAGTCATGCGAAGATTCTGGTTGAGATTGGCGGTTAATCTCAGGTTCGAGATACTAACCTTGTAACGTTAAGATATCAGGTTTAAACGAGAGGGCTGTTCCTCTTGTCATCTACAGATGGCAGGAGAGCAGCCCTTTGTTTCATGGGTATAAAGAGACGTAACATTTTCCAGAATGTACGATTACTTTGGATAGGCCTGGTAAGTCCGTATTATATGTCGTCCGTTAAGGCCTTATTTTATCTCGTAACGATAGCAGATTGCCTGCCCTCCGCCCTCTACGGGACTGAACTCCTGATCTTCAATAAAGCCAAAACGTTCATATAACCGGATGGCATTCACCATCTGACCACCGGTATAGAGATAAACTGCATTTTTGCCCAGCTCCTTCGTGGATTCCACACACCGCTGAAGCAGTTCACGGGCAATGCCATGTCCTCTCCACTCGGGATCAACACCCAGCAGACGAATAAATGGATAATCAATCGGCAGATCAAAATTGGGATAGGCTTTATGTGCTGTTTCAAATAACTGAACAGTACCGACAATCCGATCTTCGATCTTGGCTACCCATAATTCAGTCAAGTATGGATTGTCCACAGATTCACGGATATCTTTCAGGTAGGCTTCCCAACGATCCGATTGTTCAAACGAGCTCTGGTATTCCGCGTAACTGGCAACCAGAATGTCAACAATCTCAGCATGGTCAGCTGGAGAAGCAGGATGAATCGTAATGGCAGCCGTCGTCATGTCTAAATTCTCCTTTTCTTATGAGTAAAGTAGGGAATGAACTTTCCTTGCATTATAACATAGTGAATTCAAGCTAAGATATTGGAATGTTCTATAAGAACTTTTAACTTTTCTATATCTTATTCTAGGTTGTTTGAAGCTCCTAAGGATATCAGGCTAAAGGTGAGTCCGTTCTTAATCTATAAACGATTCAGCTGTGTACTGTATAGGTGATTGCGATATTCGGTCGGCGTACTGGCCTCGTGCTGCTTGAAGGTGCGCAGAAACAGCTTGTAGTCACTAAAACCGCATTGGGCTGCAATCTCCTTCACACTGGCGTTGGTATTGAGCAACAATCGTTTGGCACGGCGCATGCGTTCGGTGAGGATATACGTTTTGAGTCCGATCCCTTTTTCCCGCTTCACCATTTTGGAAATATAGTCCTTGTTGAAATTAAAGTGCTCCGCAATCTCACTCACCGTAATATTCAGATGCAGATGGATATCGACCCATTTACAGATGTGATCCACCACGGCGTTATGCGGGCGATAGTCTGTGCGCAGATTACGTTCTATTTCTTTGAGAAGTAATAGCGCAGCAGCATCCGCCTCTTCGGACGAGAAGGAAGATACATGCAATAACTGCTTAAACAGTTGATTCGCCATGGAAGGAACCTGAATGGTTGAATGGGTTGGAAAATCAACAAATAAGCCTGGCGCTGTCCCGTAATGCATCCAATAGAAGCTCACAGGTGTATCACTGATCTGGTAACCATAATGCGTTCTGCCCGCCTTTAAAAATAAAAGATCATCCGCATGAACAACGTATCGTTTGTCATCCTCAGCAATATACATCTCACCTTCCAGCATCAAAATGTTCTCATGAACCGGCATGCTTCGCCGCATATGACTCCAGTTACCCTCTGATATGAATTTTCCACATAAATAGTGCTCCACTGGTTTTGACATAGGACGGATTTATCCACCTTTTCTTGGATTCTGAGTCTGCTGTAACTGTAGTTTATTTGATAATATGAGGACATTCAAGGGTGGATTCTAGATGGCTGAGATAAGTTCTGGCCTAAGTACAACACGGATTTTATCCTTTATTGCTGAATTCAGACCTACTGAAAAAGAAACCATTTGAAGTTTATTACATATGCCAAAGGAGCGAGCCGCATGATCGATACGAGAAAAGGATTTCTGGGCCCCGCACAGGTTAACTTGCTGAAAGGTCCATTTCAAACGTCACAGCATATCGGAGAACGCTACTTGTTATCACTGGAGATCGACCGCTTTCTGGCTCCATGTTATGAAGCCCACGGGTTAACACCTCGCAAGGAACGTTATGCAGGCTGGGAGTCACGCTCGATTAGCGGACATTCCCTCGGACATTACATGTCGGCCCTCGCGGTGACGTATCAGGCAACGGGGAATTCCGCCTTAAAGCAAACGCTAGATTATGCTGTGAGTGAACTGGCGGCAATTCAACAGACGACGGGCAGCGGATATATCGGAGGTTTGTCGGAAGAGGCTTTCCGGATTGCTTTTCGTGCGGAACATATCGGTGGATTCAACATTGGTGAATATTGGGTTCCGTGGTACAGCGTGCATAAAATCTATCGCGGTCTGATTGATGCTTATCAAATGACGGGCAATGAGCAGGCGATTGAGGTGGTTACACGTTTTGCGGATTGGGCAGTGGAGGGACTGAACTCCATGACCGAGGAGCAGATTCAGACGATGCTGCTATGTGAGCATGGCGGGATGAACGAAGTGTTTGCCCAACTATATGGGATTACAGGGAACGCAGCCTATCTACAGGCGGCCCGGCAATTTACACATCAACTCATTCTGGAGCCGCTCGAGCAGGAGCGGGATGAACTGCAAGGAAGGCATGCCAACACTCAGATTCCGAAAGTCATTGGCGCAGCCGAAATCTACAATCAAGACCCTGTACAGACATCGTACCGGACAGCGGCACAATTTTTCTGGAATACAACCGTGAAGCATCGTTCTTATGTCTTTGGCGCGACGAGCATATCCGAGCATTATGAAGCAAAAGGCATGGAGAGCCTTGGCATCAAAACCGGGGAGAGTTGCTGTACCCACAACATGATGCATCTGACGAAGCAGGTGTTTGCCTGGAACCCGGACAGTGCTTACATGGACTATTATGAGAACGCTGTCTATAACCATATCCTTGGCACGCAAGACCCGGATACGGGCAACAAGACGTATTTTGCCTCTACGTTGCAAGGTCATTATAAAATCTATGGCACACGTGATACGGCCTGGTGGTGCTGTACCGGATCAGGCATGGAGAACCCGGGAAAGTATGCGGAGGCAATTTATTATGAGGATGAACAAAATTTGTATGTGAACTTGTACATCGCATCCGAACTGGAATGGGCTTCACAGGGACTGGCATTAAAGCTGGAAACCGACTTCCCCTATTCGGAAAAAGGGTCCCTGACAATCACCGAAGGCAGCGCCTCGGCTTGTCTAAGGCTACGCGTGCCCTCCTGGCTCCAGAAGCCAATGACGGCAACAGTGAACGGGGATTCGGCCCAGTCGTATACACGTCTGGAACCCGGCTACTTGTCCATCGACCGCACCTGGTCAGCGGGCGATGTCATCACCATTACGCTGCCGATGGCACTGCGCAAATATACAGCCCGGGATGATGCCCACAAGGTGGCATTCCAGTATGGCCCGATTGTGCTTGCTGGTGCGCTTGGCAGCGAAGGGCTTCCCGAGGATACCATTATCGACGAAACTGCACTGAATCCGAAGACGGCTCCGGTTCCTATCATCCGAACGGAAGAAGTGGATGTGAGCAAGTGGATCAAGGTTGTCGATAAAGAGACGCTTACATTTGAGCTTAGCGAGAAAGTGACGTCCACCGGAGAAGCCGTGAAGTTGATCCCGTTCTATGATGTGCATCATGAATTCTACACGGTGTATTGGGCGTTGAATGATGAAGGGGATGCGCTGGAGAAAGCCCTGAACGATATCACCGTCGATAGCGTGCAGCCAGATGGTCAGCAGGATGAGATCGGGCATCGACTGGAGAGCAATTGCCGCGCAGAGCAGTACAATGGCTCCGGTACAGACGGGCGTAACAGGTTGTATATGTGGCGTGAGGCATACGGGGTGAAAGAAGCGGCATTCAGCTACCGCTTGGCTGTAGAGCCGGATGCTTTAAATCATTTGTGCGTAGCCTATTGGGGCGGGGATTATCTGCATTTTGACCGAGAGGGTATTCGGTATGAGCGGCAGTTTAACATTTTGGTGCAAGATGTTGTTGTAGGGGAACAGCGCATTCATATGAACAAGATCGGCGAAATATTCCGTGTCAGCTATGAGATCCCGGAAGAAATCACGAGAGGTAAAGAGAGTGTAAAGGTAACATTCCAGGCAATTGGGGACAAGGGCTGCGCGGGGAAAGTAACGGAGGTTCGCACAACACGCAGCAGACCGGATTTTTTAGTGTGAGCGTCCAGTAACAACAAATCATCTGTTCGATGATTGATATGAAATGAAGTTATTCCAGTGATATAATGGAAGCAGTGCATGTGCATACTATAAAATTACGAAACAAAATGTACACAAGTAACTAAAAGAGGAGGTGGAGTCGTGTCAAAACCTGATAATACTGGCGTTTACCGCTTTGAGGACTGGTTAACCTGGGATGGAGCATGGGAATTGATTAATGGAAAGGCATATAATATGTCTCCTGCGCCTACCTCCTTACATCCGTTTATAGTGGGCGAACTGCACTTTGCTTTACGAACGTTTTTTCAGAATCGGCAATGTTATGTATTTGTTGCCCCCTTTGACGTTTTTTTCAGCGAAAGTGAGCAATAGGACATGCCCGATCATGTCGTGCAACCCGATCTTTCCGTGGTATGTTCCAATGATCAGATTTCCAAAAGTGGTTGCCATGGAGCGCCTTCGCTAATCATAGAGGTGTTATCTCCTTAACGGCACTTAAGGATTTTAATGAAAAATTTAATCTATATCAGAAATTTGGCGTGAATGAATATTGGATTGCTGATCCAGGTAATCAGACGGTTCACGTGTGTATACCCTTGAGGATGGGCGATATCAGACGCGCCACTTGTTCTCTGAAAAGAAACGATACAATCCGTATTATATCCCGACCTGAGCATTTCGCTGGATGTACTCTTCAAACTTGGATAAGTCATGTTGATCATATTAGCGTCCCAGCACATGTTCGAAATTCTAACGATCCGTACGGAGCTTATTTGGGCGATTTAGGCATGTTGAGAAATCTAACGATCACCAGCGACGCTATTTTAGCCAAAACGGCCTCAAATCAATGGAATCACATCTCAAATGTGAAAATAACGTTTCTCATGATCGTTACATTCTGGGCTGGACTAAAATACACCAAATAGCGTCATCTGTGATCGTTAGACTGATGATGGGTAGTGAGTAGGTCGGATGCGGATGTGACGAACAATAACGTACACAAGACGAAATGGGAGTATTCGCCGTTTCGTCTTTTTGGCATGCAATTCCCTCAAAAAATCTCATTCTCGCACCCCATCCTACTTATCCGCTTAAAGACAAGTCTATATAAAAAATGACACGCAACCTGATTTTCCACGTATTACCGGATAACATTTCATTTACCGCTAACGCACCTCTGTAGCTCCTGGTTGTGCAGCGGTTCTTCTAATCTAGAAGCTGTGAGCTCGTTTTGTTTTGTCCCTGAAAAGGATAATGGGATAAGCTCTATCCACGTATATTACTATTAAGAGCGCTGCTCCGACATCATAGCTTATGGAGTACCCATATCTGCGCGAGTTTTCTTTTAAATATCAGGTAAGAATCATTCAAAAATCATTCAAAAATCACTCGGAGATTACTCAAACTTCAAGTCAAACATCTCCTTTTATAGCGCTCTAATATTAACGTAAATATCCCTTACCATTTTCCAATCCTATCCACCTGAGAGCGTTCACATCATGTACAATAAGAAGATGAGAGACAGGGAATATACGACATTTAATCCTAATATCTAACATGAAAGGAGGCCTTAGGATCGACCATGACCAGGTACATACAATTGTTTGGGCTCATCATTGGCATCGTGGCCGTGAATGTTCTGGCCTTCTCCCCAGGTTTTGCCGGACTTGGATTCGGAGAGAGTGCATTCCAGACCGCGCTTTCCGTGACGCTGCTCTTTGGCAGCGTACTTGCACTTTTCTATGGCAGTTACAATTTATTGTTCAAACAGCCGGTCGTTTTGCCTGTGAGACAGATCGAAACCCATGAAGATTATGTAGAGGCTTTATCTTTTTACAGACGCATCAAAATCCTTGAAGAAGATATTACGCTCGGGTTGTCCCAACTGAACCGGATGAAAAAGAAAAAGGAAACCCTGATGAACGTGCTTCATCAACGGTTTGATCCCGGCGAGCTGAGCTTTAAGAAATTCGCTTCGGTCACGGAAGAGGTGGAGAAGCTGTTATATCTGAACATTCGCAGCATACTGAATCGACTGAACGTCTTTGATGAAGCCGATTATGCCAGCATGATGAAAGCCAAATCCCCTACGATCCCGCAGAAGCTTTTTCAGGAAAAAACGAAAGTGTACAACGATTACCTGACCTACGTGAAGGACTCGCTTCACACGAATGAAGAGATTTTATTGAAGCTGGATCAGCTGTTGCTGGAGATTTCGCGCCTGGACAGCTTCGAAGCCGGAAATATTGAGCAGATGCCTTGTATGCAGGAGATTGATCAGTTAATCAAGCACACCAAATTATACAGACAGTGAGGGGTTGCACCTATGGCAAAGAAGGGAAAGTTTTTTCTCATATCCATGATCATGTTAGTCCTAGTATTTGGTCTTGTTTATGGAGGAATCACACTGACATCGAACTTTGGCAAGTCTACCACACAGGTCACGACCGAAAATGCAGGTAAGGAACTTGGCAAATTGTACGCGGACATTGCACCAGCTACAGCAGAACCGGTGAAAGGACAGATTGACCTCGATCCCGTGGATGTTGCAGAATCCTTGCCGGACATTTCAAAATTCCCGGTTACAGTGGAGAACACGACCAATGATTTCGTTGAAATCTTCTCCTCCACCGAGAAGTCAGGCAACGGTGTGGATGGATGGTTAACCGAGGTTGCAGAGGCTTTTAACCAAGCGAACATCACGGCTGGCGGCAAACAGATATCAGTTAAAATCCGTAATATTGCTTCCGGTACAGCCACGGATTACATCAAGTCCGGCAAATATGTGCCCGATGCCTTCACACCGTCCAATGAGCTGTGGGGCGAGATGGTGGAGGCCAGCGGAGTGAAGACCAAGCTCATTTCGAAGCGGCTTGTTGGCAACGTGCCGGGAATCGTCATCTCCAAAGCCAAATATGATGCACTTGTGAACACCTACGGCTCCGTGAATGTGAAAACGATAACGGAAGCCATTGCAAATAATGAGCTTACGATGGGATATACCGATCCGTTTGCGAGCTCCACTGGACTTAATTTCCTGGTTACCGCATTAAATACGTATGACAGTGCCAATCCGCTGGGCGAGAAAGCCATCCAAGGCTTTGAGAAATTCCAGGCGAATGTGCCATTCACAGCGTCCACCACGATTCAGATGCGGGAAGCGGCCAAGTCGGGCAGACTGGATGCTTTTGTACTGGAGTATCAGACCTATGTGAATACGGCCGATCTGAAGAGCGGATATGTGTTTACCCCATTCGGTGTAAGGCATGACAGCCCGCTGTATGCCCTTGGTCAACTGCCGCAGAACAAACAGGAGATCATCCAGAAGTTTGCCGATTTTGTCACGCAGGATCAGTATCAGAAAAAAGCAGCAGAATTCGGCTTTAACGGTCTGCAAGATTACAAATCCGAGCTGGCTACGGTAGATGGTGGAACATTGCTGTCCGCGCAGAAAGTCTGGAAAGAGAAGAAAAATGGCAGTAATCCAATCGCAGCAGTATTCGTAACGGACGTATCCGGGAGTATGGCGGGGGAACCGCTCAACCGTCTTAAAGAATCTTTGCGCAAAGGCCAGAAGTATCTCGGTACCGACAACAGCATTGGCTTGGTTTCTTACTCCAGCGACGTGACCGTGAATCTGCCGATTGCGAAATATGATACGAACCAGCAATCCATGTTTGTCGGAACGGTGGATAGCCTGCAAGCGAGCGGGGGGACGGCGACATTCGATGGCATTGTGGTCGCGATGAAAATGCTGGAGGATTACAAAGCAGCTAACCCTAACGTGAAACCGCTGATTTTTGTTCTGAGTGATGGCGAGACGAACGAAGGACATTCGCTCAAAGATATTCGAGACCTGGTGGAAACGTACAAAGTACCGATCTACACGATTGGATATAACGCCGACATCAAGGCGCTGGAGAGCATCTCCAGCATTAACGAGGCAGCGAGCATTAATGCGGACACCGACGATGTCGTCTACAAAATCGGAAACCTGTTTAACGTACAGATGTAAGTCTATATTAACGTTCATATGTAAGCAGATACGGATGTAACTAAAAGGGGGAACTGCGAATGTCGTTTACGATGGAAATACCGAGCCAGAAGGAAATTCAGAAGGTGATTGAAGAAGAGATCAAACCGGTGCCCGCCGAGGTGGCGGAACTGCAACAGGTAGCCACTTCGAATGTGGATATGATCATGAACCTGGACCTCGAATCCCTGGAGAAGCGCAAAGAAATTTTGCAATCCATTGACGGCTTTGGCATGAACACGATGCGATCCTCTTCCGAGAAAAACGCGCTGCTTCAAGTCTCCGTTGGACATCTGTCCAAGACGGGAGACGAGGGCGGTCAGGTCGCCAAAGGTTTGACCGAGCTGCACATGCAACTGAAGGATCTCGACCCGAGCGTGGTCGATTTCGCCAAAACCGGCTTTCTGGGCAAGCTGTTCAACCCGCTGCGCGCGTATTTCCTCAAATACCAGAAAGCCGACGCCGTCATCGCCGATATTGTCGTTTCACTCGACAAGGGCCGCGCCACGCTGCGTAACGACAACACCACGCTTGAGATCGAGCAGCAGAGCCTGCGCGAACTGACCAAGCGGCTGCAGAAGGAGATTCAGCTTGGTATGCTGATGGATGAATCCATTGATACACAGATTGAGACAGCCAAGGTGCGCGGGGAAGATCCCGAGAAGGTGCGTTTTATTACCGAGGAAGTATTGTTCCCGCTCCGTCAGCGGGTCATGGATCTGCAACAGATGCTGGTCGTTAACCAGCAGGGAATCATGGCGATTGAAGTGGTCATCCGTAATAACAAGGAACTCATCCGCGGTGTAGACCGGGCGAAAAATGTGACGATCTCGGCGCTGAAGATTGCCGTCACCGTTGCCAGTGCATTATACAACCAGAAGATTGTCTTGCAAAAAATCGAGTTGCTTAACCGTACTACGAATGATCTGATCGCCGGTACATCCAAAATGCTGAAGGATCAGGGGACAGCCATCCAGAAGCAGGCTTACGAGGCAAGTATCTCAGTGGATACGATGAAGCAGGCTTTCACGGATGTGCTTTCCGCCCTGGACTCGATTTCGGTTTACAAGCAGGAAGCCCTGCCTAGAATGCGCGAGACGATCGGTCAGTTCCGTGAACTGGCGGAGAGCGGGGAACAGCAGATTCAGCGATTAGAAAAAGGACAGAAGCTTGGTCTGTAACCAATCAATGAGAATAACCAGAAAAAGCAACCATTCCCTAATGACTAGTTAAGGATGGTTGCTTTTTTTTGCGATGATTGCATACAGGCATTACTCGTACCCGATTTTGTCAGCATACGCTAACAATGACTCAGTAACTTGGTCGAGAATAACATCGGCAGCTTTAACTTTAGCATTACCTTGTTGAAGGATCGTGTAGTTCACTTTGTTTTTGGAAACAGCTTGTTTGTAAAGCATATAACCTTCAAGCTGCATATAAGTTCCTTTGATGAAGGAGGTATGAATTTTTTTGATTTCTGGGTTGTTGGATTGAATCAGTTTTGCTTTGGAGACGAATTTGGTATAATTCGGAATCACCGTATTCGTCAGCTTGAGAAACATCGATTTTCGATTCGCTGAAGATACGGTGCCACCTACACTACTCAAGGAATCAATGGCTTTAGACTCATAGGGCTCGATAGCAAAAATCTGATCCAGATATTGTTTTAATTCCGCTTTTTCCTGAATAAACTCATCTTCTGCCTCAGGCTCTTCTGTATCGTCTATTAAATCTCCTTCAGACTGATTTTCGTCCGCAAACTCGTCCTGATCCCAATATGTAGAGAGTTCTTCTTTGGCAGCATTGGCTTGAGGAGCAGGAAAGAGAAGCACCCCGCCAAGCAAAATGAAACTGGTCATTAATGAGATAATACTTGATCTTTTCATGTGAAATGTCACCTCCTTTTATCCTATTTCTGCACTCCTCTATAGTATACATGAAGCCGAGTGGGATTTCCTAGAACTAAAGGTGAAAAACGGTTGGCCCGCAAATTCGGGTCAACCGTTTTTTAGACGCTGCATATAAACAACATAGGGGATAACCAGGACAAGAAACAACAGAGCTACAATGAGGGATAGGAGCAGACAGCTATTAACGAGCATCCAGGCGCCCATTGCCGCGCCAATGACAAAAATATACCAAGATAGTGCCAACACAGCCCGCTCGGACGCGGGAGCTCTGCCACGTGCAGCAAGCAGTACAAGAACGGACGATAACAAAAGCCGGGAAAATCCCGGCTCCAAACGTTCTATCGTGTGTCCGATCCTCTCGTTATTAACTTTCGGGGAAGACGAGTCATGTACGGAATGCATAGGCATCTGTCCTCCATTTTCAGGTAACCATCGGGTTCGCTTAATCTCGCTTAAGTTTAAGTTGCCATTCCCTTAACTGAGCTAATCTCCGGAAATGAACCTTGCAACACTCACGTATAGCCTTCTTTGTTATTTTCCCTTGTTCTGATCCGGTGCAATAAACAACGTATCGTCAGGGAGCTGTTCAGCTTCCTCGCGGGACATGCCCAGATTTGTGGAGAGCACGTCTACCGGATTGCCCGCGATCCATTCACTAAGATCAATGGCTTCATAATGTCCACTGTTGAATCCAATGAGTACACGGCAGACATCATCACCCGTATTTTTGATGTAATGCCCCGCACCCATCGGAGCGTAACCAATGTCTCCAGCTTCAAACTGCTCCGTTACGGCCTGGCCTTCGGCAAGAAATACCGTCATCTCTGCGCTGCCGCTAATGTAATACTGCCACTCATCCGCGTTTGGATGCCAGTGCAGTTCCCGCAGAGCGCCCGGTTGAAGCTCGATCAGAGAGCCTGCCATCGTGGTGGAGATCGGGAAGTCTTCGACGGTTACCGTACGCTGCGTACCGCCGCCTGGCGCGCGTCGTGGCTGTTTGGCATGCAAGGGATAACGATGCGGCGCGGTAAGTTCCGAGTTGCGGCGATAAGTCGCAGAGGGGGAACTGTCATCCGGTACCGGACCTTTGGCAAAATAGGCTTCGCCCTGATTCAGTTTGGCAGCCTGCTCTGGCGTAATACCGAGATTCTGAGCCACGATGTGATCCGGCGTCTGAGTCAGAAAATCAGTAATACTGAACGTGTGATCCTCCGAAAAATCCCCATTGTCAAAAATCAAAATGAAGTGGCATTCGTCCGGTCCCAGCCCCTGAATGGAATGACCGTATCCGCGTGGGAAATACCATACATCTCCGGGTTCAAAAGTATCTGTATACGCATGTCCGTCGGGATGGATAACGGTGGTGCGGCAGGAACCGCTGATCACATATGCCCACTCGGCCGCATTCGCATGCCAGTGCAGTTCACGCATGCCGCCTGGCGCAAGGCGCATGGATACTCCCGCAATACCGATGGATGCGGGGAAGTCATGAACCGAGGCTCCGCGAGTGATGCCGCCGGGACCGGTACGGGGTTCTTTTTGCTCAAGACGATACTTGAAAGATTTCATCATCATTCCTCCTGCTTCAAATTTGAATTCACGAGACAATGTGTAAATAATTGAATAAGGGATATAGTATTATACCCATATTTTGAGAAATTATTCAGTTTTTAATCGTTGTGCGGGCGTGTAATGAATAATTTTAAATAACTCTTCCGCCATGTAAGTGGGACTGTGTTTGAAATCCTGTCTAATCCACTCCATGATCATGCCAAATATGGCGTGAGACTGATAACTTGCGAGCAATTCCGGGTTAATATGGGGCGGGAAAATATGATTCAGATCCTGCAACGATAGATCACGCAGCACATCACAAATCATACGCTGAAAGCTGGAAGAAGCTTCGGATTGCACAGCGAGTGTGTAGAATTGGGCGTGCTGATGCACATGTTCGAAGATGGTAATGGCGGAAGAGGGCATAAGACCCACCTGAAATTCCTTCATTCCCTCATAAGGCTTCCGAAATGAAGTCACCAGATCCTGAGTCACATCATGCAGGATTTCGTTGAACAGGTCTTCCTTGTATTGATAATGTCTGTAAAAGGTTCCCCGGTTCAGATCAGCTTGCTGAACAATATCCGAGATGGAGATTTCCTTGAAATTACGTTTCTGCATCAAGTGAAGGAGAGCTTCCTTCAATGCGGCTTTGGATTTGCGGATTCGTCGATCCATCGCGTCTGATGTTTCGGGCATTGGAATTCCTCCCAGGTGGGTATTTATAAAAGATAACGTACAAACAGGTGACAGCCTGTTGTTTAACGTACAATGGGACAAGTTTTTACTGATTGTATCGAAAAGCTATGACTTATTATACTAAGGATAAGAGATAATGAACATTTGTTTGTTATCTTTGTGTAAACGAATACATTTTAAAGGAGACATAGACAAATGAAACTTCAAAATAAAGTGGCCATTGTCACAGGTGCAGGATCGGGAATGGGGAAAGCCATTGCCACATTGTATGCACAAGAAGGGGCCAAAGTCGTGGTTTCCGATATCAATGAAGAAGCTGCTCAGGCTGTCGTTCAAGAGATCGAGGCAAAGGGTGGAGAAGCATTCGTGCTGCTGGCTAATGTAGCGAAAGAGGAAGATGTGCAGCAACTTATTGATCAAACGGTGAGTAAATACGGTACAGTAGACATTCTGGTCAACAATGCGGGTATCATGGATGGGATGGAGCCAGCTGCGGATATTAGCGATGAGCGGTGGGAAAAGGTTTTTGCGGTGAACACAACAAGTGTGATGCGCACCACACGTAAAGTACTGCCAATCTTCCTGGAGAAACAGCAAGGTGTTATTGTCAATATTGCGTCAGCAGGTGGCTTGCATGGTGGACGGGCAGGAGCCGCATATACGGCTTCCAAACATGCTGTGGTGGGCTTTACCAAAAATACAGGATACATGTATGCCGAGCAAGGCATTCGTTGTAATGCGATTGCACCAGGAGCCGTTGCGACGAACATCGGCGCATCCATGACAGGTATTAACCCGTTCGGTGCGGGACGGCAGCAACAGGGGATGGCGATCAACCCACGGGTAGGAACGAGTGAGGAGATTGCTAAGGTAGCTTTGTTCCTCGGATCGGAAGAGTCCAGTTTTGTAAATGGTACCGTCATTACGGCTGACGCAGGCTGGAGTTCGTACTGATTTGTTGGCAGATCGTGCCTTGGGGTAGAAAATAGTTCTGCCGTTTAATAATTACAGAAAAAGAAAATTGATGAAAATAAAGTAAGGAAAGAAAAAAGAAATTTAAGCCATAGAAAGTAAAGGGAAAGCCGCAGAAATGCGGCTTCTTTGACATGTGTGCTCGTCGTATATCTTGTCTAAGTTAAAAAAAGACAAACGTTTGCACTTCACAAAAGATGAGGTAGAGCGCTTAACTCAGGAAGGGCTTTGCCTTCAAATATAGGGAGGACTCACGTACAATCAGGCGGTGCGGGATAATAACCGGGTTCTGAGCGAGAGGCTCGTTGCCAAGAATTTTTAGTAAAACCTGAACTGCGGTATACCCGAGCTGATAGGTTCCAATATCAATGGAACTGAGCGGAGGTGAAGCAAGTTCGGACAACGCGATATTGTTAAAACTGACTACACTGATATCCTCGGGGACCTGATATCCCAGCTCCGCGAGTGCCCTTAACACACCAAAAGCGACATTATCATCGATAACTACAATGGCGGTAGGCCTGTCGGGCAGCGACATAAAAAGGGACATCGCCCGGAAGCCGCTTTCCTGCAGGAATTCACCCTCTACAATCCAGTCGTTAGTGGCCGTTAACCCGGATTCTTCAAGAGCCTTCCGATATCCACGCATGCGATCATGCGATAACGTAATATCCGGCGGGCCGCTCACAAAGCCGATGCGTGTGTGTCCCTGTGCAATAAGATGCTGCGTTGCATCATACGCGGTCTGCACATTATCGTTGTCAACCATAGGTGCATTCGGATGTGTCTCACTTCGGCCAATAAGCACAAACGGGAATTCTTCCTCTTCGAGAAAAGAGATGATAGGATCGTCCCGTTTGGAACCGAGCAACAGAATGCCGTCGACCCTGCGACCATGCACGAGACGGGAAATGGCCTGTAATTCATCATCGGAGGACGTCTCGGTGGACAGCAGTAATTCATAGTTGTTACGAGTCGCGTGGGTAATAATGCCGCGCAACAACTCTCCAAAGAAATAGTTTTGAAAAAGCTCCTCCGCAGGACGGGGCAGCATAATTCCAAGCGTCTGCGTTGTTTTGGATACAAGGCTCTTAGCCATCATATTGGGATGATAATTAAGCTCTTTCATAATTTGTTTAACTTTAAGAGATGTTTCCGTACTGATTCTGGGATGGCCTGAAATCACCCGTGACACTGTAGAAGGGGAAACACCCGCCAATTTGGCAATATCCTTGATCGTAATCATGTAAAAAACCCCTTCTGATTCAATCATTTCAACATTCTCCTATGGTAATGCAAAGGGTACCAGAAATCAATTGTTAACTCGTTAACCCAGAATGCAAGCAGAGCAAAATAAAGGAAGAAAGAGTTAGATCAAGGAAATAGGGAATTACTGTGAACAAAATTCAGGATATGGTTAAATTTGAAGGAATACAGCTTGTGCAAACGTTTGTACAAAGAAAGTTTGATATTGTATGATGTGGTATATATTATAGCGCTTACATCAGTGGATTTACATACTTTTAACTTATTTCCCCTTACATATCGGATACCTCAGTGACATTGTCTTTCATTTTGAGCAAACGTTTGTACAATAGTTCACATGGAACACAAATCCTGACAATCTACGGCGTTTAAAGGGTGAAAAGCGCAAAATTTTCTTGAACTACAAAGAGGGAAAGGGGACATTTCACATGAGAAAATGGCAAGGCGCAGTTCTGTCCATCGGAATGGCTTTTACGCTAGCTGCATGTTCAACCGGAGGAGGAGGCAATTCTACTCCGGCAGCGCCAAGTGATAATCCAGAGGATACAGTTCAGCTGACTGCTGAGAATCTCCAGCCGGAGGAGGGCGCGACACTGGTCATCTGGGAGGATAAAAACCAGAGCAGCTTTATTGAGCAGCGAGTCAAAAAATTCGAAGAAAAATATGGTGTCACGGTCAAAATGGAGGAACTGCCGCCAACAGATCAGGTAACCAAGTTAACGACAGACGGCCCTGCCGGGCTTGCTGCGGATGTCGTTGTGTTCCCGCATGACAAGATTGGCAGCGCCTCGGAAGCAGGACTTATTTTGCCTAATGATATCTTCGAAGCCGAAACTACAGCCAATACCAGCGAGAATGCGCTGAAAGCGGTGACGTTCAAAGACATTTTATACGGATATCCGTACAGCGTCGAAACGTACGCCCTCTTTTACAACAAAGCCTTGTACCCCGAAGCACCGAAAAATTTTGATGAAATTATCGATTTTGCCAAAACGTTTAACAATACCAAATCCAATCAGTATGCGCTGATGTGGGAATTACAACAATTCTATTATAACTATGCTTTCCTTGCATCTCAGGGTGGATATATCTTTGGGGACAACGGGATGGATAGCAGTGACCTCGGTTTGAACAACGAAGGAGCGCAGAAGGGGGGAGAATTCCTCCAAAAGTTGAAGGCTGAAGTGTTGCCGCTCAAGATGGGCGATGTGAATTACGATATCAAAAAAGGACTGTTCTCCAGCGGCAAGCTGGCCATGGATATTAACGGACCTTGGACCATTGCCGACTATCGCAACGCCGGAATTGATTTTGGAGTTGCTCCGCTTCCCGCTATTGATGGCAAGCCAATGACTTCCTTCTCGGGTGTGAAAGCCTATTACGTCAATGCGTTTACCCAGTATCCTAATGCTTCCAAGTTGCTGGCCGCATTCCTCTCGAACGAAGAAGCCCAGATGGAGAACTTTGACATGAACGGTACGCTTCCGGCGAACAAAAATGTGGCGGGTAACGCCAAAGTTCAGGAAGATCCGATTAACAAAGCCTTCCTTGAACAATTCAACAACTCGACACCGATGCCTTCCCTTCCAGCCATGGACAGTGTATGGGGACCGATTTCATCAGCCATTACCGACATTTGGGATAGCGGCAAGGATGTCAAAGCCTCACTCGACAATGCTGTGAAACAGATTAAGGAGAGCCTGGCTACCACACAATGATGACGAAACAGCGATGACACGATGAACGATGAATGATACCAAACGGAGAGGAGGGAGCATATGCGACAACAGCATGTCCCGGTGTCTGCCCAGCCCAATAGGGAAAAGCAGCACCGGATGACAGCAGCCATATGCTCCATCATACTGCAAGGTCTCGGACAGTTATACAACCGGCAGTGGATTAAAGGCATTGTGCTGCTGCTGCTGGAGGGAGCAGGACTCGCGTACCTGCTTCCAAGGCTGTCCCAAGCGGTATGGGGAATATGGACACTGGGGGAGAATACACAGCGTTTCGTGAAAGTGAATGGTTCAACGGTGCTTCAAAAGGGCGACCATTCCATCTTTTTGCTGCTTGACGGAATTATAGTGCTGCTGGTCTTTTTTGTGTTTGTGCTTGTTTACATCCTGAACATCCGGGATGCGTATATGACCGGACTTGCAAGAGAGCAGGGGAAACCGACGCTGGGAGCCGCGGCAACGATGCGCAATGTGATGGACAAAAATTTTCCGTATCTGTTCCTGTCCATCCCGGCACTCGGTATTCTGTTTTTTACAATCATGCCGATTCTGTTCACCGTTACGATTGCGTTTACGAACTATGCAGCACCGGATCATATTCCACCAGCCAAACTGGTGGACTGGGTAGGGTTCAAAACGTTTACGGATCTGATCCAGCTCAAATCCTGGAGCCAGACGTTCTACGGGGTGCTCACCTGGACAGTCATCTGGGCAGTCTTGGCGACAGTAACGACGTACTTCGGCGGAGTGCTTGTAGCTTTGTTAATTGAACAGAAAGGCATCCGCTTCAAAAAGTTATGGCGTACCATTTTTATTTTGCCTTATGCCATTCCACAGATTATCTCGCTGCTGCTGATGCGTAACCTGTTCAACGGTCAGTTTGGTCCGATCAATACGTATATGCGAGCCTTCGGACTGGAAGGATTACCATGGCTGACGGACCCATTCTGGGCCAAGGTTACCGTCATTGTCGTCAACATGTGGATCGGTATCCCGGTCAGCATGGTGCTCATTTTGGGCGTACTTACAGCTATTCCGCGTGATCTGTATGAGGCAGCCGAAGTAGACGGCGCTTCTGCGTTCCAGAAGTTCAAAATTATTACGATGCCGTTCATTTTATTTGCCACGACACCGGTGCTGATTATGCAGTTTGCCGGGAATTTCAACAACTTCAATGTCATTTTCCTGTTAACGAACGGTAATCCGCTTCGCGGAGACTATCAGTATGCAGGGGCAACGGATTTGCTGGTGACCTGGCTCTACAAACTCACGCTCGACAATAATAAATTCAACATGGCTTCTGCGGTAGGTATTATCATCTTCCTGATTATCGCTACCTTCTCCATCTGGAACTTCCGCCGCTCCAAATCATTCAAGGAGGAGGACATGATCCAATGAAGAAACGCAACAATCCGATTCGTTTGATACTCAGTTACGTGCTTTTGCTGATCATTGCCGTCGTATCCGTCTATCCGGTTTTGTGGATTTTTCTGTCGTCCTTACGTCCCGGTGCGGCATTGTTCAGTGAACGCTTATGGCCGGAAAGCTTCACGCTGTCCCATTATGGAGAGCTGTTTAACAATCCGGCCTTTATGTACGGCAGATGGTATATGAATACGCTGAAAATAGCCTTCTTTACGATGATTTTCTCTACATTAATGGTGACGCTAGGGATGTACGCGTTGTCCCGGTTCCGTTTTCGGGGGCGTAAAACGATTCTGTCCACCATGCTCATTCTGGGCATGTTTCCAAGCTTCATGAGCATGATTGCCATCTATATTATTTTGTTGCAAATCAAACTGCTCGATACACATGCTGCGCTTATTCTGGTCTATTCCTCTGGAGCGGTGCTGGGCGGATTCATCGTCAAAGGTTTCTTTGACACCATCCCGCGCAGTCTGGATGAAGCAGCTCGTATCGATGGCGCAAGCCATCTGCGTGTGTTCACAAGTATCATTCTGCCATTATCCAAGCCGATGCTAACATACGTCGCTTTAACCAGCTTTACGGGGGCATGGATGGATTTTATTTTTGCCCGGCTCGTGCTGCGTACCAAGGAAAACTGGACTCTGGCCGTAGGCATGTGGGATCTCGTAAACCGCTATCAGGACAGTAACTTTACGATGTTTGCAGCGGGAGCTGTATTGATTGCTATTCCAATTACCCTGCTGTTTGTATTCCTGCAGCGTTTCCTCGTTCAGGGTCTGACAACAGGGGCGTCCAAAGGTTAATATCTCTCTATGGACTCGAAAGATTAACATTACTCCATGGCATACCAAGGGAAAGATCACTCACTCCTGTGCCGTCAACAACATAGTAAGTCGCAATATGGGCAAGATGAGCCACACTTGCGGCAATTCACCAGGCACTTCCGCAACGTCATGTCTTCGTCGACTGGCCACGCTTCGGAAGTGTCTGCTTGTGCTTAGAGGTACGGAGAATGAAATCCAGGCTGTCTAATTCAGGGTTCTGATTAAGGCTTGCTTGTTTAGGGCTTCTAATGAAAAAAAAGGAGGAACGTGATGTATGAGCATGAACCCTTCCAGTGAGCCCGAGGCTGCAGCTAAAGCCTATCCAGGGGGACAAGCTATTCTGCAGAGCAGTGAAGCTCCGCGCACCCTATGGCGTAACAGGACGTTCCGCAGAATCCTGTACGGGTACGGCATATCTGTTTTTGGCGACTGTTTTAATAGCATTGCCATCAGTCTGTGGGTACTTCAGACGACAGGCAGCGCCAAGAGTATGGCTGCCATACAGATCTGTAATATGGCAGTCAGCTTTATATTTGGATCGGTGGCGGGCACAGTTGCCGATCGGCTGGATCGGAGGAAGCTGATGCTGGCTTCAGATGTGTTTCGCGGTGTGATCGCGCTATTGATTGCGGTTAGCCTGTTCAGCTGGCATGTACCTTTCCCTGTATTGCTGTTATTGCTCTCTTTATCGATGTTTTCAAGCCTCTTTCAGGCACCGGCATTTCATGCTTCCGTTGCTAGTATGGTCGGCAAGCAGCACATCCAGCAGGCAACGGGTACCATTCATCTGGTGGACAATCTGGCTCGTATCAGTGGTTTGGCTGCTGCCGGGGTCGCTGTAGCTGCATTTGGCGGTTTTGTCGCCATCCTGATTACAAGTGCGACTTTCCTATTGTCTGCAATCTGTGTGCTGCTGGCAGGGCGTTTCCCGCAGGTGATGCGTACCAGTGGCGACCCGAAATCTTTTGCGCAGGCGTGGCGCAGTTCATTTGCTTACATCTATCGGAGTCCGCTCATTCGTTCCATTGTATTACTCAATCCGTTGCTGCTTCTCTTTTTTATGTCGGCCATGATGCTCATTCAGGTGATGGCCGTTAACGTATGGAAGGCGAATCCAGTTCAATTTGGTTTGATCGAGACCTGTATTCCTCTAGGATACATGATTGGATCAGGAGTGTTGATTGCTTCGGGAAAAAGATTGAAACATCGCGGGCGCTGGGTCTTTATCGGCCTGCTTGTGTTAGGACCTGTTTATATGCTTCTGGCTAATGTTTCTTCGCCTCTCATGGCCTTGCCGCTTATCATAGGTGGAGGAGCCATGTTTGCCTGTTGCACGATGTTGACCCAGATTATGCTTCGCACCGCCGTACCGGATGAGATGCAGGGGAGCGTTTACGGTGTCGTTGGCACCATTACGAGTACAGCGCCGATCCTGGGCCTGACGGTAGTCTCGATCTTCGCAGATCACTGGGGCGCCGCTACGGTCTTGGAAGGCGTAGGAATATTGCTGCTTGCCACGGGGATCATTGCAATTACAACCTTAAAGTCCATTCGAACCTATACTTAGATATTCATCCCAAGGAAGATAGAAATTTTTTTCAACGAGAATTAGACGAAACATCCTCTGTTACTGAGCCGATCACATAGCAAAACCCGGAGCATACGCTGCATTTGCGTATTCCGGGTTAGCTTGTGTATTCAAGGATATGAAGTTCTTACTGCCAGTTTACCGTAACGGTGGCTGTTCCGCTTGCCGGTGTGGTGAATGTATGGTTAGAACCGCTCTCCCATGTAATCGTTGAACCGTTTTTCTTGAAAAACTTGAACTCCAGCTGTTTGCCTGCCGGTACGCTGACATCATAGTACCAGGTTGGGTATTGATGAATGACCTGATTGAATGCTGGTCCAATGGCAGTGGAACCGGTGCTCCAGTTACCAAGCTCGGCTACGTTGCCTGTCAGATAAATGTTCTGTCCAAGCGTTGTGGACGCATTGTTTACGACGAAGCGAACCGTAACCTGATCGCCGGTCAGGATGGTGAAGTTGTTATATGCATTGCTGTTTACCCCGTTCGCAGCAACTTTGACTGCATAGTTGCCAGCGGCAACGGAAGGGATGGTTACTTTAATCTGCGTATCTTCCCAAGACGTAATCGCTGCTCCGGTAACCGCTGTGGTGCCGAAGTAGACCGTGCCTTTTGTCGAGCCGAATCCACGGCCATCAATTGTCACAACATTACCGGGTTTCCCCATAACCGGCCCAACATGACCGATGGTTGGTGTCGTTTCGGCTGTTGTGTATTGCCATACTGCCGTTGCGCCCGCGGCAAGGGTGAAGTTGTTAATGCTGCCGTTCGTGGAGGTGACGTTATTTCCGTTCAGCACACCGCCAAGTACATCCGTGTATGAGCCTGTAGGCAGGGAAGTACTCAATCCTGCAATGCTTGCTGATGTGGAAAGATTGCGGTTTACAGCGACGACGGCTACACTCTTGCCGAATTTGCGCTCATAAACATATACATCATTGTTAATCCAGCGCTGCTGTGTGGAACCGTAGGCAATGGCCGGATTGGATTTGCGCAGAGGCGCGAGTTTGCTGATGACGTTAAATGCTGTAGTGGATTTGGAGAAAGAAGGCATTTTGGCCCGGTTATCCGGATCGCCATTCCCCGTCAAATACTGTTCAGTACCATAGTAGATGGCAGGCACACCACGTGAAGTCAATGTGAAGGCCAAAGCCTGCTCCAGGCGGCGATTGTTGACCGCACTTGTTTTGAAACGATCCATATCATGGTTGTCGATGAACGTCACCTGATCGTTCACTTGGTTGTAGTCCGTAGCTGTGCTGTTAATCATGGAATCCAGAGCGTACATGTTGGACGTGTTATCACGGAACACATTACGCACCGCAGAGTTAAAACGGAAGTCGAGCAGGCTCATACCAGACTTGTTAGCAAAGTCCGTGTTATCTGCATCGGATGCAGCTGATCCCAGGAACCATTCTCCAAAAGTGAACACAGGTTTGTGTGCGTAGATGGAGGACATCCAGCTCTTTTGCCAACCGAGAGGCATATGTTTCACCGCATCCACCCGAATACCGTCGACGCCCGTATCAAGCCACAGTTTGATCGCGTCTTTGAAGTATTTGTCGATGGTCGCATTATTGTGGTTGAAGTCGGCCAGGTCATACAGATTTTTGTAGATGCCGTTCTCCAGAGAAGAGAAGTCAGAGCCGCCATTGTGATGGAAATACCCGTTGGTATCATTGGTATAACCGCCTACCAGTGTACCGTTATCGTACAATCTGCCGTTTTCGGCAAAAGAGGTGTCGGTTTCCATCGCTGGAGAGGTATGGTTCGGTGCGAAGTCAATAACGATCTTGATGCCTTTGGCATGAGCCGTCGTAATCAGGTTCTGAAAATCCGCCATCGTGCCAAAGTATGGATTTGTCTTTTTGAAGTCCCGAGCCCAGTAGCCGTGGTAGGCAGTATTGGTTACACCGCTATAGTTGATCGTTGCAAAAATATTTTCGACAGGCTGGGAGATCCACAACGCTGTGACACCCAGATCACTGAAATAGTTATCGTTGATTTTGTTGATTAACCCTTGCCAGTCTCCGCCGCAGTAGAGCTTCAAATTGCTGCATGTTGCATCATAAGCGGCTCCGGTAGGATTGTTGGAAGGATTGCCGTCCAAAAAGCGATCCGTAAATACTTGGTAGATCACATCTGTACTGAAGCTCTGCTTGTTGGTCACGGCGGTGTCCGGATCGGCGTATATAGCAGAAGCTGGCAAGAACGGCAGGGCGCTGCCGGCAAGCAAGCCGAGGGTCAGTGTGGTGCTGAGGAATGCGCGTTTGGCCATTTGAAACATGGTAATCCACCCTTCGTGAATGTAGTAGTTTTTTGATAAACAACCAATTGGCTTTGAATTGTAGCGCTTACAATAGTGCAGGTTGATTCACTGAATTGTTTGGATTCCTCCTTTCGGGCGTAAACGCAGACAACCCCGGTATCTCCTTGGGGAGTTACCGGGGTTGTCCTAAACCACTGGGGTTTAAAAAGCATAGCCCTCGAGTTATGATCACAACGCTATCGTAAGAAAATTTGGTTTTTATGTCAATAACTTTTTTCTAAGCATTTTTTTTCTATTTTTATATTTACAAAAGTATCCCGCTCGATTTAAACTATTCGCAGATTCATCAAATTAAGGGCTATGCATTCCGGATCAGCTTGTAATTCGGCTGACCTATCCGGGACAACCCCGTCTCTCCTGAGGCGGGGTTGTTTGTTGTCACCAAGATTTCACAGCAGGATCCGTGGGAGGTTTTCTTACTTATTTTGTTCTGAGGGAAAAGGAAAAGAGAGGCGGTTGATGGCAGTGAGCACAGGATCGGTTATAGAGTGTCTGAAAAACATCCAGGCAACGCAGCTTGGCAACAAGCGAAACATTTACGTATATCTTCCGCCAGGTTATGAGGAGCAGGTTGAACGGTATTACCCGGTGTTGTACGTACATGCAGGACAGCGGGCTTTTGGGCCCTCCAGTCCGGGGAATGAAACGTGGCAGCTTGACCTGGCAGCAGATGAACTCATCTCTGCTGGCCGGATTGAACCTATCATTATTGTTGCCATAGCCCACGTTCGTCCGGTTACCCGCAACGAGTTCTACCACTACGTTGACGCTGAGCAGGAAGCAATCGGCATAGGAGGCTCTGGAATTGAATACGAGCAATTTATTATGGATGAGCTTAAACCGATGATTGATCAGCGATACCGGACAAAGAGAGATAGAGATTACACGGGATTACTCGGTTCCTCGGCAGCTGCATTATGCAACTTGCATATCGGGATGCGTCATCCGGATGTGTTTGGCAAGCTGATCATGATGTCTCCATACTTTGTGGATGCACAATTGGATGAACAAGCAGAGTATGGACTGCGGGAGAAAAAGATGTACCGACTGCCGGATACCATTCCGGATGTGAACATGTGGGTGGATATTGGAGACACCGAAGGATTATTCTTGCCTGAACAGGTAAGAACAGTCGTACAGGAGATGCTGGATCGGGGAGCAAATATGAAAAAGCTGGCTTACTTCGAGCAGTCGGATGCGTGCCATCAGGAAGCGGATTGGGGAGCGCGTGTACAATTGCCCCTGTTGCACATGTTCGGCCAAGAAGGGCAACCCGCTTCACTGGAGCTGTATGGCAGAGATGTCATCGGACTGAAAGGTGGGATGCAGGTAAGGGTTCAGGCGCGGCTCCAGTGTGATAATGGGCTAAGTCAGACATTGCTAGGCGGAGAGTATGCTTCAAGTCATCCCGAAGTTCTTCAGGTTCTTGCAGATGGTACGCTGATTCCCCGTGCCACAGGGAGTGCTGTGATTACACTGAAATCGGGTGATTTAACGGCTACACGAGATTACAGTGTTATATCTGAACTAACCCCCGTTGTACAAGTATGTATGCAGGCTAAGCTTACACCAACATTCAGATCATCGGAGCCATGGGAAGAATTCATCTACGGCGGGATGGGCATGAAGCTCATGCATACAGGTGATGGTCACTATGAAGGCTGTTATCATCTTCCGCGAGACAGCGGCTTCTCGTTCCGTTTTACCCGTGGTTTCAGGCAATTCGAGACGGATCAGGAAGGCAATCCCATAGCCAACCGAGTATTTCGTGCAACCGAAGACATGTCTCTCCACTATCATATTCAGGCTTGGGGCAGTACATCTGCCAAAGTAGAAATAGGAGGCTCACTCAAATGATAATCCATTCCTTCGCTCCAACACTGGACATCCCTTACTATTATCCATGCAATTTCCCTCTGATCCATGAAGTGCTTGAGCGGCAGGGCTCCTTGTCAAGTCTTGCCATGCTGGCAGCCAGCCGATTGTATACTCTGCCATCATGCGAAGATAATGGCTTGGTAAAGACGTATTTTCACAAGCTGGATTATGAGGAACCGATCTGGAAGATCACTAACCAGCGGGAGCTGGGCAGCTTTGAGGAAGGAAAAGTACAGATTCGGCGGCAGCTTGAAACGGGCAGGCTTTTTTTGGCGACAGGCACCAGCTACCATCTTCCTTACTGCGACGATTATCACAACCCTGAGTATATTAACAAACATGTCAAACAAGGCTCACGACATTACCTGATGGATCATTGGCTTGCCGTGTATGGCATGGATGAAGACCATATGTATGTATATGATCCTGTTTTTTACAAGTTTAAAGGCAAGGTGGAACATGCGGCTTTTCATGATTTTTGGAGAGGGCATCAGACCATTCCTGAACTTGCGGGTGTTAAACGGAAGGAGACGCTGCGAACCTACGGAACAACGGACATTCAGGCAAAAGCCCTGCTGGATTCGCAGGGTTATCGGGAGATGCTGGCACAAGCACTGACTACTCAGGTACATGAATTTTTGACAGGTAGAACGGTCACGGAGGGAACTCGGCGTTTTTATTTTGGACATGCTGTATCTACGAGTTTGATCGAGGCGCTGGAAGGAAATGCAGGAGGGAATGCAGAGAGCGAAGCCCGAACTTCGGGTTTGCTTTTTGATATGCGGTGGAGTCGATATTATTTCCGGGATCTGCTCAAGGAGTCTGCTGAGTGGCTGGGTGCACCGCTTGACCAGTATGCCAAAGAATATGAGAACATCATTCTCCGGTGGGAAAAGGCGAATAACCTGCTGCAGGTAGGACGGATTAAACAGCGCGAAGGGTGGCAAGCACAGTTGTCAGGCGCCGTGCAAGAGCTGGTCGCAGATGAATGGTATTGGTATGAGTCCTTCAGACGAGCACTGCCTCAAGCTTCCACATATGCGCGGCAATCCCAAACAGATATAGACAACGAAAACGAACACAAGGCAGCTCTGTTACGCATTGTACTGGATAGCTGCCGGGAATTGAATGCATATCATAACACATTCATTGCGTTGGATGAGGGCGGTAATGCACCACTATATGGCCGGGATGGACGACTGAATTCACTGGAACTGGTGTCATTATTAGCTGTGGTGGAGCAGGGCATTGAAGAGCATTGGGGAAAAGGCCTGGGGGACGCTCTTGCCGAGATTGCTGCTGCTTCCTTGCCGGAAAGCCCGTATCAGACGGTAGGCTCGCTGGTGAATTATCTTGCACAGCATCAGACCTTGGGCAGTAATGGGGAGGGTGTGAGATGATTGATTTTTTGCTAGAGCGATTTACCGCTCACGGACAGCACCCGGCGTTTATTTGGGAGGATCAAGAGTACAGTTACGAGTGGCTGGTTCATCAGATTTTTCTTATGGGAGAATGGATCAAAGGAGAGGGGATATCCGGGCGGGTTGTCACATTGGAAGAGGACTATTCTCCTTATGCAGCATCGGCAATGCTGGCATTGCTTGGAGCAGGGTGCATTGTGCTTCCGATCGATCGTAATTTGGTCGAAGCGAAACGGGACGAGTACGTAAAGTTGGCACATGTAGCTGTGCGCTTGGGGGTAGATGAAGGCAAGCTCTTGGTGAGACAGGTATGCAAGACTCATGAAGAAGAAGCGATGCCATCCATCTTGAATGAATTGCGACTGGAGCAGATTGGCGGATTGGTTCTGTTCTCCTCAGGATCTACGGGAGTGAGCAAGGCAACGGTTCACCGGGCAGACCGGTTGTTACAGTCCTTTCGACGGCAGGTGCGTCCGCTGCGTACCATACCCTTCATGATGTTTGATCACATCGGCGGGGTGAACACAATGCTGCAATCGCTATCCAGCGGCGGGTGCCTGTGTATTGTGGTGAATCGTACTCCGGAGGAAGTGTGCCATACCATTCAGAAACATCGTGTACAGGCGCTGCCCGTATCCCCAACTTTTATGAATTTGCTGCTTCTGGCAAAACAAGATGAGCATTACGACCTTTCCAGCCTGGAAGTGGTCTCTTATGGCTCGGAAGTAATGCCTGAGTCGGTTTTGGATGCATGGACTCGGCGTTTTCCGAGGATCAGGACGATTCAAGCTTACGGCATGTCCGAATTGGGGATTTTACCAACACGCTCCAAAGAACCGGGATCGCTGTTATTTTCCATTCAGGATGAAGAGGTGAAGTGCCGCGTTGTGGACGGTGAACTGCAGATTCATACCGCAACGGCGATGATGGGTTATCTGAATGCCCCTTCTCCTTTTACAGAAGACGGTTGGTTGCGAACAGGAGATGAGGCAGTGGTGGAGGGAGGATATATCCGCATTCTGGGTCGTCGTTCCGAGATTATTAACGTAGGTGGCTGGAAAGTGTACCCTGCTGAAGTGGAGAGTGTGCTTGAAGAGATGGATGGCATTGAAGCGGCGGTAGTTACGGGAGAAGTGAGCGGGATAACAGGCCAGCAGGTGAAAGCGACAGTACGGCTTGCTAACCCCAGTTCACTAAAAGAGCTTCGCAGGGCTATATGGGCTTATTGCCAAGATAAACTGCCTGCATACAAAATTCCGCAGAAAATTGTGATCACAGAAGAAGCGCTCGTCAGCTCCCGTATGAAAAAGGTCAGAAAGCAGGTATGATCGCCGCGGGATCATGCATAACCGTTTTATCAGAGGATGATCAGGCTGAGATTGCTCGCTAAATCGTTTGATTGATAAACTAGAGAACGCATAAATCCGAAGGGATGTGCGTTTTTTTGTTCATACAGGAGAGGCGTTCCTTCAGAGGCAATTGTCTGCTTTTTTATACCAAAAAGGGCCGGACGTTATTCACGTTCAGCCCTTCGGAATCTTCCCCATTCATATTTAGCCCTTGGAGATCCAGCCTGCATTATTTAGTAAAGGAAAGGGAAGCATGGGATGACTCACAGCATGTTGCTAGTTAAGTGCACAGAAACACAGCAAGGATTAATAGCAGACATAGGCCCCCCCCCCTTTACCAAAATCATGCTTCTGCCGGCTGTTTCACCTCACATTGCAACAAAGAGAAGCCGTATGCGCCGAGATCCAAGGTCAACTTGTTCTGTGTTGCCTCAACCGAAGCCGCAGTATACAAGTCGCGCCATACATTATGATCTCCCCACCCAAGCTCCAGTTTACGAGGCTCATCGCTGGCATTGATCACCAGCAGCATGCGTTCTCCCGTTTCCGAATCCATACGTTCCATAGCAAGGCACGGATCGCCCGTTTTGGCATAAACAATCTTTAACCCCGCGCTGCGCAATGCTGGATGTTTCTTTCGTACCTCAATCGTATGGATGAAAAATTCAAGCAGTTCCCGGTTCTGTTTGCCCACGTCCCACTCCATACATTTGCGGCAGCCCGGGTCATATCCACCGTCCAGTCCGATCTCATCTCCATAATAGACGCAAGGCGCACCCGGATAGGAGAAAAGCAACGTTACAGCCAATTTCATTTTGCGCATATCCCCATCACATAACGTCAACAACCGCGGAGTATCGTGGCTGCCCAACAGGTTAAACGCTGCTTCGGTAACCGGTTGGGAGTACGAAGCAAGCAGTTTGCCAATTTCGTTGGCGAATCCGAGTCCATCCAGCTTGCCATGCACGGCATAATCCAGTACGGAGTTGGTAAAAGGGTAGTTCATGACTGCATCGAACTGGTCGCCTTGCAGCCACATTAATGAATCATGCCAGATTTCACCGAGCAGATAAGCATCGGGCTTGATCGCTTTGACCGTCTGACGGAACTCACGCCAAAATTGGTGATCCACTTCATTGGCAACATCCAGTCGCCAACCGTCAATATCCATCTCTTCAATCCAGTAGCGTGCAACCTCAAGCAGGTACGCTTTGACATCCGGGTGCTCCGTGTTGAGCTTCGGCATGAGCGGCTCAAAGGCAAAGGTTTCGTAGGTCGGAATGCCATCCTCAACCCGTGGCGGCCAATCCTTGATGTAGAACCAGTCTGCATAAGGGGAATTAGCGCCATTTTTCATTACGTCGACAAAAGGAGGAAACTCTCTTCCCGAATGGTTAAATACAGCATCCAGAACGACTCGTATACCGCGAGCATGACATGCGTCCACTAGCATTCTCAATTGTTCATTCGTACCAAACTGAGGATCAACCTTCAGATAATCGGCGGTGTTGTATTTATGGTTGGTCGTGGCCTCGAACAATGGACAGAAATAGATGGCTGTGATCCCGAGTTTACTAAGATGATCCAGATGATCCATCACGCCTTGCAGGTCTCCGCCAAAGAAGTTGGTTGGTGTAGGCGTACCACCCCAAGGTTCAGCATTTGCTGGCGTCAGAGAGGGGTCACCATTCGCAAAACGTTCGGGGAAAATCTGATAAAAAACAGCATCCTTAACCCATGCAGGCGGTTCAAAAATATCAACCGGATTCATAAATGGAAAATCAAACATTTCCAATGGATGATCCGGCAATGACTGCTCAAATCCTCGCTCGGTCATCCACACAGAATCTTCCCCTTGAATTAGTTGGAATGCATAACGTAGTCTGCGGTAGGGCGGAGATGTCTCGGCTTCCCAATAATCAAACATTTCGTCCCGGGCGAAAATCCGCATAGGAATATGCGTGATCGTCCGATCCCAGGCATATTTATCTCCTGTAATCGCGATGACCGAATCCAAATCCCCTCGTTTGGACCGCAAGCGAAGATGCATGGTTGTGCGATTATACGCATAAGACCAGTTCAGTTTGGGACGATGATAAATCGCTTCTAAAATCATGGATATCACTCCTTGGCACATAAGTTAAATGCAAGATAAGGCTAGAGAATGCCGTGGAAAACGCCGTAGAAAACGCAAAAAAGGCACAACCTCTCATGTTCACGAGGTTGTACCTTTCGGCAGCATAGCCTTTTGATTATACGGTTATTATACGAATTATTTCTGCAAAAGAAAATACTTTTTTTCCTTAATTATCAATTTATTATGGAGCCGAGTACATTACATCTGGAATCCCAGTTGCTCTCCGTATGTCTTCACTTCTTTAAGGTACTGCTCGATGCTCTTTTTACCCGCAGCAATCTTGTCATTACCCTGCTTGAGGAACGTGCGGTTTACTGTTGTTTTGGAAACAGCCTTTTTGAACAATTGATAACCTTCCAGCTGTGCGTAGCTGCCTTTAATCAATTTGTCATGGATTTTTTTCAACTGGGTATTCTCCGGTTTGATCTGTTTCAGCATGGAAACATACTTTGTGTAATTTGGGATAGCTGTGTTGTTTAACGTCAAAAAGAAAGATTTGCGATTGGAGGAGGTGATGTATGTGTTTCCGCCTATGGCGCTCATAGCTTTTGTTTCATAAACAGCTGCTGCCTCCAAAGCATCCAAATAATCCAGAAAATCTTGATCATCCGCTGTAAGCTCTTGTTCTTCCTGGTTAATTGTCTCTTCCGTGTTTACCTCATCCGAAATCACAGTGGAATTGTCTGCTGCCGCAGTATAATGCCCTGTTGGAAGAATTACACCGCCGATCAACACCATGCTCATCAGGATCGAAAGAATCCAATGTTTTTTCATAATACCCGTCCCCTGTCTTTATATATGTGATTTTATTCCAAGGGATAATCTAACATAAGAAGAGTTTCATTCACAGGAATAATTTAGGAATAAATTATGGATTAAAGAAGCCGACTCTAAGTCCGAAAAGTAGAATGTATTGTAAAATTATTCATAAATATAAGATATGGATGTATAAATATTAATAATTTGTATAACGTCACATCATGAAATAAAAGGATAGCTCAAGGTTATATTTTGCCCAGAAGAAGTAGGCGACATTTGACATAAGTGGTTACATAACCGTTTGATAATATTGATTTATATTATATGCATTCACCTCAAATGTGCATATATAGCAGCGTTTCTAGAATAAATGAAGCTGGATATTAAACGTAAATATTTTTCCAAATAAGTGCTTGTCTAAATCACCCAACTCCATTACAATACAATTGATAATGAGATTCAATATCATTTAGAGTGAGAAGGGGAGACGAGTTCCATGTTTCGATTCAGCAAAAAGTTATATATTTATGCAGCACTTATTCTTATGATTTCTCTGCTGGCTGGCTGTGCTTCAGGGGGAAATGCGGGTACAACCAATACAGCAAGCTCAGCAACAAGTGGTAAAAGTGCTGAAGGCAGCACGGAGGGAGATAAAGCTGTCAAAGCAACAGACGAGACTCGGGTAATCAAACATGCGATGGGGGAAACAAAAATCACGGGAACTCCGCAACGAATCGTGACACTGTTCCAGGGTGCGAATGATGTCGTCGTTGCACTTGGCGTGAAACCGGCAGGTGTTGTGGAATCATGGGTGCAGCAGCCGGTTTATGAATATCTGCGTAAAGATCTGGATGGTGTACCGCAAGTAGGTCAGGAATCCCAGCCCAATCTGGAAGAAATCAACAAGTTGAAGCCTGATCTTATCATTGCAACCAAAATCAGACATGAGGAAATCTATGATCAGTTGTCACAGATTGCGCCAACAGTAGTAACCGAAACGCTGTTTGACTGGAAAGAAACATTGAAGATTGCCGGGGAAGCCATGAACAAAACAGAGGAGTCGAATAAGCTGCTTGCCGATTGGGAGACGCGTGTCGCGGATTTCAAAGAGAAAATGGGTGACCGTCTGCCGATTGAAGCAACCATTACCAACTTCAGAGCCGATCAGGTTCGTATTTTCTACATGGGATATGCAGGTAAGATCCTGAAAGAACTTGGTTTTACAAGACCGGCTGGCCATGATGAAGATAAATGGGGTGTTGAACTGACATCCAAAGAGGCTATTCCGGATATGAATGCAGATATGATTTTTAATTTCAATTCAGGTACGGATACGGCAGCAATTGAGAAAAATTATCAGGATTGGACAAGCAGTCCGCTCTGGAAAAACCTTGATGCTGTGAAAAACAACCAGCTGTACCAGGTCGATGAGGTGGCTTGGAACATGGCAGGCGGATATACATCAGCCAACATGATGCTGGACGATTTATACAAGCTCTTCAACCTGAATAAATAATAACCGGATTAGGATCTGCCATGCACCAGAACTTTCGTTAGCGAAGTGTAGGGGCAGGCAGGTCCTGTTTCACTTCACAGATGAAAGAGTGAGAGTATGTTTCCCCTTTTTACCAAGGCGAGTGCCAAAATATACGGGTTGGTCGGATTGTTCATTCTTACGTTGCTCGCAGCAACCGCCAGCATGATTCTGGGACGCACCCCTATTACGTTTCACATGTTATGGGATGCGGTTCAGTCCTATGATGATACATCAGTGGAGCATGTGGTGTTACTGACAGAGCGATTGCCACGCACGGTTATTGCGGCTGTTGTAGGGGCAAGTCTGGCTGTTGCAGGCGGACTGATGCAGGCGCTGACACGTAATCCACTGGCTTCCCCGAGTGTGTTCGGGATCAACGCGGGTGCGATTTTCTTTATTGTTATTGCTGTTGTTATATTGTCCGTGTCTTCCTTAACCACGATGATGTGGTTTGGGTTTGCCGGGGCAGCCATATCGGCAGCTATTGTATATGGTTTGGGTTCACTGGGGCGTGATGGCCTGACTCCAATCAAAATTGTTTTAGCGGGTACTGCTATTTCAGCCTTGTTTGCCTCCTTTACCCAAGCGATTCTTGTGCTGGATGGCACAGGGCTGCAGGATGTCCTGTTCTGGCTTGCTGGTTCGGTAAGTGGACGAACGCTGGAGATGCTCTATCCTGTTCTACCTTATATGGCGGCAGCCGCACTGGTGTCTTTATTTATGGGCAGAGCCATCAATTTGTTATTAACAGGGGATGACATTGCCAAAGGAATGGGACAGAACGTACTCCTGGTCAAAGTGATGATGGGAATCGTCACGGTAGTACTCGCGGGTGGTTCTGTAGCAGTTGCCGGTTCCATAGGTCTTGTGGGCCTCGTCGTACCGCATATTATGCGTGCTTTTGTGGGCAATGACTATCGCTGGCTTGTCCCGTATTGCTTCTTTGGTGGAGCGATATTGTTAATGTCAGCTGACGTCGTAGCAAGGCTGGTCATTATGCCGCAGGAAGTTCCGCTGGGTGTCATGACGGCATTAATCGGTGGTCCTTTCTTCGTATATATTGCCCGCAAGGGGGTGACGAAGATATGAAGAAGATGCTGACGTATCGGAATAAAAAGGACACGGTCTCCATGCAAGTGGAACGTAAGCCGATGGTTGTCATCGTCGTATGCCTCATTCTGTTTTTGACAGCCGGGGTGGTCGGAACCAGTATGGGAAGTGACTTAATTTCCCCGCTGGACGTCATTCAAACCATCTTTGGACTGAATGCAGGAGAGCATGATTTCGTCGTGCTGACACTCAGGCTTCCACGTGTGTTGTTATCTCTGCTTGTCGGGGCCGCACTGGGGATGTCGGGTGCACTGTTGCAGGGCATTATCCGTAACCCACTTGCCTCACCTGATGTCATCGGCATAACTGGTGGTGCTGCAGTGGCAGCTGTAGGATTTGTAACATTACTGGGTGGAGCCGTAAGCATTAAATTGCTGCCACTCTTTGCGGTTATGGGTGCTATGGTAACAGCATTCATCATTTATATCTTGGCCTGGAAAAAAGGAGTCAGTCCGATCCGGCTGGTGCTGATCGGTATAGGCGTATCGGCTATTACGGGCGCTGGCACGACGTTTATGCTGATACTAAGCCCGTTTTATACAGCAAGTCAGGCTTATATCTGGCTAACTGGCAGCATCTATGGTGCCACATGGACAGATATTCAGACGATATTACCCGTGATTGTCATCGTCCTGCCTCTTGCCATGTGGTTTGGCCGCAGTCTGAATGCACAGGAGTTCGGAGATGACCTTGCGACAGGGCTTGGCGTTACGGTGCAGTGGCATCGATCTGTGTTGTTATTATGCAGTGTGCTCCTCGCCGGGATTGCTGTGTCTGTCGCTGGTACGATTGGCTTTGTGGGTTTGATTGCCCCGCATATCGCACGAAAACTGGTAGGGCGGATGTTTGGCAGCTTGCTGCTGGTATCCGGCTTTGTAGGTGCTTTACTGGTATGCACAGCTGATCTCATTGCCCGAACGGCGTTTCTGCCGCTGGATATCCCTGCAGGCGTATTTACCGCAGGAATTGGAGCACCGTTTTTCCTGTATCTATTATTTAAGAATCGAAACCATTATTGAGGGGGAGAGAGCCGTGAGTATTCTGGAAGCCAAGGATCTTACCATCTCCTATGGAGCAGATCCGATTATAGAAAACCTGAACCTGACCATTCCTAAGGGAGAGATTACAGTCCTGATCGGCAGTAATGGCTGCGGCAAATCGACGCTATTGCGCACGATGGCAAGACTGTTGAAGTCCAGCTCAGGCACCGTGTTGCTGGATGGAGAAGAGATTGCAAAGCTGCCCACCAAAGAAATCTCAAGACGTATGTCTATTCTGCCCCAAGGACCAACGGCACCGGAAGGTTTGACCGTGAATCAGCTTGTTCGCCAAGGACGCTATCCTCACCAGACATGGCTTAAACAGTGGTCGCGTGAGGATGAGCGCATGGTCGAACTGGCTCTTGCATCCACACATCTGACGGCACTTGCGGATCGGCCTGTTGATGCGTTATCCGGTGGTCAGCGTCAACGCGCATGGATTGCGATGACCTTGGCACAAGGTACAGAAACATTGCTGCTGGACGAGCCTACGACATATCTGGATATGACACATCAGATTGATATTCTGGATCTGCTGTTTGAATTAAATGAACGAGAAGGGCGTACCATCGTAATGGTGCTTCACGACCTGAATCTGGCCTGCCGATACGCACATCATATTGTTGCGGTGCACAACAAGTCCATCTATGCAGAGGGTAAACCGGAAGATATTATCAATCGTGACCTCGTGCGAAACGTTTTTCAGATGGAGTGTGATATTGCTGTAGATCCGTTATTCGGTACACCAACCTGTATCCCGCACGGAAGAGGCAGGAAGCTGAATGAAACTCAGCAGCGTTATACACAGCTGGCTAGATGAACGGGAGCTTCGGGGCACCTGTTTGTCAAAGATACCCAGAATGCTGAATCGCTACGTTTGCTATGCTTTTTTGGAAAATGCTACGCCTAGAGCGTCAATGAAAATAGGCGTATACGTCATATTTTTACGATTATCCATCCTTCAAATATTCCTCAGTACCATCATCTTATCGTCATGGGGATAACGAAACAGGCAAGCAGAGGATTTGGAAACTCCATGGCTTGCCTCGTTTGTTATGCCTATGTATGCCACTATTCCACGATTACATAACCAAATCCCATCGAAAATAAATATATTTTTTTCCTAAAAAGTTTCATATTGACAACAGGCAAATAATTACCATAAAATAGATTTTGTGTGATACTGATAATCATTATCAATAAAATCAACCGATAGGAAGGTCGGATATGAATTTACTTCGTTCCAAAAGTTCCGTATTTCCAGAAGGTTTTGAGAATCTACAGAATCGGCTGATTCTGAACAAAGCAAGGGAGATGGGGATCGGGTGCGAGCTGCTGGTGGATGGTTGTGAGGATTTTCTACAACTGTCCTTGGAGCACAAACAGATCATCATTAACAAAACAAGAACTCATCGGCTACCGCTGATCGCAGGACTGCTTGCCAAGAATAAACAGGCATGTAATCTGATCCTGCATGAACAGGGGATGCCAGTTCCCCCGTATATCGTTGTAGCAGCCATGGGAGAAGAGGCCGAAGTTTTCCTCCATCAATACAGTTCCATCGTAGTCAAACCGCTGGATTCCAGCAGCAGTCAAGGGGTTACGCTGGATGTACGAACTGTTGCTGAGCTGGAAGCGGCAATACATCTCGCAACCCAGTATGGCAGTAGCATTCTGCTACAACAATATGTCATTGGAACCGACTACCGGGTGCTAATTATCAACGATCAGGTAGCGGCGGTTAACCAATACCGTCCTGTGTATGTGACGGGCAACGGTAGTTCATCTGTCCGTGAACGGATTGAAATGCTGAACCGGAACCGCATACAGGATACAGAGATTGGTGCGTACGAAGCTTTCCCCGCGATTGATCCCGAAAATACTCATTTGCTGGATACGTTGCGTAAGCAAGGTCTTGCTTTGAATGACGTGTCTCCTGTGGATCAGGAGATTGAGCTGTATGATCTCCGGAATTCGGCGGCCGGGAAGATCAGTGAATTTTACAGGGATTGTACGGATGACATTCACCCTGATAATGCCCGCATGATGATACAGGCAGCCCAAGCGCTCCAGATTGACGTTGCAGGTATAGATGTTCGCTGCAAGGACATCCGAGTACCTATTACGACGGCACAGGGAGGCATTCTGGAGGTCAACGCATTGCCGGATCTGACTCACCATGTGTATCCACATGGCGGCACGACAAGGGATGTTGTCCGTCAATATCTGGAGTATCTATTTCAGAGTTAACGGCTAACGCGTAATAAAGCGCTTGTTTCACAGGATGATGTGTTGAACTTGTTTCAGTATGTAATGGGTTGTCACAAATTCAATAACCAATGTACAGGCATTTTTTGACCTGAATCGATGATAAGGGGCGTTAGAGAGTTATGTCAGTAGAGGTACAGACGGAATACCTGAAACTGCAAAACGAAAAGGAGTCCAACGCACGAGCGTACCCAAGGCACTTTCCGCTCGTTATCAGCAAAGCTCAAGGTATCAAGATTACGGATACGGAAGGCCGTGAGTATTACGATTGCTTGGCAGGTGCGGGCACACTCGCGCTTGGACATAACCATGAAACAGTCGTTGGTGCTATTCGCGATGTTCTGGATCAGCAGATTCCATTACATACACTGGATTTGGCCACACCACTGAAGCTTTCGTTCATGCAAGAGATATTCTCTTTACTGCCCGAAGAGATGCGGGATACATCCAAAATCCAGTTCTGCGGTCCAACGGGGGCGGACGCGGTTGAAGCTGCAATTAAGCTAGTGAAACATGCCACAGGCGGGAAGTCCATTCTGGCTTTCCAAGGTGGATATCATGGTTCAACTCAAGCGACGATGTCGATGAGCGGCAATTTGAGTAAAAAAGAAAACCTGCAAAGTCTCCTGCCGGATGTGCATTTCCTGCCATTTCCCTATGAATATCGTTGTCCGTTTGGGGTTGGTGAAGGCATGACCGCCCGATTAAGTGCACAGTACATCGAGAACTTACTGGATGATTGCGAGAGCGGAATAGCTGCACCGTGCGGAGTGATCGTAGAAACCGTACAGGGCGAGGGTGGTGCAATTCCTGCGGATATCGAGTGGCTGAAAGAGTTGCGCCGAATCACTGCGGAACGAAATATTCCGCTCATTATTGACGAAGTGCAGACCGGCATTGCACGTACGGGTCGTATGTTTTCGTTTGAACACGCCGGCATTGTACCTGATGTCATTATTTGCTCCAAAGCGGTAGGTGGCAGTCTTCCCATGTCCGTTGTGATCTATAAGGAGGAGCTGGATCAGTGGAAACCCGGTGCGCATACGGGCACATTTCGTGGCAATCAGCTGGCCATGGCAGCAGGTCTAGCCACGCTGCGTTATATCCGGGAGCAGAATGTGATGCAGAACGTGCATCTGCGTAGCGAGCAGTTCATGGCAAGGCTACAAGCGATGAAAAGCCGTTTTGCCGAGATTGGTGATGTTCGTGGCCGAGGGCTAATGATCGGTGTTGAAGTGGTTAACCCGCAAGGCGGCAAGGATCGTCTTGGACATTATCTACAGCATGGTGAACTAGCGTCAGTCATTCAGCAACAATGTTTCCGTAATGGACTCATTGTAGAAGTCGGCGGACGTCATTCTGCGGTTGTGCGTTTCTTGCCGCCCCTGAATATTACGGAGAAGGAAGCAGGCGAGGTACTGGCGATCTTTGAACAGTCCGTATCGGAAGCCATTGCATTAACGGCAGCTTTATGCTGAGTGTATCGCTGCTTCGGCGGCACGCGGTTTTACTCGCCATTCTACTGGGAGCCTTCACGCTTGTGCTTACCAACAGTGCCTTTAACCTGCTGCTTCCGTATTTTATCGAATACTATGACATTTCCGCCACGGCGGGCGGCTGGATCATTGCCCTGTATATGCTCGCCATGACATTAACGATGCCGCTGGCTTCCCTGATCGTGGATCGGCTGGGGCGTAAACGGACGTACATGCTCGGTATTTGCATCTATGGGATATTTTCGGTGCTCGGAGCATTGCTCCATTCCTATATTGAAGTATTGCTGCTTGTAAGATTCATGCATGGTGTGGCGGCTGGCCTGATGATTCCTTTATCCCTTGTGTTGCTGTTTGATGTCTACGGCCCGGAGGTTCGGGGACGCATTACGGGTGCATGGGGACTGCTGCTGATGCTTGCTCCTGCGGCTGGACCGACCCTTGGCGGATTTATCATTCAGTATGGACGGCTGGAGATGCTGTTCTGGCTGAATGTACCCTTGGCTGTTTTTTCACTGATCGGCTGTGGACGAGTGATTCAAGCCTACACCCCGGCTCGCAGGAAAAAGTGGCATCCATCCAGTGTGATGCGGCTTGTTAGCGCAGTGGGTGCACTCAGTCTGGGCGTACAGGTGTACGCCAGCCCAGCAGTAGCTCCGTGGATTTCCTGGACATTGATTGTCCTTGGCATAGTACTGCTTATTCGTTTTATCCAGGTCGAGAATAAACGTGATGAACCGCTGATCCGTTATTCGTTGCTGCGGAGAAAAGGGGTATTTCCTCTTACCGTTCTGATCTCCACGATTCAGGATTGTGTCATGTTTGGCGTGATTTTTGCGCTGCCTCTGCTTTTTCAGGAGGTATTTCAGTGGTCTCCGGCGCTTTCCGGTGCTTTGTTCATTCCGCTCTCCATCTCCACGAGCCTGTTCATGTGGATCGGAGGAAACTTGCTGGATCGTGGACGGTCACTTCAGTTTATCGCTTGGGGCACATTGCTGGTATCGGTATCTATTTTGACGTTTGCCTTTCTGCCCATGGGGGCGTCCATAGGGATCATCGGGTTGCTGATGGCGTGCCGGGGCATTGGCGTAGGCCTGTCCGGTATGAGCATTTCTGCGATCGGGCTGCAGGCGTTACCTGAGGAAGACATGCATGAAGGATCGGTGTTGTCCACAACGATTGAACGACTGGCTTCATCGTTTGCGGTCATGGGCATGACACTGTATTACGATATGCGCTGGCAATGGCTCGCCGAACATGGCAGAGCGATTGAGCTGGCGAAATGGGGAGCCGTTAAAGAACTATGCGTCGGTCTTGGTTGCGCCATTCTGCTGACGTTACCTCTAGTCTTACTTATAACTCGAAAGAAGGTTGGCTTCATTGTTCAAAATGGAAAACAAACTCCGGCCCAAGGCGGAGCAACAGGCCGATGAGCATTCCTGCAAGTTGCTGCTGAACTGTTATATCCGTGAGCTTGGGCCGGAAAAAGCAGAACATATGCAGCTTAACCCGGATACGCTGACGTATACGATTGCTTTTCCAACCAGCCGTGTAAGCGTGATGGGGCTGCTATCCTACTACTCGGCAATGGGGGAGCATGAATATCTCAGCATGAACTGTAATGGACAAGCCGTGCATTACCGGGATCTGGTGCGCTGGATTGCGTCTGAAATTGCCTTAGATCCAGGCAGGGGAGCCGAACGCGTTCGTGAATTTACTCAAAAAGTGGAGAACAGTGTGGCTAACCTGACCTTGTATATTGAACAGGCGTCCGATCTCGGGATATATGACTACATTACCTCTGAGCAATCCCTGCTGTACGGTCATCCATTTCATCCTTTTCCGAAAAACTCCAGAGGTTTCACTGCCCAGGACGTGCAGCGATACAGTCCGGAACTTCGAACTTCATTTCAGCTCTGTTACATCGCCGTAAGACAGGATGTGTATACAGAGGAATGGGTGCAGCATGCGGACAAAATGGATCTGCATCAGCTTCTGGGAAGCCATGAATGGTCTGTTTCCAAAGAAAAGCTGGGCATGTATAGACTGTTGCCCGTTCATCCATGGCAGTATGCATACGTTTCACGTCTGGACGAGGTACAGTCATATATCCGTGAAGAGAAGCTGCTGCTACTAGGTAGCGCAGGACCGTTTGCCTATCCGACCTCTTCGGTACGTACAGTATACATTCCGGACTGGAACTGCAACATCAAGCTGTCGCTGCATATGCAGATTACCAACATGATTCGCACCAACAGTGCCGAGCAGATGCGGCGGACATTGGATGCGTCCAGTTATGTGTGGCAGCAGGGGTGTTTCGAAGCGGAACCATATACCCATATCGCATATGAGACAGGTGTAGCGACATGTAAGTTTCAGGACGAAGAACTTACCCGATTATTCACCGTTGCTTATCGTCCGATTGAGTTTGACGCTGCCAATACATATGTATTGTCCAGCCTGGTGGAGTCGCCGTTGCCAGGAGCTCCATCCCGCTTAGTGACCATGCTGTGTGGTAAACGGGATCATGCCGATGTCGTTGATCGCGACAAGGTCGAGCAGTGGCTGTCACGATATCTGAACTGTTCGCTGTTGCCGCTTGTGCGTGCGGCTGGAGAGAAGGGCATTCATTTTGAGGCCCATTTGCAGAATACGTTGGTGACGCTGGAGCAGGGCATGCCGGTTGCCTTTATCGTACGTGATCTGGAAGGGGTCAGTGTAGATGAGCAGTTGGTGGGTGGATGGCAGCGGTATGAGCAGGGGGAGATTCCGAATTCGAAACCGTCTGAGCTGTTACGTTATTCGCGTGAGAAGGCGTGGGCGCGAACCTCGTATTATTTTATCGTGAACCATCTTGGATCGTTAATTCATGTATTGGCTCGGGATATGAATGTGTCCGAGGAATACTTTTGGATACAGGTACGTAAGGTGCTTGAGGAAGAATGGGCACGAACAGGTAACGTTTATGTAGAGCATTTGCTAACTGCAGACGCTTTTCTAGCCAAACAAAATCTGGTGAGTTGTCTCACGGGCATTAGTCAAACTCCGGCTTATGTGCCGGTAGGTAACGTCATGAAACGTTTAGGGAGTGAAGCACGTGAGATTCGTGGAAATCGGCAATGAGGCAGAAGAGAAGAAGGGAAGTAAAACAGCAGAAATGTTAAAAACAGACGCAACTGCAACAGGCGGAACAAGTGGAAATAAGATTAACAGCACGAGTGAACAAAGCGAACAAAACGAATCAAATGAACCAAATGAACCAAATGAATCACACCAATCAAACATAGTTGAAAAAGGACGTAGAAAGCCAAATGACGGCGCAGTCCCCGTATACGTGGAAGTTCAGGAGCGGATCATACGCCAGGCACTGGAAGCGATGTGGTTCGAAGATATCTTGGATCGTCAGGTGAACGGGAGTGAGTGGTCGACCTGCGGTGTTACTGCATCAGGGGAATCCGTGGTGTATACGTGTGACGCAGAGCAGAAGTTTTCGTTTGGACGGGTGAAGGTGAAGGTCGGGTCGATCAAGCGCGAAGGCGTTGTCTGCACGGATCTGGATGTGTTTTTGGAAGAGATGGTGCTGAATCGTTTGCAGGGTGCGAAACTCACGGCATTTGTTCAGGAGTTGCAAGAAACGATGGCGAAAGACAGTCAGTGCCGGGCTTTGCTGCCTCTTCGCATTCCGGCAGAGGATCGTCACTACGATGCGCTGGAAAGTCATATGACTGACGGTCATCTGTATCATCCGAGCTACAAGTCCAGGTTAGGATTCTCGCTGAAAGACAATCTCGCCTACGGCCCTGAGTTCAATGCCGCTGTTCCGCTCATTTGGGTTGCGGTGAGAAAAGAATTGGCTCAAACGGCTACATCCGATGGATATGATCTGGCAGCACTGCTGGAACAGCATCTGACCAAGGAGGATTTGCAGCAATTCCGTCAGGTGATTTTAGACAAAACGGCTTCGTTACATAGGGATGCCTTCGTATTCATACCGATTCATCCGTGGCAATGGGAGCACGCGGTGGAATCTATATTTGCCAAACAACTCATGGATGGAGACATCATTTATCTGGGGGCTTCGGCCTCGGCCTATCGTGCGCAGCAATCCATTCGTTCCCTCTCGAATCGTGAAAATCCAGAAGCACCTTATATCAAGCTGGCTTTGAGTATAACGAATACATCTAGCACACGTATTCTCGCAGAGCATACGACGCAAAACGCACCCCTGATTAGTGACTGGCTGAATCGACTGGTGCGCGAGGATGAGGTGTTACAGCGGGAGCAGTTTGCCATTTTAAAAGAAATCATGGGTCTGTCGTTCCGTTACGAACAATTACCTGTTACGCAGTACGGCCGTGCTTACGGCACCCTGGGTGCGATCTGGCGGGAAAATGTATCTGTTCACCTAAATGCGGGCGAGACGGCTTGGCCACTGAATGCTCTTATGCTGGTGCAACGAAACGGCGTTCCTTTTATCCAGGAGGCGATCGAGCGACATGGGGTTCAACCATGGGCAGAGGCCTTGGTGCGTAAACTCACATTGCCTGTCATTCATCTTTTGTATGCGCACGGAATTGCGTTTGAATGCCATGCACAGAATATCATTTTGGTGCTGGAAAATGAGTTGCCGAAACGCATCATCCTGAAAGATTTACATGATGGCGTTCGTTATGTCCCGGATCAGCTATTACACCCGGAACGTGCACCGAAACTGCATCCTGAACCGGAAACTCATCGCAAATTCAATCGATATTCGTTCATCTATGCCGGAGATGTGTCGGAGGTACGCGACTATACGTACGATGCGTTCTTTTTTATCTGCATGACGGATATTGCGCTGTCGCTGGAGCCGTATGGTTTGTCCGAAGAAGCCTTTTGGCAGCTGTGTACTGGTGTAATTCTGGATTATCAGCGGCAACATCCCGAGTATGCCGAGCGGTTTGGCATGTTTGACCTTTTGGCAGAGGATGCCTTGATTGAAGAGATGACGAAGCGGCGTTTGTATGGGGATGGAGAGTTGTATTTTCGCAAAACAAACAATCCACTCCGGCTAGCAAAGGATATGCTTGAACAGAAGGAAGAACTCACACAGAAGGATGAAGACGAACAGAAGGCAGCAAACCGATGAGGAAGAATATACTTCAGGAAAAGATTGCTCGCAAGCAGCAGGTATTTGGTCTATTTGTATCGATTCCACATCCGATCATCATCGAGATGATTGGTCATGCCAATTATGATTTTGTCATCATTGATCTGGAGCATACGTCAACGTCGATGGAGTCGGTCGAAGAGTTGATTCGTGCAGCCGAATTGGTTGGTATTACACCGCTTGTACGCATTGCTAAGGTCGAGCGCACAGAGATTCTAAAGGTACTGGACTGCGGGGCACAGGGGATCGTGATTCCCCATGTGGAGACGCTCTCGCAAGTGAAGGAAGCCGCACATCATGCATATTACCATCCATTGGGTATGCGCAGTCTTAACAGTGGACGTCCAGGTGTGTTCGGTAAATTCCCGCTAACGGAATACATTACGGAAGCCAACTCGCAGGTGATGATCGTGCCGATGATTGAAAGTGTGAAAGGGGTGCGTCAAAGCGCGGAGATTTTATCTCATCCGCAGGTGAGCTTTGTGCTGGAAGGTGCAGCGGACTTATCACAATCGCTTGGTGTGCCTTGGCAGACCGATCACCCGGATGTAAGAGAAGCAATAGGCGTATTGCACGAGAACGCGCAACAATTCGGCGTACCTTATGCAACAGTCACAAGAGGCATCGAAGATATGGCGGTATGGCGTGAGCGTGATGTGCACATCTATGTGCTTGGAGATGATCGGAACACGGCATTTCGGGCCTACGCCCAAAAGCGGAATGACTACGGAAGCGCAGGTGGACAGTAATGAAAACCAGTGTACAGCAAGCGTTATATGCGATTCAACGCGAAATGCATGAGCCGATCTGCGCGTACATTTACGATCTGGCAGGTATGCAGGAGCAGGTACGCAGCATGTTGCAAACGATGCCATGGAATACGAAGTTATTTTATGCTATCAAAGCCAATCCCGATCCACGTATTATTGAAGCGTTACTTCCAGTGGTGAAGGGTTTTGAGGTGGCGTCCATTGGCGAGCTGCTCAAGGTTCGGGCGGTGAGCCGTGAAGTTCCGATTCTGTTTGGCGGCCCGGGCAAGAAGGAAAGTGAGTTGAAGCTGGCGATCGAGCATAACGTGAGTTATATCCATGTAGAGAGCCTGCTGGAGCTGCGCCGCATTATTGCGATTGCCAAAGAGAGAGAGCAAGGAAAAGTGCAAGGAAAAGAAATCAGGCAAGGTGGAGAGGAACAGGAGCAAGCACAAGCGAAATCGCAAGCGAAACAGGGGCAAGAGCAGTCAAGAGAAGCAAAGCCCGAGGTGCGTGTGCTGCTCCGTATCAACTTGCGAAGTAACACTTTGCCACAAACCAAAATTGTGATGGGCGGTGGCCCCAGTCCGTTTGGTATCGATGAAGAGGCAGTGGAGGAAGCGATTGAGCTGATTCGTGTGGAAGGTACGGGTGCGGTTCGGTTATGCGGATTCCATTTCCATTCCCTGTCCAACAATATGGACGCAAGGCTGCATGCCGAGATGATTGAGCTATATTTGCAAAAGGTGGAGCACTGGCAACAGCAATATAACTTGCAGGTGGACGTGGTCAATGTAGGCGGAGGCTTTGGTGTGACGTATGACGGGAGCCCGGGGTTTGACTGGTCTTTGTTTACCACGCTTTTGCAGCAGAGTGAATCTAGAAATCGTCTGGCTATCCGAGGGGGAGAATTGTTTTTTGAATCAGGTCGCTTGTTAGTGGCGGATCACGGTTATTATGCAACCGAGGTGACGGATATTAAACGTTCGCACGGACAGATGTTTGTCATTTTAAGGGGAGGGACACATCATCATCGGCTGCCTGCGTCATGGGGACATAATCATCCTTTTCACATTGTATATACGGATCGATGGAAGCACGAGTTTACAAGACCCGAGGTGCGAGGAGAGCGAGCCCATATTGTAGGTGAATTATGTACGCCGAAGGATCGTATGCACTCCGATGCAGAGATTGACCGTTTAAGAGTCGGCGATGTGATTGTGTTTGAGAAATCCGGTGCGTACGCCTGGACAATCTCGCATCATGATTTCCTGGGGCATCCGCACCCGGCATTCCACTATTTGATGGAGGGTGATGAACATGTCAACGTTAATGCAACGTTCCAGTCGGCAAACTGCTGAACAGCAGGTGATGTCCGATCTGATGAATAGTCTGCTCGCTGAGCAGTTACTTCCGCTACAAGGTCATCGCTTTGTTGATTTTGCTACTGCACCTGCACAGCTTCGACAGTTATATCAGGGGATTGAAGCGGATTGGGAAAAGAACCATGAGAAAAAACGTACAACTCATCAAGTATCTGATATGCAGAACTATATTGACTATAACTTAAGTGAGTTCAACTCCAGTGAGCATAACTCTATGGAGAATCACTCCAATGAGAATAACTTCATTGCGAGCAATTACAGTGGCAATAACTTCAACAACAATAACTCAAATAATAACAACTTCAATAAGGTTGACTCTGCTCGGGATACATCCGCAGTTACGCTGCCTTACAGTCTGGGTTTGCATACCGAAGGCGTACTTTGTCTGGTTGCAAATGGTGTAAGGCAAGGCATTCAGTGGGTTCAGGGATCACCGATCTATCAGCAAAATTCAGACGGTAGCTGGACGATGCTTGATACTCCGGCGGCCGTTGGGCGTGCGGTGTTGCAACGGGCATTATCCAAAGATGCATACGGGCAACCAGGTGTGGCAGACTTTCTGGCAAGTTTGGACCTGGCTGTAGAGCAGTATGAACTTGGCTGGGATCAGGTAGAGACGTTGTCTGCTTACCATCCGAAGTCTGCGTATGAATGGTTTGTGAAAAGTGAGCGCATTGCTGCGCTCCGGGATCGCCCGTTCCATCCGACTTCCAAAGCGAAGGTTGGATTCAGCGCCGAAGATGTTAAGGCATACGCAGCCGAGTTCGGTAAGGCGATTCGATTGCGCTGGGTGGCAATCAAACGGGATGCTGTGCAGCAAGGATGTGAGGACGGCTTGTCCATTCTCGATATGCTGTATGATGCCCAGCGGGAGGAAGTTCAGGAGGAATGCTCCCGCAGAGGCTTACCGATGGATGAGTACTTGCCTATGCCCGTGCATCCTTGGCAGCTGGAACACGTCATTTTGCCGCGTTTTACGAAAGAAATCGTAGAAGGAAGCATTGTGGTGTTGGATGTGCAGATTGGAGATGTATTCGCTACGTCATCTCTACGGTCGATGGCTCAAACTGCTGAGTCTGCACTCATGCTCAAGTTGCCGGTTAGTGTGCTGTCACTCGGTGCCGCGCGATATCTCCCGGTTGTTAAGTTGCTGAACGGACTTGTGGGAGAAAAGATGTTAAGGCAGGCAGTGGCTTGTGACGAGACATTGAAAGAGAAAGTGTACATGTGCGAGGAGCAGAACTGGTGGGGCTTCATGCCGGAGTCCATGGGATTGTTCGACGATCACCCGCGGCATCTGGCGGCACAGATTCGTGTCTATCCCGCAGAGTTACTGGACGATGCTTACAAAATTGTTCCGATGGCTGCACTTGGCGTAAATCTGGATGGGCATCATCTGCTCACCGAGATAATGGGCAGGAATCTGAGTGCAGGGGATGTCTTGGAGTTCTACAATCAGATTGCGGCTACATTCTATGATATCGTGATGCGTTTGTTCCAAGTGGGTGTTGTACCGGAGATTCATGGTCAGAACTGCTGTCTGGTGTTAGAGCATAATGAGGTGAAGGGACTATTATTCCGGGATCATGACTCTGTGCGTTTGCATCAACCATATTTGGACAAGCATGGGATTGCCGATCCGGGATATCATATTCGTCCGGGGTATTCGAACAGTCTCTATAATGAGACGATCCAGAAGCTGATTTTTTATGTGCAATCCCTTGGAACGCAGGTGAATCTAGCTGCGATCATGGAGGCGATGAGCGAAGTATACGACATCCCGGAAACGAAGTTCTGGGAAATCACGGAGCAGGCCTGGCGGGAAGCGCTGCACCAGGTGCAGCTTCCCGAGACGGATCGGGCCACGCTGGAGCGCGTGATCTTCGAGAGCGAGGCGTGGCCTGTGAAGTTAGTTGTCCGTCCGCTGCTGGAGGCGGACGGTGTGCCAGGCGCGATGCCATCGGGCAAAGGCCAAGGGTGGAACCCTTTTTACAAGGCATAGGATTGGGTGGGGAGTATTCTTCCGATACCTTAAAAACGCTAACGATCTCAGATGAGCTTATTTGAGTGATATAGGGTTCTCTGGAATTCTAACGTTCACCAGGAAGCTTATTTCGCAAAAAACACAGGAATATCACCTATTTTTGCTTCGTTCTTCCAAATTAAGCTTCCCTGTGATCGTTAGAAAATAAAACGGTGTGATTTTGCCCAAATAGCGTCTCTGGTGATCGTTAGAAAAAGTGACAGGTGGATAGGGGAGGGGCTGAAGTTAGTGAGGCTTAATTAGAGAGGTAAATACGTTGAGCTTAAAGACAGAATTTTAACTGGTATCAGCCATTAAGAGGTGGCCCGTGCGCGGGTTGCCTTCTTTTTTTGCCTTTTTTTTGATGTTGGTTTCGTCGTAGATCGTGAGATCAGATTTAGGCAGCATGCGATAAAAGATGAATGTTAGACATGAAAACGTTCACTTTTTTGTTTGGATCTTTAGATTAAATTACGTTACAAATATGAGACAAATGATATAATTATTGTATTGTTAACTAGCGAGAAGTATCTTACTTTTAATTTTCGAAAAGGTTTTCGATTAAAAGTAAAATAGGGCTGTTTTAACGTAATAACTATTCAACCAGAAGAGAGTGAGAAATGACATGAATGTGAAGAGACTTTTTAATGATGGATGGCAATTTGCCAAAAGTGACTTGAGCGTTACAAAGCTGACGGAGCCTAATACAGGTACTGTTCTTACTGAAGATGCGGATGTTACTGAGCAAACGAATCTCACTGAGCGAACGAGTCGTATTGACCCTATTAATGCTAGCGATTCTAATGAAGCTATTGATGCTACTGATGCTACTGATGCTACTGAACTTACTAACTTTACCGATCTTCCCAATCCTACTGACCTTACTGCTGCTACTGTTGTTACGAATGCTACTGAACTTACCAAACTTATTGATTTTAATAAGCTTTCCTTCGAGGCGGTTGAGCTCCCTCACGATTGGCTGATCTACAATACGCTGGATTTATATGAGAACAGTATGGGGTGGTATCGCAAGACGTTCGAATATACGAAGGATGAGCAGCAGGTGATTCTGTGTTTCGACGGGGTGTATATGGATTCATCCGTTTATGTGAATGGGCAGTTTGTTGGTGAGTGGAAATATGGTTACTCTGCGTTTGAGCACGAAATTACGAATGCATTGTTGGACGGGGTTAACGAAATTTTGGTCAAAGTTGTGCATCAGAGCCCAAACAGCAGATGGTATTCCGGGGCTGGGATTTATCGTAATGTGTGGCTGAAAACGAGGAATCGCAACCACATCGTAACGGATGGCATCTATGTCTCCATGCGGCAGCAACCGGAGGGTTGGCAGGTGGAGGTCGATACAGAGCTGTGTCTGAAACAAAATCAGCGTGCCCAGTTGATGCATACGATTTTGTACAACGGTGAGGTCATTGCATCCTCTCAGGCGGAGATTGTGGAGAGCGCTACAGATGGACGCACTGAAGCACATGAATATCCAATACAGTTTACAAACGGCCAGCAACTTAATGTCCTCAATCCAATGCTATGGAGCCCGGATGTTCCCCATTTATATGATCTCGTAACAGAGTTGCGTCTGATCTCGGAGGATCAACCTGAGAAGGTTATCGAGTCTGTCCCACAGCGAATCGGGTTCAAACAGGTCAGACTGGATGCCAGCGAAGGCTTCTATCTCAACGGTGTCAAAATGAAATTGAATGGTGTCTGCGAACACCATGATCTCGGGGCATTAGGATCTGCGTTTAATGTGACAGCGTTGAGAAGAAGGTTTGTTTTACTGAAAAAGATGGGAGTTAACGCGATTCGAACCGCGCATAACATGCCGGCGAAAGAGTTCATGGAACTTGCCGATGAGATGGGCATGCTGGTGGTGTCCGAAGCCTTTGATATGTGGGAACGGGCGAAGACGCCGTATGACTATGCCAGGTTTTTCACCGAGTGGGCGTATGCCGACGTACGAAGTTGGGTGAGACGTGATCGGAATCACGTCAGTCTGATCATGTGGAGTATCGGGAACGAAATCTATGATACCCATGCGGATGAGCGCGGCCAGGAAGTGACACGTATGCTGATGGAGTATGTACAGGAATTTGATCCGAAAGTTAACGCACGTGTGACGATTGGTTCGAACTACATGCCTTGGGAGAATGCTCAGAAATGTGCGGATATCGTGAAGCTGGCAGGCTACAACTACGCTGAAAAATATTATGACCAGCATCATGCCGAACACCCGGACTGGATTATCTATGGCAGTGAGACCTCTTCGGTCGTGCAAAGCCGGGGCATTTATCACTTCCCGTATGAACAACCCGTTCTGGACGATGATGACGAGCAGTGCTCGGCACTCGGAAACAGCACGACCAGTTGGGGAGCGAAATCGCCGGAATATTGCATCATCGCTGAGCGAGATCATCCGTTTTCGTTGGGGCAATTCCTTTGGACAGGATTCGATTACATTGGCGAACCGACGCCGTATCATACGAAAAATTCGTATTTTGGACAGCTGGACACAGCCACGTTCCCGAAAGACTCTTATTACATCTATCAAGCCGCATGGACGGATTATAAAAAAAATCCAATGGTGCATCTATTCCCGTACTGGGATTTTAGCCCTGGTCAGATCATTGATGTACGTGTGTGCAGTAATGCGCCCAAAATTGAATTACAGCTCAATGGTGAAACAATCGGCTCATATGATATCGACCATGCTCATGGAACCCAATTGTCCGGCTGGTGGAAAATACCCTTTGAAGAAGGTGAGCTGAAAGCCATTGCTTATGATGAGCATGGTAAGGTGATTGCAACCGATGTACAGCACTCCTTTGCACATGCGAAGAAAGTGCGCCTGTTGAAAGATCGTCAGGAGTTGCAGGCTAACGGAAAAGACCTCGTTTTTGTAGAGATTACAGTGGAAGACGAAGCAGGCCATCCAGTGCACAATGCCAATAACCGTGTGCAGGTGAAGGTGTCCGGTGCGGGACGTTTGCTCGGTCTGGATAACGGGGATAGCACAGACTATGACCCGTATAAAGGGCTTAGCAGAAGGTTGTTCAGCGGTAAGCTGATGGCGATTATTGGATCGACGAATGAGGCAGGAACAATCCAGGTCGAAGTGTCTTCGGAAGGATTAGATGGAGCAACAACAACATTCGAATCTACAGTAGCGGATGAAGGGCTCGAATTCACAACAGTGGGTGAGAATCGGGACAGAAGAGAAAGAGGAAGATGTGTACATGTGCATGCTGATTCGAACCTACAACAACCTGTTTTCATGAAAAATGAAGAACTTCCGGTACTGACGGGCAACGCTCAGGAGATTCCTTTGCGGAAAATTGAAATCATCAGTGAATCAGGACAGATTCTTGATGCCTCTAACCCGGAAGTGATGGTTACAGCCAAACTGTACCCGGAGAGTACTTCCTATCGGGATTTGGAATGGTCTGTTGTAAATGATGCCGGCATCGTGTCCAATATTGCCAAGGTGGAAGTGATCACTTCTGGAATGGGTGACGAGCCAGGTTCACAGAGTGTAGACGTAGACGAGAAAAGCCATGTGGTCAGAGTATCAGCTATGGGCGACGGGGCGTTCCGCCTGCGTGCAACCAGCAAAAATGGTACAGACAAACCCAAACTCATCTCCCAACTGGAGTTCAAAGCAGAAGGTTTGGGTACAGCCTATAAAGATCCGTATGGATTTATCTCAGGTGGTCTGTATGACTATACCCAAGGTGATGTGGGCAACGGTAATGAACGTGGCGTAGCTACCAGCAGAGACAGCGAAACTCATGTGGGCTTCCGCAATATCGACTTCGGCCCATACGGCTCGGATACGATCACGATTCCCATTTTTGCGCTGTCGAGTGAACATTACTTTATTCAGATCTGGGAAGGCATGCCAAGTGAAGAGGGCAGTACGATGATTGCCGATGTCGTATACGACAAGGAATCGATATGGAATGTATACCAGGAGGAGACGTACCGTCTATCCAAACGACTCAGCGGCATTACATCGATCTGCTTTGTGCTGAAACAGAAGATTCATATTAAAGGTTTTTCGTTTGAACGCCAAAGCAGGGCTTTTGAAACCAATGCAGCTGCATCTTGCGATCATCTGTACGGTGATACGTTCACGATTGAGGACGGCCGTGTGGCAGGCATCGGAAATAACGTTTCGCTGGAGTTTGAACAGATGAATTTCACAAGTGAAGGCACGTCAAAACTAGTGATCTATGGCGCTTCAGCGATAGACAAAAACACGATTCATATTCGCTTCTCGGGTGCGGACGGGCAGAGCAACCAACTGGTGGAGTTTACTCAATCCGAAGGGTACGAGGAGCGGACATTTGAATTAGAGCCGGTATACGGGGAGCAAAAAGTAACCTTTATTTTTCTGCCCGGAAGTCAGTTTGACTTTGGCTGGTTCCGGTTCGAGAAGTAATAAGGAAGAGCACATATACACAAGTACACATGCACAAGTATACGTACGAAATATACGAGCATATAAATAATAAAAAACACCTCTAGCAACAATAAATAAATAAATCCTCCTGAGATCTTAGATGCTGGTTCTTAACAGCCAATGATTTCAGGAGGATTTTTTCAGTTCGTGTGTATGCTTAGCTCTCTAAGCCTTCTACAAGTGTTAATTAATTTGTCCATGTGCGGGTATTATCTTCCGCTATTTGACTTCATCAATCGTTACTTTGGCGGTGTTGCTGTCCCAGGTTACGTTCAGCCCAAGCCCCTGTAACATGTCATACGGTGCTGTGGTAGCCCCCGAATAGATGCCAATGGGTTCACGTAGTGATATGACCTGTTCTTCTTGCGGGTCAAGCTTATTCAAGCTAGATACTGTGTATTGGAGTTCATTCGGTTTAATCGTAATGATCCGATCGTTATATTTTAAGGTATAGTGACTTATTAATCCTTCTGCGGTGTGCACCTCAAATGTTGCTCCAAGTGCTAACGCAATCGTTTTGATCGGAAGTTGGAGCGTTTCGCTCGTTTCTACCGCAGGATATATGGATTGCAGCAGTCTGCCGTTCACATAGATATCTGTGCCTAGCTTAGCTTGAACAGGGGTGTACACCATGCCTCCCGAAGATGTGGCCGGCGCACCTGCCTCCTGATATTTGTCACCACCCCATCCCCAGACGTTTCCATCGGAGGAAAGTGCAAGACTATGGTAGTAACCAGCAGACACATTGGTGATATCCGACAACTGCTTTATTTTCCCTTGTTTGCCCGTTACAGTGTTCCCGAAGCTGTATACCTCGCCTTTTGTAGTCACCAGAAGTACATAATTGGAGCTTGCATCCAACGTTTTCACTTTAAGTTCGTGGTGATATGGAATCCGTTTTCCGTGCACATCCATTCTCCAGACTCTACCTTTCGAATCGAGCGCCATCAGTTGCCCGCCTTTACTCGTGATGAACGTGATATTGGTCAGGCCTTTGACTGGCTTTGCTTTGGACGGGGGACTGTCCGCGTTATCCGCTTCTTTCCATGTCCAGACAGAACCGTCTTTTTTCAACGCATATCCATCGTAACCAGAAAGCGTGGTTTGCACGACATTTTTCAATCCGCTGATTCGGTGCAGGGTGGGCTTGTTCCCAGCATCCTTATTCATCGTGTTAGGAAGCTTCTGAGGCGGGGTCTGCCAGGATTGAATGGTCCCATCCCGAAGGAGGGCTACACTCATGAAAGATCCTGCAGTAACATGTTTAGCATCGGTAATGCCAGGAACTTGACTGGGGGTTCTGCCATCACCCCACTGCCACACGGTTCCGTCTGCTTGAACAGCTAAACTGTATCCCCCACCGGAGTTAGAGATTGCTGTGACAGTGGATAACTGCGGAATACGGACAGGGCTGAATGTATGGCGATACCTCACCGTGTCGCTGATTCCAAGCTCTCCTAACAGGTTTCGTCCCCATGTCCAGACAGAACCGTCACTTCTTAACGCCACCGTGTAATAGTACCCCCCTGCTACTTGAGTGTAGTGGAGCTCCTGAGCTGTATTGGAAGTTTGAGAGGATTTAGGGGAGAAGCCCGAAGAGAAAGCCGAGACTGCTCGATCCGGAACGCTCCCTGCAAAAGCTTGCTTGTCATTGGCTGCATACGTAGTAGACACCGAAGAGAGCGTAGCTATGAGCAGACTAGATACAACACCAGCTGAAAACATGATTTTACTGAAGCGGCGAAGGGATGTACTTTGTTGCTTGCACGCCGGTTTGACCAGTGAGGAAGAGGGTGCTTTTTCTGTTGTTACATGACTAACTTGATTATCGGAACACATAAGATCGCCTCTTTTGGAAGGATAATGGTAAAAATGGCTGTACTGTTAAATAAACGTAGGAACTAGGATGAAGGTTACACCACATAGAGAGATTTTTTTACTTGTTTGACTTGGAAAGTTTCAGGGCTAAGTTGTACATACAGACATCCATTTTCAAAAATGTAACCTATCCAGTCTTGGTCACGTTGTACATATGAGGTGATTGCAATGGGAAAATATTTTATTATGTTGTGTTTGGTAGCTGTACTCGCAACAGGCTGTAGTCCGAATGATCCACAGCAGACTGCCGATCCGGTAGAGAAAAGAAGCCCTTTTCCTGCCATAGTTGAGCCGCATAAAGCGGAGCAAGCAGAAGAAAGTGGAGATGTTGTCTTTATTTTGGGGGAGATGCGAAACCGAGATAAGTGGGAGTCTTTTATGCAAAAAGTGAAAAAGAATCAACCGGATCACGTCCGGGTCACCATGTATACGATTGAAGGCGATCCCATCATCCATGAGCTAATCTATGACGGTACTCTGTTTCAATCCACCTATGATGCCACAAGAGATAAGTATGGCTCCAGAGAAGAGATTACGACGAATACTTGCAAGGGATTGGAACTGACCAAAGTCGAGCGAGGAGAATCAGTGTACGTTTTAACCGATTGTGAAAAGCAAAATGGTTTCTACATTCCGAACATGTAGAAGGAAGAAAAGACTTACGAATGATGAATCATGGATGTGGATGGAAGGACTCTGAGAGGATGAAAATTGAAAGGCGCATCGATGAAAAAGAGGCGCTTGGTTGGATTCTTTTGGGATATGAACAGGTTTATATAGAGTAGGGTAGATCACTGGAATTTTATTTTCACCTATGAAAGGGGTCATCACATGAGATATGTACTAACAGATGGACATGCTTCATCTCAGTTCTATCATTCGGTTCTTGTCCAGAGACAGCTGGCCCCGATCTTGCAGGAGGCATGGTTGAAGCAGCTTATGAAACTGATCATGTGGGTGCTTCTGGGCATCATTGTTGTTCAATTGCTGTTATGGGTGAGGGGGCGCTTGAGCAAGAGGCCGTTCAGAGACGAAGAGGTGGAGCAAGCAGATCCATTGTTTCTCGCCTATTTGCGGAGCAAGGGCAGGCTGAAGTTGAAGGACACTCAGGCGACCATGTTCCAGTTAATTCGTAAAGGCATATTGTCCATGACAATTGTGAAAATCAAGGGGCGATACCGGAATGATCCGGGGGAAAGCAATCCTCAACTTAGACCCAAAACAACACTGGAGTACAGTGTACAATCCTCTGCTGTTAACGGTACGCCGGATGAACAGGGTCTGCTAGATTGGTTGTTCTCTACCTATGGTTTCGGTAAACAACGGCTGAGGCTAGATGCTTTGGCTGGACCAAGTAACGGGGAAAGTAAGCGGAGAGAGGCCATGAAATACTACCAGCTTAAAGAAAAGGCGCTGAGCAAAGGCGTTCAGTCGTGGAAGGAACAAGTCGTAGAGACGAGAGACTGGGGACAGCTGATTCGAACGCCGATGCTTTTGCGATTGCTTGTCTATGTTATGTTTCCTATTCTGATGCTTCTGACAGGTATCGTATGCTTTGCAGAACGTGTGTATGTGTCAGGTGTGATGGGTCTGGCAGTTACAGTGGTGATCTGGTTCTTGGTTATTCGGAAAATTCATGTGCGTTTGCTCTATCAGGCGGCTTGTGTAGGATTAATGATCAGCCTCACCGTGGCGATCGACGGCAATTCAACGTTTACTTCATCGCTGTACGGTATTATTTTTCTGTCCATTTTTGTTCGTCTGTTCTTGCCTGCAAGAGAAGTGGCTCCGTCTGCGAGAGATTGGGAGGCATCGATGCGTCACTGGCGTAAACGATACAGAAAAGGCATTCCAGTCGAGCGCCTGAGGGAGTCGGCAGAAGTGCTGGAACAGATTATTCAGACTGCTCTGGTGCTGGGCATTGGATCACGATGTGTGCGCAAAACGGATTGGTCCGTACTACAGCAACACCATGATCCAGAGCTCAGACGCCTTGCAGATCGTAAACCTGCATCAGATAATAGTGTACCTGGATCAACAACATTAAAACATACACCTCTATTGGTGCTAGCTTTGCATCTGCGAGGCATATTCAGGCCGATGTTTGCGGCAGAGTTTCCGTTTGATCGCACCAATTATGTCTTCGCCACGATATTCCCTGAATCGGGTGGAAGCGGAGGTCACGCGCCGGTATATACGGATAGCTATAGCGGGGGCGGTCATCATCACGGATCAGACAGCGGGGATTCCGGCGGAGGCGGGGACTCGGGCGGTGGTGGAGATTAATTATCATGGATTGAAATGATGCCTCCGCTGGATGCCTGATCTTCTTGTGGATAAGACAGAATAATATAACAAATGGGTATGCGTACATGTGCAAGCTTGGCTGACTAGAGTAGTTACCTAATTACCGAATTGTTGAGGGAGAAAATGATCCTTCTGTTCAATTCCAAAGACAATTTCCATTTGTTAAAATTTAGGTATAAAAACTATGAACAGGTTTGGTGGTGAAAACGGCATGTTGCGGATTCAGGTACACCCCGATGAATTGGATGCCAAGGCACGTTATGTTCAGCAATGTAAATTGGATTTGGACCGAATGGTTCGTGAACTGGATAAATCTCTGAATATGCTACAATCCGAATGGTCGGGGGTTACGCAAGAACGATTCTTCTGGGATTTTATGGAGGTCAAGCATGTTTTCCCGTCAACACTCGGCATGCTGGATAATATTCAGAAGGAGTTTACCTTCATTGCAAATAATTTCAGGACGACAGACAGCACAGGTGAGGTGGCTCTGTACATCCCCAATGAGTTGAAACCAAGTTTTTTCACTGGAGCCGTGGACAAAGCCATTGGTGACACAGTTACAGGCGTAGGCGAGACAGCCGAAGCACTCATTTATAATCCGTTAAGCACATTAGGCAGTTTGGCTTATGCGATGACTCTAGGTAAGGTAGTTGACGCTGGACGTGGACTCGCCTTTGCTTGGGATGCGGCCTGGGGCAACGGAACAGCAAGGTCTGATATCGAGCAGTTTGTGGATGATAAGAAGAAACAACTCGATGAGGACGAGTCAGGTTATGTTAAAGGTGCGATGGTCGGCCAGGCCCTCTCTTATTTTATCTTCGGCAGAGCCTTACACCCGAAGGAACGTCATGAATCGGGTGGAGGTGGGGGAGGTAAGAAGGAGCAGGAGAAAGGTAGCGTAGGTCATGGAGATCTGACAGAACCTTCACTACCAAAAGGAAGTAAGCCAACGGGGAATTACGGTGTAGGTGATTCCCATGGGATAAAAAAACAAAATGAAACAGCTAACTTCTTAGCTGATAAAGGTTATGAAATAAAAATGTTAGACGAAATAGATGGTGGGAATGGATATGGAGTTAAAGCAAACTCCAATCCTGACTTTTTAATACAAGGGAAGGTTTTTGACTGTTATTCTCCTATGAACGATGCAAATGTAGATAATATTCTTCGAAACATAGCAAAGAAAACTAAAACTCAAGCTGAAAGAATTGTTGTTAATCTGGATGAATTTCCAACTGAACTAGTTAGTGAAATTACTCAAGGCATTATTAGAAAAGCTAACCCAAATGGGGATCTGAAAAATTTAAAAGAAGTTTTATTTGTTAAAGACGGTAATATAACTAGGGTATTTGGGGAGGATTAATGGATGGATTACGAGTTGTTTTTACAAACTAAGCTTGACCGTAAATCATTAGGTGAATTGATTCATCAATATGTTACTGAAACGGTTAAGGAGAACAGTTCACTCCAAATTAACGAAGATGAAATCGTAGTTGGCTGTAGATTTTTCACATTTTTCATCGAGATTGAGGATATTTCTGATATCACGTTTGTTCAAAAACATTATAATCTGGTTTTGAATGTATGCATTAGAATTCAATTGTTTGGTCGTACTTTTAATGATGGTATCGGCCATTTGTTCAAAGTGATTAGTAAACTTATGAAGGATACGGAAGGGAATTTATTATTCTTAGAAGATGGTTCTACTCAGTTACTTAGAATGGAAAATGGTTCTTTAACGGTCAATAATCGATTAGATAAGTATCAAACTAAATATTTTACTCCAAGCCTGCTGAGTATCCTTAATTATCCTTATATTGAAAAAGAGCTCTCAAGCTAGAAATGTAACGGAATCCTCATTTTTGACTGTTAAAAATAAGATTAATAATCCACAGTGTCACCTTTTTGTTAAAGGTGACAAAGAAAGCTTGTCTATCTTTGTTAGAGATAAATATATTGTTTTATACGCGGTCAAGGAATAGATGCAGCCAAGAAAAGGGGATATCAGCTAGCGGTGCTAAGTCTTCTAATGTAAAGGAGGTTCAAAGAAAATTAGCTCAGTAATAATTCTAAAGAAAATATCAAATTATTCTCCATAGCAGGCTCTTGAGAACTTCAAGAAGGCAGCGCAGAGAGCTAATATGTACTGTTTTCACATTACAGTTGAACTTGATACAGATCAGAACTTTCAATCTGCAGAAGGCAACTCTATCCGAAGTAGACGAAGAGACTCTGTTGGGTTCCGAAGATGAAGATACAATTAGGTACTTTACGTTTAACGTAAACAAGGTTGTTGAAAGTTCATATGATAGTTTCACGTGGCTCACTCAATCAACGGATTATTTTTGGGCATTGGATATTGTGAATATCAATCATGAGTATGAATTCATTTACAAGTTTGTAGTAGAGTATTTTAAAGATAATCCAGAAGATTACTTGTGGTTTGATGCTGCCGAGTGGTACTACACGGCTGATGATATCTTAAGACTACGTCAAAGACCTTATAATCCTAAGTGGTGTAGTGAAAAAGTTATTTGAGTTAAGAGGGATGGAGAATAAATGAGTATCTCATCTTTTATCGTATTTGAATGTAAAAACAGCCCTTCGGCATGCAATCTATTGAATAGTATTAGAACCCTATGTACAAAAGAAAACATGTTCTTTGACAGTGACGACGAAAAATATGACATTGAAGGAGAACTAAAATACACTCGGATATACATTAGTGATAAGCCGTTTAAGGAAGATTACGTAAGAACGATCAGCTTTAGTGTGTATGATGAACCATATGATTTTCAGATCGTTACTTTTGATTGGGGAAAATTGAAAAATGAGTATTTTAAAGCGATAGTTTCTGACGATTTCGATGGTAACGAGGATTTATTATTTCAATTCCTATTTGCTCTCTTACACGAGTATTCAGATGCAAAAGTATGGATTGAGGAAGATTGGTTCTATACTTTGGATGATCTTAAAAGGATAAAAGATCCGTACAATAATAGTTGGTGTTACATGGACCCGAGAAACATCTAGATGAAATTTCACAACTAAAATTTTGAAAGACAGAAGGCACTTCTACCACGTAAACGTAGAGGTGCTTCTTACTATAAAATCCAAGGAGAATATCTCGCCATGATCCTTAATAAAAAACGACTTTTGATGATCGGTTGCTGCCTTGCGTTTGTGATCTTGCTTGTTCTAACCTACAGTTTCTACAAAGAAAAAAGAATGTATGAACAATACCTAACCTCGAATATCCGTCAAGATTTGGTTGATATGAAAAGTGCGATCATCACGAATGATCGTATTTTTAACCGCATACTGGAGGATGGCAAAATCATAAACGAGATGGTTGAGGACGGAGAGCAGGCAAGGCAGCTTCATGTTAACCTCAGAGCTATGTCACAGATTATTGATAAGTATAACTTGATGAATCTTAGTTTTAGTCAGGAAAGCAGTTGGCTCGTAAAACCCGCACCACTATTCATAAACGATTTGGGAGTAGAGGACATATGGCCACATACACTTCACCGAATGCATATGACGTTCGATCCGTTGGATCAAACCAATCGTATGGTATCCCCAAAACTAAAAGCCAGAATACAGGAGTACCAGCAGTTAAATCATCGGTGGTTGAATATCATTGGTGACTTTGAATCGACAATGATCGAAGAGAAGGACTGGCCTCAAATCCTATATGATCTGGAGCAAGAGACAAGAACTTATTTTAAGGAGAAAAATGTTGATTTTGTAGAGAATGACGTCTGGAGAGAGGCGTTGAGTCCCAGGTGAAATTGAAGAAAATAAGGGTAAAGCAGATAAGAGGAAGGACTATAGCAAAAGTTGTAGTTCTTTTTTATTGGGCTGCGGTCATAGTTATTCGCACACTCTCCGCATGTGCTGAAGACATAGTATAGGGCATATACTGTGGTTTACTGGCACTGGCCTAAGGAGTGTGGCGACTTTGAAGCATACGAACAAGGTGAAAACGACTCTTCACTCATTAAGAAAGAGACATTCTTCAACGAAACGCTGTAACGATATTCCGAAAAAACGTAAAAAACGTTATGCCATACGTAAAGCTTTGGGAAGAAAAAGATGTGCTTACAAGCAGCGCGTGAGACAAAAGAAAGTATCCCGCAGACACAGAAATATTGCATTACCTGGAAGAGGCAATGTTCCTCTCGCCTGTCCTGAGCCTACTTTGGAAGCTGCCCCCACTAAAATGGAGGAAATAAAAACAGTCAGTCTTCCTGAAACGCAGGGACTGCTCGCACAACAAGGTTCCCAAGGCTTGACAGGTCCTCGAGGTGAGCGGGGTGAAGCAGGCAGTTTAGGAGTACAAGGTGTCGCTGGTCCTCGCGGTGAACGCGGTGAACCAGGAAGCACGGGAGCCCAAGGCCTGATTGGGCCACAGGGTGTAGCTGGTGAGCAGGGGCCTCCCGGAGTGCAGGGACCTGCTGGTCCTCGCGGCGAACGCGGTGAACCGGGAAGTGCGGGAGTTCAAGGTCCGATTGGCCCTCCGGGTGTAGCTGGTGAGCAGGGGCCTCCCGGAGTGCAGGGACCTGTTGGTTCTCGCGGTGAACAAGGCGAACCGGGAAGTGCGGGAGTCCAAGGTCCGGTTGGCCCTCAGGGTGTAGCTGGTGAGCAGGGACCTCCCGGAGTGCAGGGGCCGACAGGGCCTCCGGGTGAGCAAGGCCCGCCAGGCAGTATCCCCGGAATTCAGATCATTCCTACATCGGACCGCTACTTTTATTTCCCTGACACTGATTTGGATTTGTCGAATTCGGTTACAGTTTCTGCTAGTGAATTTGTTAATGATGAGGGAGGAAGTATATCTCAATTTGTGGGGATAGGCATGACGAGTTATTACAATCTTTATATTAATGGGATCGTACAACCTGGCAATTCGTATGTGTTAACTGCAGATGGATTATTTATTCCATCTCAAAGCGGTGTCCTGTTTGCTGAAACACCAGTCATTATTGAAATTGTTCAATTAACAGCGGTAATCCTAAACAAATGAAAATGGTTATATCATCTCATCCCTCTGCCTTCACTACTCTCAAATCTACTACATATACTATGTCAGGTAGGAGGTGAGAAACATGCCGCTTGTTACACCATTTCAGAACAGTTTAAGATTCGCCGCGACTATAGGGGATGGAACAGGAACCGGAGCAACGTTTGCAATCGCTGCGACGGCTTTTACGAACGATGCAGGTACAGCCGCAACAGCTTTTCCAGGCACGTTTAATTACTACAATCTCTACGTTAATGGCCTTATGCAAACAGCAGATACATCCTCAGTTACCACCACTACACTTACAATCCCCGGTGGAGATGCATTAAATGATGGCACCCCAATTGTCGTACAATTTGTAGTGTCATAAGGATTGCTTGAAGTGATTTAACAAAGCATTGTACGGCTTCTATCTGTGATAGGAGCCGTTTTTCTTATTTTATCTATCAGAATAAAGAGGTGTAAGAATCCCGTAGATGCGTGAGAAGTTGAGGGATGAATCCGGATCATAAAGAAATATCCCCCGAATAGGACATTCTAAAGAGTTAATTCATGGAGATCATGAATTAACTCTTTTCTTTCTCTAGCACAAGTTCGAATGGGATAGAAATGTTATGTTGTTCGGCCGAGTTCGGACGTGCTTTAATCTCAAAAGTAAGATTCAATGTTTCTGGTAGATCGCGGACTTGATCAGTTCTTGTTGTAATGTAATAATGTTTGTCTCCGAGCTTTAGAAGGTCGCCACTTACAGTTTCAGCGAAAGGTTCACCTTGATTATAGAAGGTATATCCCAAATCGTTCTCGGACTGTCCGCCTCCCTTTATCTCATATCCAATCTGCAACTCGCTATTGTTATACGTTGCATTGAGTAACGTGATCGTGATGCCATTTACTGTTTTGGTTTGAGTGGGAATATTAGGTTCAGGCAGCGCTGATTCTTCCGATGAGCCAGTAAAAAAGTAAAATACAGCGGGAAGAACCAATATAAGGATACCAAAGATTAGGGCAATGACTATGCTCTTTTTATTCATAAAAATTTCGTGCTCCTTTCATGAAATAAAGAGTGTACAGTCTGTACACTCTTTATTACCCTAACTATATTAACATAATTACAACTTCAGGCTAAAATACGGAGTAGGAGACTCAGTAACATACGAACTTTCAGAGGATATACTCAAGCCAACTGACAAAGGGTAACTTACAGATGGCGAGACAGTAAGCTTGCTAACTTTGTGTTTATAGTAACCTTCAACAGATGTTGTAAGCTCCGTGGAGTTACTCACAGAAGTGTGGTAACTAAGATACCCTCTATATGCAGCAAGGGAGTATGCTAAGGAACTTTGATCAAGCCGAAAAGTTACAAAGCTTCCGCCACTATCTGTCTTTTTGCTAATGGGAGTAATATTAGCCTCTTTTATAGGTTGCCCCGCCGTCACATAATTATATTTACCAGTAAAGACTAGGTCATCCTGAGTACCTGTTTGGACTAACCCAGGTCCATGCCCCAATGCAAAGACATCTATGCCTCTGTTAACTGGCATTTTCAACCATTCAAATCTCAAATTCAATTGATAATCTTTACTTCCCGTTTTAAATGCTTGCATAGTGTATTTCATATACCCGTCAGGTATTACATAATCCACTTCAGCATTTGCTGCCCGTAGAGAAGTAGGAGAGTTCTGTTTCTTACCTAGTTTAAGTATAGCTTGTGGGTTCCCTTCAGCTTTTTCGTATTCTTTCATTTCTTGATAGAATTCTTCTTCGGATAGAAGAACTCTTTCTTCAGAGCCTTCTACTGGAGTAAGTGTTGGCTCTGGTGTTGATTGTAAGGTAGACATTGCTTTACTGCTTTGATCTACTTTTACTTTAATGGTTTGCTTAACAAAATGAGTAGTTGTATCTGAAATTTCACCAGAAGCATATTTTTGAATCTCATCTTCTGATAAAAGGTCATTAATCTCTTTTTGTGACCATCCTGAATTCAATAATACCTCATTACCTTGGACTTGAGTCGATGCTGCACTAGAGACAGGCGTAAATAAGGATACTGACAAAACAATGGAAAGGGAACATTGAGCCCAATTTTTTAATATTTTATTCAATTACTTTCTCCTCACATATAGGAATTTGTATAACAGTTGTTCATTGTATATACAAATTATGCACATGTAAAATGTGGAATATAGGTGTATTTTGACATATCATCCTGTTCATCTTAATGGTAGTGCTGTATCCACACCCTATCTTAAACTTGCTTCCATATGCTCCCTTATATTGATAGATATTATTTAAATCATAAACTATAATGAAAAGTTCTCTTCATTTGTCGATAATAGTATAGAAGCTTTTAAAGATATTACATATGGAGCTCAACTACATATCCACAACCATTCTAACCCTCGCGAGGTACATTCATGAAACAAGGCATATATGAACAGCTTATCAACACAATCACCAGGCAGGAGATTTCGGCGCTGGACCCGGATGTGTATCACATTGGGACCGAGAAACTGGATGCGGAGGAAGCGCATAAACTGCTGTCCACATATTTGGCGGCGGTGACTCGGCGAGCGCTCAGATTGTACGGGAACAGACGGAAGACAAGATGGCCGTATTAGAGCAGATTCGAACATGCAATGAGATTATTGCAACCCTGAAAGGCACGTTGGGGGAAGAGGAGTATAACGACTTGCAACTGGATGAGCAGGGTGAGGTGCTGACCCATGTGTATTCCAAGCTGAACAGCATTCGTGCCATTCGGGATACCAAAATCATTCGTCCCGATACGCCAATTGCCCAAAGCTCGTTATTCACAGGTGCCAAATCTGAACCAAGTATGCTGCTGGAGTTGCAAAAAGAGATCGTGACCGCCGACCGGATCGATTGGCTGGTGTCTTTTATCAAATTCAGTGGGCTTCGCCTGTTGCTGGAACAGCTTCAGCAATTCACATCGGGTGGGGGCAAACTGCGGATCATTACAACCACCTATATGGAGGCAACCGACCTCAAAGCGATTACCGAACTTAGCAAATTACCGAACACCGAAATCCAGATTTCGTATGATACCAAAGTCACCCGGCTGCATGCCAAAACGTATATCTTCCACCGCGATACGGGATTCACCACTGCTTATGTTGGCTCTTCGAACCTGTCCAACCCGGCCCTGACCAGTGGCATGGAGTGGAATCTCAAGGTGACGGAGAAGGATTCCCTGGATGTGCTGCGCAAGATCGAAGCGACCTTCGAGAGTTACTGGAATGACCGCGAATTTACGAGATACATTCCTGAGGATCAGGAGCATGAGGCACAGCTGAGAGCAGCTCTGAACCGCAAAAAAGACCCATCCGGACACTTCCACCTCGACATTCAGCCTTACGATTATCAAAAGGAAGTGCTGGAACAGCTGGACGCCGAGCGCACGCTGTATGGACGAAACCGTAACCTGATCGTCGCCGCCACAGGCGTTGGCAAAACGGTCATCTCTGCCTTCGATTACAAGCGATTCCGCGCAAGCCACGCGGGAGCAAAGCTTCTTTTTGTCGCCCATCGGGAAGAGATTCTGAAACAAAGCCGGGACACGTTCCGGTATATCCTGAAGGATTTTTTGAGTGATTAGAAAGCGAGTAACTTTTGTTATTTTAATAGAATTTTGTCAAGAATTATGGCATTTTTAGTTTAGTTGATTATATTAAATAAATTAGAATTGGGGCAAAGAATTGGATATAAATATTCTGGGAATTTCTCAAGATTTAAGAACTAATACTCCAGTTATATATGCGCAAATTCCAGTTACTGACTATCTTAATATCATAGGTGACGACTTTGGGGATTTTTTTATACAACGAAAACGAGAGAATCATAAGGCATATAAATGATTAAAGAATGATATTCTGGCTGGGACTGTGCTACCTTCAATAACACTAGCAGTTAAGCCTGATTATGTTGATAAGCTTATACCTCACGTTGAAAATAATAATTTTGAGGCTCTAAAGAATGAATTAAATAAGTGGGAATTGTAAATATCTTAGATGGTTTACAACGTACCTACATTCTTAATGATATAAAAAATTCCGATAAAGAATTCAAGAGCGGCCAAAAGTTAACACTTGAGTTTTGGTTAGAAAAGGATATTAAACATTTGATTTACAGGATTATTGTACTAAATTCTGGACAAAAACCAATGTCAATGCGGCATCAGGTAGAATTGTTGTTCTTAACTTTAAAAGAAAAACTTGAGAAGTCTATAGATGGCCTTGAAATTTATGCGGAACGTGACACTGAAAGAAGAAATAAAGCCCGAAAGTTTCCTCTAGAGAGGCTGGTTACAGCTTATCAAAGCTTTCTCTCTAAAAGTCCTGAAATTAAGAGAGATAATATAGTAGCAAACAAGTTAATAGATAACGATATTTTAGACTCAAATGAGGATGAATTGGGGGACAGTTTTATACTATTTGAGAGATATCTTAAGACTTACACAGATCTGGATTTTGAGGCGCATAGAATTTATTCTAATGGTAGATCAAATTGGTTGGCAGATGAAAATGTTATTAATTCTTTTTTCTCAGCTTTATCTGATTTTGGAAGGGGCAGTGGGCGTACAGAAAGAATTAATGTATCTCTTGAGTCTTTACTTACTACCTTAAAAAGAGCAGAAAAAGGTGATGATCCACTGGACTTAGAAGTTTTTAATGAGCTTAAAGGTGGTTTGAACCCTAAGACAGATAATATTGGGTATGCGACAAGAAAGCTTCTTCATTCTGGATTTAAAGAGTTTTTCAGAGAAGAGGGTGAACTAAGTCTCGAGGATTGTTGGCTCATGGAGGCACGTTAAATAAATGAATCTTTTTGATATAAATCAGTTAGATGTTGATACACGTGAAGTCTTACCTTTTTCTTTGGATTGTGTTGAAGATATCAATGGGCATTTATGTATTAATGGAAAAGTAGCAATTCCAATAACTCAAATTAATCGGGTATTTGATAGAACAAAAGTAATAAATGTGGTAGATGAAGAACAAGAAAGCTTAGGCTAATCTACTTCACTTCTTCTAAATCTAGTTTCAATCTGGAGAACTTAACTGAGGGTGAATTTATAGCATATCTAACAGAAGTGAGTAGTGAATTATTTCTGATGGAGGAGTATCGGTTTCTATATGATTATATAGTACTAGATAAAAGGTCACTAAATCGTTACATGGAAAAATTCCATAATACTTCTGCTATTTGGGGACAATTTCTACATAAAGAACAAGATAGGCTAAGGTCGCATATTCGTGAAGTAAGTCAAATCGTTGCTGTGAGTGATATTGAGTTACCTACAATGTATCATAATGAAATTGCTACTCGTTTAATTAAAGAACCATTTGCATTTGAAAGATTTCTAAAAAATTATCATTTGATCGAATTGCTATTCGATTATGACTTAGTTAATAACATAAAAGATTTGGATGATGATCTCAAGGGAATAGGAAAACTACTCTCTCAATATAATTCAAAAGAGTTTAATAGATTAATTTATGTTCTAGGTGGAAGAATAAATTCTATACCATCTCTGGAGGTACAATTAAACAATATTGATAATTTTATGTCGAAAGCAAAAGTCATTTTTATGATTATGGTAAGGACTACAACCCACTAAAGATTGAAGATTTTGAAAGTATTAATCTTCAAGGGGGATTTTCATTCGAGGTAGTAAAAAATGTTGTTAATAGAAATATGGATTATGGAAAATACAAAGTTTTTCTAATAAAAATAACTTGTTATTGGATTTATAGGATACGTTGTTGTATAGCTCATAATAAAATTGGAGAATTTATTTTCGACTCTAGTGACGAAGAATTTGTTTCAGACTTCGGAGAGTGTCTAGTTGAAGAAGTTATAAAACAATGTTTTAAAAGAGTAAATTAAAAAAGCCTATGAACAAACATTAGCAACATGTTTGTTCATAGGTTTTTTTACCTTTAAATTAACTGTTATAGCAGGTGTTTTAATGGAAAAAATAATTGTAAATTATAGATACAACGATGAAAGGAGAGTTGCTGTTGGACATCAAGTATGAGTTTGGCATAAACGTAAGGAGAGAGAGAGAGAAGAGGGGATGGACAATTGAGAAATTAGCAGAAAAATCCAATCTAAATGCTAATCATTTAGGTTCAATTGAAAGAGGGAACGAGAATGTAAGTTTGGATACGATATTTAAAATATCTTTAGCACTAGATATAGAAGTAATGAATTTATTTAAATTTGATTAAAAGAGGTGCAATATGAAGAGTTCAAACATCATTGAACACTATTTTGAAAATCCATATATGTATGAAGATTTTTTTTGTAAAATCTTAACGAAAAATGACGATAGTGGCCGTCACGGAGTATTAATACCCGTTTATGCTTACAGATTATTTCCTGAATTTGAAGGTTTTGATACATTGAGTGAAATTAATTACGAGGCATCAATAATTACATATTGGTTTAAAGAAGGTAATTGGATTGAGAAAAAAAGTAAGTGGAAACATTATCATAGATATCCAGAGAGAAGAATGACCTCCCTTTCTCCGGAGTTACTAAATAATAAACCGGAAAATTCAATAATGCTATTTGCGAAACTGAAAGAATCATTCGAATATTATTGTGTGTTAATTCCTCCGAAAGACAAGGCATATAATGAAATTGCAAATTTATTCAGATTTAATTTAAATCAAGAAAAAATAAGTGGACTTTCAGCGGTATTTGCTTACGAGGATTTGAAAAAAGCTATTAAAGAAGAAACTACGCCTCTGGATGAACTGATAGAAATGGTGAAGGAAATAGAAAAGAAGCAATTTATCTCTACTTTAAGAGCTGGAGATACTGGTATAGGTTATACTTTTGAAACCTTGATAGGAATTTCAGCAAATAGTAGTAAAATACCGGATTTCAAAGGTATAGAAATTAAATGTTCTCGCTCTAAAAAACCTAAAAGTAAAAGAACAGCTCAAACAGGCAAGCAAACATTATTTTCATTGATACCAAATTGGTCTGCCATAGAGAATAGAAGGAGACTTGTAGAGGAGTTTGGAGAAGAGGATCTTGAGAGAGAGAGATTAGCGATTTACTGTACTATAAAGGTGAATCCCAACAGAAAATTATGGAGTTTAAGTGTGAGTGAAGAAGATAAAAGAATATACATTTTACACAAGGGTATAAGGGTTGTTTATTATTCTTTTGAGGATTTAAAGAACGCTTTGGAAAATAAGCATAAAGAAAGTGCTTTTATTATAGCACATGCTAGAAAAAATTCAGAAGGTAATGAAGAATTTCACTATGATACATTAATACATGCTAAAGAAGTTTTATTTGAAGAGTTTGTAGCTCTTGTTAAAGAGAATATTATTGGGATAGACTTTGCTATACATCTTAAAGCGGGCAAAGTAAGAGATCACGGATTTTTGTGGAGATTAGAGAATAAGAAGCATCTCCTGAGACTATTTAAGTATGTACAGGAAGTAATATAGAAGAAAAGTACAATTGATCATATGATCAATTGTACTTTTTCATTAGCTAAGATAGCTTTCTTTATTTCAATAGCTATTGCTTTGGCCAATAAGGGGGGGACAGCATTACCAACTTGAGAATATTGTGGCACCTCTACTTTCCTACGAGGTCCTCCTGTGGTTCGTTTTCCAAGGAATTGAAAGCTATCATCAAATGATTGAATTCTAGCCATTTCTCTTACAGTTGGTATTCTATTTTCAAATGGAGTTAAGTAGTCATCAGGTAAAGTAACCATAGTTGGTGCTACACTAAATCTGGCTAACCTAAATCGATTACTCTTCTTAGTCAATAAAGCTTTAATTAAATGAATATCAACATTCCCACTAAGGAATTTATTTCGAATTTCTTGTTTCGACAGTTCAGGTATTTTTTTATGACACTCATTCAAGAGATTTGGATAAAGTTCAAGATCAATGCCCTCATTTAATATTCTTTTAGTGAGATTAGTAGAACTTTCTCCTTCTCTATAAAGAGAAAAGCGTTCGGTAACGATCGAATCATGTCTTGAGAACTCATGGTTATAAACTTTGTTTGTTGGAGCTATAGTTTCACCTTTAAGTGTTTTGGTTCTACCATATCTTGATTCTAATTGATAACTAGAAATTTCCTGTTGCTTTATAACTATCCCCTGTATTAAGTCTCCAATCGCATCTTGAACTGTAATTTTACTTTCGGGTAATTGACTTGTAGGTTCAGGATATATCGGTGGAGCAACAGAGTCTAAATGTGCAATGAAAATAACGCGTTTACGTCTTTGAGGCACACCAAAATCGGATGCATCCAGTACTTTGGGAGGTAGAGTGTTGTAACCAATCTCTGTAAACTCACTTTTGAGGATATCTGGAACTAGCATATTATCTTCATAAATTCTCCCTTTTACTCCTATAAAACCATCAAGCTTAGTATCATTAAAGCCTTCTACATTTTCCATAACTACATAGTTAGGTCTAATATCATTTATAATCCGTAGATATTCCTTAAATAACACATTTCTTGGATCATCCTTTTTTCTTTGGCCAGCTCTACTGAATCCTTGGCAAGGTGGCCCACCGAAAATAGCGTCAATTTTTGGGAAAGCCTTTCCTTTTAATATGTTCAGACTACTTATAGCCGCTTTTATTTCAGCCGAAGGTAGTTCTCTAATATCTGATCTATTAAAAAAAGTGTTTACGCCCTGATAAAGACCAAGTTGTTCATGACGATTTCTATAAGTTCTTTCTACATCTTCGTTTATGTCACTTGAATAAAGAATGTGGAACCCTGCCTGCAGGATACCTTCACTCATTCCGCCTGCTCCACAGAAAAGATCAATTGCATAAGGTTTCAAAAAATCACCGCCTTGTTATATCTAATTTATATTATGCCCTAAAAAAAATAAAATGTCCAGGTGGGAATATATGTTCTAGTATAATATATTCTATCAAAAAGAAAAGAGGTAATTTTATTGTAAAATTCCAAAAGAAGAGCAATTGTGTGGTTGGTAATTATTTGGATTATTTAAAATAAAGTAAAAAAAGATGACATTCATTTAAGAAGTCATCTATAAACAAACTTATCAAGTTTGCAAACATCGTTACTACTTATTATCCAATAGTATTTGTTTTGTTACATTTATTATCAAACGTATACTAACTGGATTTGCACTTCTAAGTATATCCACAAGTTCATTAATCAATGTTTCAGTTTCGGTTACTTCAAATTCTTCCTCCACATACGCAAATAATTGAATCAAATTAACATCCAGTGACTCAGCAATCTTTGCCAAGTTGACCAAAGAAACGTTCTTTTCACCACGTTCAATCTGACCTATGTATGAAAAATGAAATCCGCCTTTTTCTCCGAGGGATTCTTGTGAATACCCTCTTTCTTTGCGTAGTGCACGAATTCTGGCTCCGACCAATTTTAAAACTTCTCTATCCTCGTTCATGGTATTCACCTCTCTATGTTAAAAAGTGTAGTCAATTTTCCTAAAGGTAAACACCAAATGAAGAATATATGGCATGACTTGGTGAATTTGCTAAAGAGCAATGAGGAAAGTGCGATAGCATTTTTAGAGCAAAGTAAGGAAACGGAATTGTATTGGTTATGTGAGATATTTGAGGATTTGTCTGCCGAATTTCAGAGTCAAGCATTCATACATTGTCTGTTAGAGCTGCAAAAGAAATATCCCGACCTGGATATGAAGCAAGATATCGAGTACGCGATTCAATCCATAGAAGAATAACGGATTGGAGTGAGATCATGAGAGTGCAGCTTAAAGATACAGTAACATTACAAACCAATTTATCATTGGATCAAAGCTATATCGTATATGAAATAGAATCTACGGCTTCAGGAAATACGTACTATAGAATTGAAAATGATGCGAAGCAGGTTGTTCCGTATGATGCTGCTTTATTTGATGTAGTTTCAGATAAACTATATGGTGAATGGACGATCTTAAACAAGTCTAATCAATCATCTGCCAGAGTTCCCGGAGAGTTCGCTTATATCACATTTTGGGAAGAGTTTTATAATGATGACCCAAGGGCTCTACGCGCTTTTAGACAAGTTAAGGCCAGATTTTATCTCGCAGAATTAGAAGCGTTCGAAATTAAAGATATTCTGGAGAGTAACAACGAAGATGGGATTTACTTTGTTTTAAATATGCTAATACGCGCGAAGTGTGACACGTTCATATACGAAGTAATTCAATTCGCCAAAACAAGGCTGGTAGAGCATACCTATTCAGAGAATGATTTGTTGATAACTGCATTCGAGTATTTGAGTTTATTCAAAGAAGAACATATCCATGCATTTTTAATAGGCTACTTGACCAATATTGAGCTTGGAAATGATGAACTAACAAAAATTGTGAGTAATTACTTTGCTTCATAACATAAATGGCAAGTGAATATAGGGAAGTGTGAATCTGCTAGAGGTTGGTGGGAAGTGTGGCAAAAAGTATCTATCTAAAAAACAAAGATGAGTTATTACCAGAGGAACTTATGGCTTATACATTGGCCAAATTAGGATCTTACGCATGGAGTAGGACAGAGATGTACAAACCGAATCGGATGTATGAGCGTCCTGCTGGTTTTTATTTCAGATTTCACAATGCCGATCAGGTTTATGAACAATTAGAGCCATGTATTGAGGAGTTCAAAGGTAACTTGAAATGGATAATTCATGTAAGGCCTGTAACCAGACATCAAAATTATGTTGTTGAACCTGCTGATGTATACTATGCGAAACAAGCCGAGACATATCGGGTAAATATGGAGCTGCGGGACGTGCTTCAAGCATCGTATAAGGACATCTGTGAACTGGCGATTCAAGATATTCCTCTATTATGCAAACATATTGAGCAATGGTTTGAGCTGGAGCATAAACAACTCTATCCACCTACCATACCCAATTAGTGAGTAGGGAGAGATTCTTTTGTCACAAAGTGCAATTCGTTATAATCAGCGAACACGTTATATACAAGATGCTCAATTAGGTGCAGTCATTCAGTGTGTTTTTCAAATTGTAGATCATAATGCCACGAAATTTCCTGACGAAATCGAGTGGTTATTGCATGCAATAGAGGAGTGGTGGAGTGATTTTGAAGAGTTGCCACCAGGGTTAAAGGATATTGAATTAGATAAGTGGCTGACAAAGGGAAGCCGTAAAGAAATCTTTGAAAACTTGTTAGAAGATGCTCTTAAACAATGTGATGAATCCTTAAAAGATGAAATATTCAAATGGATGGAGATATTGAGAGATTGATCTAACAACACGGAATTTCAGTCCATGCACCGTAAACTTAACTAGAGTCATTCTGGACGCAATGATTTTTAATGCATTTTTACTGGCCAAAGGAGTTTTGGACATGGGAAAGTATGTATCAGTTAGAGGTTGGCTGGAGTGTGATGAGAATACAGTTAACGAAGTGAAAAAGATAAGGGATGACTTCACAGCGAGTTCTAATCAAGGTTTACTAGATGAAGATAAATTGGCACTGTACCAGTCGGGCTGGACATTCCCGGATAGGCAAATGAATTGGACAGCCTATGTTTTTTATGGGGCAGATATCAGAGAGTATCACCTTGATTTTATGAAAAAGCAGCTTTCTGAGATGGCTAACATTCAGGACATAACAGGATATTTTTTGATAGATGATCATGATGGAGACTATCATTTGTGCTGGCAGATATATGAGAATAAAGTTTTTGAAAGTGAACAGGAGAATATCGTGTTTAACAAATAAATATTATTATAAGAAGCCCATTTCACTTTTAATAGAGGAGTAATGGGCTGTTTTGTTTGGAGGTACTGAAATAATGGCATCCGCTTTTGTATTGGTAGAAGAGAACAGCGATATACCCATAGATCGTTTGGTGGAAGATATACGACAAGTCTGTCTGGAATCAAACCTGCACTTAATTGATGGAATTCAAGATGTAGATTCAGAACAGAACATGAAACATTGTGCCTTAGGCATTTCACTTTCAAACCAAGAAGAGTCAGACCATGGCAAGGTAAATAATACGATCAGAGTCGACGTGTACGATGAACCTGCTCTACATCAATACAGAGAGTTGGAATGGAGAGAGGATGGGCAGGTATACTTTAACACACTTATTATTGATGAGGTTTATCAAAATGAAGAGGTCACGCTGACCTTTCTGTATCATTTTCTTACCAGATACCCACAGATGATAGTTTGGATAGAGGAAGATTGGGTGTATACATTTTCTGATCTCGATAAAGCTTTGAAAACTTCTAATCTGTCTGATTGGTGTTATGTAAACCCGAACTCCTTTTAGGTAACAGGAATTTGGAGGTGCTTCCTCCAATTTTTCGACTATCCTTCTGGCATAATGATAATTTTCAGGATTATGAGATAACATTATTTTGTAGTGGGAGGATTTTTTATGAGAAGGACTTTTGTATTGATTCTGACTTCTATGCTGTTACTTGTGGCATGCTCAAACTCAGGGCATAATGAACTTCAAAGTTGGGCATTTGATGTCGTAACTTGGAAGAATGGGGTTTACAAGGTGACAACTGACACTGTTCCTACAACTGATGTGGAAATCGAGATTGGAACAATTAAAAAACACTCTACAAATGAGAGCGATAAATTACCAAATCTGTTCTCTAACAAGTATAAAAAAGGGACAAAATTATTTAAAGTAAAAAATGTAGAGACAAACGATTATATTACAGTAGAAGATAGTGAGACTTACTATAGAGCAGTAAAGAGGGATGGAATGAATACAGAAGCCGATTAAGGCCGCTGTATTCATTCCATCATTTTAATATGTAGATTCCTCTACAAGTTATAATTCAGAGATGATCTTAAGATTTTGTGAATGTATAAGCTACTCATTAGTTCCCACTTTAAAAATACTCACGTCCTCATTGATTGGAATATACTCATTGTCGCACATACGTATTTGGAAAGAGGATAGGCACTACATTACTTTAAACAAAGAAGGTTTATCTTACTTCATTCTGTTGAAGTGGATAAGCCCTTATTTTTTCCTATTGGGATTCGGAAAATCTATTGGTCAGATGCTGGTATAAGCCTCTCCGCAATGTGGATTAACTCTTCCAGTGGAACCACACCTTCTCGCACACCAAGCGTATAGTGGTATGCATACTTGGTTTCAGGATCCTGATAGACCCACATTAATTCTGTGAAGTCACCGCCGTATGTTCGCGCAATCACATCTTGCCCGTGAATTTTTATTTTGCGACTGGTGGTGTTGAGATCCTCATCATATGAAGCGATCAGTGGTTCGTTATCCTTGTTATTCATAATACTTAGCGAGATTTCATTCTGTCCGCTAACGTAGGTCAAGGAAGTAAGCCAGAATTGATCGGTTACAGGCACAGGCATTAGCGCATGATCCTGGCCAGAAGTTTGAGCTTGAAGGCGCAGCTCTTGAACCAGGGCTTCTCTTTTTTCATCGGAAAGCTCATACAAATCCTGTTTGTACTCCATACGCACACTAGCCTTCTGGAAAGCATATTTACGTGAAGCACCCGTAAGCTCTTGGGATAGCGGCATGCCTGGGACATGAAGCATCTGGTTTAATTTCTCAAAATTCTCAACGATAAGCGGATTCGCTCGGATATCCACGATGTGCTCAGGATTATTCGGTACCACGTAGATCATTGCGGCTTCACCGGGTTTGATCTCATTCATCCAGATTTCGTTCATACGTTCCATGCGTTTCTGCTCTTGTTCCGATGGATGGGGTACAGGATCAGCAGATAGTGGTTTTTCTTCCAAAAGCACATCCCCATTGTCGGTGAATAACGACTGATAGTTCATCGCCGCAAATCCGGTGGAAGCTGTGAGCAACAGGCCGACAACGAGTAGGATGCCAATGCGATGTTTCACGATGAAACGTTCTTTCGGTACGGATTCTTTATTAATTTGGCTCATGATCCGATCTTGCAAGGTGGTACCGGAAGGTTCAACTTTTTGAAATAGTGTTTTTAGATCGTGATCGGGATCGTTGTGACTCAATTGGCATTTCCTCCTCGTATCTGACATAGTTTTTTCTGAACTTTTCAGCCGCTCTCTGAAATTTTTTCCGTAAATAGGCGGCATTCTGATTCAAAATAAGACTGATATCCTGGTAACTCTTATCCTCGACACAGTGCAGGATCAGCAAGCTGCGTTCCTCTGCGGACAGTACAGCGAGAGCATGTAAGACATCGGGATTGTAATATTTGTGATCGATCGCTTGGTCGACATGATTGTTATCTCGGTCATTTTTGTACAGGAAAGGCAGTAGCCTCGTAACCTTGCGCTTGCGAAGCACATCAATGGAGTGGTTGTAGGCAATCCGATACAGCCATGCTTCGAAAGGACGGTCGGGTTGATACGTGTGCAGTCCGCGATAGGCCTTCAGGAATACTTCCTGACTACAGTCCTCTGCTTCGCCGTAATCCCCCAGCATGTGGTAACAATAATTGAAAATAAATTTCTCACAGCGGATGACGATCTGGGCGTACTTCTCTTTATTCCCTTGCAACACATCTGTGATAATCTGTTGAATTGGTTCTTCCAAGTAATTCCCCCCTAACATATAGTATGACGGAATGAGAGATACAAAATGTGACAGGTAGGATAAAAAAGAACATATAGAGAATAACTTTAGGCGCCCACTCGTTTGAATAAAAGAAAAAACACCCCGGAAAGGAGGTGTTACAGTTCACAACATCTAAGATTAGTTTGTTTCAGAAATTACGATGAGTAACTCGTGATGAATGTAAAATGTTTATTGATTAAAAACTAAGATGGGGGTGTCTCCCATTTATTAGACAAATTCGCTTTTATTTTGACCGCATCATGAATCTGGCGTTCGAACATCACTCGATCCGGATCATCTGGGGCCTTGTCCATCATCTTCTTTACACTATACCCTGTGATCCCATCCACAGTTATCGTTCCACTGTTCTCAATAAACAAAAATGGTACGTAAACGGCTTCGCCATTACTTTTAATAAACCAGGCATTCGCTGTATCGTCATATTCATGGAAATTCACCAAATATCCTTGCACATGATCCCAATCCTTTGCTTGTTCACCACTTTTCATATCAATTAAAAATTTCTCCAAATAGTTGATGGCAGCAGCGACCATCTTATCTTTATATGGTGAATCGCCATAATTAGGTTGATGCGGCTCCTGGATATCTATTTGAGTGTAATGTTCATCAGAATCTTGATTTATGGTTGTGCAGGAAACAAGCTGAGTACTAATAAGTAAAAATAGCATAAAAAGGATCTGTTTCAATAAGATCACCTTCCAGTAGATTAGATAAACATAGGTGAAACGGACACATACCCCTAATGTTAAAAGGAATTAGTGGAAACTACGTTTAGTATCATACATTACTTCATAAAGAGTTATTTTTGAATTTCAGTACTACCTCTTCGAAATGATTGCTCGAATGTTTATAAATGGGTAATAATAAAACTAGAGCTAAATATTTCTATAATCATTATTCTACTATAATTATTCGTTTATAGAATACATACATAAATCTGCAAAATATTATATTTTTTCTATGAAACTAAACCTGTATTGATAACGTTTACCACAATAGAGAGGTTGACAATCGAAACAGAAACAGAAGGGATGACATGCTATGAAAAAATGGATACTGTTTGCTACCGCACTATGCGTTGTCACCGTAGCCGGAGCACTGTATGCTTCAGCAAACAAAGCCAGTGCAGCGGCGTCCACACTCGCCTACACCTTAACCGTGAACGGCAAAGAGATACAGACGAGTAAAACGGGACTGATGCCTTTCGAGAATAAAGGAACCGTCTTGGTGCCTTTGCGTGCGACGGCAGAATCTCTGGGGTATGAGGTGAGCTGGATCGCAGCGGATAAAGCCATTCGTGTGGAAGACCGCATCCAATCCGTTATCGTGAAAGAGGGAAGCAAACAAGCCAAGTTTACGGGCAAGTTGAAAGTCATCAATCTGACTCAGGATGTAGAGTTGCCTGTACCCGTTCAATCCAGAAAAGGCGTAACCTATGTGCCTGCTTCATTCTTTGAACCTTTCTTCAACGAGGTGGTTGTAAAAGAGGGGAACGTGTCCATCTCGGCGCAAATGTCGAGCATTCAATAAGGTTAAGCGAATGACAATCGATGTGTTTAGCTACAGTATGGGTTGACGTATGCGACATGTTCATTGAAACCCGATCCATCCAAATCCAAACCTTTGAAGACTTCCTTCCCTTATGGAATAAGAGTCTTGAAGGTTTTTTTCTTTTTATCAGGCAGATTCCACCGCACCTTATAACACAACCAAACAGACTAAAGCATCTTAGCCCGTATATTACTAACGTAAAATACTGTAATCAGCATGTATATTACCTCAGCTTTTCAACGAAAATATGGAAGAAAATACACCATTAAGATTCATATTCCATAATCTCATTCAAGCTAGGGATTACGCATTTTCCCAAATGGACACATGTTTCAAAAAACGCTTCCAAAATTTCAATTCTGCCCTACCTTTTCGGCTCAGAAGCTGAGATAATGGGGATGGCTAATCCGATGAAGGATTTTAGACGACATAAGGGATAGCGGTTACATGCCGCTTGCATATGAAATGGGAGGAATAGAGATGACCACACAGGTAACAGAACTCATTCAATCAAAACAGGGACAGGCTTTGCTTGCGCAAATGTACGGACCACAGCATGTAGAGGAGCAGGGTGCCCGTTACGAGAAGCTGGACGCTTCGTTCCGGGAGCACTTTGGCGAGCAGGAGCATATGCACTTGTTCAGTTCCCCGGGCCGCAGTGAGATCGGCGGTAATCATACGGATCATAACCATGGTAAAGTGCTCGCGGGAAGTATTACGCTGGATACGATTGCCGTGGCTGTGCCGACAGGCGACAACGTGATTACGTTCTACTCTGAGGGATATGACAAAAAGTATGTCATCAACCTTGCAGACTTGAAGCCTAACGCAGAAGATGACGGTACAACCGGATTGATTCGTGGTATGGCTGCGGGCTTTGTGGAGCTTGGTTTCAACATCGGCGGATTCAAAGCGGATATCTCCAGTAACGTATTTGCGGCTTCAGGTGTAAGTTCTTCTGCATCCTTCGAAATGTTGATCTGCACGATCCTGAACCATTTCTATAACGATGGCAAGCTGGATGTCGTGACGCTGGCTAAAATCGGACAATATGCCGAAAATCATTACTGGAACAAACCGTCCGGCCTGCTGGATCAGATGGCCTGTGCATATGGCGGTCTGATCTCCATCGATTTTGCGAATCCGGCTGAACCTGTGATTGAGCCTGTGGAGTGGAATTTCCAAGAAAACGGATATTCCCTGGTCATCGTAAATACAGGTGGCAACCATGCCGACCTGACAGAAGATTATGCTTCTGTGCCTAACGAGATGAAAGCTGTTGCGAAAGCACTTGGCGCCGAGTATGTTCGTGAGATTTCAGAAGAAGATATTTATGCAAAATTGCCTGCGATTCGTGAAGCAGCCGGAGACCGTGCGGTATTGCGTGCATTGCACTTCCTGGCTGAGAATAAACGCGTCGATGGACAGGTTTCCGCTTTGCGCGAAGGGCGTTTTGCTGATTTCTTGTCACTGATCACCGCATCGGGTAACTCCTCATGGAAATGGCTGCAGAACGTGTATCAAGGCGGGGCTTCCCGTGAACAAGAAATCTCCGTTGCGCTTGCCTTGACCGAGAACTATCTGAGCAACCTTGGCGATGGCGCATGTCGTGTACATGGCGGTGGATTTGCAGGTGTTATTCTGGCGATTGTGCCAAATGAGAAGGCAGAAGAGTATATGAACTGGATGCGCGGTATGCTGGATACGCCAGTTATTGTCGTTAATGTGCGTCAGCACGGTTCGATCTGCTTGAATGCAGAACTGAATTAATCAGGCTTGACTATAGCTATAAAAAGACAGAATAAATTCAAAAGCGGACTCGGGTAGGATATTCCTTCCTGAGTCCGCTTTTTGTTTTAAGATCGAGGTCCACGAATAGTCTCATGCAACAACGTTGAGATTGTCATTGTTTTGGAAGGATTCGGATCAACGATATGTTTATACTGACGATTGCTGCTGTTTACTGCTCAGCTACATTGCGCATTTTGGAAGCAAACAGGAAGCAAGCAAGGATGTAAACCACACTAAGTAACAGATAAGGCAATTGCAGCGAGAACACACGGTCGAAAAAGGTTTCGCTCACACGAACGAGTAATCCGCCCAGCAAGGTGCCGATTGCACTGATACCAAAGGACAGGAAACGGAATACACTGCCTACACGTCCGAGCAGTTCGTTTGGAACGGAGCGCTGCAGGATCGACGAACGCACCACGTTATAGACAACAATGAAAAAGGCTGCGCAAAAGTACAGGCCACCGACCACATACGAATTGGACGTCAGGCCAACAGCCCCATAGAGCAGACCCATCGACAGGATGGAAAGCAGAATGAGCTGCTTGGAACTCCACCGTTTCCGCATATAAGCCACAGCCTGACTGCCCAGAATACTGCCGATGGTCGCAATGGAAATCAGAATACCGAAGGCATACGCTTCCAACCGTAATACTTCACGTACAAAGAAAATTTGAGTCACCAGAATCATCGAGAACATTAACGTAATCGTTACCGACAAGATGGCCAGGCCGCGAAGAAAACGGTCTTGAAACACATACCGAATGCCGGACCACATCTCGCGTTTCCAATTTTTCAACGGGCGAGTTTCCTCTTCCGATTCATCCTGAGTCGTTTGTTTGGTAGTTTCGGCTGATGATTCCTGAACCTCGGATGCGTTTGATTCCGCGGGATGGAAGCTGCCGCGTAAACCCATGATAAGTAATAGCGAGAGTACAGCGGTTACCGTGTCGATAGCAAATGGGTAAACGATATGCATCGTAATAATAAAACCGCCCAGCGCCACGCCGAGAATATCACTGGTGATCAGTTGCCCGGCAGTAAATTGGCCGTTGGCTTTTTCCAGCTTTTTCTCCTCCACAACCTGAGGAATAATCGTCTGCACGGTGCTGTCAAAGACAACGCGGCTTAGACCAATCCCAAACATAAACAAGGCAAGCAGGGGGATGCTGATCCAGCCTCCCCAGATACATATCGTTAGGAACAATAGAAATATCATCCGGGTAAAGCTGGCTCCAACCAGCATATGTTTGCGTGAATATCGGTCGATGAGTACGCCAACCGGCAGGCTGAAAATCAGCCATGGCAACCGCAGGGCAGTCATCGTAATGGATGCATATAATGTATCCGTTGTTAGGGTGGAGACAAGCCAGGGTACGGCAGTGAGAGTTAATCCATCTCCTAGAAAAGCAAGGGAAAAGGCACCGAACAGCTTGGAGTAGTTTGATTTTGATTTCATATATTCCTCCGTTCGTGATTAATTTAAAGATTTTCTATAGTACAAATTTATGTCATTTATTAGAAATTTTCAAATTTTGGAGATCATATGATTCTTGTTTTCTTCAAGAAGTGTCGTTCATATATGCATTTATTGTCGAATTACAGTGTCGAATATTGTAATAAAATGTAGATAAAATGAAAAAAGTACGAATTATATTAGAAAAAAGTATGAAGTGGTATAAAAGATTGGTTTTTGTTTTTTATTGTAGAAAATTGGCACGGAAAAGAGTATAGTTGAGGAAGAATTTAACTGTTCATTTCTGACATTTAGGTTGTAAACAATATACTGGAATTTTACAGTATATTGACCGAAATAAATACATTAATTATGAATTTAATGGAGGGTACATATGAGTTCTTTTAAGAATTGGTTGAATTCAACGAAACAGGGGTTAGAAGATCAAGTTAAGCGATTCAAAAACAAAGATTTCATGGATGCTGTAGTAGCTGGCTGTGCACTGGTTGCATTTGCAGATGGCTCCGTTGATGCCTCAGAGAAGAACAAGATGGCAGGGTACATTAACCTGAGCCAGGAATTGAAGGTTTTTGATATGACAACGGTAATTGAAAGATTCAATCATTATGTGAATAATTTCGAATTTTCCCCTGAGATCGGGAAGCAGGAAGCTTTGAAGGCGATTGCCAAGTTCAAGTCCAAACCTGAAGTGGGGCGTGTCATTGTAGGAGTATGCAGTGCTATTGGTGCTGCTGATGGTAACTTTGATGATCAAGAGCGTAGAGTAGTGACGGAAATTTGTACCGTTCTGGGCCTGAACCCGGGTGAGTTTAGTCTGTAATGTCCGTGTGATAGATAAGCTGAAAGGAGGTGAATATTAGTGGCCGGTATTAACTTGGTAAAGGGACAGAAAATCGATTTAACCAAAGGTAAAGCTGGATTAACCCAGGTGATCACCGGTTTGGGTTGGGACCCTGTAGCCTCGAAGGGGTTTTTCGGAAGAAAAAAACAGGCCAATATCGACTGTGACGCTTCAGCTTTGCTATTAGATGAAAATGGAAAGTTAACAAAAGAAACGAATCTGGTTTGTTTTCATAACAAACAGAGTTTATGTAGATCCGTCGTTCATTCCGGAGATAATTTGACGGGCGAAGGTGAAGGGGACGATGAGCAAATCAAAATTAACCTCTCCATCGTACCTGCTGATGTTCATAAAATTCTGATCGTCGTGAACATATATGATTGTGTTAATCGTAAACAGGATTTTGGAATGATTGAACGTGCTTATATTCGTATCCTGGATGGCGGCAGTTCGCAAGAATTGGTGCGTTTTAACCTCTCCGATAGCTATGCGGGTATGACGGCTCTCATCTGTGGAGAACTGTACCGACATGGTGGCGAATGGAAATTCTCAGCTATTGGTGAAGGCGCTCATGCTGTACATATCGATGAGCTTGCTCGTCGTTATACGTAAATATAAGGATTATCTGAAATGAATTTAGCTTCTAAAATATTATAGTGAGCGGAGATGAATCTTGAATGGCTATTAATTTGTCTAAAGGTCAAAAGATTGATTTAACAAAAACGAACCCGGGACTGGCTAAAATTACTGTAGGTTTGGGCTGGGATACAAACAAATATGACGGCGGCAAAGATTTTGACCTCGATGTCTCCGTATTCTGCGCTAACGCTGACGGTAAAGTGGACGGGGAGAAAAACTTTATTTTCTTCAATAATCCGCAAAATGAGAACGGTTCTGTCGTGCATACAGGTGACAACCGCACTGGGGAAGGCGACGGCGATGATGAGCAAATTAAAATCGACCTGCCTAACGTTCCGGCTAACGTTGAGAAAATCGCGTTTACCATTACGATCTATGAAGCTCAAGAACGCAGCCAGAACTTTGGACAAGTATCACGCGCTTACGTGCGTATTGTAAACGAAGCAAATTCCGAAGAATTGATCCGTTTTGACTTGGGCGAAGATTTCTCTATTGAGACAGGTGTTGTCGTTGGAGAGTTGTACCGTCATAGCGGTGAGTGGAAATTCAGCGCAATCGGCAGTGGTTACCAAGACGGTCTGGTTGGACTGACTCGGGATTATGGCTTGCAATAGAATTGTTAATCAAGCTGTGAATGTATAGTAAGACAGGAAAGCCGTCGATCTGACGGTTTTCCTTTTCATTACATGAAAATCTTATTTTGAAAAGAAGGGTGGAAGAACAGATGACGATTAGCTTGGCTAAAGGACAGCGAATTGATCTTACGAAAACAAACCCTGGTTTGACTAAAGTTGTCGTGGGCCTGGGATGGGATACCAACAAATACAGTGGCGGAGTCGATTTCGACTTGGATGCGTCAGCTTTCCTGCTTCATGAGGACGGCAAAGCCAAAGGAACAGACGATTTTGTCTTTTATAACAATCCAACAGGCGGCGCAGGATCTTTGACTCACACTGGAGATAACCGTACGGGTGAGGGAGAGGGTGATGATGAGCAGATTATCGTAGATTTCAGCAAGATCCCTGCAAACATCACCAGAATTGGTATTACAGTAACGATCTATGATTATGAAGCACGTGCACAAAATTTTGGTCAGGTATCCAACGCTTTTGTTCGTGTTGTGGATGCCTCCAGTGATCGCGAGGTTTTACGTTACGACCTGGGCGAAGACTTCTCCACCGAGACGGCTGTTGTTTTCTGTGAATTTTATCGTTCGGGTGCAGACTGGAAGTTCCAAGCGATCGGCAGTGGTTTTGCTGGCGGACTCGCCGCGTTATGCCAGAATTATGGACTAGACGCGAAATAAGATAAGGATAGGAGAATCTGTTATGGCTGTAACCGTCGTCAAAGGGCAAAAAACAGACCTCACTAAAACGAATCCCGGGCTTACCCGGCTTACGGTGGGCATTGGCTGGAATTCTTCTCCTGCGCTTGAGCTAGACACATCTGCATTTTTACTCGGTGCTAGCGGAAAGGTATCGGGCGATGAAGATTTTATCTTTTATAACCAGCCAACAGGCGGATTTATTACCTACAAAGATACACCGCAACAAACGGATAAAAAGCAGTTTGAACTTGATCTGAGCCAAATTCCTGCGCGTATTGAAAAAATTGCATTCAGTCTGACGATCTATGAAGGTGAGTCTAAAAACCAGAGTTTCAGCCAGGTTCAGAACACCTATATTCGTTTTGGTCATGCGAATAGCGGACAGGAAGCGTTACGGTATGATTTAGCCAGTGGTTTTACTGTGGAAACGGCGATTGTTATCGGCGAGTTATACCGACATAACGGAGAATGGAAATTCAACGCTGTAGGTGCTGGTTTTTCTGGTGGACTGGGTGCACTATGCAGTAACTTTGGCGTGAGTGTGGAGAACGACACTTCCTCTTCACAGCCCGTCCCTCCAGTGCCTCAGCCACCTGCACCGAAACCTCCAGCCCCACCTGCTCCACCACCTCAACCCAAGATTGAGTTGAACCTGAGCAAGATTGAGCTGAAGAAGAAGGGCGATACCATCAACCTGAAGAAAAATGCAGGTGGACTTGGTGAGATTCTAATTAATCTGAACTGGAATCAACAGACGAGCAAGGGATTGTTCGGGCGAAACAAAAGCGTGGATCTGGATTTAGGCTGCCTTTTCGAAATGAAGGATGGCAGTAAAGGAGTGATCCAGGCGTTAGGTGAATCGTTTGGTTCTTTGAATCGGTATCCTTACATTGCTCTGGATGGGGATGACCGGACAGGTTCAGTGAAAACGGGAGAGAATCTGCGTATAAATGGTGCACGTATTTCCGAAATTAAACGACTTCTTGTATTCACCTACATTTATGAAGGGGTTACGAATTGGTCGCAAGCGGACGGCGTTGTCACCATTAATCAGAAGGACGGCCCGGATATTATCGTGCGTATGAATGAACATGGAAGTTCCTTAGGTATGTGCGGAATCGCTATGTTCAGCAACGTGAACGATGAAACATTCAGTATTGAGAGGATTGTTCAGTTCTATAATGGACACCGCGCTCTGGATGAAGCCCATGGATGGGGTATGCGCTGGACTGCCGGCAGTAAATAACAATTTGAGTTAGCGGAGGCTCTCTGTTCATGTTTAGTGATTTCTTTAGAAGTATTAGTGAGAATTATGGTCATTTTTTCTCTTGGACCGAGATCGTAGCCACACTCTCTGACCCTGTAAGTTGGGGAATCATCGGCAGTTTGATCTTGCTTGAAGGGCTTTTGTCCGCAGATAATGCGCTGGTACTTGCTGTTATGGTTAAGCACCTGCCGAAGGAGCAACAGAAGCGCGCTTTGTTCTATGGTATTTTAGGTGCGTATATTTTCAGGTTTATTGCCATAGGGCTTGGAACATTCCTTGTCAAGATTACCTTGGTCAAGGTACTCGGAGCGTTGTACCTTCTCTATATTGCTTACAAAGGACTATTCAAGCCTCAGGAAGAGGAGAATCAGGAAGGAAAGCAATACTCGTTCTGGAAAACCGTACTTATGGTCGAACTGATGGACATTGCCTTCAGTATCGATAGTGTTATTGCTGCGTTTGGTATCAGTGAGCAGATTTGGGTGTTGTTCCTCGGAGGAATTATCGGGGTACTCATGATGCGGGGAGTTGCCCAAGTGTTCCTCAAACTCATTGACAAGTTTCCTGAATTGGAAAAAGCGGCATTTATCCTTATTGCCATCATTTCCGTAAAAATGATGTTGAGTGCTTTTGGCTTCCATATCCCTAACGTACTCTTCTTCTCGTTACTGATTGTTGTATTTGTTGGAGCGATGTTGATGAGTTCCGCTAGAAAGAAAAAGGAAAATCAAGGCCAGGCCTAGTTTTAAAAATCACCACACCTATTATCAATCCCTCCGCATCTTGGAGGGATTGGTTTTTATACCCCGACAGCATTCATTTTATTGATGCAGACTGACTTCTAGTCAGAAGTGCAAGGAGGAGAATAACCTGAAATATTTTAGTTTTTTGAATGCAGAGGAAGAAGAAGCTTTATTTTTCTCTTCGCCCGTATCGTTTAGTCATCGAACCTCCAAAGAAATACTGGCATACGCTGTTGGGGCTGCTTTATACATGCCGGCCACACGTCCGCATATAGCAGACGATATTTTACAACGTAAACATGAAGGGCTTACAACCATCGTTATCGATCTGGAAGATGCGGTAGGCGACGAGCAAGTCGAATTTGCGGAACAGTGTCTGTCTCAGCAACTTGGACTTATTGCAGAGTATATGGACACAGGGATTTTGTGCTCCAATCACATGCCTTTATTATTTGTCCGGATGAGATCACCCGAACAGCTGGAACGCTTGATAGAAATGCTGGGAGAAAAAATCTCTTTATTAACTGGTGTTGTATTGCCGAAGTTTAGCTGTGAGAATGGACGTGCTTATTTGCAGCTTGTTCACCAATATAATCAGCAGAAAGAACGCTCACATCCACTCTTATATGCAATGCCCATTTTGGAAACGGCAGAAGTGATCTACCGCGAGACACGTTGGCAGACATTAATGGATCTGAAACAGATTGTGGATGAGTATGCACCGTATATATTGAACATCCGAATCGGAGCTACAGATTTCTCAAGCCTGTTCGGTCTAAGGAGAAGCCCGGAACTTACAATATACGACATTGCAACGATACGTGACTGCATAGCGGACATTGTTAATTTATTCGGTCGTGCAGAACAGGGATATGTAATATCCGGGCCGGTCTGGGAGTATTTTAGCCAGCGTGAACGTGTATTTAAACCCCAATTAAGGCAGACGCCATTTGAGGAATCTCTTGGCAAGACAGGCCGAAATCTCAGAATGAAATATATTACGAATTCCATGGACGGACTCATGCGTGAAGTGATGATGGATAAGGAGAACGGTATTGTAGGTAAAACGATCATTCATCCGACGCAGATCAAGCCTGTTCAGGCGATGTATGTGGTTACGCATGAGGAATTCATGGACGCACAGGGGATTGTCGCTCGAAATGATGGAAGCCTGGGGGTTTTTAAAAGCACGTATACCAATAAAATGAACGAAATTAAACCGCATTTAAGTTGGGCTAAACGAATCTTGATCCGATCACAAATATATGGGGTGTTACATGAACAGCAGCATTTTGTCGGGCTCCTGCCCAAACACGAACAGACTTACGTTTCCTATTCTTGATCAGTTCGAGGTCATGATCGAGTCTACACATAATCCGCTCGCAATTCCATTGGAAAATCTGTTCTCCATGGCGGCACGCCTGAATAAAAAGAGATCATTTCTCTTTGTCAGTAAGCTGCTCGGCAAGCATATTGCCGTTAATCCGTATACTTCACTTTTAAGTGGTGCTGCTCTGGCCGTTCTATTGTATGAGCATGTAACGCATGGACAAGACAAGCGTACTATAGAGTGGAAGCAGCAAATGGTCCGTGGACTGATTGATCCAGAGCGGGCCCGTGAAGCTTATGAATATCTGTTGGGTGTGCAGATGAGTCTGCCTGAAGATATTCGCTTCGTTGGTTTTGCCGAAACAGCTACAGCGCTGGGACACAGCATGTACGAGCTATTTGCGGACCGTGCAACGTACATTCATTCTACGAGAGAATACCTTCCCGAGATTGAACCGGATATTCAGTTTGAGGAAGAGCATTCCCATGCGATGTCTCATCGCTGTTATGCACTGGATTCCAGCTCGCTTGCAGAGGGTGGGCCACTTGTTCTTGTGGATGATGAGATTACAACAGGCAACACCACGTTGAACATTATTCGGGATATTCAGCGTAATTTTCCGCGTGGGCAATATTATATTGCTTCTTTACTGGATTGGCGTACGGATGCTGATGAACAACGGTTTGCTTCATTAGAAAATGAACTCGGGATAACCATCACCCCTCTCTCTTTGTTGAAAGGGAAAATTCAAGTGACGGGTGAGCCGGCGATCGAGGTCTCGGGAAAGAAGCAGGTTTCTGAATCCTCATCTGTGATAAGTACTATCTCTGTAGCAGGCGAAATGGAGTCTTGGGATGCAGTATCCGCAGATTCGGAAGGGAATCGCTGTCCACTTCCTTACCTGAAGTACACAGGTCGATTCGGCATTTCATCGGCATTTAATTCAACATTGGGTGCGGGTATCTCAAGGATTGCATCCATTTTACGTGAGAAGAGGAAGGGAAAACGAACCCTTGTCATGGGAACGGGTGAGTTTATGTATATCCCGATGCGAATTGCAGCTGAGATGGGGGATGGTGTTCTCTATCAGTCTACGACTCGAAGTCCAATCTATACCGTCAATCGCCCCGGATATGCTGTTGTTTCAGGTGAAGGATATGCCTCTCCAGAAGATCCGGCTGTTCGAAATTATATTTACAATATATTGCCTGGGCAATATGATGAGATTTTTATTTTGATGGAAAGACATATGCCAGAAGAACGTATGCGGCCTATGCTTGATGTGTTGTTACAACTCGGATGTAAGCAAATACATGTGGTGTACTGCGGTGCTGCACAGGAAGGCTGAGAAGACAAGCGATGAACTTACCTGCAATTGAAAGCATATTAAAGAACCAAATTAAACCTCCTGAGCCAATGGGGAGTTATGACCCGTCCGATGTTATATTTCTGTTAAAGGATTTAAGTAATATTTCGTTAGAAAAAGAGACCGGGGAGCGTGAACGTGCTATTCAGTCGGGCGTGCATTATTCAGAGATGCTGCCTGTGGAGTATCACCCTTCGGATGAATATATTGAGTTGTTTCACGAGACATTAGCACAATCTGCTCAAAAAGTAGCCAGAGCTGCCGCAACGGTAGCGGAGATTATTGTGCGCAAGCGGGGATTGAACACCGTTCTTGTCTCGCTGGCTCGTGCAGGAACACCGATTGGCATTTTGGTCAAACGTTATATTTCCATGAAATATAACGTGGATATGCCTCATTACAGCATTTCCATTATCCGTGGAAAAGGAATAGATGAGAATGCCATTCTATATATCTGGCAACAGCATGGGCTGGATATGCCGATCCAATTCATCGATGGCTGGACAGGCAAAGGGGCCATTCGCAAGGTGCTGGTCGATGCCTGTGACAGCCTGGATCAACGTTATGGTATTCGATTGGATGACAATCTAGCCGTACTCGCTGACCCTGGTCATTGCTCAGATACCTACGGCACCCGAGAAGATTATTTGATTCCAAGTGCTTGTCTGAACTCGACTGTATCGGGGCTGATGAGTCGAACGGTGCTGCGGGATGACCTTATTGGACCGAATGACTTCCATGGAGCCAAATGGTACAAGGAATGGGCTTCTTCTGATCTGTCGACGATGTATGTAGACAAGATTTCAGAATATTTTACCAAAGTTGAAACGGAGGCCTCGCTTCAAGCAGAGGATGCACTAGCCCATCCTCCAGAAGTCACGTGGCAGGGGATGAAGGATATTCAATCCATTCAGCAGACGTTTGATATCCAAGATGTAAATCTGATCAAGCCAGGGATTGGAGAGACGACACGGGTACTGCTGCGCCGTGTGCCTTGGAAAATTCTGATCGACCGTCCGAACAATCCTAACCTGAAACATATCATGCTGCTTGCTCATGACCGTGGAGTTCCCGTAGAGGTGTTCCCTGGGCTAAGTTATTCATGCTGCGGCATTATCCGATCTGTAAAGGGGGGCGGCGAATGATCTATGCAAGTGATTTGGATCAGACACTGGTCTATTCTCGCCGTTCTATGGGTGTTGCCGAGGATGCGCCCGGATTGGTTCCTGCAGAATGGATTCGTGGTGAGTTATCTGCCTTTATGTCAGCTGAGACGTTGAATCAACTGATGACACTTCCCAAGGATATCCTGTTCGTTCCTGTAACGACACGGACAGTGGTACAGTATCAGCGGATACAGATCTTTCAGCAAGAGGTTATTCCGTCCTATGCGATTACTAGCAATGGTGGCAACATTCTGATGAATGGCAAGGTCGATCCCGCTTGGAACGAGCATGTTCGTTCCAAGCTTCAAAAGCATTCAGCAACGGCTGCCGAGGTGCGCCAGATATTTGACGATGTACTGAACAAGGATTGGGTTGTAGGAGAGCGGCTATGTGATGAGTTGTTTTTCGCTTTTGTCATCCATCGTGATCGCATGCCGGCAGAAGAAGTTACAGAGAAGATCAAACGTGTGGAATCCCTGGGCTGGGAGGCTTCCATTCAAGGCCGCAAGTTATATCTGGTTCCTTCGGCGGTGAATAAACGAGCTGCGGTAGAACATATTCGCCATCAGATTGGCGATGTACCCGTTGTTGCGTCCGGTGATTCTTTACTGGATCGTTGTCTGCTCGATTTTGCAGATTATGCTATTGTGCCTCGGCATGGCGAGTTATACCGCGAGAAACAGCGGAATCCTGAAACAGTTCACTACCAATTCACCGAACATTCCGGTATTTTTGCCGCTGACGAGATATTAAACTATGTTCGCTCTATACACCACGCTGCGATAGGAGATGTTGTCTCATGACCAAGACTCGTATTTATTTTAATCGCTGGTTTTCGGTGGCGTATCACTATATGAATATGATTCGAAACAACGAAGATGGGATGCAGTTCGAAATTTATGGCACACATTCTGATCCGAACAACATGGCGCTTCAGGCATGTGATCATGCAGAGCTGGAGCCGAAGGTGACAGGAAAAGAGTATATTGATTTCTGTGTTGATTTTTGCCGCAGACATCAGATTGATCTATTCATCCCGCGTCTCCACATGCTGGATATCAGCCGGAATACACACCTCTTTGAGGAGGTTGGGACCAAGGTCTTGGTTTGCAGAGATATAGAATTAATGGAAAAGTTGATGGAGAAGGATCACTTCTATGAATCTGTTCGTGAACTCGGAATTATGAGCATTCCCGATTACTTTACGGTCAGCAATGCATCTCAATTCAAACATGCTTATGAAGCACTCACTAACGCAGGACATGAAGTTTGTTTCAAGCCTTGTAACGGTGAGGGCGGTATGGGATTCAGGGTGATTGACAATAGTCGTAATCCCTTGGAAGAACTGTCTGGACATACGCAGAATCGCATATCATTTGAAGATGCATTTCGAGCCTTTTCCTCTGTAGAATCTTTTCCGAATCTTATGGTCATGGAGAGACTTCAGGGATATGAGTACAGTATCGATTGTCTGGCTGACAGTGAAGGGAATCTGCTGGCAGCTGTGCCTCGCCGCAAAGCAGGCGGGCGTTTAAGAAAACTTGAACAAAATGCAGACCTGTTGAACATCGCGAGTGAGGTGGCCAGCGCTTATCGCATTCCATATAACTTCAACATTCAGATGAAATATCAGAATGAAACTCCCAAACTGCTAGAGATTAACCCAAGGATGTCTGGAGGACTACATGTGTCTTGTCTTTCAGGAATCAACTTCCCTTATCTGGCTGTAAAGCTGGCTTTAGGTTATGAGGTAGGGCCTCTAAATCCGCAGTATGGCATACTGGGAAGTCATGTAGAGCAGCCGCTCATTATGGATGAGCAGAAGGTTAGGAATCATTAAAGAACCGTTGCCAAACATTGACACCTTCTGACTGATTTTTTTACAATACGATTATATAGATGATCTTGACAGGTACACCGCAGCGAAGTGATCAAGTGTAGTCTTCATTTGTTCATTGTATACGATAGTGTTGTTACAGGCAGGAGGAAAACAGATGTTACGCAAAACAAAAATCGGATTAGGTGCACTGATCGGGTATGGACTTGCCGCTGTAAGCAGCTTTTTTGTCCCTGATTTTGTAACCTGGGCCATCCCGGCTTTGGCTACAATGGTTGGTGCCTTGATTCCATCCAGGCCACATGAGCCCGTAGTGAAGACATTGGATTCAAATCGATACCCTGAACCTTCAGCGTTGAATAGCGCATCCAGTGAGCAGGGGACAGTTGACCGTTCGGCTAATCAGCGAATCCATCCAACAACTGGACAAGTAGAGATGACTAGCGCTTCCGAAGACAGTTCAAAGCATAAACAGACGGATATGGACCCTGTTTTTGGGCCGGTCATTGAGTATCTTGAAGTGCTGGAGGATATGGTGATCTCCGAAGGGCAAAAAAATGAACTGGACAATGAAATTGTGGAAAAGTCATTAGCTTTGTTTGCCAGATTGCAACGAGTCATTCCAGCGCTGAAAGAGTTAAACAATGGTGATATTAACCATACGATGCGAAGATTGATTTTGAAAGATCTCAATGGATTTATTAATCCCTTCCTGCGTTTGAGTGGAGAAGCGAAGCGCAACAATCGCCGGATGTTGTTAAATGGCTTGAAGGATGTGGATTCCAAGGTTTCAGAGATTGTATCTACGATTGAGCATAAGGATTTAATGGAGCTTCAGAATAAAGCAGAGCTTATTCATCAAAGGTATAGTAGCTCCGAATTATAGGAGGAGGTTTAGGGATGGCAACGGAATATATTCAACTGAAGCAGGATGATCAGCAGCGAATTAACCAGGAAGCAAGCCAATTAATCCAGAAAGTATCGCAGACGGATGTTGTTCAACTGGATATGCTAATGGATGATATCGGCAAACTGGGTGTCAAGACGCAAGAAAAAGCCGGCCAAACGCTAAAAATGCTGGACCGGCCTGTGAATGATCTGATGTCTGGCAATCGGGCAGAAGTGTCGACGATGATCTTGAAGCTACGCGATGAGTGTGAAAGCTTACAGCAGAGCAAAAATGTTAGTTTTGTAGGACGATTACTGCGCAAAAGCCCACTGAAAAACTATGTCTATCGCTACCAGTCTGTCAGAACCAACATTGATAGTATCATTAATGGTTTGAGAGATGGTAAGGACAATCTGGAAGAGAGCATTGTAAGCATGCGTCAATTAAAACGCTCTTCTATTCAGGAAATCTATAACTTGCAAACCAAAATTGTTTTTGGTAATCAGTTGAAGGAACTATTCGAGGCGGAGATTGCCAAGCCGGAAAATGAGAACCGCAAGGCTCACTTGGAACGTGGCTTGCGCAAGGTCGTTACGCGTACACAATCCATGACCGAGATGATTATGCTCTATAATCAGGCCATTGCGGCTACCGATATTATTAATGATAACAATGATAAGTTGATTGATTCCGTGAACAACGCGATTGATAAAACGGCTAATCTGATCACGGTATCGGCTATGATTGCAATGGCTTTGAATGATCAGGAGAAGGTCATTTCGGCTGTGGAAGCCACGAATAAAACGATTGAAGAGCAGTTCAAGGAGAATGCAAGATTGCTGCGAACCACGACCGAAAAGACAAATGATCTGTTAGCCAAACCGGCGATGTCGATGGAATCGGTTAATCAGGCTATTGGAGATTTGATGTCAGCTCTGGATCTTTCGGAGCAGTCGAATCGCCGTATTATTGAAAGTTGCAATGATTATACAGCGAAGATGACTGCGCTCAATGCAGGCATGAGTGAACGGTTAGGTCTGGAGGCTCCCAAAGCGGGCAGTATTCAGGCTAAAAATCAACCGGATGCGAACGCGTTAAGCTCTTATTTGGATTAGTTCGATGCTTGGCTGCTAGTAAGTTAGCTTATGTATTTATCATAGTTTGTAAAAAGAGAGGCGCCGTGGCGTCTCTTTTTGCTGTTCTGTAGTTGCATCGATGAGAAGAAACTCTCAAGTCCGTAATTGGCACAGGTTTATTCCAATCTCATATGGACGATACTGGGCATACATTGAAGTTTATTGCATACACTGTGAACATGTACATCTTCATCGTGAAGGGGGCAGGACATGTTATCTCTTATTATTGCCGGTATCTTGGGTGTTCTGATCGTCGTAGCAAGCAGTGAAAAGGCAGAGTCCATCGCGGAATTAAATGAACGTTAATATGCTGTATTTTCCGGGAAGTCTTTGATAAGATGAAGGTAAACTTTGGAAGTCGAAGAAGGAGCCGCCCAACATGCTGGAGTTTACTTTCGAAATCATTGATGAGGCCAAAATTAACATTCAATACAAGTATGGTAGTCAGTTTTTTAACTTTAATCTGTTCTGTTCCAATGGAGAATGGAAGCTGCATCCGTTTGATGGCATTCTGATTGAGAACCGGGAGATGTGTCGTCTGGTCGTTTCGGATCTGTTACAAAACAAGGATTTTCATGTGATGCTTGCCAAAGAAAAAATCGTATTATCGCGTCTGCGGACCACGGTTAATCTTCAATCAGATGATTCGGAAGAGTTCGAGAGGGATCATCGGTGGGATGATCGATCATCACAGAACGATGAGTTAATGGATTACATAGAGAATCATAGTTTTGAAGAGGTGCTTGAAATCGAGAAGCAACAGTTAGGGGCAAGAGTGGACTTTTTTCAACAGATCATTCAGAGAATGTTTATGGAGGGAATCGGGCCTGAAGATCCTGACTTTCGCAAGGTTCAGTCCCTTATTAAGATCTATAAAGATACCATAGAAAGTCTGGGTGATATTAACGGCCATCATTTTGGAGATCATCCGCGTAAGAGATGGTAGAACCACATGTGAATTAACTTGGATTGGATAAAATTTTAATAGGCCTGAGAACAATATAACAAGCCCAGGAACACTTGGGCTTTTTTCTATTTTTTAATGTTGAACTTATTGCTCATCGACTTATATTTTTTATGAAATGGACCAAACTTTAGGGTGGATTCGTTTGTTGAGTAGGTATAGGAATCATGATTTGGGGAGGTTAGAAGATGAGTAATCCACATATAGAACAAACAAGTCAGGAAGAGGCACGTTTATATGAAGAACTTCGTTGTGCATTGGAAGACGTGCCGCAGGGGAAAGAACGGGAGCAAGTGATGCAGCGAATGATTCATCAGTTAAAGTCCCCGAACTGGCGCAATGGACGTTTGAATGGGATTAAGGAGTATTGGAGCAACGCTAGACCGGCTAAGCTATGGATATGGATTACCGCTGGAGCACTGGCTCCCGTTGTATTTTTCTGCTTATTTATTTGGGCATCCCTTTGGGTGGAGTGAAGCCCAGTGCGTCGTTGAAGAAGCAGGATTGACATAGCACGTGTAAAGATGAAATTGATATTAATATTCTGGTAACAACGTCCTATGAATAAATCAAAAAAATTAGGTTTAGATTAGGAGGTTCACAATGACCTTTTACTCATTTATGGGCGTTGTTATACACGATATGTATTAGATGATCTATAATGATTCTACTTCTTTGGAAAATGCAGGATAGGTGCAAGCCTATACGTTTATACCAAAAAGAGCCTGATGGAGCATCAGGCTCTTAAGTAGGGTGAAGCTGGTAGATATTATATTCTATTTAGAGGATTTGATCTCATCAGGTACTGAACCGGTTTTTACCGTATACGTATCATAATCAACCATTGCAAAAATTTCCTGATCTTTGTGTCCTTGTACGTACCCTGTCAGTGAAACCGTATGAGACAGATCCGCGGGGATGAACTTATGATCTGGAAATACAACGTCAATGTCGTAGGTTTCCTTGAAATAAACCAAGCTTACTTCCTCAGCATTTTGGATGATCTCCTTTTTTTCGCTGGACATGCAACCACAAATTAGGGTGAGACTCATGATAGAGAGGAGTAGCCAGAGGTAAGGACGAAAACGATAAGATTGGATTTCTAGCATCAGCTTCCCGTTATAAATTTTAGAGCCTCTTAAACGTTGAATAGATTGTTTACTTGATTTTCTTATCTAAAAGTTCTTTGGGGACAACAGCTGTTTGTACCTCAAACGTATCGTAATCAATTAGTATACTGATTGATACTTCTTGATTATCTTTAACGTGTCCACTCAAATTCACATTGTGACTAAGATCCTTTGGCATAAATTTATGATCTGTGAAATTCACTTCTGTATTGTAGTGGTCAATGAAATATTGATATCCCACTTGTGTGGCTTTTTCAACAACCTGATCTTGATTGGGAACGGTATTACATCCTCCGACTATAAAGGCCAAGATGATTAATAAAGTTGATATATATTGAATTTTTTTGAAAATATTCTTCAACCCCCTATATGTGTGAACTTGACACTTAAATAATATACTTTAACTTTTGGAATCAGTAAACACAGGAAGGATAAGCTTATGGATATATATATCAGTGATAAAACCTATAAGGAAATCTCGGAGCTGGCTTATCTTAATATGAAGGCAGGAGATTACCCGGATACACTTGACTCAGCGAATTGGAAAGTGATTGAACCGGATGGAGCCAAACTTCATAGAAGATCCGGATTCGACGCTGTTGTTTTGAAGAATGATCAAACAGACCAGATTGTTATAGGTTATCGTGGAACAGAACCAGGAGGTAATGTTACTGATATGGCTGCGGATTGGGAAACAGATGCCTTCGATGTTTTAGGTGGCAGAACTAGAAGACTCGAAGATGCAGTAACTGACCCGGAACGCCATAACATTTTTAAAAATAGTCCCTTCAAACTTCTTATGGATAAAATGTCTTGGGAGAACAATCAGTTTCACCAAGCCGAGGAACTATATGAGGTGGTACAGAAAGCATATCCTGACTCCGATATTACGGTAACAGGTCATTCTCTCGGTGGTGGCTTAGCTCAATATGTTGCCGCACGGAATGATGTATCCGGGATGACCTATAGTGCCCCAAGTGTGATGAATCTGCTGGATGATGCCAGTATTGCCAAGGTTAACGAAGGATACTTCGATAACAAAATACTTAATGTTGTTCATCCCAATGACTCTGTAGGTGCGGGTGGATTAGTTGAATATGAAAGACATGTCGGTGTTACCGTATATAAAGGGCAAGATTTCGAGTCGGCCAATGCCATGTATCAAAATTGGAAATTCCAAATACAGCTGAAAATCCCGTTTCAACCTCTGGGGGCTGGATCACCAATATTACTGCATGATTTAAAACTCGGTTTTGATCTGAATAAACTGCAAATGGGCAACATTGTCAGACTCATGGATTCCTTTTCCAAGGATGAGGGGAAAGGGTATCACTCCATGAAACAATATCGTTTTGATGAAAAAGGGAACTTGATTGGTCCATTAATTGATCGGAAAACAGGGGCTACCATCGATATTTCTCCTAGGTGGACTGCGCACCAAGAGGCTCTTGCGGCCTTCTCTAAGATTACCTCAGGAGCAGTGGGCACTTTGATATCAGCTATTGCTGGCAATCAAGGAGGACTAGGCGGAGGAAAGATACAATTAACACCGGAAGAGTTAGCACAGTCTGCTCGTGAAATGAGAATGAGTCTAACTGGGTTTTCCAGTGATGCGCAAGCTTCGATTCAGATGTTTCAGACGCATATTTCCACAAGTGAAAGTCAGTCTTTTACTCCGATTGCCTATAACGCGACAGCTACCCTGCAACGGATCAATCGTTGGTACCAGGAATCCATTAGTGAGATCGCAGATTATATTGAGCGTAAGCGAGAAGATTTTGTGATTGCAGACCAGCAGTAAGGAACAAGGTATCTTATCAGACTAACAGGAGGAAGGACATGGGCAGAATTTCCGTATCCTTATCAGACTTAAGAAGAGCAGTTCAGCAATGTGAACAGTTACAACAACGGCTTATGCAACAGGAACAGAAAATGCGAACGATCCATGGAAGATTAAAGCAGGATTGGGTAGGGGTATCGGCAACCGAATTAACCTCCAAAATGCAGTCTTTTGTAGAAGGAGCCTCCACTAAACTTGCCGAACTTGAAGCCCATAAAGAGGAACTCAAACGATATATTCGTAAGATGGAGGAAGCAGATCGGGAAGATCGCAGAGCAAGACGAATGTCTCATTAACCATGGATATGACGATAACGAAGAAATAGTTAGAATCGGCAGATCAAAGGCTCCGAGTCTAACTATTTATAATATATGTGGCTGGCCTGAGATAAAAGAGGCTTGTTGTTACTTATTCATCACCTTGACCTGACCTTGTACATATTCATGGTAGTCACGAAAACTGTTGATGTGTTGCAGGGCATCTGTCTTCGCAGACTGGATTTTAATTTTTCCGGACGGAGGATTGTTTTTCATTTCGGTGACTGCATTTTTGGAGCCCTCAATATCTCCTGACATTTCCTGAATTCGTTGTAACAAAGCAGGGTGGCCTTCATATTGGAGCATCTCGGCGAGTGGTCTCATTTCTTCAAGTTTTTGACTTGAACGCTCCAGCGTTGTCATGACCTGATCGCCATCCGTGTTGACGCTCAGAGAAACCATGCGATGGATATGATCTTTCTCCATTCTTTCCAGGGCTTCTAGGTGAGAAGCTTCTAACCGTTTGGGATCTCCCCAGCTTCGGGTTTGTTGTTCGTTCGGGTTCGTTTGCTCGGCAGTAGGCATGTTATTGCTGTTGTTGCCGTTACCGCATCCCCAAACTAGAGATGTACATGCCAGAATCGCTCCAATAGCAACGATGCGTTTTAAACTCATGTTGTCACTCCTTCAATAATTTCCTGAAGGTAGTATGAGCTATTTTTTCCAAAAACATGCCTGATTTTTAAAGGATACATCCTTATTCGGAATGATAGAAAGTAACCAGGCAGGGCATCGATGTTCAACATAGGTTAAACAAGGAGGAGGGCGGGCTCCTGATTCTCGTTACTCGATTGCGAGTGATGGACTATTATTGGAAGTAAACCGGGAGAGGAGAGGATAGAATGAAGGCGATCAAACGCATTAACAAGCCGTATCTTATCTTCCTCGTATGGAATGTGCTTATGGTTTTTGCCGTAGATGGAATGACCATTAAGCATGAATTGGGCAAAGGGGTATCTGGGAATGGCAATCTGGGTATTTTGGCATTATTTCCATCCGTACTTACCTTTCTGATCTTATGTTTCTGGACGGCGTATGTAACGAAATGGTGGTTCTACGACCAACGTGAGTACTGGGGGAGATGGGGCAATGCGGTGGTCAGTGTTGTAGCCGCAGCATTGTGTGTATTGTCTGTCTTCTGGGAGATCTATATCTTTGAAGACTTGCGTGTGCAACTTAACGGTTATACACATGACCCGGAATCGGCAGTGTATCGTTTTGGCTGGCTGAACCAATATACAAATACGCTATACTACAACTTCCCGATTTTACTGTTTGGCGTATCTTTCGCAGTCATCATCGGTTGGGTGCTGGAGCAGGTGCAACGTTTACGCTCCGAGGCTTGATGACAACGGTTGTTGCTTGCCCGGCTGCAGGACTGGATTGCACATCCCCTACCTACATACCCATATCTACGCTGAAAAGACGATGTTTAAATGCCCTCCTGCTGAACATGTTTGGTTATCAGCAGAAGGTTTTTTTCATCACACTTTCCTCTTGTATTTCCCAGTATACGGAATCGTCAGGTGAATATTTAAAGTTTCAATCGAATCCTCCGTGAGAATCAGGTTTTCCCCATTCCCGGATAACTTGTGCCACAGTTTTGGGTTTTTGCGATACAGTTTTTCTTGTAGACCATATACATCGACTCCCCGTTTTAATCCATTTCGATAGGTCTTCATGATCTGCTCTTTCAGTGTATCCTCGCTTACTCGGGTCATTTCGTCATATGTCATGGGGACGAGATATTCATACAGTGCAGTCAGATATTTGGCATCAATTCGAAAGGTAACTTTCTCTCCCCGAATGATCGGTTCGATTTTTATTGTGGGCAGACCGACACTGAGTGCCCCATAGATTACACCATTTTTTTGAACCAATAGAGGAGCCCGGCGCATGCCTTTAATCAACCAGTGATAGCCAGACAATTCGTCTCGCGACAAAAAATTGAACTTTTCTCCCATCCTTTCGAAATAAGCTCCTTCAATCAGAAACAAGTCATGTTCCTTTTTATTTTGCAGCCATAAGTCCTTGTTTAAGGCAATGACAGGCAGATACGTCGTGGTTGCGGGATCATTGTGCTTGGCAATCAGTTCAAAGCTGAGTACAGGTGCAAACAGCGAATTTTCCAGGTAGCTGGGCAACGGATTGTGCAGGATGCTGTCCAGTGGAGACAAGTTGTAGATCGAAGCGGTGCTCAGAATATCCAGCAAAGGCTCCCGTGTACCGTATACCCATGTGGTATATCGTGCTTCCGGGAATCGTCCGAGCATGTCAAACACATCCTGGATGTGCCGATTGTTCAGCACGCTCTCTGCCATGACGATGGCTGTCACATGCCCCCAGGCAATGTGGAGCTGAGATGCACGCCATAATTCGTTCATGGCGAGGCTCATCGTTTTCCCTTGAGCATGTCCGACCCAGATTGGAGGGGATTCGGCTGTTTTACCTGAATTATCCGTTTTGGCTATACTTGAAAAATCAAGAGTTTGCACGTAAATATGATACATGCCGTCCTTATATTCAATGCCAATTGCCTTGGCATAATCCACCTGCTGAATCTCATATGCACTCCAGCATCCCGTGGTCATGAGGCAAAGCGATAGACTTAACATGCCAAGCAACCAGCGGTGTAATATGCGGCTCATCGACCTTTGCCATCCTTGCGCGGTTTTTGTGTCTCCAGGTAGACAGGTCTGCGTTTCCCCAAACCCGTCGGGACTTTGAATAGCGAGGCAATGGCTTGTTTGAAATTGAGCGGTGTTAAGGGCGTAAGATAAGGGATTCCAAACGATTTCAAGTCCGTCAGGTAGATCAGAAACAGGATCATGGACAGAATGAACCCGTAAATCCCCAGTGTCGCTCCCAAGATAAAGCAGAGGAAACGTAGAATAAGGATGGAACTGGTCATGACTTGATTGACAATGGTTGCTCCAGCTACAACGGTAACGGCGATGACGACGATCATGAGTGGTGAGACCATACCAGCCCGAATGGCTGCATCTCCGATAATCAATCCCCCGACCACCGTTAATGTCTGTCCAATGGCGCTGGGCAAACGTACGCCTGCTTCCCGGAACAGCTCCATGAGCAGCATAATGAGAAACATCTCAATGCCAGACTCCATAGGAAGCCCCATGCGACCGACAGATATCGTTGCGACGAGCGGAAACGGAATTTGATCCATATGGAAAGAAGTGAGAGCGATATAGAAACCGGGTAAAAATATAGTGACAAATAGACCGATGAAGCGGAGCAAGCGCCCCATATTCACCGGAAGGAAGGGGAAGCTGGCATCCTCTGGTGACTTGAGTAGCAGAAACAGGTTTACAGGCCCGATAATTACACTGGGATTACCGTCTACAATCAGAACGAAGCGGCCACTCATCAAACATTCCGATGCAAAATCAGGTCTGCCCGTGTAATGCGTCAAGGGAAACAAGGTGATCTTGGCAGGTGAGAGCAACTCTTCCAGATCATTTGCTGTCATAAGACGTTCAGTTTGAATTGCATGGAGACGATGTTTTATATCCTTGATCAACTGTGGATTGGCAATGTTTTTCATATACATCAGAGCCACTTTGGTTGCTGAACGTGATCCGATGAGTTCAATACTGCATGCAAGTTCGGCAGTACGCAACCGGCTGCGAATCAAGGATACATTTACAGCAAGTGGTTCAATAAAACCATCCCTTGCTCCACGGATCGAGACTTCTGTCGTTGACTCTTCTGGTGTCCGTGTAGCCATATTGGAGATATCGATGCTCCACATGGTCTGCAGGGAGGGGAGGCATAGGAGCAGATGCCCTTCAAAAACACGAAGGGAGATCAGTTCCGTTCCATACTGCGCATCATCAAGGTCCACGCTGTTCCATTGCAGGTTAATATTTTTTTCAATGTCAGACTTGTGAATGAAATGTGTGATCTCGTAGGTTCGCTTCATTTCCGGCAAGATGATGTCATGGATAATCTGTGTATCGACCATGCCACTGCAATAAGCGACAACCAGCTTCATCTGTCCGTCACCAAGCCGGTGGCTGTCGATAATAACATCATCAGAGCCTGCAAAGTAAGTTTCCAGATGATGCTGATCGATACGGAACGGTTTAGTCCCTGGACGGGTTGGTATCGTTCGCGGCGGTTGAGCCATGAGCAGGAGCCTCCTTGTCCTTTTTATGAATAAGAGCGGCCAGTGTCAAAAGAGTGGTGATGATTGCTACATAAGAGAGCATGGCTGGAAATTGAATGTGATCGACATAATAATCAACGTAATCAATCCGCCACCACTGAATAGCCAAAGCGCACATAACCAGCGTGAGACAGAGGATGGCAATGTATCTCTTTTTGGGTTTTCGAATATCCAGCAGATCAACAATTAGATACATGGAGATGGCAATACGTGCAAAGGAACCACTGAGCCACTGGTAGATCGAGAGAAAATCAACGTGCTGAAACAGCTTGCCAATATTGACTAGTTTCCACTGTTCGTATGGACTATTCCGCTGTTTCGCCGCTTCTTCTGGCCCGAATTCGACAATGGCTCCGAGCGTAGGCCCTAGCGCCATGCTGATCATGAAGAGGCCAAGCAACAACACATGCCACCAGCGTAGTTTGCCTTTAATGTCATGTTGGAAGAGCATCAACACCCAAATTTCCATGAGTCCGGCGAGAGAGTAGATCATTCCTCGGATCACGGGAGTCCAGCCGTGTTCCATCATGGGAAAGAGCTGACTGTAATCCTTGTATTTCATATTGGCTGACATGACAAAGTAGCCAAGCAGAATGACCAATGGCAACAGGATACTGGAAGTCATTGCAATCGAACGAATGCCTTTGGCTGCTGACCAGGCAGCAACCAGAGCACCTCCACCAGCCAGCACATAGGTCGGTGTAAAAGGGAGATAGGTGGATACCGTCCAGTTGGTGGTTTCATATAAGGTGTGTGTCCCTAGCGAGAAGAGCAACAAGACCGCAGTAATGCGAAAGATCCAGGAGGGCAGCAAGCCAAACTCACGAGTAATCCAATCGGTCAGGCGCTGTCCACGAATGCGCCGGATAATGATGTACATCATGCCCAGGAACAGCAAGAACAAGGGCGCTGCGGCGAGAACAGAGAGCCATCCATCCCTTCCGGCCACATCAAGAATGGCGGGTACAGACAAGACGTGACAGACCAGTCCGGCACTGAGCAAAATAATGGAGATGGATAACCAGATGGTGATCTGTCCTTTTTCCTGCCCCAAGTCCATCCCCTCCCAATTCAATGTGTTTTGGTTAGATTGTACAGACTATGAGAAAATGATTCGTTTTTCAGATTTTTTCACAGAAAAAGCAGCCCGAGATGGACGGAGGGGTAAGAAAGCTATAACATATACGATATAAGGTATAGGTCAAGGTATGGAGTATAAGGGATGAGAAGTGAAGTATGAAGTATAAGTTAGGTATCGAGTATAAGGTATCGAGTATAAGGTATCGTGTGTAAGGAATAAGGCATAAGGAATGAGCTATCCATCAGGCTATGCAGGATGAGGATTATTGGGGAGGATTCAGAGTTTAGGAGTGAATTTTGAATTGAATTGTAGGTTAAGGTGCTCCCTCACCACTTAAATATTCTAACGATCTCAGATGAGCTTATTTAAGCGAAATGGGGAGTTCTGGAATTCTAACGATCACCAGAAGCCTTATTTTGCTGAAAAGACAAGATTAACGCCTATTTTTGAATCAATTCTCCGAAATAAGGTCTCCTGAGATCGTTAGAATATAACAAGGTGTGATATTGCTCAAATAGCGTTCCTGGTGATCGTTAGAGAATGACTCGCACAGGTCACAGGTACCCTTGTTGGCACCAGTATCCACTTACTTACTCACTCGCATCGGTATCCCTGTCCGCGCTCGCCGCAGTATCCGCATCCGCTTCAACAGAGCTATGGACAAGCACTTGCAGCACTCAAAATCATTTGCAGCACTTAATATCATTAAGTAACACTCGAAATCACTATGGATCACTCAAGAACAGGGAGGAAACCTTTGATGACACATTCAACTAAATCACCAGAAGAAATTAAAGTAGGGTTTATTGGAACAGGCGTTATGGGAAAAAGCATGGCTGGTCACATTCAGCGTGCAGGCTATCCGCTTCATGTATACACGCGCACTGCCGCTAAGGCAGAAGCGCTCGTGAAGGAAGGGGCTGTCTGGCATGAAACGCCGGCAGAACTGGCTGCTGCTTGTGATGTGATTATCACCATGGTCGGTTATCCCAAGGATGTTGAAGAGATTTATCTGGGAGAAGGCGGGCTTGTTGCCCATGCCAAACCAGGTTCAACCCTGATTGACATGACCACTTCCAGCCCGCTGCTGGCTGCGCGCGTCGCCGAAGCTGCGGAGGCTAAAGGTTTGCATGCACTGGACGCGCCTGTATCCGGCGGCGACATCGGCGCACGGGACGGCAGGCTGTCTATTATGGTGGGGGGTGACGCAGAAGCTTTTGAAGCGGTGCGTCCGATTTTTGAGCAGATGGGCACCAACATTGTGCTGCAAGGCAAGCCGGGCGCCGGACAGCATACCAAAATGTGCAACCAAATTGCTATCGCCTCTGGCATGCTCGGCGTATGCGAAGCACTTGCCTATGCCAAGACGTCGGGACTGGACGCGGAAAATGTGCTGAAGAGTATTGCGACCGGTGCAGCCGGAAGCTGGTCCCTCAGCAACCTGGGTCCGCGCATGATCGCAGGCGATTATGAGCCTGGATTCTATGTGAAACATTTTATCAAAGATATGGGGATTGCCCTGGAGTCTGCTCAAGCGATGGGCATGAACACGCCGGGACTGGCTCTGGCGGAATCGCTCTATCAGGAAATATCGAAGAATGGCTTGGACGAGAAGGGCACGCAAGTGCTGTACACATACTATCTCCAGGCTTAGAAGATGAACATGGGAAGACAGCAGCGGACTCTTTTGCTTAGGAAAAAGGGGATGCTGCTTTTTCTGTATATTTTGAAATAAACTTGATATGGATTTGATATGGACTTATTGTGAACTTGATGTGCGTCTAAAGTCGCAGGTTTGGGTATATACTGTCGTGCACATTTAACGAATCAGTGAATTTGGCAAACGTCTCTTTATTTTTGTTCGACTTTATCCGACATAAGGTATAGGGCTTTACATGCTATACGGTACTAAACATCTACATAATTCATAAACAATACTCCTTAAACCATAATTCATAAGCCATATTCCAGTAACCATTCCAAATAGAACGGAGCTTGCCCATGTTCAAGAAAATTTGGTCTCTGTTCAAGACGCAGCCAGAGCTTGTGAGCCCGCTTACCGATTCTGTTGCAGCTTCGGCTCTGCCGCCAGTTACAGCAATTCCTCCACGTCTGTCCCGTAGTCGGCGCAAAAAGAAGAAGTCCGAAGCTGATTGGATCAGCGCACCGCAAGAACCTACAACCGCCGAATTACTGCTTGGTTTGCCCAGTGAATATAAAGTGTTGAATGATCTGCTGGTTACGAATCCCAAGTCACGTTCGGGATATTCCCAGATTGATCATGTCGTGATTGGCCCGCGGGCGATCTTTGTCATCGAAACCCGGAATCTGACAACTGGAGAGATTCGTGGGGGCCGCCGCGAAGCGAATTGGTCAGTGAGCAGCAGCAGGGTCAAAATGTATAATCCGCTCATGCAGCACCGCGCCCATGTTGAAGCGATTCAGGCACATCTCGGGGATTACAAACGTGTTCGGCTAGTTTCCATGGTGACGTTCACAAACCGTTGCCGGATCAGTGTTGATCCAGCCGTAAGGTATGTCAATTCCGATGAAATGATTATTTATGATCATGAATTGGTGGAGACCATTCAGCGCAAAACAGAACGACTGGAGACAGAACTTCCGGAGACCTTGTATCAAGAACAGGACACTCAGGCGATCTGGAACATGCTCAATACAGTGAATTCAACGGATCATCAGATTCGGGCTGATCATATGGCGAAAGCTAAAGGAATTAAATAGGAAATTTATAGACAATTAAACCGCGAGGATACAGATAAACGAGTATAGATGCGAGCGGATAAATGGAATAATGAGTCACTAGATTTACAGGGTTATCGTCATTTTCAAGTTAGGGTCGGCAAAAAAGACATGAAACAGGGATATACCGGGTCATCGTGCGAACCTTGGAATATCCCTGTTTGCCTTCTATTTTAACCATTAAGGTAAGTGAAGCGTTTGAACATGGCTGGTGTGCATGAATCGTGTGGAACCTTCTGCATCAATAACTTCAAGCAACTTGTCGTTGATACTTTTGAGCAATCCTGTCTGTTCAGGTTTGTAACCCAGATTTAAGATGACGAGTTCTCCTGCCATTTTTTGCAGCTGTTGATCGAGTGTGCGAGAGAGTGAGATGGATGATGGCTGTATGGGGAAATGTTGATGTTCCATCGCAAAGGGTCTGCTATTGGAGGGAGAAGGGATAATATATTTCAGATGATGGATGGAAACATAGACCGAATGATGCAAAGGAGAATAGAAGATAAAATAATCGTTCATGATGCTGGTGATATAACCATGCAGCGTGCGCCCACCAATGGAAATTTCACTAAATCTTCCGCGAGCATTCATTAGTACTTTTCGATAAGAGATGTTGTCATGGTCCATTTCGGGATCAGGTGCAGGCACGTCCATGTTAGTAGAAGTTTCCTCTGATTTCGTAAAATGCATCGTTTGAATATGATGAAGCGGCACATAAATGTAGCGCTGATTACCATAGACAACGATAATATCCTCCCCTGCATCAATGACCTCGCCCTGAATAGGCAGCTTGCAGCCGGACAATTCAAACTCAATCGTTTTACCTAACCACATCATTGCAGATTTCACAGTATACCTCCTCTCAATACAGTAGAGCCACCCAAATATATAAGGAAAATAGGCTGATAATTAAACTGATGGGTATCACAATGAAGGTTACTTTCATATACTGTTTCCATGAGACTCGAATATGGTGGGTCCGTAATATATACATCCAAATTAAGGTGGCAAGTGTGCCTATGGGTGTTAATAATGCTCCGATGTCACTTCCTAGTATATTAGCGAGATATGCTAGATGAAGTTGAGTATCACTCAAATGAAGGTCAGTAACGGCGAATGTTCCGATCATGACCGAGGGCAAGTTGTTGAACAAATTGGAGAGCACCGTTAGTAACAACCCGGATACGGCAATAAGACTTGCATTGCCTCTTTCTGCAATCGGGCCTGTGAATTCGGTAATCCATGTTGTCATCCCGGCTCGGTGAAGACTGTCCACAATAATATAAATGCTGAAAGCAAAGAGAAGAATATGCCAAGGTGTCTGTGTGACGACATCTTTCAGTCCGGATCGTGTACGATACCACCGTACAGCAAGCATCAGAACCACACCGCTAATGGCGACAATCTCCATGTGTACACCGAATTGCTCAGCGAGAAAATATCCTGCCCGGATCAATACAACAATCCCGATACAGACACGGAACAACCACCAGTCTACATTCGTTTTGGAGTTATCCGATTCAAATTCTGTTGTCTGCAGTGGATGATAGCCTGATCCAGATGAATTTTGCATGGATACGGGGAAGTGATGAATAACTTTGGGTATGCTTCTGCGAAAATAATAGAGTAACAGCAAAGTCATGGCGATAATTCCGAGCATGGATGGTACAAACATCATCTGAGTGTAGGTGTTCAGGTTTAATCCAACCATTTTTAAGGCAATCAGGTTAGCGAGATTACTGAGTCCGATCGGAGCGCTGGAAGCTGTAGCGATGAGTGCACCGGAGATGAGGTAAGGCAACTGCTGGTGAATTTTCAGACGTAACATGGAACAGATTCGAATGATGATGGGGGTAGTGATCAGAATGCTGCCGTCGTTATTGAAGAAGATAGTCATGAGAAAACAAAGTAATAGAATCAGCCAGAACAATCGGAAGCCGGAACCACGTGCCTTTTCAATCATGTTTACAGCGATCCAGCGAAAGAAGCCGATGCTGTCCAGAATAATGGACATGACAATGGTGGAGAGAATCGTAATCGCTGCGCCAGATACAATTTCGAAAATGCCCAGGATATGCCCCAAACTGCTTACACCGGTCAGGATAAGAAGTAGCGCCCCAAGCGAAGTGGGAATCGATTCATTTAATCCGCCAGGACGCCACATCAGGAAAATGACAGTGATGATAAATACCCCGAAGGTTAACCACAACTGGTAATCAGGCATTTACTGTGATTCACCTCCCAGGGGGAGAAGTCCTTGTGAAGACTGTTTCAGATGTTCATGAGTCGAAGTAGGCCTTCCCGGCATAACGATCCAATACAAAGGCGCACCTGTCAAGACGATTGCGATAAAGATCAGCATGATCATTCCCCCCTTTAAACTGGTAGTAACTTAGCTTCTTGTTGTTCTCAAATTACCGTTTGCCACCAGACTTATTTCCGCGAGATTGATTTCCCCGTGATTTGTTACCACCCGATTTATTCCCGTGAGACTGATTGCCACGCGACTTGTTGTTGCCCGATTTATTTCCCTGAGATTTATTTCCGCACGCTTGGTTGCCTGCACTGCGATTCCCTTGGGAACGATTGCCGCCGGACTGCGTATTTTGTGTTTTATTCCCTTGGCTTGTGTTTTTACCGTTGTTGCCGCTGTTATTGCTATTGTTGTTGCTGCTTCCGCGAACCAGGGAGACGGATTTCACATGCTGTAAAGGAATACGGATGATCTCCTGATTTTTTAAAGTCAGAATTAATTGACTCTGGTTGGCATCGGCCAGGATGCCTTCCACTTTTTCCGGGCCTCCGCGATTGATCTGTACAGGACGGAAGCGAAGTGCTTGCATGACGCCAAGTAATGTGTTCGCTGGAATCGGATTCCCCATAGGTCCTCTGGCTCCGCCGGAACGACCTGTGTCGGTAATACTTTTGACATGAGCATCGTTCACATACACCATACCTTCTTTGCAGCTCACAGCCATGTAGTCCCAGCGTACATCCATTAAAGTACCTTGGATTGCATCGGGTCCACCACGATTAATCTTGACTTCTCTTCCAACCAAACCTCTCATTCCCTGACCATTCATAGACATTGTATTTTGCCCCTTCCCAGATATAAGTTCAGATAGGCCGCCCGACGGTTGTTCGTTGAATCCCTGCCACTCGTCATTGGAGTCTGTCTGTAGTTTAATCATATGTGTACCTAGCATCTAAGGAACCAGCAGACAACCATTTGTATAGCAAATTGGCAGTAATCTATGAGAAAAATAGTAATTTATAGATTAGTGTGATATGTTTTCAGCAAATCTACATTGTGACTTCGCGGATGGTTCCATAAATGGGCTGTGCATTCGCCCTTACGGTCTGTTGTCTTTGTGCATAGGATGATGTAATAGCCTACGGGCTTAACTCACAGGTGACCGAAAGGCGGATGGAAATGACTCTACCTGTCTACCACATCCATGTGTCGGCGAAAGAATACCAGCGATTAACATCGAACATATGGTCAGAAACGTTTGTGAACGGCACGATGCAGATGGACGGCAAGCAGCTTCCCATTCGAATTCGGTACCGGGGTGGACATACGCGCGCTTATGAGAAAAAATCATTCGAGATTCGTACGGCAAGTCGTACGTTCCACTTTAATGCGGAATATGATGACCCTTCACTGCTGCGGAATGCACTTTCATTTCAATTCTTTGAATCGATTGGAGTTCCGGCGCCTGATACGCGCCACTGTGTGCTGTATCTCAATGATCAACTCGCAGGAGTGTATGTAAGAATCGAAGGAGTGAAGTCTTCTTTTTTTCGCCAGCGTAGAATGCCTGTCCGGAGTATATTCTATGCCGTAAACGACAACGCCAATTTTGCATTATCCACCGGATCATCTCATTCAGAAAACAGCCAGTTGTCTGGATACAGCCTGATCCGCGGCAATACAGAGGACCGCCGAAGGCTGCGCAGGTTTATTCAACAATTGAATATGAAGTCCAAGATGGATCTGTTTCGTTTTTTACAATCGCGGGTGGATATTGACAACTATTTGCGATGGCTGAGCGGGGCTGTGCTGACAGGCAACTTTGACGGATTTCATCAGAACTATACATGGTACGAAAAAGTGAAAAGTGGAAAATATGGAATTTTACCTTGGGATTACGAAGGAACCTGGGGGAGAAACTGTTACGGCGCCAAGGTCAATCCCAATTTGGTTCGCATTCAGGGGTACAATAAACTTACGGGGCGGCTACTCGCATTCCGTACGTTCCGTGAGCAGTATAAGAAGCTGATGAAACAACATTTGGAGCGTGCCTTTACGGAGAAAAGAATCATGCCGCTGGTATATCGATTGCATGATGGAATCCGGGAAGATGTAGGGAACGACCCCTATATGAAGTGGCCTATGAATGTCTTTCTGAATGAGCCGGAGAAGATTCGCACGTATGTGAAAGAGCGCCGTGAATACGTGGGCACCGCGTTAAAACAGCTGTAAAAGGATGCCCAGGCAACGGGCCGCGCTGCCTTGGGTATTTTTATTTTGATAAAATCAGCATGTTCTTCAGGATTCGATTGCAGGTTAAAATTTGAGGTTAATACTAAGAATGAGAAGAACATAACGATGTGGAGATGGAAAATGCGATATAATAGTCGTATTGGTTACGTGAAATTTTACATAGCTTTAAAGAAAGAGAATAACGGAGCTAATGGTGTGAAAGGGATGCAGTATCGCCAGTAACGTGCTCCGGGCCGGAGGAATGGGAATGCTCAAGCTGTTCGTTCACTTGAAAAAGTACCGGGTCGCCGCCATTGCAGCATTAGTTATGATGCTGATTGAATTAACGGTGGAGCTGGCCCAGCCTTATCTGATCTCGAAAATCATTGATAATGGCATCCAGCAGGGAGACCTAGCCGTCGTATGGATGTGGGGTGGTGTGCTGGTTGGCAGCGCGGTCATCGCATTTGCCGCCGGGATTGCAAGTTCATTTTTTGCCTCGCATGCGAGTCTTGGATTTGGGTATGATCTGCGAGAGAAGCTGTATGACAAGATGCAAACGTTTTCCTATGCCGTGTTTAACCGTTTTGCGACATCATCGCTAATCACCCGGTTAACCGGGGATGTGACCCAGGTGCAGGATACCATCTTTATGAGTCTTCGCTTCATGACCCGTGTTCCGCTCGTGGTGATCGGTAGCATGATTATGGCAGTGGTGGTCAGTCCGCGATTGGGATGGCTACTTGTTGTCATGATGCCGGTGTTGCTCGTTGTTGTGATCTGGATGCTAAAAAAAGCAGCGCTGCTGTTCCGTAATGTGCAACGCAGACTGGATGCCGTGAACGGTGTCATCCAGGAGAATCTGACAGGCATCCGGCTGATCCGTGTTTTTGTACGGATGGGCCACGAGATTGAACGCTTTGCCAGCTTCAGCGGCAAGCTGATGAAAGGCACAATCTCCGCGCTGCGCCTGACGGAGACCACGATGCCATTCATGCTGCTGATGATGAACGGTTGTATTATCGCCGTACTTTGGTTTGGACGGAGAGACATCGTTTCGGGTTCGGCATCCGTTGGTGAAGTCGTTGCGGTCATTAACTATTTGCTACGTACCATTGGGGCATTGTCGATGTTATCGTGGATTCTGGTCACCTTTTCTCGGGCGAGCGCTTCAGCACAGCGTCTGAATGAAGTGTTTGAAACCGAGGATACGTCAGAAACGGATCGTACGGGACGGAGAGAGCAGAAGATTTCTACGGGGAATACAGGTATCACACGTTCATTGAATCATTTGCATAGCTCTGGCTCTATACAGCATAAGCAGGAGCAGCGTACCGTACAAGGTGAAGTTGAGTTCCGCGGAGTTGGTTTCAGTTATCCCAACAGTGACATTAAAGTGCTGGAAGATATTACGTTCTCTGCAAAAGCAGGTGAGCGGATTGCTATTATGGGGGCTACCGGATCAGGAAAATCCTCTCTGGTGCAACTCATTCCACGCTTGTATACGGAAGAACAAGGTGAGGTGCGTATTGATGCTGCAGATGCATCCGAACTGGATCTGCCGACCCTTCGTAAGGCGATTGGTTACGTCCCTCAGGAAGTCGTACTATTCACGGGTTCTGTGCGTGAAAACATTGCTTGGGGACGAGAAGATGCCACGATGGACGAGATTGTGGAAGCGGCAAAACGGGCTCAGATTCATGAGACCATCGAGCAGTTGCCGAACGGATATGATACGTTGCTCGGTCAGAGGGGGGTTAACCTTTCGGGTGGGCAAAAGCAGCGCCTCTCCATTGCGAGAGCATTGGTACGCCGTCCAAGCATTCTTATTCTGGATGACAGTACAAGTGCGCTAGATGTAGCTACCGAAGGCAGGCTTCTAGATGCACTTGAAGACCTCTCCTGTACAACGTTTCTTATTACGCAGAAGATCAGTTCAACCACTTCTGCCGATCTGATTCTGCTCCTGGATGATGGACGGTTGATTGGACAGGGAAAACACGAAGACTTGATGGAGTCGTCGGAGTTATACCGCCGAATTCATGAATCACAATATGGGGAGGGCGCACAGTATGTTCAAAGCATTCATTGAGCCTTTCCGTCAGCCGCGGCCTGTTCTGGATTCCGAGTCACTCCGTTCAGGGGGGCAGGGTAAACCGAAAGCAAGAGCCAAAAACTGGTCAGGCACGCTCGGACGAATCTGGAGTTACCTCTCACGCCGCAAGGTCAAGCTTTCGCTTGTGCTGTTAATGGTATTTGCCAGTTCTGCTCTGGCTCTGCTTGGGCCTTATATGGTCGGTATAGCCATTGACCAATTTATCGCGGGAGAAGCGACCAGTTCAAGCTGGGCCTGGTTTCTGCTTGGACTGGCAGCGGTGTATGTACTCTTTTCGCTCACATCCTGGCTCCAGAATATTTGGATGATTGAGATTGCTCAGGAGACGGTATTCCGTATGCGTTATGACCTGTTTGCTCATCTGCATAAGCTGCCGATTCCTTTCTTTGGGAAGCGTCAGCAAGGTGAGATTATGAGCCGGGTCACCAACGATATTGAGAACGTTAGCAGTACGCTGAACAGCTCAGCGATTCAGATTTTTTCGAGTGTGTTAACGCTAATTGGCACATTAGGTGTGATGTTGTGGCTCAGCCCGTTGCTCACGTTACTCACATTTATTGTTGTACCTCTAATGGCTCTGGGGATGCGCTGGATAACGCGCAGAACGGGACCGCTTTTCAAAGAACGGCAACGTAATCTGGGTGAACTCAACGGTTATATTGAGGAAACGTTATCCGGGCAACGGATCATCAAGGCATTTTCGCAGGAAGAAAGGGTGATTCGGGGGTTTGAAGAGCGTAACATGCGCATTCGCATTTCCGCATTCTGGGCACAGACGATTTCAGGTTTTATTCCAAAACTGATGAACGGACTCAACAACCTGAGCTTTGCAATCGTAGCGGGGATTGGCGGTATTTTGGCGATACAGGGTTCCGTTACGGTAGGGGTCATCATTATTTTTGTAGAATACGCGCGTCAATTCACACGTCCGTTGAACGATCTGGCGAATCAGTGGAACACGCTGTTGTCTGCGATCGCGGGGGCAGAGCGGGTGTTCGAGGTGCTGGATGAGGATGAGGAATCCAAGGATGAAGGGGCTGCCATTGCCTTGGATCACATGCTGGGCAACGTTCGGTTCGATAAGGTGTCCTTTGGATATGATGAGGGTCGTGATATTTTGCGTGACATCAGTTTTGAAGCGAAGCCGGGCGAGATGATTGCGCTGGTCGGTCCAACAGGAGCAGGGAAAACAACGCTGATTCAGCTCTTATCCCGCTTTTATGACCCGACAAGTGGAACGATTACGGTGGATGGGCACAAGGTGACAACTATTCGGCGGGAAAACCTGAGGTCGCACATGGCGTTTGTATTGCAGGATTCATTTTTGTTCCAGGGAACGATTCGCGAAAATATCCGGTTCGGACGTCTGGATGCATCCGATGAAGAAGTGGAGATTGCCTCCAAGCTGGCGAATGCACATTCCTTTATTATGCGAATGAAGAACGGGTATGACCGGGTGCTTCAGGCGGATGGGAGTGGCATTAGCCAAGGACAGAAGCAATTGCTAGCTATTGCCCGGGCGATCCTGGCTGATCCATCCATTCTGGTATTGGACGAGGCGACCAGCAGCATTGATACGGTGACTGAGATCAAAATTCAGGAGGGGCTGGAACGTCTGATGCATGGCCGCACCAGCTTTGTCATTGCCCACAGGCTGAATACGATTCGTCAGGCAGACCGGATTCTGGTACTTAAGGATGGGAGACTGCTGGAGCAGGGGTCACATGATGAACTGCTGAAACAGGGTGGATTTTATAGTGAGCTGTATAACAGTCAACTGCGGAAGAAAGCACAATAGAGTGTAGGGTGGCATGAAGCAGAAGAGTGGGAGGAAGAGAGGGGTACTTTTCCTTTCGGTGTAAAGACGGTAATCCAGACTCAGGCTAGCGATGTAATAGCAGAAGGATTGGAGCACGGAAGGGGGCTTCAATCCTTTTTTGATATGTGCAGTAAAGAAAAAGATATTGATTCTTGACAGAGAGGAAGTCACAGTTGTATATTTAGTTCACGAACAGTTAGACATCTAACATTTAGATTTTGACTCTGAGTAAGTAAGCAGGTAAGTAAGAGAACAGTGATGAAACAAATTAAAGAGGAAGCAGAACAGGAAGGAGAGAATTCATGCGCGAAAATACGCCGTATTCGGATCTGTTCCAAACGATTGGCATCAAGATCAAACGCAAAGCCGATGAGCAGGTTAACGAACTGGGATTGAACGCTCAACAAGGTAGAATCATTGGATATATCTACGAGCATCAGGACGAAGGATTAATTCAGAAAAATCTGGCGGACGTCTTCAACCGCAGAGATGCAACGATTACAAGTATGTTAAAAGGACTGGAGAAGAACGGTTATATCGTTCGTAAAATTCCAGCGAATAATGAGCGCCAAAAGAATCTGTATGTATTGCCGAAGGGCGAGAAAGTGATTCAGGATATAGAGCAGATGTTTTCGACCGTGGAGAATGAGATTGTAAAAAGCCTATCAGAGGAAGAACAGGCAACATTGATACGTTTGCTGACCAAGGTTAATCAGAATTTATAAGGTTGATTACGGTGACTGGGGATATATAGAGCAGATGAACTGCTCTTAAGTAAAAACTTAGAATTCAAACTATTAGTGTTCTATTAATAAAATGTAGCTGTAAATGTGGCTGGAGTTGTACAAGTAATTATGAAAGTAAATGTATCAAGTTTTAATTTTCTTTAGATGTTTACGAACATTTAGAGTGGTGTCTTTTTGTGTTAATACTTAGAAATCTAATTGTTAAGTGGTTAAGAAAGGTGGAGGTTACTATGAAAGAAAAACATTCAAACTCCTATTATCTGGACAAAGCGCCTGTCCATAAGTCGATTATGCATTTGTCCATTCCGATGATGCTGGGTATGTCCGCGGGAACATTGTATAACCTCATCAACGCGTTTTTTATCGGTCTTGTTCACGATACAGGCATGTTCAGCGCCATTACCTTGGGGTTGCCGATCTTCACGGTATTAATGGCTTTTGGCAATATGTTCGGGGTGGGCGGTGGCACATTCATTACACGCTTAGCGGCAACGGGAGAGAAGGAAAAAGCAAAACGAGTCGCAGGGTATTCCTTTTATTCCAGCTTGGGCATCGGTCTGCTCATTGCCCTGGTCGCTTGGTTGTTCATCTCACCCATTGTTCAGGGACTGGGAGCGGATCAGGCTGTATATGAGTACACCAGTCAATATGCCATTACACTTCTGGGCGGAGGGGCTATCGTTATTCTTAATTTTGCGCTGGAACAGCTGGTTCGGTCTGAAGGTGCCTCGAAAGAATCTATGATTGGCATGTTTATCAGCATTGCAGCCAGCATCGTTCTGGATGTGCTGTTGATTCTGATATTGAATTGGCATGTGATTGGAGCCGCGTTGTCGATCGTATTAGCCAATGCTTGTTCAGCAGCCTATTATGTTTGGTTTTTGTCCCGCCGCAGTGAGAATTTAAGAGGGTTTCTGGGACATTGGAAACTTCAGGTCAGAGACCAGATGGAAGTATTCAAAATTGGGGTTTCCGAGCTGCTGCAGACCTCTTTTCTAATCGTATCTACGCTGCTACTGAATCATTACGCGATGATCTATGGAGAAAGTGTAGTCGCTGGGTTTGGTATTGCTTTACGGGTTGTACAGCTTCCCGAGTTTCTTGCGATGGGTATCTTTATGGGGATTATCCCTCTGGTGGCACACAGTTTCGCGAGTAAGAAGTTTGGTCGTTTAAAGGCTACGTATAAGCAGGCCTCGCTGTATATCATCGGTATTGGTGTTCTTTTCATAGGCATCGTTTATATGTTCAAGGAACCTGTAATTCGGTTATTCTCTTCGGATGCAGCTGTACTGGAAGCTGGAGGTTCGATTCTGGTGGCGATGTTGATCTCCGCTCTGTTTACTGGATTAACAGGTCTGTTTACAGGCATTTTCAAAGCGGCGGGAGAAGGCATCCCGACCAATATTATGGCGATATGCCAGGGAACGCTGTTTATTCCGGTGATTATCGTTTTTCATAAATTCTATGGGCTTACAGGCATCATCTGGTCTATGACAGTAACGGAGATCATTACATCTGTTCTGGGACTCATCCTGTTCGCGTACCACTACAGACGCATAAATAGAATGCAAAAACAGGTGGTTGCTGTTTGAAAGAAGATGTACATGGATATATACTAATCATCTAATGGAAAACTATACCATGACGTAACAAGGACAGGTGGATATACTAAAATGAGTTTAGTGTTCACAAGGAGGTTGTTCATCTGTTTTGAAAAATCCTAAACTTGCATATCGACTTATATTCTTCAATTCGATTTATGGATTAACACTTCTGGCTTATCCGGTTGTGCTGATCATGAGTGTGTATTTATATGCCTATCGGGAGTCGGGAGCACATCCTTTGTTGGATACGATAGCGGCAATCCTGATGGCTACGTATCCCATTGGTGTGTTAGCTTCCTTCTTATGCTGGGCGTTCTATCATTCGGGCAAAAGTAAGTGGGCTACCGGAACTGCGAATTTGTTTCTGGTCTGGTTAGGGGCTTTTCTCATCGTACTGCTTCTCTCAGATTCTTTGTTTTAATAGAGCTATGTTTCCTACCAATGAATCCATAGTCTCCGTTCCGTAAAAAGTTAAAAGGGCGAAACCGGATAAACCCGGCTCCGTCCTTTTTCATGTACTCGTTAATTCATGCACTGGTTAATCTCTCATGTTCTCACAACCCGAACTTTAGTTGGTCACCTTCCAGTTATGCACTTCCCCAACTTGTAACGGCTGGTGCCTGCGAATGAAATCTTCCACGAGTGCAGCCATATCCGTGGCGCCTTCGTGCAGTACCTTTTTGCCCGGATACATCGCATAATCTCCACCGCCTGCCGCGCGATAACTGTTCATCACCACGGAGTACTTCTCATCCATCCCCAGCGGCTTTCCTTCACGTTCCAACTTTACGACACGGTTGCCTACAGGCTGTGAGATGTTCAGTTCATATTCAATGCCCGCCCACATGTCGTAGTTGTAGTGTTGAGGCTTGGGCTGCATATACGCCGGATTAACGACTACTTTGCCGGAGGTGTCCAGTTCGAAATAACGTGCCGTCTGCTCCAAAGCTTCCCGAATATCCCTTCCGCTCAGTTCGAGAACAGTCAGGGTGTTGGGATAAATGAAGTTGGACAACACATCACGCACCGTAATCTGGTTGCCGAACCCGCGGGCTTCTTCACTAAGCATAGCGGTATTGGAAAGCTGTGCCCCTGTCGCTTCAATCTGAACCTGATGTACAAAATCAATAAAAGGATGTGCCTGCAGCCGCAGCTGTGTCGCACTGGAGATCGATAGATCACCGTCTCCGGCGACTTCGCCAATCGGCTGATCCAGCCAGGTTTGTGCCGAAGCCTCCAGTTCATCCGTCAGCTTCATTACAACAGGATCCGGCTTGAGATCAGGGTAATCTTCGAGCAACAGCAACTTCGCTTTCTTCTCCGTTACCAGCCACTTGCCCGTGTCCGGCGATTGCTGAAGTTGCACAGACACATGACCTAATCCACTGCCATTAAACCCTGGCTGAATCACGGTTACCCCATGAATTTCGTCAGTCAACTGGCGATGCTGATGCCCCGTGAGCAGTACGTCGATGCCTTCAATCTCTCGGCAGATTTCGTACGCCTGATTTTCTCCAGTTAAGCGCTCCGTAGCTTCTCCCGTCTCCAGATCACATTCAAATCCCCCATGATAACTGACCACCAGTACGTCGGGTTGCTCATATTTCCGTATATACTTCACCCACGTACGAATAGTATCCAGCGCATCCAGGAAATGCAGCCCTTCAATATTTTTCGGATGCTCCCAGTTGGGTATGTAATGGGTGGTTGCGCCGAGAAGGGCGATTTTTACACCGGAAGAGAGCGTTTTGACCAGATAAGGTTCGCCAAAAGCCGGAATACCTGCTCCGTCAGGAGCAAGCGGCAGTCCTGCAACGGGTTGCTTGTCATCTAAACGCTCACTGACAGCCTCATTTGAATTTTCGCTGGAATCTACTTGATACGTATGAACAACAATCGATTCATCCTGATAGGTCATATAAGCTGGCTGGTCGCCATGAAGCTCTTGATGTGCAAGTTCTGACGATTGCTTCTCTCTTTTCATCACAATATTGGCAGACAGCCAAGGAAAAGAGGAGCCTTGCACAGCGCCACGTAACAACTCCTGACCATAATTAAACTCATGATTACCCATCACCGCCGCATCGTATCCAAGCTCATTCAAGACGTGAATAAAAGGATGAGTTTGCTCTTTGGAGCCATGAGAAGCCGCATAAGAAGCGAGAGGAGAGCCTTGCAGCAAGTCTCCGTTATCCACCAGCAGCAAGTCAGGTGAACGTTCACGTTCCTGCCGAATTAGAGAAGCCAGCAAGGCAAGGCCGGAATGACGATAAGCGTTGGTATTGTAATGGATCGGGCGAATTGCCCCGTGAAGGTCACTCGTGAACAGGATATCGAAGTTTGTCGTAGGGGGAATGCGTGTCATTTTACAATCTCCTCTAATATATAAGTTTAGATATATGGCATAAACCGTAGAACGGAGCAAAAGAAATCGTCTTAACAACAGGCGATAAGCCGTAATCCAAGCGTATTTCCTCCGAAATCATCCACCATAATGAGCCTATTTTAACAGAAGAATGTCACGCTGACAGCCTGCCAGGAAACTTTACAAAACTCCAAATTTCGTTTCACATCACGTAAATATTCGCCAATTATAGTAGACAAGTACTGAAAAATAGAAAAACTTTTGGAGGGTGTTCGATTGAAGAAGTCTGCTTTATTTTTACCATTGTTGATTTTGGTTCTGTTCCTGAGTGCGTGTGGGTCTAACGCTACATCCAATTCGTCAAACGGCGCTGAAGCCAATTCAAGCGCGTCCGGCACATCAACCGACACAGCAGAGAAAGACAAAACCGCTGAAGGTTATGTACCTACGGAACTGACAGTGCAATTCGTTCCTTCCCAGAATGCAGACACCCTTGAAGCAAAAGCAAAACCGCTGGAAAAACTGCTTGGCGACAAGCTTGGTATCCCGGTAAAAGTCAGCGTATCCACAGACTACAACACGATTATTGAAGCGATGGCTTCCAAAAAAGTAGATGTAGGTTTCCTGCCTCCGACGGCTTATGTACTTGCGAAAGAAAAAGGAGCAGCACAAGTCATTTTGCAAGCTCAACGTTTCGGTGTGAATGATGAGACTGGCGCTCCGACAGAGCAACTGGCAGATTCGTATAAATCCATGATTATTGTGAAAAAAGACTCCCCGATCCAATCGGTTGAGGATCTGAAAGGGAAGAAAATCGCTTACCAGAACGTAACGTCTTCCGCTGGTTATGTATGGCCGGCAGCCTTGTTGCTGGATCGCGGTATTGATCCGCTCAAGGATGTACAGCCTGTAACCGTTAAAGGTCATGACCAAGCTGTTCTTGCCGTGTTGAACGGTGACGTAGATGCAGCAGCTATTTTCCAGGATGCCCGTAACACGGTTTCCAAAGACTACCCGAATGTCTTCAAAGACACACGTGTACTTGCTTTCACTGAGCCTATTCCCAACGATACGATCGCCGTTCGTACCGACATGAACGCAGATTGGACAGCGAAGATCAAACAAGCCTTCATCGATATCGGTAAAGATACAGAAGGCCACAAGATCATCAAAGAAATCTACACGCACGAAGGTTATGTGGAGTCCGATGACAGCAAGTTTGATATCGTGCGCCAGTATAACGAGAAAGTGAAAACCGAGTAGTTTTCCGATCCAACAAGCCATTCGTGACTTTGCACAGTGAACAGGCCAGTTCAGCGTAATTGACGCTGTTCTGGCTTGTGCCGTTATTATAAGTTCTACTAGAAACAACGGAAACGATATAAATATTAAGGATGAAAGAAGGATTAACGCGATGATTGAGCTTCACAACGTGACCAAAACGTATGCGAACGGCACGAAAGGCCTCAATAACATAAATTTGAAATTTAAGCAGGGAGAATTCATCGCGGTGGTCGGATTGTCTGGTGCAGGCAAATCCACATTGCTGCGGTCAATCAACCGGCTGCATGATATTAGTGAAGGTGAAATTCTGATTAACGGTAGCTCCATCACGAAGGCACAAGGCAAACGCCTGCGTCTGATCCGCCGGGATATCGGCATGATTTTCCAGAGCTTCAATCTGGTAAAACGATCTAGCGTGTTACGCAATGTACTGGCTGGTCGGGTGGGGTACCATTCCACACTTCGTACCATTTTGGGTCGTTTTCCAAAAGAAGATGTCGAACTGGCCTTTGATGCACTGGATCGGGTGAATATCTCGGAGAAGGCTTACTCTCGTGCAGATCAGTTGTCTGGTGGACAGCAACAGCGTGTGGCGATTGCCCGTGTACTCGCTCAGGAAGCTAAAATTATTTTGGCCGATGAACCGGTGGCCTCACTTGATCCGCTGACGACGAAACAGGTCATGGATGACCTTAAACGGATCAATCAGGATCTCGGCATTACAACGATTGTTAATCTGCACTTTATTGATCTGGCGAGAGAGTATGCGACACGTATTGTTGGTTTGCGGGCAGGAGAGGTTGTATTTGACGGTCCCGTGGAAGAGGCGACGGATGAGCGTTTTGCTGAAATCTACGGCAGACCGATTCTGGCGGATGAATTGCTGGACAAGCAGGCTGTGCAGGAGCAGGGAGAAGTGCTGGTATGAAGGGACAAACCAACGTTTCACTTGAACATGAAGGGCGTGCAGGCGCAGGCAAGGAACCTGGCTCCAGCCCGAAGCAGATTGTCAATCGCCCCAAACCACCGGGGAAGACCAAACATCTGCTGACGTTAGTCATCATTGTGCTGCTCTTGTGGGCGAGTGCCAAGCAGACGGATGCGAGCTTTGCAGAACTGTTCACCGGTGGCCCGGAGATGTGGAAGCTGCTGAAGGAGATGTTCCCGCCGCGCTGGAGTTATTTTGACAATATCGTACAGGGCATGTTGGAGACGATCCGTATGGCTTTGATCGGAACAACGATTGGTGCTATTCTTGCCATTCCGATCTCCATCATCTGTGCGGGGAATCTAATGCCAAGCCGCTGGATCTATTATCCGGCACGTTTTCTATTAAATCTGATTCGAACCGTTCCGGACTTGTTACTTGCTGCGTTGTTCGTTGCTGTATTTGGTCTGGGGCCGGTTCCGGGTATTCTCGCACTGGCTGTATTCTCGGTTGGACTAATCGCCAAGCTCACCTATGAAACGCTGGAGACGATTGACAAAGGGCCGCTTGAAGCGATGACCGCTGTGGGCATGAACCGTATTCAGCTTATTGTCTATGGTGTCGTCCCACAACTGGCAGCCCAGTTCACGTCTTATGTACTGTATGCCTTCGAAATTAACGTACGTGCCGCCGCCATCCTTGGACTCGTTGGAGCGGGTGGTATCGGACTTTATTACGAAGCGACACTTGGATTCCTGGAGTATGACAAGACCAATACCATTATTATTTTCACACTGGCCATCGTTCTGATGATCGACTATGTGAGCACTAAGCTGCGGGAGAAATTGTTATGATGAAAAATGAAGCGAGCCGTATTCGGCCAAGACCCAAACCACGGAAAAATCCGCTCCGCTGGCTTATCATTCTGCTGTTAATTCTGGTCTATGCGTGGGCGCTGGCGGGCGTACCTTTTACCGGATTCAAGGAAACTGCCGGACAGATCATGAAAGCTATTATTGCGGGTATTTTCTCTCCCGACTGGAATTTTGTTTATTTGCCGGAAGGCGAGGATTTGCTGCGCGGACTGCTGGATACTCTGGCGATTTCTGTGCTAGGTACCGTGATCTCCGCTGTGCTCTGTATCCCGTTTGCTTTCTGGTCTGCACGGAATATGAGTGGACATCGGGCGATCTCGGGTGCGGGTAAAATGATGCTTAGTTTCATCCGTACGTTTCCTGAAATTATTATGGCTTTGCTTTTTATCAAGGCTGTAGGTCCTGGATCATTTGCGGGGGTGTTAGCCCTTGGGCTTCACTCGATCGGGATGCTGGGTAAACTGTACGCGGATGAGGTTGAAAATATTGACTACGGCCCGTCCGAAGCGTTACTGGCTTCTGGAGCAACCCGACTGCAGCAACTCTGGTTTGCCATCTTGCCGCAGGTTATCCCGGGGTTCCTGAACTATACATTGTATCGGTTCGAAATTAATGTCCGCTCTGCCACGATCCTCGGTGTGATCGGCGCAGGCGGTATCGGGACACCGCTGATCTTTGCACTCAGCACACGCAACTGGCCGCGTGTCGGCATTATCCTGCTCGGCATTATCGTGATGATCACGATCATTGACCTGATCTCGGGGTATATTCGGAAGAAGCTGGTGTAGGTAACCGAATGAAGTGGTAGAGAGAAGGACTATCTTTTGCTGGATGATGCGGCAGTGGGTAGTCTTTTTTTTGATTTTAAATCAACAGGCTCTAAATCTAGTGATAGGTTAGTATTTGCCTGATTTTTCACTTGAAATAATTTGTAAAAATAGTTGTACAATTTGCTTAATTCTCTATTCAATTATTTGTAAGTTATTCCGATTTTAATATGAGAAGGAGGTGAATTTCATTTTGAGAATTATTTTACCTATTATTGCATCGATACTGAGTATTGGAGGAGGATGGCTTTTTGGCTATTTAATAATGCTATTGATGCTATCTGGAGACGAAGGCCTCATTATCTTTGACGTTCCTCCAGCAAGTCATACTCTCTTGTATCTTGTGTTAACACTTCTTCCGTTTGTTGTGTTGGTGTATTTCCTTACGCAAAAAAGAAGAATATGTGTTCATTAAAATTATCGTGTATCTGTTTATTGCATCCTGGATACTTGGGTTTATGTGGTTCATTAATTCTTAGGAATTAGATATATTGGTAAAATTAGAATGTTGTCTGTGTTACAATTGTAGTAGTGGCGAGATGAATAGATAGTGTCGGTGTGCCTGTTGAATATAGCCGCTCGACAAGTTGGAACGTACATAATGATGTTGGATATGTAGCTTGAAACGATACCTTATAACGTTAAAGTTGACCTTTTTGCAAGGAGGTAACTATTCTATGGAAAAATTGTATTTGATATGGCTCGTGTTTATAGTGCTTATATTGCTGTACCGAATGATCTTTCAGAAGTTTAAAAAGCATAACCGGGAAAATATCGGACTCAGTGCGATTCTTATTATTTTTACGGGTAGCAGTTATTCGTTCACGCAGATGAACCTCATTTTTGTCATTGGTATCTTGGCCTTTGCGGCTTATTGTGCGGTGTGGAACAGTATTCTTTTTGTAAGAAACGGTTATGAAAAACCAAGACTGAGATGAGCTGATTTACGTTATGGGTAGAGGATAATGCAGAGGATATATGTACAAGTAGGTCAGCTAAGCCTTATAGTTTGAGGAGGGAAAGGTACTTTTGAACCTAGCTTGAATCTCTAACGATCACCAGAAGCCTTATTTAGCTAAAAAAAGCCTTTTTGAAATTCTAACGATCCGTACAGACGTTATTTGTAGCAATTAGCCCGATTTATCCTTCAAAATGCTGAAAAATAGCCAAATAGCGTCGCTGGTGATCGTTAGAATTTTAAATGTGGAAAAAAGGGGCAAATAAGCTCTCTCAGGATCGTTAGCGCTGAGGGAGTGGAGGGTTCGAGGGTTCAATTTTACGCCATGGATAATACCATACAAAAAAGACTACGAAAAACCGAAACCACCGCTGCCTGTTTCCTGGCCGCCGGACTGGTTTCGGTTTTTCGTTATTGCTTTCAAGCTTACTACTAGACTAGCTCGCCAAAGGCAAAGCAGCCTTGCTTACTTGTACCGTAATGATTTCCGTGCTAGTCACACCTGAGGCATTGACCAGTTCCGCGCGATACGTATACGTTCCGTTCGCACGACCGCTCAGGTCGGTTTTCGCCGTTTGAGCAGATGGTGTAGCAGCGTTCAACGCTTGCGTATCGATCAGCACGTCATTTTCATAAAGACGATACTCGGTTCCGTTGGTTCCCCACCAGAGGTTCATCGTTACGGTGTAGTTGCCATCACCGTCCCAGTTGTTTTGAGACAAAACGGCTTTACCTGGAGCGGCATTCGCAATTTGAACCGTTAACTCGTCACTGCGAGTAGCGCCTTTGTCGTTGATCAGCTCGGCAACATACGTATAGGTTCCGTTAGCTTTGTCTTTAATCGCCGTTTTAGCAAACTGTGAAGAAGGAGAAGCCGCTGTTAACTTTTGCGTATCCACAAGAACACCGTTCTCGTATAACTTGTACTCGGTTGCGTTTTCGCCCCACCACAGATTCATGCTAACGTTGAATGAACCATCAGACAGCCCGGTGGTATGTCCGTTATCGGAAGAAAGCACCGGTTTACCCGGCGCTCCTTCGGCTGGAGTAGAAGGGTTTTCTCCTCCGCCTTGTTCTTCCGAAGCTACAATGTCATCCAAGCTTCTTGGTTTCAATTGATAGACATCTTTGAAAATGGCAGCAATACCCGTGATATCAATCTTGTCACCAGCAACATAAGGGAAGCTGGTTTCACTTACACCGGTACGTGTATCCACACGCACATGTGTGCTTGTTCCATCTGCAGCTACCGCATCAAACTCAAAGGAACCGGCAGGCGTAGCGCTGATGATATTCTGGACCGTTACATTTTTCAATTGAACGAGTTGACCTTGGTTGGTATCGTTAATGGCTGTAACCAGCGCTGGAGCTGGAACAGAAGCCGTTCCTGTTTTCTCAATCGCAACCACATCGGTTAATTCAAACTCACTGTTGTAGATCGTTGTTGGTGCAGTCACTTTCACTTTGTCACCTACATCGAACCCACTGGTGTGCTGGAACACATAGATTCCCGCCGTATCATCCTGAAGATAGAAGGCTTGTCCGCCAAAAGAACCCGGTTTGGTAGTTACAACACCTTCAATGGTAACGGTAGTACCTACTGCTTTGGTGCGTGCCTCGGCTACGCTAATTGTTGCTGGGATTGGACCTTGTTCTTCTGGCAGTGGCTGTGCAGGTACGTTATCAATGCTTACTGCGCTAGTAATCAGGTTGCTGCCGTTTAAACGCAGACGCAGGCTGGCGTTGCCACTCGTACCTGGTTTGATACGTACATTCAAATCTTTGATTGCACGTCCTTTGCTATCCGATGTTACGCTAAACGCCGAGCTGTATCCGTATGAAGTTGGCCATGTTCCACCTTCATTTTGAATCATAGCTACCTGAGTTCCACCTGTCAGATAGATTCCTGCGCTGTAACCGGAAACGGTAGTGTTTGGAGCCATATTTTCTACAACCACACGAATCTGGAAGTCTTCGGCATTAGGCAATGTATCTTGCTTCACGAAGCTGTAAGCCGCGTTAGCGCTGGATGCAGCGCCGCCATAAGAGCCAGGCTTGAACGTGGAACGATCATACCACTTGTATCCGGCAGCCGGGGCAGCCCAAGGTTCAGCTTGCGGTTCAGTAGAAGCAGCCGGCTCCTCGAAAGGTAACAGCGCTGTAGCTGTATCCAATGTAAGGCCGTTTACTTCGGACAGTTTTGTATAGTTTTCTTGTGTCGCAAGCCAGTTTACCGTATTCACGAGCAATACCGCATCATCGACTTCTTTGAAGCCGTCATATGTTGTTTTGCGTGTGCCTGTTTCTTCGCGCAAATATTTCGGGGATGCATCTTCCACCGGGGAAGAGTCACCTATGAAGGCCGCTTTACCTGCACCCAGTTTGGATACAGCCACATATGGACCTTCTTCGATACCGCCGCCGTTATATACACCTTGGTCTACGGCATTATTCCATTTGGCATTCGTTTTTGGCAAGTACACGATACCTTTGGCTTTCTCCGGGTCTGTGATCGCCAGCGTGGAGCCTGCGTGCATCGCTACAGCAGAGACGCCTTCCGTAATGCCGAATGCCTGATCCGCTGGTACGATGATATTGGCGTTAATGTCGCCAAGTGCGTTGTACCGGAAACGTACGCCAAAGTTATCTGACAACCAGTCTGAACTTGTTATATTCTGCATGGCTTCGGAGTTGCGTTCATCTGCACTCATGCCTTTAGCAGGATCTTCGTATGCACCGCGGCGATATCCGTTGATAACTTCCGAGCCATCCCAGCGGTTTTTGTTACGGTCAGCGTTGTAGTGATCTCCAATGAAGAAGATGCTGCCGCCGGATTCAACATATTGTTTCAATGCCGCCTGTTCAGACGTTTTGAAAGGGATTTGTGGTTCAGCAATGACAAATACGTTGTATTCTTTCAGATCATCATAGGTAAAAGGTGTCGTTTTGCGCAGTTCTTTCACATAATAACCGTCATTCGCCAGAGCATTACCGAAATCCGAGAAACCACCATCAATAACCCAGTCGGCTGCTCCGGCAGTCTGACCGTGCGAATTGTCGAACAGTACTTTTTTGCCAGCATTCTCGTTAACGACCTTGGCTTGAATGAATGGAGCCGGGTCTGTCGGTCCTTCCGCATGAACCGAAGCATCGCTGTTCCATAATCCGACCTGAAGTGGCAAAGCCACGGATAATGCCAGGAGTGATTTTAACCAAACTCCCCGCAAACGTTTCATTTTACCCAACCAAATCCCTCCCAAATATTAGTTGATTCATAAGTTCGTCCATATTCTACCACATGAAAATCTCACATAGTCATAACAAATTGTAAAAATTAGATCGAACTTTGTAAAATTAGGTATTTTGGCATATGAATAGGTCGTTTGGATTATTGGTTGTTACAAGAATGGAAATGATAATATGGTGGGTAACGGAGTAGGAGAACACAAAGTCAAAAAGCCATCTCTACGAGATGACTTTGGCCCGAATTCGATTGACGGCGTGGAAAACGGAAGATTTGATCATGCCTTCACTGCGGTTCACCATCTGGGCTGTCTCTTTAATGGAATACCCATGGATCAGACGCAGCTCCAAAATTTGGCGATGTTCGGTGTTGTTGATATGGGAGACAATTTCGTTAACCCCTTCATTGATCTCCAACTCAGGGGTATCAACATGGTATGCAGGGGATTCGAGTCGACTGTCACGGCGTAAAGTGCGCGTACGTCTGCGAAAGCTGTCCATAGCCAGATTACGGGCGATGCGTTTGAGATAGTAGAGAACCCTGTCTTCAGGGATCTGGGCAGTGACTTTCATGAGACGAATAAAACAATCTTGTGCCAAGTCTTCCGCATCCTGCGGTTGTTTGACGATTTGGGATAGATACCTGGTGATTTCTGATTTATAGTTAATGTAAGCATCATTGATCTGTGAGTGGTTCATAAGATGTGAATCCCCCTTGGATATGGATCAAGCCTTGGTTCCGGTCCGTTTGGCGTTCTGTTAATGCTAGTATAGCGGGAGGTTGTTTCCAAAAGGTTCAGAGTTGTATCGGAGTTGTAACATTTCTTGATTTCCTCTGTTCAAGCAGACGGCTTGGGATACAAAATATAGGCAGATGAAATTCATAGAGCAGGGAGATTACGAATGTATTATGAGACCAAAAGAGATATTAATCATCGAAGATGAAGAGTCCATTCGCGATATATTGTCCTATTCGCTTCGCAAAGAAGGGTTTGAGATCAAAGAGGCGGCTTCGGGCAGGGAAGGATTGAATCTGCTTCGGGAGTCGAGGCCCGATCTGATTCTACTGGATCTGATGTTGCCTGATATGAGCGGCTTCGACGTGTGCAGGCAGTTGTCTGTGAACTCCAAAATCCCGGTAATCATGATTACGGCAAAATCCGATATGCTGGACAAGGTGCTTGGCATGGAGCTGGGGGCTGACGATTACATTACAAAGCCTTTTGATATCCGCGAAGTGGTTGCCCGCATCCGGGCTATTTTCCGCAGGATCGATCTCATCAGCGAAACGCTGGAGAACCAGTCTTACGAAGTCGTTAGGTTAGGCAAACATATCGAGATCCGTAAGGATGAGCGCGAGGTGTGGAAGGACGGAGAACGGGCAGGGCTCACGAACAAGGAGTATGACCTGCTGCTCTTCCTCGTGAACCACCATCGCAAAGTACATACACGTTCGGAGCTGCTGGACAAGGTGTGGGGATTTGATTTTGCAGGAGATACACGTACCGTGGACATCCACGTTCAGCGCATTCGCAAAAAGCTGGATAGCGGTGATCAAGGCATATCGATGATTGAAACGGTATTTGGCGTAGGATATAAACTGAATATTCAGGTGCAGACATGAAATGGACGATTCAGTTCAAGATGGTTGTGCTGTTCTCGGTGATCGTTTTCATCGGTTTCTCGGCACTGCTGATTCTGTCCAACAAGGTCGCCCAAGAGAATATGTATCGTGAAGTGCGAGAGGATATGGTGCAATCCAAAAAAAATCTGGATATCGCCCTGAATCAGTATTTTCTCATCCACAACAAACGCATTAGCAAAGATTCGCTGGAGGCGGGTAGCCGCGAATTAGAAGAGCAGATTGGTTCTGCCGTAGGTGGGGAAATTACGCTTTATCGTCCTGATGCGACCACATATGGTTCCAACACCAGTGGAGGGAAACTTGTCAAACGGACAGACATTGCGGATTTGAGAGAAGCGATGCAATCCCGAATCGCCTATACGACAAAAGTAGATCAGGGACGAGTTGTAGCAAGCCTCTCTTTCCCGATTCAGAGTGACCAGCAACTTGTCGGCATTGTGCAGCTTGAAAAGGATTATACGGATCTTTACCGGCGCAATATGCGCTTTCAGGATACGATTAAGCTGTTCGCAGCGACGATATTTGTGTTTGTTTTCATTGCTTCGATTTTTATTTCCCGGAAAATTACGCAGCCCATTCGTGTGCTGACGAAACGTTCTGCCGAAGTGGCCCAAGGCAGCCTGAATGCCGATATTCAGATTGCCACGAAGGATGAGATTGGGGAACTGGCGGCGAGCTTCACGGTCATGATTGACCGGGTAAGAGAGCAGATCGATGTGATTGAGCGAGAACGGGACGAAGTGAAACAAGTGCAGGCGCGAAGCAAAGTTTTTTTTGACAATGTGACACATGAATTAAAAACACCGCTGACGACCATTCTGGGCTATGCGCAGATTTTGCGGGATAATGGCTTCACCGACCCGGAGTTCTTCGACAAGGGCATGAATTATATCATCAAGGAAAGCCGTCGTCTGAATACGATGGTTGCGGATATTTTGGAAGTTTCGGTATCCTCAGCAGTGATTGAAAACTATCGCTTCGGACGGGTAGACGTCTCGGAAGTTATCCGGGAAGCGTGTGAGGACATGTCCATCAAGGCAGGCAAGTACAATATCGGCATTCATTACGAGCTTGAAGAAGAGCTGTATGTGCGGGGGGATCGGGACAAGCTGAAGGAAGTATTCCTGAACGTACTGGATAACTCCGTCAAGTATAGTGATGTGAATTCGATTATTGAAGTGCAGTCCACGCGGGAAAAGCAGTCTATTGCGATCCTGATCCGAGATCAAGGTGAGGGGATTGGTGCAGAAGCACTGAATCATGTGTTTGAACCTTTTTACCAGGATAAGGGCATGAACCGTGTTGAAAAAGGCAGCGCCGGTCTGGGGCTGTCGATTGTGAAAAACATTGTGGAGCGTCATGGAGGAACAGTGGAGATGAAAAGCATCATGCGGGAAGGGACGCAAGTCCATATCCGCCTGCCGGGGGATCGAAACACATGAAATATACCGGCTTTTGGCGTAAACATTGCGATAAGCTGATGCTGTCCGGGCTACTCGTCGCCTTTGTTGGCGGGATATTCGGGATTGGCAGTCTGTTCAGCATGAGCCACCTCAAACCACGTACGGTGATATTGCCTGGTGCGCAGTTTAATACTCGTCTCGTGCCCCCATCGAGCAGTACAATCCAGATCGAGTCAGCGACTAAAATTCCGAATGATTTTGTCATTTACGATTTTGATATTGGGGATCGGAATACGATTGTTGTAAACAGTACCGAACGTTCCTATACAGGACTGAGGCTGCTCAAGCTGCATCTGGATGATAACCAGGTAAACGAGATCAGTAGCAACACGGATTTTGGCGTTGTGCTGAGCCCGGATCGAACCAAGCTGATGTATGCCCAGTATCGTTCGGGACAAGCCCAGCGAACGGCTTTTATATACGATATGAAGAGTGGCGAACGAACCAAACTGGGCAAGGAACATTCCTATTTCAGGGAGTTTCTCAGTAACGAAACATCCATCAGTCATGATGAGCGTGGTTTCATTCAGACGGAACTGAAAACGGGCAAGGAAGAGATCCTGTTTTCCGATGAGGCCATGATGAAGAAAGCCGGAGTAGAGACATATGAGGATAAATCAGGCAAGAACTACATCGTGATTGACAGTTTTGAGATCAGTCAGGATATGAAACAGGCTTATGTTCTGGTTATGCACAAGAATGATTTTGCGGTCTATCGTGTGTCGCTGGAGAAAAATCCGGACGTGTCCTTATACCTGAGATCGCAGGATATTCAGCAATATCATCTGTTGAAAAATGGGGATATGATTTTTCAGGGTGAAGTGAATCAGGTACAGGGGCTATATCGATATCAGGTGGAAAACAATAAACTCAGCTTGCTAGCCAAGGGCACATTCTGGAATTTTGATCTGAGCGCGGACGAATCCCGAATTGCTTATCTGAATACACTGGAGAATCAGAAAAATGAGCTTCATATTGCCTTCCTGAATGATCAGAGCTTGTCCTCCGATACGGTGATCTACCGTAATATCAACAATTTTATCAAGCTGAAATGGTTTGGGGAAGAACTGTTCCTGGCAAGCAGCACCGTAAGCAAGAGTGAGTTGTATCGTTTTAGCTTTAAGGCGTGGTAGGTTTGTGATAGGAGCACTACCCAGCGAGAGGTCGATTCATTTAGAGAATTCGCTGCTGTAGCATTAGCAGTACACAGGCATTTGAAAGAACATATGTCCCTGCGGGTAAGCGTTGTACGCTCTGCCGCAGGGATTTTTGTGCCTGACATGTTACAAGTTGGATACAACTGAGTCCTGCCCCGATACATCTGCGCACTATAATAAAATGCAGGTTACACATAAATACATAATCAGGAAACAGAAAGGAAGACAAGCACGAATGCTTCAAGTTGAACATGTATCCCACGCCTTCCGCAATGCACAGGGCGATGTTCCCGTGCTGCAAGATATTAATCTGACCATTCAAGAGGGGCAGATGGTTGCGTTGCTCGGTAGTTCAGGTTCAGGGAAGTCCACACTGCTGAATCTGATGGCTGGTTTAATGAAGCCAACGCAAGGCAAGATTTGGATTGCAGGACAGGATATTGTACGTTTCAGCGAGAATCGCCTGGCGGAGTTCCGGCGCAGTCATATTGGCTTTATTTTTCAATCCTATGAGCTGTTGTCCAATCTGACGATCCGGGAAAATGTAGAGTTGCCCTTGGTCTTTATGGGAATCAGACCATCCAAACGCAAAGAGAAGGCGCTTCGCCTGCTGGAGCAAGTGGGACTCGGCGATAAGACCAATCTCTTTCCCTCGCAGTTATCCGGTGGACAGCAGCAACGGGTCAGTATTGCCCGTTCACTCATCACGGAGCCTTCGGTCATCTTTGCAGATGAACCGACGGGCAATCTGGATACAGAGACCGAGGAAGAGATTCTTTCCATTTTGCAGCAACTGAACAGAGAGATGAAAACAACCTTTGTCATTGTGACACACGAAGCCGAGGTGGCCGAACAGATGCAGGTTGTACTGACGTTACAGCAGGGGAGATTGGTCGAACAGCGACAGTTTGCCCAGTTGCAGCAGGGATGAGAGCTAATGTAAAAGGAGAGGAACAGTGAGAATACGGGACGTAGTGCGCATGGCCTGGGGACAGATCATTCGGCGCAAAGTGGTCACATTACTCTGTATGATTGGTCTGTCGATCGGTTCGGCAGCGATGATTATTGCACTGAGTGTGGGGCAGTCAGTACAGACATACAGCGAGAAAACGTTGAATGATAACTACAAGATGGACGAGATTACGATCAGCCCGAACGAGGGAATCAAAACGGGGAATGGAAGCGGCGGAGGCACGAAGAGTAAGTTTGAACGCGGCGCGCTGACGATGGAGAAAATTCGGATTATCGAGCGCCTTCCCCATGTTGTCGCCGTGGCTCCTATGCTGAAACTGGATGCGCTCGATATGGTGCTTCCGGATGGACGCAGCTCCTACGTGGAAGTGATTGGAACCGAGATGCAGACACTCAGCGGGTTCGGATACAAATATGCACAAGGCAGCGGAACTGGCAATGGCCGAGTTGCCGTTGTGAATTACGGAGCGACCTACGGCTTTATTGATGCGAAAGTGACGCAAAAGCTGTTTGAACAGTTGAATTCCGATCCCTATAACAATGAGCTTCTGCAACAGTACAATGAGATGATGATGAAACAGGATCAACTCATGCAGCAGCGTATACAATTTCGGTATGAAGATTTTACGAATGGCAGAAAGACCAAGATGAGCGGAACGATACGTGTATCGGGTGAACTGGTCAAACCATCCAATATGGATGATATGAGTGCACAGAATGACAAGAAAGTATATGTGCCGCTGGATACGGCGCGTGCTCTGCAGGATGAGCTTGGACTTCAGCAAACGGACAGCCCGGCGCTCAAACGTCTCAATTCCGCATTGGTGAAGGTGGATAACAAGCGGCATGTGGCTCAGGTGGAAGAGCAGATCAAGAAGCTGACATTAAACACGCAAAGTAATCTTTTTCAGGAAGAGGCCATGGCAGGACAGCTTGCGATGTACCAGAAAGCAGCCATCGGTATCGGCGGTTTTATTATGGTGCTGGCTTCACTGTCCATCATTGTGGCAATGATCATGTCCACGCATCAGCGGCGTAAGCAGATCGGGGTTATGAAGGTGCTTGGTGCTAACCTGTGGCAGATTCGTCAGATGTTTATTGCGGAGGCTGCCATGCTGGGATTCATTGGCGGTGTGGCTGGGGTGGGGATTGCATTTGCCGCGCTTGGCGGAGTGAACCAGCTGCTCGCAAGTCAGATGGCAGATCAGGCTGGCGGACCGATGACGGTGATTATTCAACAATCGGCATTGCCGCTGGGGATTGTTTTTGCCGTACTTGTCGGTGTGGTATCGGGTATCTATCCAGCGATCAGTGCATCGCGAACCAACGCGCTCAGTGTCATTAAATCGATGTGATGCAGCTGCGAAAGGCTAGTGTGCAGGGCTGAACGTGGAACATTTAGAATACGAACAGACTCAAACTTACCAGTGAAAGGGATATAGGCATGAAGAAATGGATCAGCATCATCACTACGATTGTACTTATGGCAGGCGCAGGATACTGGGTATATGAGAAATACAAACCCCAGCCCGAAGCGCCAGTTGAAATTCCACCGCCCATCACCTTTGATGTGACGCAGGAGACGATGACACAAACCATTCAAGTGAAAGGGAAATCGGTCTATACCGAGCAGACGGACGTGTTTGCACCGTATGCTTCTAACATCAAGCAGTGGTATGTCAAGAACGGGGAGCAGGTGAAAAAAGGGGACATTCTGTTCACGCTCGATACGTCGGCATTACAGACAGAAGTGAGTCAGATGCAAAGTGATCTGGATAAGGCCCGGTTAGATGTGGAAATGAATCAGATCAGCATCGACCAGGCGGGCATGACTGAGACGTTAGGTGTAACGGAAGAGGAACGCAAAAAAGCATTCGCAGACCGGGAGAGCAAACGTCTGGCGAACGAGCTGAGCCAGAAGGCTTTGGTTCTCAAAGAGCAGGAGATCCGAAAGAAGCAGGACGTCATGAGCAAGGCAGTGGTGCATGCTGCGACTACGGGTATATTTCAGTTGAACGATCAGGATAACAAAACACGGGCAGTTACGGAAGGGCAGTTAATCGGCTCAATCACGAATACGGGCAAAATGAAATTCATGACTATTGTTGGTGAGGAAGAAATGTTCAAGCTGAAGGAGGGCATGCCAGTACAGGTGCGCATGAGTGCGCAGAAGGATCTGAAATTTACCGGAAAAGTAAGCAAGGTGTCCAAGTTTGCCCGAAAAAGCACGGATACCGATCTGAAGCAGGCCTCTCAGTTTGATGTTGTCATTGATCTGAAGCCGGATGCTCGCATGTATGGTGGTGTCAGTCTGGAAGGGGACATCGAAACGATGCGCAAGGACAAGGTGACGGCCGTATCGAGTCTTGCCATTATGCGTGACCAGCCCGAACCTTACGTGTTACTGGATAAAGGGAACGGACAGACGGAGCAGCAAGCGGTTAAGACAGGTATGGAATCTGGAGATAAAACCGAGGTTGTTAGTGGTTTGAAGCCAGGGGATGTTGTGGTTATGCCATAGAAGGAGGGTAAAGCTTATTGCGGTTTTGTGCCGTAATGAGCTTTTTCTATTGCGACAGAGAGGAGCAAATTCCTTCTTTTTATGTGGAAAAAAATATAATTTAATTTATATAATTCAATTTACAGTAATATTTACATGTCGTATAATCACACTATAAGGAGGTGAACAAGGAGTCATACGCGAGATCAAACTTTTTTAAAGTTTAAATGGAAAGCGCTTACGCGAAGTTAGTTTGTATTCAACGTTCTCTTTACACTTTCAATCCCAAGAACCAGAATCAACTAAGCCACCACGTTCTACTCTCATGATTCTACCCCCTCACAAGCTCACACAGCAATTCTACTGAAAACACCCGACGTTTATTTGCTCTTTAACTTAAGCCCTTTTAATTATGGAGGTGACCCGAAACACCACACATTCTTTCATGCACTTTGTGCCATGCATCCTGCTTCTACACAGAGGAACAGCAGACATGAGTCGAGTCCAATCTTATCTAAGGGAAAGGTGGAACTATGAAGAAAACATTGAAAACTAAATCAAGAGGCCAGAAGTTGCTGCGTAAAGGTGTAAAACAAATGATGGCAGCTGCGCTGCTTGCAGCAGGGATCTTCCCTGGCATGTCTCCAGGTGTGACACAGGCAGCAGAGGCACATGTGAATAATCCGTTTGTCGGCGCTACGGCGTATCTTAATGAGGACTACTCTGCACTAGTGGATACCTCTATTGCACTCACCAGTGATGCTTCACTGAAAGCGAAGATGGAAACGGTAAAATCCTATCCTACCGCGGTATGGATTGACCGTATTGCAGCTATTTACGGTGGGGCCGAGAATGCTGGTCGCAAGAGCGTGGAAGAGCATCTGGATGCAGTTCTCGCTCAGAAGAAGCCAGGCGTACCTATTACAGCTTCCTTCGTTATCTATAACTTGCCGGGTCGGGACTGTCATGCCCTTGCATCTAACGGGGAGCTTCCTTTAACGCAAGCGGCTTTGCAGACGTATAAAACGGATTACATTGACGTGATCGCAGATATTTTTGCTGACCCCAAATATCAGGACATCCGCATTATCGCGATAATTGAGCCAGATAGTTTGCCTAACCTGGTAACCAATCTGAGCACACCAGCTTGTGGTCAAGCGGCTTCAACGGGGATTTATGAAGCTGGGATTAAATATACGCTCGACAAGCTCCATGCGATTCCGAACGTATACAACTATCTCGATATCGGTCACTCCGGCTGGCTCGGATGGGATAACAACCGTTCTGGAGCGGTCGCGCTCTATACCGATGTAGTGGGGGATACGCTTGGTGGGCTGAGCAGTGCAGATGGATTCATTACGAATACTGCCAATACCACACCACTGGCTGAACCAAACCTGACCAACCCGGATCTGAACATCGGTGGACAACCGATCCGTTCAGCGAAGTTCTATGAATGGAATCCGTACTTTGACGAAACCGATTTCACAGCAAAGTTGTATTCTGATTTCGTACAAGCAGGATGGCCAGCGAGCACAGGTTTCCTCATTGATACCAGCCGTAACGGATGGGGCGGGGTGAATCGTCCAGCTACAGCTACAGGCAGCAATATCAATGATTATGTGAATTCCGGTCGGGTGGATCGCCGGGAGCACCGGGGTAACTGGTGTAATGCAAGCGGAGCAGGTATCGGAGAAGCGCCTAAGGCGGCTCCAGGACCTGCGCATCTGGATGCCTATGTATGGGTGAAACCGCCAGGCGAATCCGATGGCTCCAGTTCTGAAATTCCGAACAATGAGGGTAAAGGCTTTGACCGGATGTGTGACCCAACGTATACAACGAAAGATGGAGTGCTGACTGGCGCATTGCCTAACGCACCGGTATCAGGTCACTGGTTCCATGATCAGTTCGTACAACTGGTGAAGAACTCCTTCCCTGTACTCTCTGAGAATGGTGGAGGTAACCCTCCAGGTGGAAATACAGCACCAGCCGCACCGGCATCTGTAACCGCTGCAGCTGGTAATGCTCAAGTGACGTTGACATGGGCGGCATCGACAGGTGCGACCAGTTATACGGTAAAACGTGCGCTGACGGCATCCGGTCCGTTTGTAACGGTTGCTGCCAATGTCAACGGAACAACCTACACCAACACGGGCTTGACGAATGGTACAACGTACTATTATGTCGTGACAGCAAGTAATGCGGCAGGCGAGAGTGTGAACTCTGCATCTGCTATGGCAACACCGGCAGCCGTTGCAACGGCTCCAGCGGCACCAACGGCGTTGACAGCAACAGCTGGCAATGCACAGGTGAGCCTGGCATGGACAGCCTCGGCAGGTGCGACCAGCTACAACGTGAAACGTGCGCTGACTGCTGCGGGTCCATTCACGACGATTGCATCCAATGTAACGGCAACGTCGTATATCAACACATCTCTCACCAATGGCACAACTTACTATTATGTGGTGAGTGCGGTGAATGCAGTTGGGCAAAGTGCTAATTCTGCGGTAGCTTCTGCGACACCAGCAGGTGTGGTTGTACCAACTAGTAATCTGGTGGTGCAATATCGTGCAGGGGATACGAATGCAACGGATAACCAGATCAGACCGTTGTTCAACATCAAAAACCTGGGTAGCACCGCAGTAAATCTGAGCGATTTGAAACTTCGTTATTATTTCACCAAAGAAGGTTCAGCGGCAATGGATTCAGCTATTGACTGGGCCGTGGTTGGCGCAGCGAACATTGACCGTACCTTTGGAGATGGATATGTTGAGCTGAGCTTCAAGTCCGGCGCAGGAAGCATTGCTGCGGGCGGGCAATCAGGAGATATTCAGCTTCGCATGTTCAAAACGGACTGGTCCAACTTTGACGAGAGCGATGACTATTCCTATGATCCAACCAAAACATCCTATCAGGATTGGGATAAAGTCACGCTCTATCAAGGCGGCAGCCTTGTATGGGGAATTGAGCCTTAAGGTTATATATTTGGTGATTTAGTGCTAAGGTACGTGTGAGTCTACGCACAACTTATCAAAACAGAGCTGTTTTCTGGTCATCCATTGACCGGAGGCAGCTCTGTTTTTTTCTAACGATCAAAAGAGAGCTTATTTGGCGAAAAAGAGGCATGATGAAATTCTAACGATCCGTAGCGACGCTATTTTGATGAATTTCGGTAGTTTTGATGGGATTTACCTCGTTTGGGGTGAAATAAGCTTACTGGTGATCGTTAGAATTCAAAAGTGGTTTAAAACGACTGAATAAGCTCCGTGGTGATCGTTAGCATTTATAGCATGAGCGAGTTTATGGAAAAAGCATAATTGGATGAATGAGCTTGGAGCGCTATCAGACGGTTGGGAAGAATGAGCTATAATGATCAGATTGTGGTAACTGTTCATATTCTATCGTGGCACACTTTGACCGAGATACACTGAATATTGATCGTTTTGCACGGATATTTGCCTTCGGTTAGGCAGTAAGGATGTCTATAATAGTACCCGATGGATGACAACTTTTGCTTCAAATGAAGTGAATAGAAGGGAAGGGGGATTGGAGAGACAAGAGAAAGCAGTACATCGGGCTAACTGGATTCTCTTTTGAACATTAGTTTTGTAAGCGTAATCATTTTTCCTTTGATGTATGACCATGCCTGACCATGACCTTAATATGAACACAAACACAAATATGAACATGAACATAATTCAGGCAGAAGTATCATTACCCATTCTAACCAGGGAGAGTGAAGGTTGATGATCTTAAGATCAGTAAACGGTACCGGTCATGAGTCCGGTTCAGACTTCCATACTAGCAGTACCATTAATTCAGACAGTCCCGGCAAAATCTCTTCCAGCAGTCCCAACAGTCGAAGCACTCGCAGCAAACGAACAAAACGATCGCGCATGCCTCTCGGGGCCAAAGTGCTCTCTTCTGCACTCAGCTTGGCTTTAATTCTTAGTGGAAATGCCGGAATCAGTGGAGCCGATGCATCCCAATCCCAATCTCAGGGGAATGGTGCTATGGAAGTAGGCATGTATGCCAAAGACAAAGGAGGCAGCCATGGGAAAGGTATTCAACTAGAGAAGCTGGATCGCGGGCTGGTAGCGGCTTCGACGTCCGAAGGTGTTTTTCTAAGCTGGAGATTACTTGGGGACGAGGCAACAGGTTACAACGACAAGGGGCTGACTGGGACGGATTTCAACGTTTATCGGAATGGCAAAAAAATTGCAACGGTCACAGACAGCACGAACTATGTGGACAACACAGGCAAGACATCCTCACGTTATGAAGTTGCCGCAGTGAATAGCAAAGGCAAAGAAAGCAAACGCAGCGCATCCGTTAAACCTTGGGCGAACGGGTATGTGGATATTCCTTTGCAAAAGCCGGCTGACGGTGTAACACCTGTAGGGGAAGCTTACACCTACAGTGCTAATGACATGAGTGTTGGTGATGTGGACGGGGATGGTCAGTACGAGTTTTTTGTGAAGTGGGACCCCTCCAATGCCAAGGACGTATCGCAAAAAGGATATACCGGCAACACCTACGTGGATTGTTATACGCTGGATGGACAACTGCTGTACCGGATCGATCTCGGGGTTAACATCCGTGCGGGAGCACATTATACGCAGATGCTTGTCTATGATTTTGATGGAGATGGCAAGGCTGAACTGATGTTCAAGACCGCTCCGGGCACGCAAATCATCAAGTACAACAAAAAGGGCAAACCAACCTCACAAAAGTATATCACACTGCCGAAGGAAGATCGCAAGGCCGGGGTGACACATCAGGACGATTATCGCCTCAGTGCAGAGGGGTACTATGACCATGTGGTCGATATGTTCCGTAACTGGCATAAACACGAAGAGGTTGTGAAAGGAAACTGGCCAGCGACACTGGAAGAGGCATTCGGGATTGAGAAGAAGTACAACTATCCGTTATCCCAGCAGGATGCGGAAAGCTTGGCTGATTATTTTATCGATATATACGCACCGCAGCGGAGCGCTCGCAATGAACTGCGCAAGTTTGAAGGGTTTATTGTGGACGGTCCGGAGTATATTACTGTGTTCGAGGGGAAGTCGGGAAAAGAATTACGGACTGTCCCGTATGAGCCGGAACGTCATGATGACGGTCTGATGTGGGGTGACTATGCGATGGCGCGCATTGAACCGGCAAACCGGGTTGATCGTTTCCTGGCGGGGGTTGCGTACCTGGATGGTAAGAAACCGTCTGCGATTTTTGCGCGTGGATATTACACTCGATCCACCATGGCTGCCTATAACTGGGATGGCAAGAAACTGAAAAAAGAGTGGATGGTAGACAGTGGCTGGACACCGATGAAAAATCCATTCAATGATGGGCCGCACGGTGTGGACGGCACAGACACGCAGTATGGTTCAATTACAACACAAGGCGCCCATTATTTCAGTGTGGCGGATGTAGACGGTGACGGCAAACAGGAGATCATCTATGGTTCGGCTACGATTGACCACGATGGTAGTGTGTTGTACAGTTCCACTGATGTGATGCCGCCCGAGAGTGCTGCACCGGGCACGATTGCCCGTCTGGGACACGGAGATGCACTGCATGTTGCGGATATCGACCCGGATCGCCCGGGACTGGAGATCTTTATGGTGCATGAGGGCGGACCTTGGGCGCCATATGGATATTCCCTGCGTGATGCGAAGACCGGAGAAGTGATTTATGGCGGATATACAGGCAAAGATACTGGACGTGGCATGGTCGGAGATGTCGATCTAACCCGACGCGGGCTGGAGACATGGGCTGTTGGATTATGGACGGCACAAGGCGAAAAAATAAGTGATCAGGCGCCCGGAACCAATATGAGTATTCGCTGGGCCGCCGACATGACCACCCAAATCGTAGACGGTGCCATCGATGTCACACCTACAATTAAAGACTGGACACGCGGCACAGTGCTGACTGCGACAGGAACCTTAACCAATAACCACACAAAAGGTACACCATCGCTGGTTGCCGATGTATTCGGAGACTGGCGTGAGGAGATGCTGGTGCGTACAGCCGACAGTTCAGCGATCCGCATCTATCTGAGCACCGAGAAAACAAATCGCAAGCTGTATACGCTCATGCATGATGCGATGTATCGTGTAGGCATTGCTGGACAGAACAGCGGGTATAACCAGCCTTCGTATCCTTCCTTCTACATGGCATCGGATATCGATTGGTCGAAGGTGACACTTCCAAACTTCTATACCCCTGGGAAAGGCAAAGGGGCTAAGTAAGACTGTCAGCTTAGATTAGAAAGAGAAATGATGTAAGCTAACCGCAAATAGCTCTGGAATTCGCTTCTGTGTAATGATAACGCAGAGACATTCCAGAGCTTTTTTGTACATCCAACTACTTCTCCAAGTTTTCGCTCAAGTGTGTTGCGGAAGCGAACGATTCCAGCGTATATTGACCGTCCTTAACCAGTAACTTGGTGATGGAACACTCGGGAACGAGACGTTTCTGTTCAACCAGGAAATTCGGATGCCATCGGTTCAGTTCTTGTTCGGCAAAGGTCTGCACCAGGAAATCGGTAATTAGACCGCCATGCGTAGCCAAAACAATATGACTGCCGGATGGCGCATGCGCAGCCAATTCGTCTAGCAAAGAGGCCAGCCGTGTACCTGCCTGTTTGGCGGAGTCACCAACATGTGGAATAAATTCAGGGTTTGCTGTACACTGGTCCCACAAGGCTACGAATTGTTCAAAGGTCTGCTTAGGATCATCACCCCAATTGGCTCGCTCACGCAAGCGTGCATCTTCCGAGACGTCAGACCCGGTAAGGGAAGCAATCGCTTCGGCGGTTTCCTGTGCTCTCCGGAGTGGACTCGCTATGATCCGGTGGATGGGATATGGAGCGTTCGAAAAATGCCGGGCGGTCAATTGAGCCTGACGGCTGCCTACAGAAGTAAGTGGCACGTCGCCAATATCACTTTTTTTGACACCATGTCTGACCAGATAAAAGGTTGTACTCATGACATGAAATCTCCTTCAACGGTGGATTTTGAGATGACATAATAATGATATGATGAGTTTACACTAAAAAGCTTATAGGAACTGAACTTCTCGATCCATTACAGGATTATGAATAGTTTAGATGTACTTTGGCATTGCTGCAATACACGCAGATTGCGTTTGCTTATTGCGAATGACTATCCATTACAATTTGGAGGATATCATGATGAAAAAATTGTTTTTGTCTTCTTCTTTTGTTGACACAGCAAGCTTGTTGAACACACTGGAAGCAACGTTAACCGGAAGAACCGTCACCTTTATTCCGACAGCCGCGGTTCCTGAGACATATGATGCATATGTTCATGCGGGCAGACAGGCCCTTGAGAAGTGGGGACTTATTGTACAAGAGTTGGAAGTATCCACGGCATCTTCTGAAGAAGTAGCAGCCAAGTTGCAACAAAGCGACCTAATCTATGTGTCGGGTGGCAATACCTTTTTCCTGTTACAGGAGCTTCGCAGAAGCGGGGCAGCCAAGTGGATTCAGGCTCACATTCAAGAGGGGAAAATGTATATCGGAGAGTCGGCAGGTTCCATCATTCTCGCCCCTGATATTGCATATGTGAAGGCCATGGATGATTGCGCTGCAGCACCAGACTTGTCCAGTTACGAAGGGCTGAATGCCATTGATTTTTATCCCGTGCCGCATGTGGGTTGCGCCCCATTCGTAGAGTCAGCAGCTCAGGTTATGGATGAGTATCAGTCCACATTGCCTCTCGTGCCTATAACGAACTCCCAGGTTATTATCATGGATGGAGAGCAGTACCGGATTAGTAACATTTAACGTCGATTTAAATGATCTTTATTCAAAATAGAGCGAATACATCTGCATGCCATATCGCGCTTGAAGGGAGGTTGTAGGGATGGGAACGGGATCGGATCATACACAATCCTTTTCGGGCAGCCTTTTTCAGGAACGCCTTCGAACCGAAGACTGGGGGCCGCGTTTTTTCGCTTATTATTACAAACAATGGGATGATTATCAGATGTCCTACCACACTCATGATTCCACAGAAATTATGTACATCATTACGGGCATGTGCCGGGTGGATGTGATGATGGCAGACGGAAGCTCGGAACAGGCGGTGTTGAAAAAAGGACAGTTCATCCTGCTGGATGCAAGGGTTCCCCATCGGCTGTTGGTGCAGGACGGCGTGCCGTGTCGGATGCTCAATGTTGAATTCGGTTTTTCGCGTACTGCATCTGGACAACTTACCCTAAGACAGCTTGCGCTGGAAGAGGATACGGTTCATACTTTTCTGATTCATGCGATGCCTTATCTTGTATTGCCTGACCCGGAAGAGGTGTATTACACGATGAAAAGCCTGGTACTTGAGCTGGATCAGCGTGGTCTGATGGAACAGAGGCAGAGACAGGAGCAAGCACCGGCACAGGAACAATCGCAAGAGCGAACGAAGTCTGGGCTTTCTCCTGTACACATGGGAGTGATTCCCGCCGAAGAGCGCACACTTCATCGTGAAGCCCGAAACCTGACATCGCCCGAGCAGGGAACGCTGGTACGAACCCTTTTTATCCAATTAATTGTTCGAATTGCAAGGTTGCGCGGCGAGATGGAACGAAGTGCATTGGATCAGACAGAGCTCTATGTCAAACGTACGATTGAATTCATGCATCACAATATGGATCGCAGTATTCAGATGAAGGATATGGCGGCAGCAGTCAATTTACATCCAGGGTATCTGCACCGCATCTTCCGTAATTACATGCAATGGACTCCGACTGACTATCTGACGATGCTACGGATGGAGAAGGCCAAGATGTTGCTACAGCAGACCAATATTCCCATCTCTGAGATTTCAGACTATGTGGGTGTGGGCAGTCGGCAGTATTTTCATATGCTGTTCAAAAAATATACGGGGAAGACGCCTGTTCAGTACCGGGATTCCATGGAGCGAATACAGTGGAGCTATCCGGAGGAATCGGAGTAGCAGCAGACAGCCGGGCTGGAACAGGAGGGTAGAAACTAACTGTTGAACTGAAAGGGCATTCATGATATCCTTTGTTCAGAAGTAACCAATTTGTCGATAATGCATTACTTAATTTAATATACTCAGGATTGTGACTGTTCGGCAGGCGATACCTAAATTGTTTGTAGTAAACATGAGTTGTGCATGTTACTGCTTCAATTTAGGTTTTTTTTATAGGAAGTTTTGATTTTTTGAAGAATTTTATGGAATATTAACGGGACGAGCATGTGATGAGTGGGGGGTGATGCAGATGAAGATTAGGAAAATATTTAATAACAATGTGATTTTACTGACAGATGATAACGGGCACGAAATGATCGTGATGGGAAAAGGGATCGGGTATAACAAACATAACAGTGATGTTATCGACTTTTCGCAAGTGGAGAAAAAGTTTGTCGTTGAAAAAGCAACGTCTGACAAACTGATGGGGCTGATTGGTGAGATTCCAACCGAACATCTGGAGTTGTCGAATGAAATTATTGAATATGCGGAACAACAGCTTGCCCTCAAATTCAGTGACAACATCTACATCACCCTGACGGATCATATCAGTTTTGCACTGAGAAGGTTTCCTGAGGGCATCATTGTAAAGAATGCTTTGCTGTGGGAGATCAAAAAATTCTATGCAGCCGAATATGAGGTTGCCCTAAAGGCGCTCCATATTATTGAGCAGAAAACAGGTGTGAAGCTGCCGGAGGATGAGGCGGGTTCCATTGCTCTTCATTTTGTGAATGCACAGCAGCGTGGGCAGGATATGAAACAAACCTATCAGATGACGAAGATTGTTAACGATCTAGCGAACATTGTGAAATACCATTTTGGAATCAAACTGGACGAAAACTCGATTAATTACAGCCGTTTCCTCACACATTTGCGATATTTTGCGTACCGAATTCTTCATGATGAGTTGATTCCGGAGGATAGGGATTCTTTATACGATCATGTAAAGGACAAGTACCCCGAATCGTACGCGTGCGCGAAAAAAATTAGAAACTATCTGGAGATTAACTACGAGAAGAAAACAACGAATGAGGAAATGGTTTATTTCATGATCCACATTCACCGGGTCACGAACCGTGAGCATGATTTGGCGGAAGAATGAAGGAATACTTATACAAACTTATACATTAGGGATTGTGACTGTTCGGCAGGCGAAACCTGAACTGAGGCTTGTGTATTGACTAAGGTCAGTAGACGAGCTTCAGTTCAGGTTTTTATTTTGTCATCGTAGTATGTCATGCGAATGCATGAAGTGAAGATCTGAATTGTAGTGATTATTCAAAGTATGGGGGGAACAACATGGATCATCTCAAATTAGCTCAAAACATTGTAGATCGCGTTGGAGGAAGGGAGAACATTCAATCGCTGACTCACTGCGCTACCCGTTTACGATTTGTCTTGAACGATAACCGGAAAGCCGATGCAGACACACTCGAAAACACAGCAGGTATCCTGAAGGTGGTTGAAAGCGGCGGACAATTTCAGGTTGTTGTAGGCAATGACGTGTCGGAGGTGTACAAACATATCGTTGCAGAAGGGGATTTCGATGGAGCAGGTTCAGGTGCAAGCTCTGAAAAAGAAAAGAAGAGCATTCGTTCAGCTATCTTTGGCTTGATATCGGGCAGCCTAACGCCATTAATCCCGGTATTTGCCGGAGCGGGCCTGGTCAAGGCGCTGTTAATCGTTCTTGAAAGAGCAGGATGGATTGCTGTGGATAGTGGAACGTATGCCATATTAGCTGCGGCTGGGAACTCTATCTTTTATTTCTTGCCGATTCTACTTGGGATCACGATTGCTAAAGTTCTGAACGTGAACTCCTATGTGGCAGCAGCGATCGGCGCTGCATTAATGGAGCCGAATTTTACGGCTTTGACAGCAGCAGGAAATACAACTCATTTTCTAGGCATTCCTGTATCGCTAATGAACTACGCTTCGTCGGTCTTTCCGATGTTTATCGCCGTTAGCATCTACGCGGTTCTGGAGAAGTTTTTGAAGAAGATCATGCACAAAAATGTGCAGTTGTTCGCCGTCCCGTTCTTCTCCCTTGTCATTATGGTACCGCTCACGGCCATGTTGATTGGTCCATTCGGGCAGTACGTAGGTCAGTGGATTGGGGATATCGTTAATTTCCTCATTAACAGCAACTCTGTCATCGCCGGAATTATTCTGGGGGGAACATGGTCCTTCCTTGTATTGCTTGGATTGCACTGGGCGACGGTGCCTATTATTATGGGGAATCTGAGCGCTGGCGGAGATCTTATTGCACCTCTTGCGGCAACATCTGTAGCGGCTTCGATGGGGATTGGTCTCGGGGTATTCCTGAAAACAAAGGATAAAGATCTTAAGGCGTTGAGCGGTTCATCTTTCCTTTCTGCTATCCTGTCCGGGGTTACTGAACCTATTCTGTATGGTATCATTCTGCGTTATCGCAAAACACTCATTTATTTGGTAGCTGCTGGAGCCATTGCTGGTGGTCTGATGGGATATCTCGGCGTGAAGCTGATTGTATTCAATTTCTTCCTTAATGTGTTCACACTGCCGGCCCAGAGTCCAATGTTGTATTACATTTTTGGTGTGTTGACTGCGATTGCGGGCGGAGCCTTGTGTGTGGTGCTGTTTGGCTACGAAAGTAAGAAAAATGATCAGGTTGCTGAAGGTCCTAAGGTACAGCAAGACGAGAATAACCCAATCGAAAGTAAAAGTGAAAGTGACCAGCAATCAGCATCTGGATCATCTACGGGGAAAATAGAACAAAACGCTGCCGGAATCGATACGAACGTAGCGATGGAAAGCCTGATTACAAGTCCACTCGAAGGCAAAGTGATTCCGCTTCATGACGTGGAGGATGTCGTATTTTCCTCGGAGTCAATGGGGAAGGGCGTAGCCATCATTCCGTCCAAAGGTCAGCTGGTCTCCCCGGTAGACGGGGTTGTGTCGGTCACGATGAAAAGTGCACATGCCATCGCAGTCACCTCGGATGAAGGCGTCGAAATTCTCATGCATATCGGTATAGATACGGTGAGATTAAAAGGGCAGTATTTTACTCAGAAGGTTCAGCAAGGGAACCGAATCCGTAAGGGAGAGGTACTGATTGAATTTGATATGGATCAGATCCGGAACGAAGGCTTTAAGCTGACCACGCCAATTGTGGTGACGAACTCCGATCAATTCCGCGTCATTACGCCGTTGATGTCAGAAGGAACGGTTGCTGTCACAGAGGAACTAATATCTGTTCGATCCTAACATAGAATCAGAGAGGGGAAGAGCAAGATGAAGCTGATTGTTAATGCAGATGATTATGGCATCACCATGAGAGTAAGCGAAGGCATTCTACATGGAATGAAACTGGGTCTGATTACAGATACCTCCGCATTGGTGAACTCGGTACATTTTGAAAAGAGTAGTATCATGGCCCTTGAAGCGGGCATTACGGCTATGGGGGTTCATCTGAACCTGACGTTCATGACCCCAGTGCTGGAAGCCTCGGCTGTTCAGAGTATTGTGAATGAATCAGGCCATTTCTATCGAAAACCTGGACTTATTCCTTCGACCTATGATCCTGGAGAAGTACGAGCAGAGTTGAAGGCACAGATCGAGAAGTTTCTCGCTTCCGGGCTAACGTTGAATCATCTGGATACTCATCATGGAGTGAGTGTGAAAGATGCACAAATGTTTGATTTGGTCATGGAACTGGCCCGGGAATATAACGTTCCCATGCGAAGAGATGACCTCTTATCTCGCGAGTTGGAGGGGAAGCTTATGGATGCGGGGATTCGGTCTACGGATATATTGTGTGGTGATCCAGCTATGTCTTCGCTTCAGGAACCATGGCTGCGCGGGGTACTGGATCAGTATAAGGATACAGAAGATATCGTTGAGATAGCTGGACATCCGGGTTATGCGGATGATGAACTGCGAAGCATCTCATCTCTAGTAGATGAGCGTGAGCACGATCTTGCGGTACTGGTCAATCCAGCGCTACGGGAATATGTGACAGAACAAGGTATTGAGCTCATTAGTTACAGCCAGTTGTAGTGGAGGTTTGCGGGCTGCATCGTTTCAGAGTTTAGCAGATATTCATGAAAGTGTAAGAGGGTACAAGAAAGTATGAGAAGACATAAGTTAGGATTTTTGACACCTTTCCTCTGAACAGGTCATGATTTTGATAACGCTCTCCGTAGCTCTGTTGTTACAATGAACCCATGAAGCAAGTCATTAACCGAAGCCGGAAGGTTCGGATTACGGGAGGACATGTACATGTCGTTCAAAGTGGCGTTTATCGGGGCGGGCAGCATTGGTTTTACAAGGGGATTGTTGCGTGATCTGCTCACTGTATCGGAATTTAATAACATTGAGATCGCATTCTGCGATATTAATCAGCATAATCTCGACATGGTCACCGAGCTGTGCCAGCGGGATATCCGAGAGAACGGATTGAATATTCAGATTCAGCCGACAACCGATCGGAGAGAAGCGTTGAAAGACGCCAAGTATGTTCTGTGTACGATTCGTGTAGGGGGACTGGAAGCTTTTGCAACCGATGTCGATATTCCGCTCAAATACGGGGTGGATCAATGTGTTGGGGATACGCTGTGTGCAGGCGGCATTATGTATGGACAGCGCGGGATTGCCGAGATGCTTGAGATCTGCAAAGATATTCGCGAACAGAGTGCGCCGGATGTGTTGCTCTTGAATTACTCGAATCCAATGGCAATGCTGACATGGGCTTGTAACAAATACGGTGGTGTGCGCACGATCGGGTTATGTCACGGCGTTCAGCATGGACATCAACAGATTGCGGAAGTGTATGGACTGCAAAAGAGTGAAGTGGATATTATCTGTGCAGGTATCAATCATCAGACATGGTATATTCAGGCGTCCCACAAAGGCAAGGATCTTACGGGTGGATTGCTGGAAGCTTTTGAGAAGCATCCCGAGTACAGCCGTACGGAGAAAGTTCGGATCGATATGTTGCGTCGCTTTGGTTATTACAGTACTGAATCCAATGGTCACTTAAGTGAATATGTGCCATGGTATCGCAAACGTCCTGAAGAGATTAATGACTGGATTGACATGGGAAGCTGGATTAACGGTGAAACGGGTGGATATCTGCGCGTGTGTACCGAGGGGCGCAACTGGTTCGAAACGGATTTTCCAAACTGGATGAAGGATGATCCGATGCAGTATTTACCAGAGAAACGCGGCGAAGAGCACGGCTCTTATATCATAGAGAGCCTGGAGACAGGACGTGTGTATCGTGGTCATTTTAACACCGTGAACAACGGGGTGATCTCCAACTTGCCGGATGATGCCATCATTGAAGCACCGGGTTATGTAGATCGTAACGGCATCTCGATGCCGCATATCGGTGATCTGCCTCTGGGCCCAGCGGCGGTGTGTAATGTAAGCATATCCGTGCAACGTCTGGCGGTGGAAGCGGCAGTGCATGGGGACGACAAGCTGCTGCGACAGGCATTTATGATGGACCCGCTGGTAGGCGCGGTTTGTAATCCGAAGGAAATCTGGCAGATGGTCGATGAGATGCTGGTTGCACAGGCGAAGTGGTTGCCACAGTACAGTGATGCGATTAAAGCTGCAGAAGTGAGACTTGCTACAGGTGATCTTATTCCAACCAAGGCTTACGAAGGTGCTGCGCGTCTGAAGGTCAAAACGGTAGAAGAGATGCAGCAAGATCGGGAGGCCGCGAATAAAAACGCAGGTGAGTCCGATAAAGGCAAGGATCGCGAGAAAGTACAGCAGTAGAGAGTGCAGGAATAGTAGAACAACAGTGAAAAGTGTAAAAATTCCGACATCATAAGCTAATAAAGATGATAAGCTTGATGGAAATGACAGCATGAATGTGGCAGTAATAAAAGCTTGGTAATCTGACTTAAATTCCAGAGAGAATAAAGCGGAAAAGAAGAGTAAATGAGGACGGAGCAGCAATGAGGCTGCTTCGTCTTTTTGTTTTTTTGGATTGCAGGGGAATTTAGAATAGAGGAACAAAGGTTTAGAGAAAAAAAATACTCGTGTATAACGCACTTGCAAACTTTGTACTGATTGATAATCTGGAGCAGGTTTTCTACCAATTGAAGGACACACGGGTTGTATTTGAACGTAAGCTTGCGCAGGAGCGGGTTGGAACAGAGCTTAAAGCGCTGCAAAAGCCGGAGCGTTGGAATTCTGTTGTACGCGAGAAGCTGGTGGAACCGGCTGGGGTGCAGGCTTTATTTTCACAAATTGTTGACAATTCTTAGGGTTGAATTCGCTGGAAATGAGCAAGATGCTCGACTCTTATCTCATGCTATGTTATTATAAGTCTCTGATAACGTGGTAACGAACTAAAGCGTTTGAGCTTGGTCATAGACATGGAGGGGTACGAGAGATGAGAAAGAAAGCAATTCTACTATTATTTATCAGCATATGTATGATCATTATGGCGGGCTGTTCCAGCTCCGCAAATAAAGATGAGAACACCATCATTGTAGGGATCGACGATAAGTTTGCTCCAATGGGATTCCGGGATGAGAAGAATGAAATTGTCGGGTTTGACATTGATTATGCCCGTGCAGCTGCGGAGAAAATGGGTAAAAAGGTAACTTTCCAGCCGATCGACTGGTCTTCCAAAGAGTCGGAGCTGAACAGCGGCCGGATCGATATGATCTGGAACGGATATACGATTACAGATGAGCGCAAAGAGAAAGTGCTTTTCACGAAGCCTTATCTGGAGAACAGTCAGGTTGCAATTACTCTGGCAGACTCCCCGATTACCAAGCTGGACGAGCTGGACGGCAAAAATGTAGGATTGCAGGCCTTGTCCTCAGCGGCAGATGCGCTGGCGGCAAGTCCTCTGAAGGATAAAGTTAAAGCTTCCGAATTCAAAGATAATGTACTGGCGCTGACTGATCTGAAAACGAAACGTCTGGACGCAGTCATCATTGATGAAGTGGTCGCAAGATATTACATGTCGAAGGAAGAAGGAACCTTCAAATTGCTGGATGAATCACTGGCGCCAGAGCAATATGGCATCGGGATCAAAAAAGGCAATGAAGAACTTCTCAATCAGTTGCAAAAAGCGCTGGATGAGCTGAATGCGGACGGCCAAGCCGCTGAAATCTCTAAGAAATGGCTTGGTGAAGACAAGGTTCTGAAGTAAGAAATGAATTGGTGAATTTGAAAGCAGCCAGGTGAAATACGCCTGACAAATAATGATGTGGGATTTTTCCCAGTTGGGAAGACAATACTCACGAAAACGACGACCCCGTATTCCATGCTGGAGCGATATGCTTCCAAGGAGTGCGGGGTTAACAGATTAGAGGAGAACTAATTCATGAATTGGGACTATATTTCAACGATTATAAAACCGATGCTGGAAGGTGCACAAACGACGATTTTCTTATTTCTGCTTGCGATTGTGCTATCGGTACCCCTAGGATTCGCGGTAACGTTAGCGATGCGGAGCCAGTTCAAACCGCTGGCGTGGATTGCGCACACATACGTCTATGTGATGCGTGGGACACCGTTACTTTTGCAAGTATTATTTTTCTGTTTCGGCCTTCCATTACTTCCGGTCATCGGGGAGTATCTGGTCTTTGATCGTTTCATTGCAGCGGCTATCGCATTTATTCTGAACTATGCAGCTTACTTTGCAGAAATCTTCCGGGGCGGATTGTTGTCGATTGATAAAGGGCAGCATGAAGCGGCTAAAGTGCTTGGACTCACGAAGTGGCAGACGATGACAAAAGTTATCATTCCACAGATGGTGAGGGTGGTGCTTCCGGCCACAGCGAACGAGGCAATTACGCTGGTTAAAGATACGGCATTGCTCTACGCTGTAGCTGTACCCGAGTTGCTCTATTATGCGCAAGCCGCAGTGAATCGGGATTTGCAACTCATTCCATTTTTCGTAGCGGCAATTATGTATTTGCTTATGACTCTGGTGCTTACCTTATTATTCAAGGTTCTGGAGAAGCGTTTTTCGCATGAATAAATCAAATCTGTTCAATCAAAGGACTGTCTGCATATGACCTATAGTATAGAAGTAAATCAGTTGAAAAAATCATTTGGCACACTGGATGTGCTGAAACAAGTCTCTTTTAACGTGGCTCCAGGTGAAGTGATTGCGGTAATTGGACCTTCAGGTTCGGGGAAAAGCACGATGTTGCGCAGCTTAATCCACCTGGAAGATGTTACGGGCGGAACGATTCGCATTCAGAATCAGTCGCTGGTGGATGATGGGCGGTACGCAGGTGCTACCGAGATTCGGAAGATTACCGATCGTATGGGCATGGTGTTTCAGCATTTTAACTTGTTCCCGCATCTGACTGTACAGGCGAACCTTGAACTTGCACCGAAGACATTGAAAAAAGAGAGCATCAAGGCGATTCGCAGCCGCAGCATGGAGTTACTTGCCAAAGTCGGACTGTCTGACAAGGCCGATGCTTATCCGGCCAATTTGTCCGGTGGACAGAAGCAGCGCGTAGCGATTGCCCGCGCCCTGATGATGCAGCCAGATATCCTGCTCTTTGATGAGCCAACCTCGGCTCTCGACCCGGAGCTGACGGGAGAAGTGCTTCGTGTCATCAAGCAACTGGCGCAGGAAAACATGACGATGATGATTGTCACGCACGAGATGAGCTTTGCTCGTGATGTTGCGGATCGTGTCTTCTTCATGGACAATGGCGAAATTGCCGAGCAAGGCCCGCCAGATCAACTCTTCGGTGCACCAAAGCTCGCACGTACCCAGACGTTTTTGAAACGAGTGGATATGGAAGAGTAACGGTGGAGCGTGATTTAAAACAGGTGCGAGTGCCAAGCTCCCATGAAATCCCTGGGAGATTCGCACCTGACAATAGGTTAATTTGATACCTTTTGGCAAATGACCTTGAATATTTTAAGGGTTTTATATTAAGATGAAACTAATTAATAGATGAATTAAACGAGAACACGTAATAAAGTATACAATCTATGCTTTTATTACGTGTTTTTTTGCTGTCGCACTCCGTATGGAGTGTGTGGATTGAAATTTTGTACAGGCAATGACATTAATAGCAAACGAGTACGTCGCACTCCGTATGGAGTGTGTGGATTGAAATAAAGTTGGCGACCTGATCCGTAAGGCGAAAAAGGGGTCGCACTCCGTATGGAGTGTGTGGATTGAAATAAGGTAGTTGCAAGTGGTATCCAGACACTGCTTAAGTCGCACTCCGTATGGAGTGTGTGGATTGAAATCTTGAAGGAAATCGTACGTCAGCTGACGCCCACTAGTCGCACTCCGTATGGAGTGTGTGGATTGAAATTTGCCTTATGAACAACTTGCCTCCTTCGGTGTATGGTCGCACTCCGTATGGAGTGCGTGGATTGAAATTCAAATAGAAAATCATGTGCGTAAAATATTTCGAGTCGCACTCGTATGGAGTGCGTGGATTGAAATGATCGTATTGATAAGGAATCCAACCATAGCGCTAGGTCGCACTCTGTATGGAGTGTGTGGATTGAAATCATTTGTAAACACGATAAGTCATAATAGGGGAGTAGTCGCACTCCTTCTGGAGTACCTGGATTGAACTCTGATTTTCTCGACTTGCACCTAACACGCTAACGATCACAGAGAAGCTTATTTTGTCGTTTCGGCGACCTTTGGAATTCTAACGATCACCACAAGCGCTATTTGGGCTGAAACCCTCAAAATGTAGCGTAAATCGCTGTATTTCAAGTAAATAAGCTTTCTGGTGATCGTTAGATTTTATAAATGCCTAAAATAGGCTGAATAGCGTCGCTGGTGATCGTTAGAATCTGGCAAACCGGAGACCGCCCAAACTAGTGTGCATTTAGAACGAAACTTTCTCCATAGGTAATATGTGTAGAGAAACCTCGATTTCATATGATTTTCCCGACAGACACGCACCACCATTTTTGATAAAACTGTGAGCCAGTTGGTTCATGCAGTCTATCGTGTTATAGTTTTGACTGTGGGTGTATTCTACATATTAGGAGTACGATCAATATGCTACTTATTACTAGAAAATTGATAAATCGACTAAGCGAACCTTACAAAGAAGCAGATATGCTGGCCTGTTATGTTACGTCACAAGCGATTTCCTCAACGACATCTCGAGCTATATTGCTGATCAATCATGACGTGCTTAAAATTTTGTTCCTCAATTTATTTTCTTCCAAAGTTGTTCAAATGGTTCGAATACCACTTTCAGATCTGGAGCAACAGCGACTCAAATCCGGGGTTTCGTTGGCGTCGATATGGTCATTTCAGTCTCATGGTATACATTATCGGTTTAGCATCATCAAAAAAATGCTTACGCTTGGCTCCATGCAAGCAGAGTTTCTACAGTTTATTGATGAACATGTTGTGAGAGCCTGACGATAAGTATAGAGTCTTTTTACGTATAACATGTAGCCAGCAGAGGTTACCCTATTAAAAAAAAGAAAATTCAAAAAGGCATATCCATTGTCCCGACTCGCTGCATAACAGCCAGTCTGACATAAAGGATATGCCTTTTACATTTCTATAACCGTTTGTGTTGATATTTATATTAAATCGAACATGATAGCTAAGTTTTATACCAAAGCTGAATATCTTATCTAAGCCTGAAATACAGCTTCACTGCTGAGATTTTCGTTTTCAACCGTGCGATGTTTCAGGAAATACGTTAACGTACCGACCAGACCGAGAACTGCAAAGATGCATAGAATGCCGATCTGATCCCAGGCGACGCCGAATTGTCCGCTGGAGATGACCGCTTTGTATCCCGTTACGGAGTACGTCATTGGTAGCCATGGGTTGAACACTTTCAGCCAGTTTGGAATGAGCTCCAGTGGGAACGTTCCTGCGCTGGTGGTGAGTTGGAAGATGAGCAGCAGGATGGCAATGAAGCGTCCCGGATTCTCTAGCCAAGTTACTAATGCCTGAATGATGTACATAAAGCTCAGACTCGTCACAAAGCTGAACAAAAGGAATAACGGCACACTCTGTACCTTCAGGCCAAGCCCGTATAACACCAGCCCGGAAGCGAGCAAAGATTGAACGCCGCTCATAATGGTGAAGGCAAGGGTTTTGCTGACAAATCGATTCCAGCCACTTGCGTCACTTACACTACTGCCACGTGTTGGTACAACCAGCGTTGCAATCAACGCACCGACAAATAATCCGAGTGATAGAAAATAGGGCGAAAAACCTGTGCCGTAGTTGGGCACTTCGTTTAATTTGTGTTCATCGACATGAACAGGCTCGGCATACATCGTAACCAGTTCATCGGTCTTTTTGACACTGCTCGTTTGCTGCGCAGCATCGTTTAATTTGGTGGCGAGTTCGCCGGAACCGTCGGTTAACTTGAGCGTGCCTTCTTGTAGCTTACCAGCACCATCAGCCAGCTTATGAGAACCGTCCGTAAGGGTAGAAACCCCGCCCTCCAGCTCATTCACTCCGGCCAAAAGCTTGCCAGCACCAGCGTCTAGTTGCTCTGATCCTGTTGCCAGTTTGGCACCGCCAGCGGCCGCTTCGTTTAATTTGGCATTGAATTGGTTGAGTCCGGCACTCAGCTTTTCTTGTCCGCCGGATAACTGTGCTGCGCCTTGTACCAGCTGCTCTTCACCTTGAACCAACTGGCTGCTGCCTTGATGCAATTGTTGCTGTGCAGCTTGCATTTGCTGACTTCCGGCAACGAGTTGCTGTCCGCCTTGATATACCTGCTCACTGCCAGCGGCAACGGCCTGGCTAGCTGCGAGTAGCTCTTGAACAGCGGGGCTCGCTGCCAGTTCGGGATTGGACTTTGCTAGTTGAGCCAGACCTTGGGCGACTGCTTTGGCGCCTTCGCTGACTTTGCCGCTACCTTCCACGGAAGTTTGCAGTCCGGCGGTCAGCTTGGCACTGCCTTGTTCGGTAGCTGCGAGTCCTGCGTCCAGTTTGGACGCGCCTTCCTGCGCAACTTGAATACCGGCATGCAGCTGTTTACTGCCAGCTGCGGCCTGTGCCGCGCCGTCACCCAGCTTGGTGCCGGCGGCAGCTAATTGTGCGAGACCATTCGATAATGTGCTCGCGCCAGTGTGAAGATCACCTGTGCCTTTGGCGAGGGTTGCTGTGCCTTCTTTTAACGAAACGGCGCCGGTTTGCAGCTTGCCTGCACCGTCAGCCAGTTTCGCCAGGTTTTCTTTTAACGTAGCCGCCCCTTCGTCCAATTTGCTTGCTCCATCATGGATTTTACCTGCGCCATCTCCGGCATCTGCCAAACCGTCCGAGATTTTCTCGACCTTATCCAGCAGGGTTTCGGTATATGATTCTGTGACTTTGGCAGAGACTTTGGAGCGAATCTGTTTGACCGCCGTGCCACCGATCTGACCCGCAAGGAAGTTGTAACCTTCGTTGGGCTCGTAGATCAGTTCTGCCGGAGCCGGATGCTCATCCATCAGGGTAGTTGCTTTGGCGGAAAAGTCCTCTGGAATGACAATGGTCATGTAATATTTGTTGTCCTTCATGCCTTGTTCTGCCTGGTCGCGGGTGACGAACTGCCAGTTAAAATCATCGCTTTTCTTCAACTCATCAACCAGATTCTGGCCGACTTCAAGCGATTTGTCATTGTAAACTGCACCCCGATCCGTGTTGACCACGGCTACAGGTAATTCATTCATTTTGCCATATGGGTCCCAGAAGGCGTTCAGGAACAGTCCGCTATATAACACGGGAATGAACAGCACAACGAGAATGGGAATAAATACTTTTGGTTTCTTGAAGGCGGATTTCAGATCCTGCCCAAATACACGAAATGATTTCATGATGTTCTCTCCCTATCTTACGCTTATCCCTTGTTTCTCTATTAGTATGGTATGTGTGCGTCCGCGGGCGTTTCTCTAGGTGGGGGATAATCCATTTTTGAGAAAGAGGCCCACAAACGCTTTGATCTGATCCTTGTGCAGCGTAGGATGCGCTTTATTCCAATCGGATGTTAGGCTGACGTATAACTTCAGTAGCACAAACGAGACCAGCTTGGGATCGTCGGTACGAATTTGCTGTAATTCCATGGCCCGACTAACCTGACGCTCGAGGTATTCGAGAATGGCTTTCTCTACTTTTTGCAGACCCTCTCTCGCTTGGGGTGTTCCAAAATCGTTGACCTCTTGGAAAAGCTTGATCAGCAGCTCATGCTCCTCCCGATATTCCAGCAACGAGTCCATACTCTGATGCACGTTATCCAGAAAAGAGTTTTCATCCTTCACCGTCTGCTCCGTAATCCGTTTCATGTCTGCAATAATCGAGCGCAGGATCTCATCAAACAATTCTTCTTTGTTCTCGAAAAAGGTATAGATCGTTCCTTTGCCCACATTGGCCAGTCTCGCCACTTGTTCCATCGTTGTGGCTTTGTAGCCAAACAGGGCAAAGGATTTCTCGGCAGAGTCCATCACCTGTTGCCTTCGATCTATCGTTTTCACGGCTATGCACCTCCTTGGGGTCTGACGTGTGTAAGGGTGTAGCGGGTAAAACACGAGAAGCAGTGTGAAGCAGTAGAGATTTTTGAAAATGATGAAGCAAGTTGAAGCGATGGTGAAAGGATTTGAAAAAAGATGAACCAAACTTTGCGATTGACCAGTTTACTGTTTTGGTCAGTTGGTCGTTATTTAATGTAGCACTTGTGTATGAGGTTGGATGTGATCTATGTCATAGTTTGGAAAGTGAACGTTGTGATGGTGTGGGTAGGGAGAAGCTGGAAGAGTAGAGAAAGGTGCGAATGTGAAGCTCACATGAAAACCCCGGGGGATTCGCACCTTGAAAGTAGTAAAAACAAGGACTTTTGATGCCTTTTGGCAACAATGAGCTGGAAAAAGATTGAATTCGTTGGTGAGAACACATAGAATAGTAGTGTAAAAACGTAGTTTTGTGACGTGTAGTAACGTACTATACTTGTTTTTCGCTGTCGCACTCCGTATGGAGTGCGTGGATTGAAATGTGGACTTATGTGATTAACTTTGATCTACTTATCGCTGCTAATGCAATCAACAGAAAGCTTAACTCAATTTCCTCTAGTATAATTAAACTGGGTAGTCATGCTGCCAATAGATTCGGAGTTTCGAAGATTAGAAGTTTTGAAGATGTTATCCATATATCAACCGATGAGGAGTGTCAGGACATGTCCATACATCACATAGGTCAAAAGGTTACTTTTGCCGATATCAAAACGAGGTTGCCTCACGAAAGCTGGATGTATACACAGAATGAAGCACATGATGGTGAATTTGATGCCGAGGAAGTATGGCTGCATTCAGGTGATCTTCATATCAATGAGCTGTTGCTGGATGAGGGGCCTTTTTTAATTATGGTGGAGGGAAATCTGATCGTTGATCGTTATATTGGAAACACAGGATCCGACGCGGCCGCTTCTAACCTGGTTGTGCTTGGTGATCTTACAACGCCTTATATGCTCGTGGGAGGGCAGGAAATATATATTACAGGTAATCTTTATGTGGAGGATATGTTCTGGGGAGATTACAACCATGGAGAATTGACGGTGAGAGGCAACGTAGAAGGTGGGCTGCTAGTAAGTACAGAGCAATATCGAATTCAGGTTCAAGGACAGCGGAAAGTGAAGCGTCAGCTTGAAGATTGGGAGGATCTCGGACCATGGCAAGGCTTTGACATGCTGGAGTTATTTGTTCCTGAGTGTGTAATTGACGAAGATACAGAAGAGCCGTTTCCATGGCGAGAAGAGATGATCAAGAGGCTGGAGCAGGGACAGCCTATCATTAAACGAAAGTATATTTATGCCGCAGAACTAGCGCCAGATGTACCGGATTGGTTCGAAGATCATCGGTTCACCGCTGAGAACATTGAGCGTCTTACTCACCCTTCATTATTACCTGTAAGAGAGGAGGGGGAGTTGCTGAACAGCTATGAGTTTTGGGTGGATGGACAGTTTTGCCGAGGTTCTGTCTACGGGGATGAGTATACGGAGGGCTATTTCCGGAGTCTGTATTTTCAAGATGACCAAGACTGTGCATTGTTGCTCAAAATAGAGCCAGCAGACCAAGCTTCAGGCTCTTCTAATGAACTTGCCCAGCAAGCGGGCACTCCTGTCTGGATGATCTCAGGCGCATATCGTTATGTGAACAGTGAGAACTCCGAATGGAGCGTATTTACGGAAGACTCACCTCCGGATATTCAGCAGTTAAGCAACCGTGGATGGGATACCTTGTTGCGGTCCGTATCGAATTACCAGTATGTCCGTACCTTAATTTCGCCGCAACGTATTCGTGATTTATTAGCGTTGCCTATCGTGGAGCCGTATGACGATTATTATGATGATGACCGGCATGGGTTGTGGATTGAAGACTTCTACTTTGCATTTCGACAAGCAGGCCAAATGTATAATGATGTTCCCAAGCCAGCTATGCTGCGTATTGGTAGAGAGTATACGGATACACAAGGGGAGACGAAGGTCGAGAAATACTTCTATACGCTACACCAGCATGCGGACGGCACGGAAATTGTGTTAATTGAATACTCGGCTCAGGAGCAAGAGGATGAGGAAGAGCCGTTGTTGCTTGAACTTCATTATGTAGGTGGTCCCCAATTACTACATGCCGTTCAATTGCTGGAACGTGGGCGCAAAGAGCTGATGCAAGCGAATCAGGATTTGCTGGATGGGGAACCGCCCTATGCTGTTGAATCCTTTGCGAAGCGATATTGGAAATCCAAAGGATACCTGAAATAAAAGAGCTACACTATAAAATAGGACGCCCAGACAGGATATTGCACCTGACCGAGCGTCTTTGTCTGCTCGTTTTTATAGAAGATTAGAGCAAAGTGCAATCAACGAAGCGGTATAATTGAATGTATGTGAGACAATTTTCTTCGTTTTCTTCCGGTAAATTGTCGGGGCGGAACCAACTTTCAGATAAGCATTATATTCTCTGCCAGCTTCACTGATCTGGGTAGCTCACTTTGGTCGCACTCCGTATGGAGTGTGCGGATTGAAATTTTCCGAAACTCCCACCATTTCCAGGCATTTGCCGGTTACACTCTGTATAGAGCTCGCCGATTGAAATATGTGAACTTAAGTAAGTTGTTAAAAAATAAAAAAAGGTGCTCGTCTGAGCACCTACACACTGGTATAATTTAAAATGTACAGCCAATTTGTGGTGGGTATAGACAGTCCTCCGGTAAGGAGGTGTTGTCTATGAATTTCTCTTTTTCAGATGTAATCATGTTCGCAACGTTAATTATTGCGCTCCTGACATACATTGATCGAAAAAAGAAATAACCCGCCATAGGTTGGAGGCCTAGCGGGTTATTTCTTCACCTTACGAAACACACTTGGAGGATTATCCATCGCAAATGCTGTACAGGAGTAGCCATTGGCCTGGCTACTCTTATTTTTCCTTACTTTCATTTTATTAAACATTCATGCGACATACAACCCATGTATACATATTTTTATTCTTTAACTTTAACAACGAAGCGCAATAGTCCAATATTGATGGATATGAAAACGGGGAGCCTCACTACTCTGCGAATCACTTTTTTCATGTTCTTACCAACGGACTCAGAAAGGTGGTGACGAACAAACCATGAATAACGAGCAAACCAAATCACTTATCGATACGATCTCTTTGGAAGAGTACGTGCAAAAGGGGAAATTGCCGCAATGTTTACCAGCAGATGCTCAGATCACACTGGAGCAGGCTAAGGCGCAGGCGGATGAGGTGTGGAGTGTGGAGAAGGAAAAACTCGAAGTGTTCAGCTTTGATTACAAAGGGTGCACGGTAAATATGACATTCCAGATGGACGGGACGTACTTGTTCGATAGTATAGATGTTTGGGGCGAAGTAGGAAACAGCGGTGGAGTAGCAACAGAAAAAGAGTTAGAGTCAAATTCAGATTTAGATTCAGGTCCAGGTACTTCAAAGTTAGCTACATTGGAGACAGTAGAAAGCATTCAACAATTTGCGGAAAAAGTGGGAATGAAGCTGGAATGGTTTGAAATGGGAGATGAGCGAGTGTGCCTGATGCCCAGCGCGGTGACGTTACACTATTTGAAGCAGCAAAAAAATAGCTGGAAGCTGGTTAAAATAGCTGGAGCTTATCGAAGTGTGGGGGAAGTTAGGAGCAGCTTGAGCAGTATAGCTGATGCGATGAACTAGTCTCGGATGAGCGCTAACGATCACAGGAGAGCTTATTTGGTTAGTTTATGACCTTTTCCAATTCTAACGATCACCCCAGACGTTATTTGGAAGAAATACAGCAGAAAACGTCGAAAAACAGGGTGTTTGAAACGAATAAGGTTTCTGGTGATCGTTAGAATTCTATGAAGCAAAAAATCAGGCAAATAGCGTCTCCTGTGATCGTTAGAATTAGAATGCAATGTCAGACAATTCAAGCTAAAAAACCAAGGCTTGAGTGCACAAACACTCAAGCCTTGGTTGAAGTTACTGCTGCGGCGCATACCGCCCCATGATCAGTACGTGATATGCCTGCAATTTTCCACAATTTCTGCGGGTTCTTATGCAATACACTTCACAACCATCGCATAATCCATACTTCTCTCATCGTGCTATGCCAGCCATGTCAAACTTGCTCAGCCTACGCTTCTTTCACCTTAAAGAACGAGATGAGTTCTTGTAGCTGCTCAGATACTTCAGATAATTCGTCTGATGCGCTGACGATCGCAGCCATGGAAGTTTCCTGTTCGGCGATGGAGTTCTCAATGAGTTTACTGCTACTAGCCGCCTTGCTGACACTTGCAGACAACTCGTCTGCCGTCGCGGACATTTCTTGTGTACTTGCCGAGATTTCCTCGGTAGAGCTCGAGATATCCTGAATCTGGTTCGCAACTTTGTTGGTAGCCGTCAAGATATCTTCGAAGAAAACTCCCGTTTCCCGCGTAACGTTGAGGCCTTTTTGCACTTCTTCCGAACCTCGTTCCATCGCGTCTGCCGATTGTCCGATATCCCGCTGAATCTCATCGATCAACGCACGAATCTGGGTTGCAGATTCTTGGGATTGTTCAGCGAGTTTACGCACTTCTCCAGCCACGACCGCGAAGCCCCGGCCTTCCTCTCCAACGCGTGCTGCTTCGATGGAAGCATTCAGGGCGAGCAGGTTGGTTTGACCAGCGATATCCGTAATGATACCGACAATGCTGCTAATTTCATTGGAACGGTTCTCCAGAGATTGAATCGACGCATAGGTATTCTGGACCGCGCTTGAGATCAGCCCCATCTGATCGATAACCTGCTGCATAATTTCATGTCCGTTACTCGAGCGTTGCTCCATGCTGAGCGCTTCATCGGCTACTTCGGCCGAGCTTCCGGCAATGTTCTGCACTACGGTAGACATCTCGGTCATGGCGCGTGCACTTTCCACAGTTGCTTTGTCCTGAGAGACGAGGCCTGTAGAGATTTCACGGATGTTGGTGCTGATTGATTGAATATTATCGTTGTTTTTCGCCGAAATATCCAGCAGTTCTCTGGACGAGTTCGAGAGATGGCGAGATGTATTTTTGACTTTGAACAGAGTGGTATTGAAACGCTCAATCATCGTATTGAACTTTTCGTTAATGACTCCGAGATCATCGCGTCCTGTCTGAATCGTGACGTCCAGGTTACCTGTGCTTACTTCCTCAATGCCTTTCATGAGGTCACGAATCGGGCGCATGGTTTTCTTCAGCATAATAAATTGCAGTACCATGAACAGAATCAGGAAACCGACCAGGTACATCAGGCCGTACATCAGTAATTTATTCAGCCCTTTGGGAACGGCACTTGCATCAACATCAAAGTACAGCGCTGCGTAGATGGAACCATCTGCCTTTTTGATTGGATACATCAGTGTTGTCCATGTACCGAAATCATCGGTGTAAAAATCACTAAACGCAGGTCCGCCGGTTGCATTCATATCATTGATACCATGTTCAATCTGTTTGGATAACGGATATTTCGTACCTGGCAGATACTTATCTTTCTCAAATGCTTCAACCAGACTGGTTGGAATCGCATAAATCGGAGAACCATTCTCGGCGTCTAGCTGTGAACCGAAAATGTAAGCTTGCGCGATATTGGGATTAAAAGTATGGATGGAATCCAGATAATCCCGCAGTTTACTCTGATATGTATCGGAATAACTCTTCTCGGATGTGGCTTGTTCAACCTGACTTGTGTCCAGATCCTCAGACCATTTCAAAGTTGTAATCTCAGCTTGATCTTGCAGTTGCTTGATTAATATACTTTTTTGCAACTGATAAGCTGCAGTGATCAGAATAATTCCAATCAGAGCGATACTCCCGAATGAAATAATCAGATTTTTGGCGAAAAATGGCATGGTACTCCAGCGAAGCTTTTTAAACAAGGTCATTCACTCCTCCTGTAAAATTAAAAAGGACTTCACCTGGACGTCGTATACGCTACATATTGAGTTGTATTTGTGATGGACTGACATTTTCAATTACGATGAAATTTTCAATGTCTCTACAGATAAGAAGACTATAGTTGCTAATAATATTGGGTTTGCTCTTCACGTATATGAACTCCAGGTAAGTTCTACTCATCAGTTATATCGTTATTTCGACATATTAATGTTAGATTTCCCAAGTAAAATAGGACTTATGGACTGGAACTTTTGGATTATCTTCGTGTTTTACGTAACAATTGTCATATTGTTACGAGCATTCTTTCATGATTTGAATTAGAAACTCTTCATTTCCTAAACGAAGAGTTATCTGCACTTTTAGGACATATGGCAGATCATCCTGACTGTGGATCTCCCAGCCCCATACATCTTTTGACACAATTACGGAGAATGCGTAAAAGACTAGTTAATATTTTAAAATAAATGTGATAAAAGTCACAGTTAGATTATAAAAAATGTGTATACCACCGCCGATAAGTCTGTATGTGAAATCTCTAAGCAGAACCCAATCTGCCAGAGATCGAGACAATTTAATTGTGAAAAGGGTGGCGCACACACATGCGTAGCATGAGCATTGGTACTAAAATCAGTTTGATTGTGATCGGTATTTTCATTTTGTTCTCCTCGGCCGTAGCAGTCAGCGTCGTTATGGAGATGAGAGGTGGCATTAAGACATTCGCTACGGAAAAGGTAAAACGGGACCTCGAGATGGCAAATCATATCTTGTCATACAAATATCCAGGAGACTGGGCCATTAAAGATGGGCAGTTATACAAAGGCGATGCATCGCTGGAAGAAAATTTTGATCTGGTGGATGAAATCGGCAACGCGTCAGGAGATACCGTGACCATTTTTCGCGGAGATGAACGAATTGCTACGAATGTCATGATTGACGGGAAACGCGCCATAGGCACGAAGGTGTCCGAACAGGTGGCACAGACCGTTTTGCAGAAGGGCGAAAAGTATTTCGGGGAAGCTATTGTTGTCGGACAGAAGACTCAAACCGCTTATGAACCCATTAAAAACGCATCAGGAGAGATCATCGGTATTTTCTATGTGGGTGCTTCCCAATCATTAATTGATGTGATTATCTCTTCATTTCTTCAAACCTTTCTGATCGTCGTAGGTATTGCGATGCTGATTGCCATTGTGTTGATCGTTTGGTACGTCCGCAGGGTGAGAGCCAGAATTAATCGGGTATCTCTTGCCATTAAACGTGCAGGAACGGGAGACTTCACACAGCCCGTGGTCGATCATGTCAAAGACGAGATTGGTATGTTAAGTGCAGGTTACAATGAAATGAGAAGCAGTTTGCAGGGCATTATTCAAGGCGGGCTAGCCGCAGCGGATAAAGCAGGTCATTCCACGGGACTGCTACTACAGATCGCGGACCAGACCGCAAGGGTGTCAGAACAGATTGCTGTCTCTGTCGAACAGGTTGCACGCGGTGCTAAAAGTCAGACTATAAGTACGGAAGAAAATTTGCAAGCGATGGAAGAGGTAGCCATCGGCGTGCAGCGTATAGCAGATAGAGCCTCCAGCATTGCAGATGCCGCAGTGTACTCACGGGAGCAAGCGGATACTGGGGGACAGGCGGTACAGCTAACGGTGGAACAGATGGCAGCCATTGAAGCTTCCGTTAGTGCAACGGATGAAGTGATTCGTATGCTGGAGGAGAAGTCTGCTCAGATCGGTCAGATGGTATCTGCTATTCATGAAATTGCAGGCCAGACGAATCTGCTCGCGCTTAATGCTTCCATCGAGGCTGCAAGAGCGGGAGAGCAAGGTAGAGGTTTTGCCGTTGTATCTACCGAAGTGCGGAAGCTGGCTGAACAGGCTGGGCAATCGTCGAGCCAGATTGAAGCGCTTGTCGGAGCGATGGAACAGGACATGTTGCATTCTTTGGCAGCGATGGCCAAAGTGAAGCAAGAAGTAAGTGAAGGTTTGCGACTTACACGAGAAACCGAACAGAGCTTTACCCAGATTCGGGATACGAACCTGCGTATTGCAACAGAGATCGAAGATATGGCGGCGACCAGTGAAGAGATGTCGGCAGGCGTAGAGCAGATTGTGGCATCGGTGAACGAGATTGCACGTCATGCACAGACAGCAAGCGTGAATTCTCAGCATGCCGCGGGGTCTGCACAAGAGCAACTCAAGTCTGTGGAGCAGATCAAGGAGTCCGCAGCGATGTTGTCTGACGTTTCGGCAGAACTGCAAGCATCCCTGAACCCTTTCAAGATATAACATGTAGAGGATCGCACGCAGGCAGTGGTTTTTGCAATTCGAAACGGTTATGTAAAATAAGCATACAGATGTAGGACTACAAATAAAATAGAAATAGGCCCTGTACCGTTCAAGCGGTTCAGGGCCTTCTGCTTTTGTCGGATAGGTTGCTGTCTTTTCGTGGTTAACGTTCGGTCTTGTAATCCGTGTGATCCGTGTGTTCGGATGGATCTACCGTACGCGCAGGACGTGAGTGAGCTTTGGTACTTTCATTGCTCGTTTGCTGAGGTGAGTAGAAGTTAATGATGTCGTCAACCGTGGAAAATACAACATGTTCACTGGATTTATAATGATCTGTTGGAATAAAAACCTCTTTTCTGTGATGGATATAAGTGTAAGGAAGGTGTTTATACGGATAATCCGATGACAGAATAACCTTTCAATCGCTGTTATCTCCAGATTTTTTTGATTCCCTTTTCCAAAAGGGAAAATCCGGTGATAAGTGTATGCTTCCGATGTAGCTTTCTTTCAGAAAGCTTTTAGGCGAGCGCTTCGCTTTTCCAGTTTTTTTCTGTCCTCTCCGTTTGTATAAACAAAAAGTCCAAACTTATATAGGGATTGGTGTTAACAAACAACGAAAGTAAGTGCCAGTGGGCATAAATAAAGGGCTGCCGGAGGCAGCCCTCGTATCAATTACAGTTTAGTAACGTTCTCCGCTTGTGGTCCACGGTTACCTTGAGTTACTTCGAACTCTACACGCTGACCTTCGTCCAACGTTTTGTAACCATCACCTTGAATGGCGCTGAAGTGAACGAATACGTCTGTTCCTTCTTCAGTTTCGATGAAGCCAAATCCTTTGTCTGCGTTGAACCATTTTACTGTACCTGTTTGCATGTGATTCCTCCAAAAATAATAAGTTTTGTACGACCATTGGTATGAGCTGCATTCAATAATTAATGCTCATACGGTGGTTAGACCGTAGACGTTCTGTCCACTAATGTATCGACCTATATCATCATAACACGCGTACCAATATAAGTCAATTTTTGAATGTATTTTCTAAAAAAAAGAACACTCCTAGAAGCGAAATCCCTTGTCAGACGGGAGAAAACACTTCATCAACATCTCATATTCCTCTTCTAAAAGAAAGCGATTACATATGTTTATTTTTATTGTATATTATGTTGGAAACCTTGCGCTTTATGATAACGGTTAAAGACCGTGCATATTCGTTTGTTAGAGAAAAAGGGAGGAATCATATCATGTACCGGGTTCTGCTCGTGGATGATGAAGAAGATGTTCGTGAAGGATTGGTTGTCGAGGTGGATTGGGAGGCACTGGATCTGCGTATTGTGGGTCTGGCCGAGAATGGCCGTGAGGCTCTGGAGATGGCGGAGCGGGTAGAGCCTGACATCGTGATTACCGACATCAGCATGCCATTTATGGATGGATTGGAGCTGGCACGAAGATTAAGAGAGCGGAATCGACTAGTGAAGGTCGTTATTCTAACGGGATATGATGAATTTGATTACGCTCGGCAGGCGGTATCGCTTAGCGTAGATGAATATTTGCTGAAACCCTTCTCGGCCGGGCATCTTACCGAACTGCTCACCAGATTGCGTGCCCAGATGGAGGAGGAGATTGCGGAACGTGAGGACGTACAGCTGTTGCGAGAACACTATCGTACCAGCTTGCCTTTATTACAGGCGGATTTGATTGCGACGTTGCTGCATCGCCAGAAATCTTCATCATATATATTAAGCCGGGCAAGCCAGTGCGGACTGGAACTGGGAGGTAAACGTTATGGTGTATCCATCCTTACACTGCATCCGACCGAAGATCCCGAATTGAAGCTGTTTGCAGCGCTGAATATTGCGGCAGAGGTATGGGCGGATCACAAGGCAGGCTATGCCTTTATGCATCAGGAGACGGTTGTATTGCTCTACGTGGAACCGTTGGACGGAAGAGAAGTGAAAGCGGAAGACCTGCAGCAGCAAGCACTGGAAAATGTGGTGCGAAGCATCCGTCACTATTTACGTGTGCCTGTAACGATTGGATCGAGCCGACTTGTGGACACCCTTCCCGATGTGAAGCATGCCTATGAGGATGCGTTGCTGGCGCTGGATTACCGGCTTGTGCCAGGAACGGATTCCTTGATCTACATTGCGGACGTGGAGCGGCAGGCTGCAGGAAAGCTGCGTTTTGATGAATTGAAACAACAGACATTAACCCGCTGTTTGAAAGCGGGAACGCAGGCAGAGCTGGAGCAAGGGCTGCAGACCATTTTCCGGGAAATTACGGTGGAACATGGCCGCAGTGATATTCAGTTGTATTTGATCGAGGTATTAACTACGGTTTGGAAGGCCGCACAGGCTTCGGGTGAAGAGATGGAGGATATATTCGGTGCCGGATTCCAGCTGTATACGGATATGTTTCGACTTCCAGGTCTGTCCGAGGCACAGCATAAGGTGAGTGAAGTCTGTCTGCTCGTACAACAGCGAATCTCCAGCGGGCGCCAGCATGTGTATAAAGATATTGTGGAGCAGGCACTCACGTTTACGAAGAAACATTATGCCGATCCGGATCTGTCTATTCAGAAGGTATGCGCGCATCTACATATCAGCTCCGGTTATTTTTGCAGTATTTTCAAAAAAGAAGTACAGCTCACCTTCCTGCAATATCTGATGCAGATTCGAATGGATGAAGCAAGAGAATTGCTTCGCTCCACGGAGCTGAAGTCGTTTCAGATTGCCGAGAAGGTGGGCTTTGCCGAGCCGAATTATTTCAGTTTTTGTTTTAAAAAGCATACTGGCGTCTCCCCCAAAGAGTATCGGAAACAGGCTGCTTCGGCTCCTGAAGGTTCCCTTCAATGAGCTGGAGCACGTTAACTACACGAATCAAGTCTATTGTGATGAATCTTCGCTTGGTTGTACGTTCGTCCAAGTTCAGCAGTATTCGTTCTATTATTACGTGGTCTTTCTCCATCTTCATTGTACTGGTACTCACCATTATGGCCATATTACTGCATGACAAATTCACCCAGGCTGCTGAGCGAAGTGCAGAACTGTCGACCAGACAGATTGTGGATCAGGTCAGTTATAACCTGGAGGATTACGTGCGCAGCATGTCCCATCTGTACCGTGCCATTGAGGAACATATGCTGCGGGACGGTACATGGGAAGGGGAGCAGGTGGACAAACAGCTGGATACCTTACTCAGCAGCCGGGAAGATATCATCTCCATTACACTGCTCGACGCCGATGGACAGTTGCTCAAGAACAGACCGGCTGCCGAGCTGAAGAGCAGTGCTCATGTCACTCAACAAGGATGGTTTCAATCGGCCCTGCGTGTACCTAATCATCTGAGCTTTTCCTTGCCTCATATTCAAAATATGTATGCTGGACCCTATCAATGGGTCGTTTCCATGAGCAAGGGCATCACCATCAAACAGCAAGGTCAGGAGAAGCAAGTGATCCTGCTGGTCGATATCAATTTTAAACAAATGGACGAACTGAGCAGCCGGGTTAGCCTGGGGCAGCGGGGTTACGTCTATATTATTGATGAGAGTGCGGGCAACATTGTGTATCATCCACAGCAGCAACTGATGTATATGGGACTGAAAAAAGAAAATATTGAGCAGGCCCTAGTGGCTGCGGGGAGTTACGAAGATGAAGCGGATGGGCAGAAAAGGCTGAATACCGTAAAGTCGGTGGCGAATATCGGCTGGAAAATTGTCGGTGTGGCGTATCTGGACGAAATCATGACGACACGGCAGGAAGTGAACGGTTACCTGATTCGTGTGCTGGTCATTGTACTGGTGCTTGTCATTGTGGTATCCCTGTTTCTCTCTTCGAGTCTGACACGTCCAATCCGGCTGATGGAGAGAAAGATGAAGGCGGTGGAGCGAGGGGATTTCAACGTGGAGCTGCCCATAACGGGACCGCTTGAGGTCGAGCGTCTGGCGCGTAGGTTCAATCTGATGGTGAACAAAATCCGTAACCTCATGGATGAGATCATTCATGAACAGGAGCAAAAACGCCGTCTGGAGCTGGAGGCGCTGCAAGCCCAGATTAATCCGCATTTTCTGTATAACACACTGAATTCGGTTGTGCGCATGGTTGGCATGAGCCGTAATGACGAAGTCATCACGATGATTACGTCGCTTTCCCGGTTATTTCGCATCAGTCTCAGTCAGGGTAAAACGATCATTACCGTCCGCGAAGAATTGGAACATGCCCGTCATTACCTGACTATTCAGCAGATGCGTTTCAAACACAAGTTCACTTTCATTATTCATGCGGATGAGCAGGTACTGGACTGCCTGACACTGAAGCTGATTTTACAGCCGCTCATCGAAAATGCCATCGTGCACGGTATCGAGTATCACATGGACGAGGGCCGTATCGAGGTGGATGTGCAGCGTGAAGAGCAGATTCTGGTATTCCGCATTACAGATAACGGTGTAGGTATGTCGGAGGAACAGATGGCGGGATTGCTCAGCGGCCGTCCGGTGGTGAAGAGCGGGGCGGGCTCCGGTGTCGCTGTGCGCAATGTGCATGATCGCATCCGGCACTATTATGGCGAGGGATATGGTCTTGAATTCGCAAGTGAGCTGGAGGAAGGCACAACGGTATGGATTCGGATTCCTGTTCAGGAAGAACAGAAGGAGGACGGGATGAATGATGGACGGTAGCGAAACCAGCAGCAAAATGAATAACCAGAACAAGAGCACACGCCGTGTATTGGCAAAAAAAAGCCAGGCCACTCTTCCCGGTTCCCCGGGATTATGGTCATTCAAAGCCTTGTGCCAGGCAGCCGCAGTCTGCTGCCTGCTAATCTGTGCCGCCTGCGGCATGGCAGGGGCGGATCAACCGGCATCGTCGCAGCACATTGCGCTCATTACGCCTGCGGGCACCGGAGAGCTCGCCGAAGCGATCCGCCTGGGGGCTGAGGCAGCCGCCAAAGAGAGCGGCGCACAGCTCATCACCGTTGAAGCGTATCCCGTGGATTCCGCTTCACACACGTCACCTAATGCGGACTATGCGATAAGTCCGCCATCTGTGGGCACACCCGCCGCAGCGAATCGGGATTTTACCCGCAGTGAGCGTGAACAGGCACAGGTCCAGGCAGCCGCACTCGCGTTGAAACAAGGGGCAGCCGCACTGCTGGTTGATCCATTAAGTGAAGATGTGCTTGGCGATATCATTCGGGAGGCAGAGACGGTGAGAACGGATGGAGGTATCGTACCTGTTGTTGTGCTCAACGATGAGTTTCCCGTCAAAGGCATCACCAGCGTCATCTCCATGGATAATCTCGAGGCTGGACGTCAGGCCGGACAGGCCATGGCCGAATTACTGGAAGGCCAGGGTCATATTGCTTTAGTAGGCCCGGACCCGCTGAGTGCAGGTCTTGTTCTGCGAGAAGAGGGGATTGAGGAAGAGTTACAGAACTACCCGGACATCGACATTATTCCGAAATCGGTATGCAACAGCCGGGATGCATGCTGGCAAACAGTCAAACAGCTGCTGGATCAGCATGAGCTGGCCGGAATCATTGCCCTGCAAGAGCCGGCTTCGCTCGGGGCAGCAGATGAACTGCATCGTCGCAAGGATGGAAGGCAGATTAGCATTGTTGGATTCGGTAGCGAACAACAGCAGTTAGAGCAGTTGCAGGAAGGTGTGTTCCAACGACTGATCGTGCAGAACGGTTACAGTGCTGGCTACCTGGGGCTTAATCAGGCACTTGCCAAACTGAAGCGGGAGCATGTTCAGGCCCGAGTTATTTTGGAAACCAAGGTCGTTAGCACAGAAAATATGTTCTGGATGGATAACCAGAAGCTGTTATTTCCGTTTGTGCAATGAGGATTAGATCATAGCACTCATTATAAAAGGGATTTATATAAGTTGAACTGTTTATTTTACACATTAACGGAGAGGACAGAAAAAAACTGGAAAAGCGAAGCGCTCGCCTTTATAACCGGATTTATCCCTATGGAAGAGGGAATCGAAAAATCTGGGGATAACAGCGATTGGAAGTTTATTCTGTCATCGGAGTGGACCGTGTAAAAACTTTTAGTTCAACTTATATAGAATAGATGAATTGATGAGGATTTCGATAAAACAGATGAAGATATTGTATTCGAAAATAATGTAAACCCTTTCATAATAAAGGCATCGGTAAAGCCGAATGAACTTGGGGGAGGTCATGAAGAATGAAAAAGAAAACATGGATGACATTGTTGCTTACGGTGTGTATGGCTGTGGCGGCAGGATGCAGCAACGGGGGAGACAGCGCCGGTGGGAACGGAACTGCCGGTACGGACAGTGGCGCGAAGGCGGAAGCCGGAACGCAAACGGAGAACCCGAAAATCGGTGTGGCCATCTATAAGTTTGACGATACGTTTATGACGGGAGTACGAAACGCGATGACTGCGGCAGCGGAGGGCGTAGCTGCCCTTGATATTGTAGACAGTCAGAATGCACAGCCGACACAGAATGAGAAGGTCGACCTGTTTGTATCCAAGAAATACAATGCCATGGCGGTGAATCCGGTAGACCGAACCGCAGCAGGTGTCATTATCGACAAGGCCAAAGCGGCTAATATTCCGGTGGTATTCCTGAATCGGGAGCCTGTAGCGGAGGACATGAATAAGTGGGATAAAGTGTACTATGTCGGTGCAAAAGCGGAAGAGTCTGGTACAATCTCCGGTCAGTTGATCGTGGATTACTGGAAAGCACATCCGGAAGCTGACAAAAACGGCGATGGCAAGCTGCAATATGTCATGCTGAAAGGTGAACCGGGTCATCAGGATGCCGAGCTGCGCACCAAATATTCCGTTCAAGCCATTCAGGATGCCGGTATTGAAGTTGAAGCACTGGCCGAAGATACGGCAATGTGGGATCGGGTCAAAGGCCAGGAGAAAATGCAGGCATTCCTTGCTTCGCATGGCGACAAAATTGAAGCGGTACTGGCGAACAATGATGACATGGCACTTGGTGCGATTGAAGCATTGAAAGCAGCGGGTTACTTCAAGGATGGCAAAACAATGCCTGTCGTAGGCGTGGATGCTACAGCCCCTGCGATTCAGGCGTTGCAGGATGGTACCATGCTGGGCACCGTGCTGAATGATGCCAAAAATCAGGGAGCGGCAACGGTTGCACTGGCGGCTGTTCTTGCCAAAGGCGAGACACCAACCAAAGAAAATACCAAATTTGATATTACAGACGGGAAATATGTCTGGATCGCTTACAAAAAAATTACGAAAGACAACATTGCCGACGCCCAATAATAGCAGCAGAGAGGGACGTATGTCATCTTGGCAACGTCCTTTTTTTGCCGGTCAGATGAAAGGGGAAGATAGAAGATGCAATCACCTTATCTGCTGGAGATGAACGGGATTTCCAAAGCATTCCCCGGCGTGCAGGCACTCAGCGAAGTTACACTGAAGGTGAAGCCGGGAACCGTTCATGCGTTGATGGGCGAGAATGGGGCGGGAAAGTCGACCTTGATGAAATGTTTGTTTGGGATGTATCGTCCCGATGCAGGCACAGTGCGCATCGAAGGCAAGGATGTAGAAATACCGAATTCGAAGGCTGCATTGCAGCATGGTATATCCATGATTCATCAGGAGTTGAATCCGGTCCCGCACCGTCCGGTGATGGAAAACATATGGCTGGGACGATTCCCGATGAAGGGTTTTCTGGTTGATGAGAAACGGATGTATGCCGATACGCTGGCACTCTTTCAGGATTTGAACTTGGATATTGATCCGAAGGCACTTGCTGGAACGTTGTCTGTGTCCAAAATTCAATCGATGGAGATTGCCAAAGCGGTATCGTTCCACTCTAAAGTGATTGTGATGGATGAACCGACCTCATCCCTTACAGGTAAAGAAGTGGAGCAATTGTTTACGATGATCAATAAGCTGCGAAGCCGCGGCGTGTCCATCATCTATATCTCACACAAGATGGAGGAAATTTTAACGATTTCGGATGAAGTGACCATTATGCGAGATGGGATTGTTGTAGGCACCTGGGATGCTGCGGATCTGACGACAGACCTGATCATTACACGTATGGTTGGACGTGATTTAAGTGAACGATTCCCGGCAAGGCTTAATGTTCCTGGTGAAGTCATTCTTCAAGCAGAGGGGCTGACGTCGAACCAGACGAATTCGTTCCGGGATGTTTCGTTTCATCTGCGCAGAGGCGAAGTACTGGGCATTGGCGGTTTGGTTGGTGCGCAGCGGACGGAACTGATGGAATCCTTGTTTGGACTGCGTGGACTGGCTTCGGGTACCATTACCATTCACGGCCGCAAGGTGAAGATTAACTCCCCCGCTGCCGCCAAGCGTCATAACATAGCACTATTGACCGAAGAGCGACGAGTGACCGGGATATTCCCCGTGTTATCCGTCTATGAAAATACGATTATTGCAAGCCTTGGTCGTTACCAAAATCGTCTGGGTTTGCTGGACGAGAAGAAGGGACGCGAAGAGGCGCGGGAACAGACGCAAAAGTTCAAAACCAAAACGCCTTCAGTTAACACGCTGATTCGAAACCTGTCTGGAGGCAATCAGCAAAAAGTACTGCTGGCTCGCTGGCTCTTGACTGACCCGGAGATTCTGTTGCTGGATGAGCCAACGCGCGGAATTGATGTCGGAGCCAAGTTCGAAATCTATACGATTATTACGGAATTGGCTCGGCAAGGCAAAAGCATTATCATGATCAGCTCAGAGATGCCTGAACTGTTAGGGATGTCGGATCGCATTATGGTCATGAGCGAAGGACGCCTCACCGGCATTGTGGACGGAGCCGAGGCAACGGAGCAGCATATTATGAGGCTGGCCGCGCAACAGCGGATGGCTGGTCAGGAGGAACACAAATGAATACAACCCTTGTTCATCAAGTGAAGCAATATGTGGCTCAGCGTGCGATTTTTATTGTGCTGATCCTGCTTGTTATCGGTATCGCCATTGCTGATCCGAACTTTCTCGCTTTTTCCACGCTGAGAGATATTTTGCAACAATCCTCCACTCGGGCGATTATCGCGCTGGGTGCGGCTTTCATTCTCGTGACGGGAGGCGTCGATCTGTCGGCTGGACGCGTGGTTGGTCTGACAGCAGTGGTATCGGCATCGATGTTACAGATTGATACGTATGCCAATCGTTTTTTCCCGGATCTGCCGCAATTATGGGTGGGCTTGCCGATCGTAATCGGCATCGTAGCGGGGTTGCTTGTTGGTTTGGTGAATGGCCTTATTGTTGCCAAGCTGCATGTACCCCCTTTTATTGCTACACTGGGTACGATGGTCGCTGTCTATGGTCTGAACTCGATCTATTTCGATACAGAACCAAACCAGTCGCAGCCCATCGGAGGACTCAGACCGGATTTCACGACAATAGGATCAGGTTATATTGATCTCGGTGGAGGGTATTCGATCCCCTACATCGTGCTGATTGCCATTGGAGTTGCACTGATCTGCTGGGTTGTTTTCAACAAAACCCGTCTGGGTAAAAATATGTATGCCATCGGCGGAAACATCCAGGCCGCTCACGTATCTGGTATTCATGTCGCACGAAACCTGATTGCGCTGTATGCGATTGCTGGGGCGCTTTACGGACTGGGCGGTGTATTGGAAGCGGCTCGTACCGGTGGAGCAACGAACAACTACGGTAACATGTATGAACTGGATGCCATTGCTGCATGTGTTGTTGGCGGGGTATCTACGGCTGGCGGAATTGGAACGGTACCTGGTGTGATGGCAGGCGTGCTCATCTTTGGCGTCATTAACTATGGTCTCACCTTTATCGGGGTAAGTCCTTACTGGCAACTGATTATTAAAGGATTGATTATTGTTGCGGCTGTAGCGTTCGATATTCGCAAATACATGGTTAAGAAATAATAGGATCTCCTCTTATTTTTCCAGAACGATTTACCCAATATGGAAAAACAACAAAGAAGCCAGCCCTCATCCATCGAGAGCTGGCTTTGAATACTTTATGATGAATTTTGCGTTGCGTAATACGTGCAGCAATATTAATGTGCACATTTTAACATTGCAATGCATTCATATGTCCTATTGTTTTTGAAAATTATACATTCTTGCGAATTTTAACAGCTTCCAATAATCGACAACATCGGCTAATCATAATCGATATAATATTTGTGTATATGTTTGAAAGTGTGACTTTTGTCTAAGGGGGCGAGGCTATTTGCTAAGTTACACAATGAAGATGGTAATTTTCCCAATAGGTTGTCTGCTTGTCATTGTATCCTCTACTTTACTGGGACAAGCATCGCATCCAACCTTGATGATTGTCACAGGGATTCTGCTAATGATCAGTATATGGGCGGAACGGCGTTATCCATTTTTAACATGGATTCAATGGTTGATTCTTGGTGCATTTCATTATTTCAGTCAACTAAACTGGTGTAATATGCTCTATTATATGCTCATCATTTCAATGATTCAGAACAAGCAGAGAATTGTACACACCTTACCGATTTCAATGCTGCTTATGCTCCAGTATACGATTATCCGCTTGTCATATGTCCCGATAGAACCATACAGTTTGCTCGTGTCATTATTTGATTTGCTGACCGCGGTATTGGTTATTTGGCTATATCATACTTTAATGAACAGTGAATCCGAAAAAAGGAAACTTCGGGAAAAAAATCGGTTTCTTACCCTGCATGATCCGCTTACGGGATTGTTAAATTATGAAGGATACATGGAGGTGCTTCATAAGACGTTGGAGGAAGAACGATCCTTCCTCTTGATTCTTTTGAATGTCAATAATTTCAGCGGTTACAAAAAAGGATCAGATGATCCCTGGTGTGCAGTCATTACGGGCATCGGAAAAAAGATCACGAACCAGTTTCCCGAAGCTTATGGGATATCGAGGTACGCGGGTGACAGGTTTGCCATTGTGATGCCACAAATACCCTATATCGAAGAACGGATATCTTCCTTGCTGTCTAACCAGCTACAGGGATTACAAGTAAGTTATAGCCTATCGCGTTATCCGAGGTCATCACAGACCTTGCAGCAATTCATGACCATTGCGGAAGATCAACTGATCGAGCAACAGCGTAGTCAGTGGATTAAAAATGAAGAGGAAGTGTTTCGTTCCGAAAGACTGCGGGCTGTAGGTGAGCTTGCTGCAGGAATGGCCCATGAGATCCGTAACCCACTCACCGCAATCCGAGGTTTTTTGCAACTGTCACGTGGGCAATCCTTCAATATCGCACCGTGGTATGAAGTGATTATGAGTGAGGTCACAAGAGTCACCGATTTGACAGGAGAGTTTTTACAATTTTCCAAACCTCAAGCCAATCATATGAAACCGGAGAAGCTGGCACATTGTCTGGAGCGGGTGATGTCTTTGACCGAATCGGATGCGGCTTCCAGAGGACATCGGATTACCCTTCATATGCGGGATGAGTCGGTTTGTGTGAACATGGATCGGGATAAAATTGTACAAGTTCTAATCAATCTGATTCGTAATGCTTTTGAAGCGATGTCAGACCCCGGAGAGGTACATATGGATATGATACAGGAAGGGGAGAACGTGTTGATCTCCATAGCGGATACGGGTAGCGGGATTCCTGAGCGTTCGTTAACCGCGATTTTCAACCCGTTTTTTACGACAAAGGAGGAAGGAACGGGATTGGGTCTTGCGCTTTGTCAAAAAATTGCTCAGGATCATAACGGTAAGATTACCGTTCACAGTGAAATGGGGGAAGGTTCCACGTTCACATTGTGTTTGCCTGTGGAGTCGGGCGAATAGTCAGTATTATATGCCAGACCAGCGCAAAAAGGGGGAATAAAGCGTGCTGCGTTCTTTAGCAGTATGGAATAAACAAGGGCTATCCTACGAACTTCATCGGTCATTGATTACGATCAATCATCGATGGAGTTCCGGGATGCCCTTATTTGCGCGAAACGGATTTATAATGTTGTATCTTGAGACGTACTTCCGGGTCTGGGAGAAGGGGAGATCGACAACCTGCGCCACAACCATTCGACTGGACCTAGTGGATATTTGCGTAGCCAGAGGTGTGAGAAAAGCATTAGTAAGAGACATATACCAAGCCACATGAGCAAAATAAACAGAGAAGACGGGCGGCCGCCCAGACCGAGTCCCCATCCATAGAAGAGCGCAGAGGCGATGATATTCTGTACAATATAACAACTCAGCGCCATCTTGCCAATTTCACCGAAACGCTGGAACAGCTTGGGGAAAAGACCTTTTTCCAATCCATAGGCAATGATTCCGAGATAACCAAGGGTAAGTACTGGCGCGCTGATATAACGTACCCAAATATCCATAACTCCACCGGGAACGAGCAACAGCAGATTCAGAGGGATACCTGCCGCAAGTCCGGTAATCATCAGTTTACGGCGCTTACGGCGTCCTGACTCGTCGTTAGAAAATACACCTGTTCGCATGAGCAGTGCCCCTAATAGAAAGAGGAAAACATTCAGTGGGATGATAGCTATCGATTCTGCACGGAAAAAACCGAAATTATTCAGCCGGAACATCGCTTGTTCCCACCACGTTCCAGAAGCGTACAGATGAGTAATGGCATCCATACCGTTGAAGGATGAACCGGATTCGAATGCCAGCAAGGCTGTAATTCCCGTAACGCCGATCACATGTATGCTTCCTGCAATCACCATCATCGTTAGCATAAAGCGCTTGGAGCGATGAATGATCAGGGAAACAATCATGCCAGTAATGGCATAACTCATCAACACGTCATACTCCATTACGAAAATATAATGCAATAGTCCGTCCAGCAGCAGAAGTGCACATGACCAGATATAGACACCAGGCCATGCATAGCCTTCACGAGCTGCTTTTTGGCGTTTCAATTCCATGCCGGCTCCAAATAGCAAAGTGAGCATACCTAGAAATTTCCCATTCACCAAGATGAGCATGATGGTCTGCACCAGACGATCTCCTGAACTCCACCACGGCTCAAGCGCGTTGCCGAATACAAGGTTCAAATCACCAAGGTAAGCAAAAATCCAGATGTTGGTTCCCAAGGTTCCAATAATCGCAAACCCCCGAAGAATGTCGAGTAGGGCAATTCGTTTCATGAAGTCCTCCTTTTTTTGATACATATGAATTAAAAACAATATAACACAGGTGTACTAAAAAGAACTATTAAATTTTAAGGGACATCATGATCATGGGGAAGTGGTCATGTTGAGATTCGCAATTTGTGTTTCTTAATTTGGAAAATATGGTAATATATAATTAATGCAGTATAGTCTCAGAGACCGCCTAATATATCTGATGTATTCCCATTTTTAATGAAAGAGGAGGCACCTGTGTGATTAAAAAACAATCTCTCAACCTTACAACGATGAAGTGGAAAACGATCGTAGCTGCTTTTCTGGCAGTGATGCTATTTGTGATGTCGGTTGTCCCAGCTCTTGCAGCTTCTCCAGGAAAAACCGTAAATGCTTCAGCCAAACTAGCTTATAACCTCAAAGGACTCAAGTTTAACCGAGTTGTTCAGAAGGCTTATATAGCAGACAAGTACGTATATGTAACGCAACGTGTAGGCACGACATGTCAACTATCCAGACTGCTGATTAAAGGCAATAATGCCGAATACGTAGATCATATGACGATTACGAACAGCGGGCATTGCCAGACGCTGGATATGTATACGTACAACGGAGCGAATTATTTTTATTTTAGCTCCAAAGCGGATTCATCATCTGATAATGTCTGGTCACTTCAGGTAGCGAGACTTCAATACTCCGCTGGTAAAACCGTAGACTACACCGATCTTCATCGGTTTACTTATATGAACTATGCGAACAAAAATGGTTCAAAACAGGGAACAACGTACCGAGTGGATGGCGGTGGCAACAGTAACTACACCGTGTTCCGAATTCAAACGAGGGAAAACGGAAAGTCAAACACGGATAAGGTGGTCTGGTCTGTGTATGATACGGCTGCATTAAACAGGTTGCTTGATCAGAACAAGCAGGTCCGCATGGACAGCTCTGCGGCAATTAAAGCAGCAGTGTCCAGTTTCACGCAGTCGGGAAGCGGAATTATTCGGCCAAATGGGTCATTCCAAGGGGTAGACTTGCTTGGTAAGACTCAAATATTTACATCCGGCGGGGCGGAAGGAGATACTCCTCAGATTGCTAAAATCTCAAGTTCAGGCGTGTATCAGTCTCTTGTAAAAATAACGAATGTCGGGAAACATGAGATCGAGGGTGTACAAAACAAGAACGGGAACGTTTATTTTCTGATTGTGACCGATCCAGGAAATAAACAGAATGGGCAGAAAATTTACTACGTTCCAGATAGCGTATTTTAAGAAAGATTTGGTTGGCCTCTGAGAACTACACTGCGATATCCATCTATGGAATTTTATAAAGAGTGTTTTAGTCGTCTTCCTTGCTCTGAAGGTGTAGAGCAAAGAAGGCGGCTTTTTTGATTTTATGGAAGATTTGACCTGCTCGTTACAGTTGTGCTACATTGTTATTAACTATTTGTTAATAACAAAATGTTAATAACAGAATGAGGTGTATGAATCATGTCTCATGGAGACAAAGCGCTTGACCCAGTCAACATTAGCGAAGAAGAGTTCCTAAAAACCTATGATGCCGGAGATTACGAACGTCCCTCGGTTACTGTGGATATGCTCGTATTTACGATCCGAAGCGGAGAGCAGGAAAATTACCGAAAGCTGGCGGAACCGGAACTTGGTTTGCTACTGATTCGCAGGGGAGGTCACCCCTATCTGGGACAGTGGGCACTGCCAGGGGGATTTGTCTCCATGCATGAATCATTGGAGGATGCTGCAAGGCGGGAACTACAGACGGAAACAGGACTAGATGATATTTACCTGGAACAGCTGTATACATGGGGAGATGTAGGGCGCGATCCACGTACAAGGGTCATTAGTTGCTCTTACATGGCTCTGGTGGATAGCAGTGAGCTGGAGCTTCAGGCGGGTGATGATGCCAGCGACGCCAGCTGGTTCCGGGTGGAACAGAAGCTCATCGAAGAGAAACGTCATATTCATGAACGCGGCCGGGTGACAGAGCGCCGAATACAACTTGTTTTGAGCAATGAAACAGAACAGTTGTCGGCCATTGTAGATACCAAAGAGCAAGTAGAAGGGCGAGTGCGAAACAGTAAATTGAAGCTAGTAGATGTTCAAGGGATCGCATTCGACCATGCCCAAATTATTCATTACGCGCTGGAGCGATTACGTTCCAAAATTGAATATACGGATATCGCGTTTAATCTGATGCCGGAGAAATTTACGTTAACGGCGTTGCAGAAAGTGTATGAGATTATTAGCGGCAAAAAACTGCTGGCAGCTGCATTTCGGCGCAAAATGGCAGACTGGGTGACCCCGACGGGTGAATATGCAAGCAGTGCGGGACATCGCCCATCCCGGTTGTACCGATTAGATCCGGAGAGGGAAGCATTGTAGTTGGAGTTAGTCATGAGTAGAAATGGTTCAATCAGAAGGATGTAGGCAATCGTTTGGAATGGAACGAAGTATGGGGTACGAGGTGATATGAATGGAAAAGTTTACGTTTTTCTGGCGGACAGAATCGCCGTTCTCCCAGTGGTTTAAGGCTGATTTCACGGTGAACGGGGTTCAGTATACAAGTGCAGAGCAATATATGATGCATCAGAAAGCACTGCTCTTTGGCGATCAACAGATTGCGGATAAAATTATGAAGACTCGTTCGGCTTCGGTTCAAAAAAAGCTGGGCCGCGAGGTCTCAGGTTTTGACCAGACGACATGGGAAAGCGAGTGCCAGCGCATTGTCTATGAAGGCAATCAGGCAAAATTTACGCAGAACGAGGATTTGCTGGCGGCTTTGCTTGCCACCCGAGGCACAACCCTCGTGGAAGCAAGTCCAGATGATCGGATCTGGGGTGTGGGGCTGGCGGAGGAAGATACGCGTATTCGCAACCGAAAAACATGGCGAGGAACGAACTGGCTAGGTGAGATTCTTACTCGTCTGAGAGAAGAGATAGGAAGGGATAGACATGAGCAACTTCGATAAACAAAATAGACACAACAAAATTAATAATATAAATAATAAGACTACGGGGTCTCGTCATTCTAATACATCAACAGATGACACTGGCGTTAGTTCGCGTTCCGGACGCTCGCGTATAGCGCATCAGACGTTGGACATTCTGGAAGAGGGCGTGTACGTAAACGGATATGATCGTGCTGTTCATATCAAGAAAGACATAGAGCAAGCCATTCAGAGTTCAGTTCTCTATCGGCCCTCAGCGCTTTCTCAACTAGGGGAGCAGCTACGAAATGGAGTACGCATAGAAGAGAAGGCAAGCTCGGCAGGAAACCAACAAGAAGATTCCGAGTCTATGGCGTCCCAAGGGAACCCGGCTCAGATAGAAGTAACCAGTGAAACGACGCTTGCAGCAGCAGCGCGTCTGACCCTGGAGGAAGGCAGAACGGAAGTCGTTTGTTTAAATTTTGCATCGGCAAAAAATCCGGGCGGTGGTTTCCTTGGTGGGAGTCAGGCTCAGGAGGAAAGCCTGGCACGGGCAACAGGGCTGTATCCATGCATTGCCCAGATGACAGAGATGTATGAGTACAATCGCAAGCAGCATACTTGCCTCTATTCAGACCATATGATCTATTCTCCTGATGTTCCCGTGATTCGGGACGACCGTGACCGATTGCTGGATCAATATTACACAGCCTCCTTTATCACCGCTCCGGCGGTAAATGCAGTTGTGGTCAAAGAGCGGAAGGAAGCAACAGATGCAGAGATCAAGTCGGTCATGAAGCAACGCATTCGATATATATTGGAGGTTGCTGCTGTACAAGGTCATAGAACCATCGTACTTGGAGCCTTTGGCTGTGGTGTATTCCGGAATGAACCGGCACAGGTAGCATCGTATTTTGCCGAAGTCTTGCATGAAGAAGGATACAGGGACTACTTTGATCACATCGTATTTGCTATTTATGACCGGAGTGCAGGACAGCAAACGTTGGAGACCTTCAAGCGTCTTTTAGCATCAGGGTGAGCAGGGGAAGTCGAAAAGTACGGACGTCATGTAATAGAACGGACGTTATTGTAACGCCTGATGTGCAGAGCGAAAAAATAAACAGGAAGTTTGTAGTCTCAATAGTGAGATGTGATCGGGCAAGGAAGAGAAAGGGGAACTAACATGCAATTTCATGAACGACAGCAGGATTTGTTTGAACTGGAGCAACAATACGCACTGGCACACTGCATATCCGCCGATGCGCGAATGGGTAAAGGAATCGCGGTGCAATTCAGAGAGCGGTTTGATTTACAGACTCTTCAGGAGCAGGCGAAGCTGGAGCCGCTGGAGATTGGGCGATGTTATCCGGTTGGACGGACGCTGAATCTTGTGACCAAAGCCAAATTTTCGAACAAACCTACGTATTCATCATTAACCCAGGCGGTTGAGTCCATGAGGGATGTCTGCTTGGAGCAAGGAATTACTGAGCTGGCTATGCCTCGAATTGGTTGCGGGTTGGACAGATTGAAGTGGGAGAAGGTCAGCGTAATTATTCAGAATACGTTTGCGGAGATGGATATCGAGATCGTTGTATGTACTGTATGATCGAGTACACTCGGTATGTTGTATCTAAAATAAAAAACCTCAGCTGGGTAAGGAAGCGCGCGAGGTACAGGGAGTAACACTATCACGAAGTCTGATCCCTGTATTCATTAAGCCTGGAGCATGATTCATATGCTCTGCGCTCTCGCAAACGCGCTTCCATTACCGAAGCGAGGTTTTTTGTTGTTTTTATGAATAGGCGAAGCTGGGTTTATTTTTTGGAAAACATCTCTTTTGCTTCATCCATAGCCATCTTGTTCCCAATGGAAGAATAATCAAGCCAAGGCTGTGCCCCGATCGGGTACACATGACCTGCTTTGACAGCTTTCAGTCCCTGCCAGATTGGGTTGTTTTGCAGCTCTTTGAACATCGTTTGTGCTTCATCGTCGGAGTTGACCACGACAAAGATGGCATCGGCATCATAGTCTGGCAACACTTCGCGGGATACAACCTGATACGGCTTGGAGGTATCCATGTCTTTAATGCCTTTGGCTGGATTCAGTCCGAGATCATCGTACAAAATAGGGCCCATAGGACGGCGTGTGCTGAATACACGTAATTCCTTAGCTGTGACACGAATGGCCATGACGGTGCCGTCACCGATCTGATCATGAATTAGCGATTTAACTTCTTTTGTTTCTGTCTCGTAGTCCTGAATATATTGCTCCGCTTCCTTCTCCCGATTCACCAGTTTGCCAATCTCTTTCAGGTGATCCCGCCATGTGCCATCGTCCAGATTGAACACATGTACAGGTGCGATTTTTTCGAATTTGGCCACATCGTCACCGGAAAACTCCTCATCGAGATAGATCACATCCGGTTTAAGCGCAAGCAGGGCTTCCATATCCGGGTCTTTGACGGGGCCAAGTGGTGTCGTATCTTTCAGGCGATCAGCCACATGGGACAGGAAGCCTTTCGCTTCACCGCCGATGACAGAACCGACAGGCGTGATCCCGAGGGAAAGCAAATCATTGGTCAGGTGGATGGACATGGAAGCGATACGTGGTTCACCCGAAGCTGTGCTGCTATTTGAAGGGTCGGCGGAGGTACTTGTGTTAGCATTGGTGTTTGAATCGTTTGCGCCCGATGTGGACGTCTTGGCTGTCCCGCAGGCTGCAAGTACCAGCACCAAACTGATCGTCAGCAAAAGCATAAGATTTTTCTTCAACATAATTTTCGTTCTCCTTGAACATCTCATGGATGCAATTGATATTTTTGATAGTTTTATTTCGTTCGTACAAGCAGGTATAAAAAATAGGGCGCGCCAATCGCGGCTACAACAACACCCGCTGGAATGGCGTTTGGTGCAAATATCGTCCGGCCGACCGTATCGGCTGTCACCAGAATCACCATGCCGATCAGCCCGGCGGCGGGAATCAAGTGCCGGTGCAGTGGCCCGACCAGTCTGCGTGCCAGATGAGGGGCGGCGAGTCCAATGAAGCCAATACCTCCAGCTACAGATACGCTGACCGCAGATAAAGCAACGGCGGAAAGTAGCAGCAGGATGCGCCGCGAACGCACGGGTGTGCCGATGCTGGTCGCAGCGGCATCCCCTAGATGGAAGGCGTCCAACGTTTTGGAACGGCTCCAGATATAGGCGATGCAGATCACGATCCAAGGTAGCAAAGCCTGTACATGAATCCAGTCACGCCCCCACACACTGCCTGCAAGCCAGCGTGCAGCGAAGGAATACGTGTCCTCGTCCAGACGCAGCGACAGGTAAAGCGTAAGCGCATGGAATCCAGCAGCAACAGCAATGCCGACCAGAATTAGTTTAATCGGTGACACACCGCTGTTTCGGTCATAGGACAGTAGCATAATAATCAGCGCGGCAGCTACACTGCCGGCAAAAGCAAAGAGTGGAATCAACAGTGCTACTGAGGTATCCATGCTGAATGACAGGCTGACAAAAACCATTAGCCCAAAAGCCGCCCCGGCATGCAAGCCCAGAATCCCCGGATCGGCAAGTGCATTGCGTGTAATGCCTTGCAGCGCAGCGCCTGCAATTCCCAATCCAGCTCCGGCAAGAACGGTGACCAGAATGCGGGGCAATCGGTAGTCAAACAGGATGATCTGATCCTGTTCGCTCCCTTGTCCCAGAAAGGTCTGCAGGGCGGCCAGAGGGGATACGCGAACTGTACCTGTATTCAGGCTGATGAGAATCACCAATGTTGCGAGACAGAGCAGTACAGTGCTGATAAGTACCGCTCTTTTGCCACGAGAGGTTTGATTAAACTTCTCTAAAGTAAATCTGACGACGGATTTCATTCCCCGTTTCGTCACTACAAAGCCCTCCTTTCTTTGCGGGCCAGATAGAGGAAGAACGGTACGCCGACAAAAGCAACCATAATGCCTACCGCCAGTTCCTGAGGCGGATTCACGATGCGTGCCCCGAGATCAGCGAGCACAAGCAGAATCGCCCCGAGCAGGGAAGACATCGGAATGATAAGCCGATAGTCTACGCCCACCAGTTTACGGGAGATATGAGGGATGACCAGCCCGACAAATCCAATCGAACCTACAGCGGAGACGGACACCCCTGCGAGCACAACGACAGCAGCAAGAGCAAGAAAGCGAGTCCAGCGCAGGTTCATCCCGAGATTAATGGCGACCTCTTCCCCGAGGGACATCAGCGAAATACGACGTGCGAGCGGCATGGTTAATAGTAGTGTGAGCAGCAGCACCGGAAGAATCAGTCTCAGATGGCGCCATTCTATTCCTCCAAAGCCACCCGCATACCAGAAGGCCAGGTCCTGGCTCAGGTCGAAATAAATGGCTACTCCTGTGCTCAGAGAACCGAGCATGGCAGCAATGACTGCGCCCGCAACCGTGAGTCTGATTGAACTAAGCCCTCCGGGAGCAGCCATGCCAAGCAGGAAAATGAGCAATGTACCGAGCACGGCTCCTATAAACGACAAAAGCATGATCCATCCGTAAGATAATCCCGGCCAGAACGCAAAGCTTAATGCCACAACAAACGTTGCTCCAGCGTTAATGCCCAGGATGCCGGTATCGGCCAGTGGATTTCGAGTAATGCCTTGTATCAAGGCTCCGGCTACAGCAAAAGCGGCTCCAATCACAGCGGCAGCCAGCACGCGTGGCAGTCTCAATTCATGAATGATCTGATGCGGTGTCAGAGCCGGATTGTACTGGAAAATGGCTGTCCACACGGTTTCCAGTGTTAATCCTTTGGCTCCTAATGAGATGGCAACAAACATGCTGATCAGCAGGATCGCGATGGCAGACAGAAACATCAGACCAACGGTGACTGCGGATCGTTGAGTCTTGGACGGGCGATGAGGCAGTCCCGGATGTTGGATACGGGTCACTCCTTTATAACAAATAACATCTTTCGTTGTTATTGATTATCATTATCAATTAGTGAATATTATAAAATCTTAATCCAGGCCCGTACATGGCATAAATTAAGATTTGGGAAATGGACATTTTTTAGATTACAAAAGTATGGGCTTGTTCGTCAACATCGAGAGCGCTTCCTCTAGCTGGATGTTGATGGAATATGGTGCGTACACAACCCAAGCGTTCCAATCTACAAGATGTACACGGCCGCCGCGAACGGCGGGATGGCTGTTCCATAGCGGATCATTCTTTAATTTTTGCAGCAGTATTGCTGGGTTATGCAGGTTGTCTGTTGCAAGCACAAGCACATCGGCTTCCAGACCGTCCCATTGACCGGGTGTAAACGGCATCCAGTTGAAGCCGATACCGGGAGCCTTGCCCTTCAGTTCTGCCTGAATACGCTGTGGTGCATGGAGTTGCAGTGTCCGGTAGAACACATGACCGAAGTTGCGGTGGCTGTACATCCGCGGCCCTTTGGCAGTTAATGTACCTACAGCTACAGTGAGGCTGCCAGCCTGTTCTCTGATCTTCTTGCGTGCACGCTCTGCTTTGCGCTCATGCTTGTCCAGCCATTCTTTGGCCGCCTGCGTCCGATCTACAATCGAAGCGATCCGTTCCAAATGGCCGAACATGTCGGTCTGGTTCCACGGGACGGTAATGATGGGTGCGACATCACCAATATGTTCCATCGCTTTAGCCGCAGCGTTATCTTTGGTCAGAATCAGGTCGGGATTCACATCGAGAAATGCCTGCCGCCCTTGTTCCCACGGTTCATAGGCATGAAAAGGCATGGTAAGCGACCGGGGCAGATGTGGCAGATGGCCTTGAATCTGTGCTGCACAGGGTGTGATGCCAAGTGTCATCAGATGATCGGTATAGGGATAAGAGAGTGACACAATGTTGCGATGAACTTGCTTGGCATAAGCCGTTGGGGCATAACCGGCATAGTTACGAAACCGTCTGCTGAAATAAAACTCGTCACGGTAACCGACCTCACGGGCGACATCACGAATACGCAGATCGGAGGTCAGTAACATTTCCTTCGCCCGGTTCATACGCAAATGAGTAATGTATTCGATTGGATTTTTGTGCATCCGGCTTTTGAACAGTTGAGAGTAATAGGACGGATGCATGCCAGCCAGTTCGGCTAAGGTATCCAACTTAATCTCATGCATATAATGTTGCTGTATATATTGCAATGTTGATTTTAACCAGGACTCGGGATCATCCTGCTCCGATTCTTCCGTAGGGCTTGCATGTTCTTCAGGCCACAGTAGATAGAGTAGCTCGGCTAATAGCAATTGTGCTTTGATTTCACGGGATGCTGTTTCGTTATCGGGATGTGTAAGTTCGGTCAGTTGTGCAGCGATCCGTTGAATGCCATAAAAGGGCCCTTGAATCCATCCGGCAACAGGTGAATGAAGTTCACGTTCATAGACGCGCTTCGCTTCTGTTTTCTCCGTCACTCGAAACAGGTCAAATTCAAGAACATACAACTCAGCATCTTGATCGACATCTGACACAAGTTCCAGACGGGTTCCGGGTGGGTACAAACAAGCCGCTTTGCGAACGACACGGGATGGCTCGGCATCCACAACCTGTGTTCCCGTGAAGCGATGCATATAGATGAAGGTATGATGCGGGAGTTCGTCCGTCTGCCACCGGAAAAGCTGCTGTGTGTTCACATGCTCTGCCCGCCGGAGTTCAACCAAGGCATGATCCAGGAACTGGTGAAGTTCATTGCGAATGGTTGAACGTGCATTTATATGATTTACATCGCCGCTAGGGCGTACAGTCCGTTTGTCGTCTGAAGGTATGCGGTTATGGCCTTGATTTGGCTCAGTGATCATGGCGTACCTTCCTTTCATTAGGGGTCATTGTGTTCTTCTAAAGGATACATGTGCTCATGGTGTGTCTCCAAGTTATCTTAGCAAATCTGTTACGGAATTGAAATGTGATGAAGGGAAGCAAGCTTTTCTGACGAAAACGTTTCTTTTTGGTAAAATAAGAGAGATACCATGTTGGCTTGTCTGAATCATGAACCTTGTAATACGCAAATTGGTAGTAGGGAGGATGGACGTATGACACAGACAGCGGGACAGGATAAGGTACGATGGGGCATTATGGGCACGGGATGGATTGCATCCCAGTTTGCCAAGGATTTGGCACATGCGGGGAATGCGGTGAAGGCAGCGGTTGGTTCACGAACCGCAGGCAGTGCGGAGAAGTTTGCAGCCGAATATGGTTTTGAACGCGCTTACGCTTCATATGATGAATTGCTGCGAGACCCTGAGGTGGATATCATCTATGTGGCAACGCCGCATCCGGTACATAAGGAAAATGTGATGGCCTGCCTTGAAGCAGGCAAAGCGGTACTTTGTGAGAAACCGTTTACGATGAACTCACGTCAACTGGAGCCGCTCGTGGAAACGGCGCGAGAACGGAAACTGTTCCTGATGGAGGGTATGTGGACTCGCTTCCTGCCGCCAATTGTGCAGGCACGGGCATGGATTGCCGAAGGTCGTATTGGTGAAGTACGGATGGTGCAGGCAGACTTTGGATTCCGCATCGGCTGGGATCCGGAAGGACGGTTGCTTAACCCCGATCTGGGTGGTGGTGCGCTGCTGGATGCCGGAGTATACCCAATCTCTTTCGCGTCAATGATCTTTGGTGAGCAGCCTCAACATGTCTGGAGCACAGCGCACATTGGGGAAACCGGTGTGGACGAGCAATTTTCTATATTGTTGTCTTATTCCGAGGGGCGTTCGGCGTCACTTAACGGTGCCATTCGTTTGAATCTGAACAATGAGGCCGTAATTTATGGTACGGAAGGCCGAATTCGTCTGCCTTTTTTCCTCGCAGGCAAAGAAGCCTATTTACATGTGAATGGACAGGAAGAGCCAGAGAAGTTTGTGGATGATCGGGCTTGTCTCGGGTACGCGTTTGAAGCAGAAGAGGCTGGACGCTGCATTCTGCAAGGGCGAACAGAGAGTAATACCATGAAACTGGACGAATCCCTAGAGATTATGAAGCTGATGGACACGGTTCGTCGGCAGTGGGGATTGCGCTACAGATCGGAGTAAGCGCCGCTGACTAGAGAGTGTAAAGCACTTATTCATAATGCCTAAGATGCACGGAGGCTGGATGGAACGCTGGAAATGCCGGGGCGTGTGAAAGATTGTAAGTTTAGAATTGTAAGTTTAGAGATGTTGATTGGTGAGGGTGGCCTCTCTGTGATCTCTTATCCAAATTGTTTTTTGTGTTATCCAATATTGGAGATATGTTCCATACTTATGGCGAGTATTTCCTGTGAGTGATGTATTCCAGTCAGGTTATTGTGATGGCATCTGTGTTGTATCCGTAGAGATAAACAAAGGGTTGGTTAAAAAGGGGAGCTGGAGTTGTACAGCCCTTGCACTTGCATTTGTATAATGGAAGAGCAAAGTTAGTAAATGGTTACAATCTATTTAGGAGAAACAGAATTATTCATTTCGATTTTTACATCAGGAGGGAGTGCAGCAGTTAATGAAGTTTCTGATTTCGGGATTTGAGCCTTTTGGTGGGGATACGGTAAACCCGACGGGAGCATTAATGGAAGCGTTAGCGTATGAGGTAATTGAAGGAGCTGTAATAAAAACCGTGCTGCTGCCTGTGAATTTTGATGAGTGTGCCGACATGCTGATTGCAGAGATGCAGGCCTTTCAGCCGGATGTTGTTATCGCCTGCGGGTTGGCAAAAGGTAGAACGGCAATTACGCCAGAACGCATCGCAATTAATGTGAAGGATATTCCGCCCGGATCTTATGCGGACAATCAAGGTCAGCGCCCTGTGGATGAGTTGATTGCAGCTGGAAGTCCCGATGGTTTATTTTCTACCTTGCCCACCCGGAAGATGGTTAATGAAATGATGGCTGCAGGCATACCGGCAACGATATCCAATACCGCAGGAACGTATATATGTAATAACACGATGTACCGGGTGCTCGATTACATCCGGTTGCAACAGCTACCTGTTCAAGCAGGCTTTGTTCATTTTCCGGCTTCGACAGAGATGGCTGTGCAGGCACCTTCTATCCCGTCTTTGCCACTTCCAGTGATGCTGGATGCACTGCGATCCATGATTCGCACGGTTATGTCGGAGACGGAAACAAATAAATAAACTGCCATTATACCAAGCAGTAACGAACAACCAGGTAATCAATAAACCAACAAACAATCAACAACAAGGTAACCCGTAACCCGTAACCCGTAACCCATAAGCCGTAACCCATAGGCCGTAACCCATAAACGAGAACCCATAAACCAACCCAACGAATAAAAGGGCAACTCCAATACGTCACAAAGGTGGCGAGAGGAGCTGCCCTATTCATATGTGGTTAGTTTGGTTTTTTACGTATATCTCTCCCATTCAGAGGGGAGTTTTGCGAGCTAGTATCCAATATCAAGGGGTGAACCTTGTTTAGACTCATTCTTACTGCGCGTTAGACCAATAGTACTGCACAACTATCTGGCGCAAATTCTAACGATCCCCACAGACGCTATTTACACCAATTTGGCAGTTTTAAAATTCTAACGATCCGTAGGAACGCTATTTCACCAAAATAGACCAGATTGAGATGAAAAAGGACCATTTTCGGCTAAATAAGGTTTCTGATGATCGTTAGAATTTGCAGAATGCAAAAATGAGCCAAATAAGGTCCGTCAGGATCGTTAGAGATAGACAGTACATAAAAGATGGGTCTGGCTATTCAGCAACCAAGGTTATGCTCGAAGTTAAATACAAGTTTAAATACAAGTTAGGTACAACTTAGGTATAGGTGAGGTAACGCTTGTTTTACATGTTACTTGAGACACTAATGAGATATTGGAAGTGAACATGTATGTTGGAGAAACTTAGACTGCTAAACTATAGCATTTAAAATTTCCAGCATCTAAATTGCCAATATCAATTCAACAACAATTTTACCTCCCAATACAGAGAGCACCATAACGTGAAGGTTAGATCTTTAACAAGTTCAGGTCGAACTCGGGAACCAGTTTTTCTTGCATGGCACGACCAAGCAGTGCCGTAATCGCAGCATAACCATCTTCACCCAAGTTAGCACTGAATTCGTTGACGTACAGGTTAATATGTTGAGCGGCTACGTTGGGGTCCATCTCTTGTGCATGTTCCATAACATATGCTTGTGATTCTTCTGGATGAGCCCAAGCGTACTGGACAGAGGCGCGCGCCCATTCAGCCAGAGCGTGAGCATCCAGATCACGGCGGGCAATAATAGCACCGAGTGGAATAGGCAGGCCTGTGTCATTTTCCCACCAATTGCCGAGGTCAGTCATCAGTTGCAAATTATAGTTTTGGTACGTAAAACGTGCTTCATGGATAACCAACCCGGCATCGATTTGGCCATCACGAACGGCAGGCATAATTTGTTCAAAAGGCATGACAACAATTTCACCGACATCCCCAGGAACATTTTGCGCGGCCCAGAGACGGAATAACAGATAGGCTGTCGAGCGCTCGCTCGGTACGGCAACCCGCCGTCCAGACAGGTATGACGGATCAGTTGTTCCATCAGCTGTCAAAACCAAAGGACCGCAACCTCTGCCCAGAGCACCGCCAGCAGGTAACAAAGCATAGTTTTTCAGTACATAAGGCAACGCTGCATAGGAAATTTTCATCACTTCCGGAATGTCTGGTCCGATTGGACTTGCAGCAAGGCCGTTCGTTATATCGATATCCGCATAGCGAACTTCAAGCTCAGGTGCACCAGGAATCAGACCGTGTACCCATGCGTGAAAGATAAAGGTGTCGTTAGGACAAGGGGAAAAAGCAATATTCATGATGTGATAACCTCCCGTAAAATAGAACTTGCTGCCTGGAGCGCATCCAGGGCATCCTTGATGCGCCAAGCGTCGCGGTCGCGTGGACCGACCGCGTTAGATATGCCGCGCAGTTCGAGCACCGGCAGGCCGAACTGCTGCGCAGCTGTTGCTACGCCGAAGCCTTCCATGCCTTCGGCGGCAGCATCTGGCACGCGGCGCAGCAGCTCCGCGGCCGCCTGCGCGGTTCCGGTCGCCGTGGACACGGTGACCGCAGTGCCCCCGCTGACAGCGAGCCCTGCCCGCTGCAGCTCATGGCGAAGGCGCGCGGCAAGCACCGCGTCCGCCGCCACACGGGACGAGCCGAATCCGAGCTCGTCCACAGAGAGGAAGCCGTCTGGCGTCTGCGAGCCCAGATCGGCTGCAACCATGGCGTCGGCTACCACGAGAGAGCCGACGTCTGCCCGGCCGGGGAACCCGCCGCCGATGCCGGCACTGATCACCAGCCCATAGGCTGATGATCTGGCGCCGGTTCCGGCAACGGGCCCCGGCCCTGAAGATGCGGCTGTGCCGTGCGCCGCATCAAGTTCCTCTGGCGCGGCCGTGCCGTGCGCCAGTTCACGTGCCGCTGCTGAAGCAAAAGCTAGCGCAGCGGCAGTTCCGGCAGCGGCCGAGGCAGGGCCAACGCCCGCTGCAATAACATCAAACTGTGCTGCGGCATCATCACCCAAGCCGCGAAGGATAGCGTCTTTTTCCGCGTCCACAGCCGTTACAATCAGTATGCGTGAAGCAGGCCAGAGCCCGGATGTAGAAGCAGCCTTATTAGAAAATGTACCTTTTGTTGTATTCATGGGTTATTTACCTCAATTTTAATTGTAGTAGTAGATATATCTATGTGGCTAAGCCCAGCCTTCATACGGTTATCGTGTTCAGAAGGCTATCTATATTTAGTATTTTGCAAAAATTTACATTCGTGTGCATGATGTGAAACCAACCCAAACCCAGCCCAAGTCACCCAATCTCGAAGGGCAGTCATGGCAAAGTACGCACATTGTACTATCCTTTACATTATACTTATTCATACACATACACATACACATACACATACACATAACCCAAACTCGTAACCAAACACGTATACGTAAATATAAATGTCCACTGTAGGGAAACAAATCCATCCTTTTTGTCTTTCAAAGAGTGGACAGCACTCTCCAAAAGAGCATATCCCTCCGTTAATAATTGTAACACTATATACAGATGAAATAATCAAAAATGTTATTTTTGATCTATATGTAGGTTTGTGGGTAAAGTGTAATCTTTTTAAAAAAGTGTCCACCTTTTAATAAACAAAATCCCTAAATGTACACGACAAGTGGACAAGCTATAAATATGATCATGTGCTATCCAAAAGCCGGAACACCGAATATCAAAATGAACATTCTTTCCACCACACTGCTATTCACACTGAATCACCACATCTTAACTCTTCCTAACTCACACTAAACTCCCCTACCTCATCCTAACTAACTCATTCTATCATTTTAACTCATCACATCACATCTAACTCACACTCACTAAGCTTGTTATGATCTAGTCATGCTTTGTCATACCTCGTTATACCTCATCTTAATTCATCATATCTCATTCTAAGCCGTTGTAACTCATCATAACGAAGGGACAGGCGCAGAACAACCTTTCGTACATATTCGCACCGAGCTCAGTTTCGAGCATATTTGCGCCAGCCGAATAAGGTGGAACGACCTTTTTTATAGATGCTCTTTCTCTAAACTCTATTCGAAAGGGATACCCCTTTGAGCTTTTAGAAAATAACATGAGCGTTTTCTTGCGTGCTTTTTATATGTCAACTATACCATATTGATTGGTTTTGTATAAATTTTGCTATCCTCTTATTTACGCATGGAGTTAAAGTTGAAGATTGACAAACTGTACTAACTGTATTATTAATAGTAGTACAGGTAGTACACTGATAGTACACTAATAACACAACAGACAACATACTAAATTAAGAAAGGAGGTGCGGGATGTTCGAATTGGATGTACGCAGCCGTAAGGCGATCTATGAGCAACTGGTGGATAAAGTCAAAGAAATGATCGTATACGGTATTCTGAAACCCGATGAGCAGCTTCCTTCCGTTCGGTCATTATCAACACAGCTCACCGTGAACCCGAATACAATTCAAAAGGCATACCGTGAGCTTGAGCGAGAAGGTTATATTTATTCGGTGCAGGGTAAAGGAAGTTTCGTATCACCATCTGTGGAACATCCGAAGGAGGCTATGAAAGACGAGATCAGAGAATCCTTGGTGAAACTGATTGCCGAAGCTTCGTTTTCTGGTTTAACCAAGGCGGAGATGACTCTTTTATTCGAAGAAGCGATGGCCCGTATAGAGAAGGAGGTGCCGCATGATTGAGCTGAATCAAGTCGTTAAAGCTTTTGAACAGGAAAAGGCTGTCGATGGCGTAACCATGTACATACATAAGGGGTCGATCTATGGTTTGCTCGGTTCCAACGGGGCAGGCAAAACTTCGTTGCTCAAAATCATTGCAGGCATCTATCGTCAAGACCTTGGAACGGTGCGCATTAACGGAGCTGAGATATACGAGAATATAGACCTGAAAGGCCGCACTATTTTTATGGCAGATTCACCAACCTTTTTCCCGCAATCTTCGATTACTCAAATGGCCGCGTTCTATCGTTCAATCTATTCAAGTTGGAGTGAGGAACGTTTCAACCAACTCGCGGCTGTCTTCAAATTAGATGTAAAACGCAAGCTTCATCGCATGTCCAAAGGCATGCGCCGTCAGGCTGCGGTATGGCTGGGACTCAGCTGTATGCCTGAGGTGCTGCTTATGGATGAACCGATCGATGGACTTGACCCTGTCATGCGCCAGCAGATCAAAAACCTGTTGTTCCAAGAGGCGGCGGAGCGCCAGGTAACGATTATCATCTCATCCCACAATTTGCGGGAAATTGAAGATCTCTGTGACCATGTAGGAATCATGCACAAAGGCCAAATCATCGTGCAGAAGGATCTGGATGACCTTAAGGCTGATACACATAAGATTCAGGTTGCCTTCCGCCACCCGGATCATGCTGATTTATTGAAAGAACAAGTTCACATTTTGCATGAAGAAAAAAGAGGAAGTGTATCCTTGTACATTGTTAAAGGTCATCGTGAAGATGTTACCGCACAATTTCGTTTACATGATCCGTACCTGCTGGATGTGCTACCGCTGACACTGGAGGAGATTTTTATCTATGAAATGGAGGGTGCAGGGTATGACATTCAACCGATTATACTTTAACCGCGGCATCCTGTACCAAAATTTCAGGCAGCACGGATGGCTTGGTATTGTATATCTGCTTCTTTTATTATTTTCACTTCCGTTATACATCGGTACGCAGTATCGAGATTATACAGAAGAAATTAGCACTTTGTTTAGAGTGCGTGGAGAATTTCACTGGTTCTTAGCGATAACGGTTCCGGTAGTGATTGCATTATTCCTGTTCCGGTATATCCAGGCCGGTGGACCTGCTGATGTATACCACAGCCTGCCGCTGCAACGGAAACATCTGCTGACGATGAACCTGATGACCGGATATGTGATGATTCTGGTTCCAATCTGGATTACAGCTGGAGTTACCGCATGGGTGTCCGCAGCTCTGGATGAACCTGCTTTTATTTTCGACGGCAGTGTGATCTGGATGTGGGGCGTGACGATGAGTGTTATCTCTTTGTTCATGTTTATGCTGACCGTTGCGGTGGGCATGTGTATTGGACAGTCGATCTTACAAGGACTTACCGTGTATGGCATCAGCCTGATTCCATTAATTTTCTGGGGAACTTATGAGATGCATCTGAAGCGTTATCTGTTAGGTTTCCCAGATCATGCGCTTCGGTCCGGTATGGAGAGCATATCCCCAGTCGCCCGAATGAGCGTCCTCCAAGAAGCACCGGGCTGGAGCGAAATTGGGATCTATGCTGCTATGACGGTGTTCCTTATCGTTCTTTCTTATCCTTTATACCGCAAACGGCATGTGGAATCGGCATCGCAGGCCATTACATTCCGAATTGTAAAGCCGATCTTCCGTTTTGGCTTCATGTTGACGGTTATGCTGTCGGGTGGTGCGTACCTCGCTACAATTTCGCCCAGACATTCGGAGATGTGGGGTATTGCCGGGTATGTGATCGGAGGCGTTGCGGGATACATTGGAGCTGAGATGATTATTCGCAAAACCTGGCTGATCTGGAATCGCAGCTTATTACCAAGGTTTGCTGTATATGGGATTGTAGCTGCGGTCATCCTGTACGTGCCTGTTGCAGATTGGAACGGTTATGCAGCCAATGTGCCTTCCAAGGACAGCGTGGAGAAGGTACGTATTGGAGGCGATCGTTCTATCTACGTTGATGGTACATATGTGAAGCTGGATGACAAAACGATGTACTCTAACACGGAGGGATATATAGAGGCTGTTCTTGACCTTCATCAGAAAATTGTGGATGCCGATCTGTCTTTCCAGGACAGAGGAAAGAATCAATATATACCAGGGGAAGAGAGTGTCATTATTGATTATAAGTTAAAGAATGGGAAAACCCTATCGCGGGAGTACACCGTTTTGGAGTCTCGTTTTCAATCCGAATTCGAGAATATGAAAAACTGGAAAGATTTCAAAATAACCAGATATGAAACTTATGCATTGGATAGCGATGTTCGCAGCGTCGGTATTCGGTCAAGCCTTCTTAGCGATCGTACCGTGTACATCAGTGATCCTCAGCGAATCCGGGAATTCAATGCGTTGTTAAAATCGGAAATTTTAGATCAAACGTATCAAGATCAGAAATCCGAATGGGGCTCATTTGCGTCAGCCGAAATCTATCCGAATGATGGGAATGAATCATCGGCCAAGCAGATATTGGATCGATCTAACCCTAGTTCAACATATGAGATTAAACCAACCTACACCCGTTTGATGGCATGGCTCAAAGAAAACAAGCTGTATGACCGGTTGCAGGTTTCTGTAGATGAAATTGCCTCCGCTCAGTTTATTAAACAGGAGATCGACAGCCCCGGTAAAGTAAAATGGGTCTATGCCGATTGGCAATTTATTGACGAAAACCTGAGGGGAGACCGGAAAGTCGCGACCAAAAACAAAAAAATTATTAGCGAACTGATTCAACGTCAAAGATCCGGGGTTTACACAGAACGGGACACTTTCTATCAGATTAAACTGAATTTGGTCAAAGATCAGAGCCTTTATATGATGTTAAAAGAGGAAGATCTCACCGAGGATATGAAAGTCATCTTGGCCGATCTATAACATGTTGTTGTTCTATACACTTGTAGTCTGAATGTTTGAACCAATCCAAATAGATATACGTTACGAACGCATAGTGTTTCAACATTTAGCTTGACCAGAACAATTTTATGGAATATATTAGAAAAAAAGAAGATTCAAGCGACGTTTTAATTCATCGAATCTTATATGGAACGGCTCATGAGGGAAGCACCCGTAAGAGCAGGCATAGGCCTGACTTGCGGGTGTTTTTTTTGTCGTTCCTCGAATCGAGTGTTGGCTTGGAGGCCGAACAGTAAGAAAGACGTGCTCTGATACTGCAAAAGTTCCGGAATGATCATTGGACACAAGTACAGAGAGAGTAGTGGCACGGAATTCATATCAATTTTGAGAAAGGGAGTGTAGAAGGATGATGCATTTGGTACCAGAGAAGAAAGGATTAGTAGAGCAACTAATGTTGTCGCAGCAATCAAGGAACATGTGGAAGGGACAGTCAAAGTGGGGGCTTGTTATTCAATTTTGGTTAAAACTGCTGGTTGGGCATTCCGCTTTATCGAGACTGTGCATGATGTTTGTTGCAACATGCAGCATTGGAATGATGTGGAGTGCAGCAACGGTTCATGGCGAGGGGATTGAGCTACATAGTACTGCGCAGAAAGCCTGGAGTACAATATTGAATAAGACGGATACACAGACCAAACGTTCTTTACAGCAGTCGTACGAAAGTGCCGGGAAATGGATTTCTCAGAAAGAGATGTGGGAACAAAAGATCAAGCAGTTGCATACAGCGAGCGCTACTGAGTTGGTGCAACTTCGAAAGGCAATCCGTAATACCGATGCAGCGAAGCTGGCGGCTCTTCAGCAGACAGTGGAACTGACGCAGGCACGTTATGAAGCTTTATTCAAACTGTATAGCTCGCTGAACAAACAATTGTCTGCTGCCAAATCTCTCCAGAGCAAAGAGTGGAGTTCGGCCATTCGTACACAGGCTGAAACGCTGAAACCGCTGGTGCAGTTGGCACGTGAAGATATTCGTGTGAAGAAACGGAGCCTTGCTGAAGCACGGAAGCGGAAAAATAATGAGGTGAAGCGGCTGCGAACGATGTTGAATGGCACGAATGCTGTAAAAAAGCAGATTCAAACGGCCAAGAAACAAGTCAGTTTGTCTAGAGAACGGTATACGGATGCGCTTCGGAACTTCAAACAATCCCTGAAAAAAGGTGAACCCGTACGTGTATTAAGTACCCTGAATGCTTTGGTTTCTTCAGCTGAAAGATGGACGGTTGCGAGCCAACACATTCACACGTTAGAGCAGAAGGTGTCCGCGATCTACGTCAAAGTAAGCGAAGAAATCAACAACAGATCCAAATGAAGGAACCTGATGCTGCAAGAAAAATCCATAAGAGAAACTTGTTTTTTTCTGGCGCGTACACCTCTATAACAGAACCATTCGTTAACATGGAGCGAGGTGCAGGCACGTGCAGACAAAGCAGGAGAAGAAAGATGCAGATGGAACCGGGGTAAAGAGTGCTGGCAGATCGGCATTGGAACACAAGAACAGGCACGCGAGCAGAACGGGGTTGAAACGAAAGCGTTACTGGATTCCCATCAGTTTATTGCTCTTGATGATCGGTGTTGTAGGAATAGGTTCACAATTCACACCCAGAATAACCGTATTTTTGCTAAAGACAGGGATTGGGTTAATGACTACAAATGAAAGCGACAAGGAATCATTTATTTCGGAAGGGATAACCCGTGTTACCGATGTGGCCTATGCAGATGGAGGCCGTCGCAACAGTACGCTGGACATTTATTATCCTTCCGCAGCAACTGAACCCTTGCCAGTCATACTGTGGGTTCATGGCGGCGGTTGGGTTATGGGGGATAAAGAAGACATAGCCGATTATGCGGTGCAGTTAAGCAAACGTGGCCATGTGGTGGTCAGCATGAATTATGCACTTGCGCCGAATACGACATACCCTGTGCCCGTGATGCAAACCAATCAGGCTCTAACATATATCAGAGATCATGTAAGCCAATATCAAGGTGATCCGAACAACCTATTTCTTGCTGGTAATTCGGCTGGTGCCCAGATTGCGAGTCAGACTGCGGCACTGCTTACGAATCCCAATCTGGCAAAACAAATGAATATAAGGCCATCAGTGGAGCCTGAACAGATAAGAGGAACACTTTTGTTCTGTGGTCCTTATCATTTGCGTACGGTTGAAAGTACAGGCTTTCCGTTTATGCGAACATTTCTCTGGTCATATACGGGAAGCAAGGCATACGAAAATGATCCACATCTGGACGAAATGTCAACGGTGCTTCAGGCTACAGCCGCGTTTCCACCATCATTTATTACTTCCGGTAATGATGATCCTTTGACCGTACAATCGATTGAACTCGCGGAAGTGCTAGAGCGTCAGGGTGTCACGACAGAAACGTTATTTTTTCAATCATCTTCGGAAAAACTGGGGCATGATTACCAGTTTAATCTGAAAAGTGAAGCAGCACAGCAAGCGCTTCAGGCATCTGTGCAATTTATCCAGGCTCATAAAAAAGGAAACTGAAGATACAAAATTCATGTGAGATAGTGCATTTTTTGAAAAAAAGGGTGTCACAGCGATTCAACATGAAAAAATAACCATGACATGACGGCTGGGACACCCTCTATTTATTTGTTTACTTGTTGGCCAGTACTAATAATCTGCGCATGGCTTCTTCGACTGTTGCACGTGGACAGGCCACGTTGATGCGCATGAATCCGGCATATTCTTTGCCGAATACAACCCCGCTATTGAATGCTAGTCCTGCCTCATGAAGAAGTTTCTTGCTTAATTGCGCATGAGTCAACCCTAATTCTCGGAAATCAACCCATAACAAATAGGTGGCTTCAGGAAGGTGTACACGGATACCAGGCAGATGCTCTGCAATAAATTGCTGCACGTATTCCATATTGCCCCGAATGTAGGCAAGACATTGATCAAGCCAGTCTTCGCCACCGTTATAAGCCGCCTCGGTTGCTACGGCTCCCAGTGTGCTGATACTGGATAACCCCATGGTACGAACGCCTTTGGCGAACTGTTCCCGTAATTCGGCATTAGGAACGATGATGTTTGATGAACTTAATCCGGGGATATTAAACGTTTTGCTTGGTGCTGTGCAGATGATGCTGCGATATGCGATTGCTTCCGAGATCAGACTCAGCGGTGTATGTGTTCCACGTTCATACACCAGATCAGCATGGATTTCATCCGATACGATGAGCACATTATATTTGAGACACAGTGATGCAAGAGCCTCCAGTTCCTCACGACTCCATACTCGTCCAACCGGATTGTGAGGGCTGCACAGGATCAGCATTTTGACCTTTCCATTCTGGAAGCTTCTCTCCAAATGATTCAGATCCATGGTGTACTTCCCATGTTCTTCGATCAGTGGATTCGTAATGAGTTCCCGCCCTTGATCTCTCACGACATCATAGAAGGGAGGGTATACGGGGGTCTGGATGACTACAGCATCCCCTGGAGAAGTAAATTGTTGTACCGCTATACTGAGCGCAGGTACGATCCCTGGCGTGAATACGATCCAGTCCGCATTAATTTTCCAGTTGTGGCGGCGTTGCATCCAGTCTGTAACGGCTGCATGATAGGCCTCGGTTCGCAGGGTGTAACCAAAGATGCCGTGCTCCACCCGGGTCTGTAGTGCTTCAATAACAGATGGGGGAGCGGCAAAATCCATGTCGGCTACCCACATGGGAAGTGCATCTCTTACTCCAAATAACGGCTCAAGCCCGTCCCATTTCTCGGAAGCGGTAGATAATCGGTCAATCGGTGTATCAAATAAATGTTGATTTATCATAACAAAGAAGTCCTCCTTGGTTCATTGATTCGTTGTTACATCCTATAAACAAGACATCATTATCTAATACATCTTGTATTTTCGCAACTTCTAAACCATTTTTATATGACCCAAGTCCTGATTTGTCGAGATATCGTTTACAACCTGCCATCAAGTACTTATGATATGGCTAACATGAGGTGGGAATTAAAGGTTCTTCTATACAGCTCATTGTTATATGAACTAAATTCATCCGCTACTATATCTTTTATAACGCGATCATTCAATTCAATATGTAATACTCATCTTTAATGATACTGAATTTTGGAGGCGAAGAGACATGAAAAACAAAAAGTGGCTGATTGCAGCAGGCGTATTTGGTATGGTATTAACGGGATCAGCAGGTGTCTACGCAGGTACTCAACTGGAAACGATCAAAGCATATCTGAATCACGGACTTGCCATCGAAGTAAACGGACAGAAATTTACACCGACAGGTGATCAGGGCAAAAAGCTTGCACCCATTACGTATCAAGGCAGTACATATCTTCCAGCTCGTTCTATTGCAGAGGCATTAAATACAGAAGTGAAGTATAACGCGAAAAATAATAAGGTAAGCATCGGTGCTTCAAGCACATCAGGCGGGTCTGCATCCACTGGCGGCAATCAATCCTCATCTCCATCGACAGGTACAAACACACAAGCTCCAGGCGTAAAATCCAAGTACTTGCCAGCAGATTTACCGTTGCCTAAGGATGCAAAAGCGACCAGCCTGATTGAGAGTGTTGTAGATGGCAACAAAAAAGTAGTGCTGATCTATACATCCAAGGAGAGTCTGAGCACCCTCGCTTCATCCTACAAAAACTATTATCAGAATAAAAACCTGACTCAAAACAGTGAGGATATTCAAGCTGACGAATTCAGCATTTTAGGTCGTGAGGAAGGCAAGTACGCTGTAACGATTACAGGTAACGTATCTTCAAGCAATAAGGATTTGAATGAAGTGACGGTCATCTGGGGAGAAGAATAAGCGAGTTCGCATGTTGTCTAATTTTTAAAAATAAAGCAAGCCGTTATGCCTGTAATGTTTCGTGATTACAGGCAAACGGCTTTTTGTGTTCAAGGAACAGGCTATCCATTTACAACAATTAAGGGATAACCTGCGACGATCCGAATTTTCTGGCCCCTGTCTCAGAAATGATCCATGCAAAAGTCTTTCGTTCAATCTTTTTGTTCAACTTCCATGGGAGGTTTACAGATATTCGTTAAACCACCCGACGATATGCTCTAAACGTCGCACCCTCAGATGTGGATTGCCGGAGCGCGATAGTTCATGGTTGGCTCCGGGGAAACGAACGAGCCGGGTTGTTTGCTTGCGTCGTTTCAACGCAACATATAATTGTTCAGCTTGCTCAATGGGACAACGGAGATCCTGTTCGCCATGAAGAATAAGCAGTGGTGTCTGCACATTGCCGACATAAGCGAGCGGAGAATGTTTCCACAGTTTTTCCGTGTCTTCCCATGCATTACCGCCAATCTGATCTTCCGTAAAGAAGTATCCGATGTCACTGACGCCATAGAAAGACAACCAGTTGCAGATGGAACGCTGGGTAACAGCGGCTTTGAAACGGTTCGTGTGTCCCACGATCCAGTTTGTCATGAATCCGCCATAGCTGCCGCCGGTTACGCCCAGTCTGGATGGGTCAATGAAGGTATATTGGGACAAAGCATAGTCCACGGACTCCATAAGGTCTCGGTAATCCCCACCGCCGTAATCTTCGCGACAGGCATTCACGAATTGTTGTCCATATCCCAGCCCTCCACGCGGATTGATATACATCACAGCATAGCCCTGAGCGACAAGGAGCTGGAACTCATGCATAAAAGTATAACCATACATCATATGCGGGCCGCCATGAATTTCAAGAATCGTCGGAACCTTGACACCCTCAACGACGCCATGAGGTTTCATGATCCAGCCTTGGAGCTGCAGCCCATCCGACGAGTCAAACCAGAAGGTTTCCGGCGTACTAAGCCAGATGTCCTGTTCTAGCTGCGGGTTACTGTTCGTGAGACGGATAGGTTCGATTCCGGGGTCTCCCGGTTGTTCGTACAGATACAAGTCACCGGGATGTTGTGTATTCGCAACAGCCGCGACGATCTGGCCCTGTGCCAGCTCCGCAAACTGATAGATCTCGCACTCATCTGGCAAAATGTAATCGGCACGACTTCCATCTAATGCAAATCTAGCTATACGCACGCTGCCATGTACCGTAGCAAGACACAGAATGGAAGAGCCATCCTGTGAATATACCGGACCTGTCGTGACGAGGTGAGAGCGCATATCACCAACAAGGCTGTGGTTCAATTGTACATCCCAATCTGCACTCAGACATTCAGGTGTTCCACCCGATATCGGAAGTGTATACAACTTCGCAAGGGTAGCATTGCCGTAAGAGCGGTCACTGGCGAGAAGGGCCAGGGATTGCGCGTCAGGTGCATAACTAAGCCGATAGAAGGTATATCCTTCCGGGGTCAGTTGCTGTAAATCTGATCCATCAGGTCTGGATGTATACACATGATTGGTCAACGTAAAGTCGCTGTGATCCGCACCCTCTTCGGGCATTTCGGTAATCCAGGCGATACGTTTTCCATCCGGAGACCAGGCATAGTCCCCGATATCATAGTGACCCGTCGTAACAGGAATAGCCTCTGCGCTGATTGGCGCGATAACAAAGAGGTGGGAACGTCTCCTATTCCACAACCCGCCGCTGTCGGATTTCATGCGAATCCGGTCCACGACGATTTCTTGAGGCAGTGGACTTTCCTTATGATCTTTGCTGCAGCCTTCCACGGACATCGAATCTGGTTGTCCATCTATGTTTTCATTCATTTCCACAGAAGACTTTACAAGCAATGTCCCGCCATCTGGCGCCCATAAGAAGGAACTGACGCCATGCTGCAGGTGACTGATCTGCTGAGCTTCTCCGCCATCCGAGGCCATGAGCCATACCTGGGATTTTCCCTGCACTTCGCGTATAAAAGCAAGCTGCGCCCCATCCGGCGACCAAGCTGGGGAGTGATCATTTTCTCCAGAAGTGAAAGGTCTGTCCTTCCGACTATCCAGATGAAGTAGTCTCAGGTGTGAGCGATAACCATCGTGTTTTTCATTCACTTGCCGACTAACATACACCAGATATCCGCCTTGGGGAGACGGGACCGGATCATTAACCCATGTAAGCTGGTACAAATCTTCCGATGTCATGCCACGTTGCTCGTTCATCGCTTGTCCTCCCACTACTATTCAGATTGGATAATTTCCTAAGCTTTCCATTTATATTAACGGAAAGACAAGTACAGGACAACAACTTGCCGAATGGAATGACGTTAAGTTTTTTACAAGGAAGGAATAAACGCAGAGGAAATGTTTAGGACTAGCCCGAATGGTTTAATGTACAATGCAATTCCTGTTTTGAACTGCACATGATTTAGTCACAAGAAGGAGGAAGTTACCTTGAATACATCGTATGAACAGCATGTGGAATATCCGAGCAGGAAACGAATGGCTTGGATTACAGCAGGGGCAGCGCTTTTTGTGAGTGCCGGATTCTTTCTGATGTTTGACCGATCTTCTGGAGCAGGGACTTCCATCATATCCAGTGTTCTTGGTCTGCTATCTGTCCTCTTCTTTGGTACATGCTTCTGCTACAGCCTGGTAAAAATGATCCGAAAGGAACCCTCCTTTGTCATCAATGAGCATGGATTTGTCGATTCTTCCTCTTATGCCTCGGGCGGGGCAGTAGCCTGGAAGGATATTGAACATATTTTTATGTACGAGCTGATGGGGCAAAAAATGATCGGGGTTAAACTGCAGGATGAGAAAGCATTTATGGACCGTCATAACGGGATGAAGCGCAAGCTGATGACGGCGAATAGCAATATGGTGGATGCGACGATCAGCATTGCGCAAAGCAGTATCACTTTGCCGATCGACCAGCTGTATTTTATGATGATGAATCATTGGCAGCATGGTAAAGGCGGCAGGATTTACGTTTTGAACGGGAGGAAATAGTGAAGGAACGAAGAATTATAGCGGTGAGAAATCGAAGAAAGCTGCTGTCTAATCCAGAGGTGATTTTTTCTGAATACATATATAGCTCAGAACGGCAGGTCTTTGAGACCTGTTTTTTTATTGTGTTCAAATGAAAACTGAAAATAGGCTTTACAATACCAATTCACTAGTGTACTATGTAACTAACACACCGATACGGAAAGGAGCGAGAACATCGTGCCTATCGAATTTGATAACAATTTACCGATCTATCTGCAGATCATGCAATATATCAAACGACAGATTGTAACCGGCGCCCTCAAGGCAGGGGATAAAATTCCCTCGGTTCGTGAACTGGCTGCCGAATTGCAGATTAATCCGAATACAGTGCAGCGTACGTTCCAGGAGCTGGAGCGTGAAGAAGTCGTTGAAACGAAGCGGGGCTTGGGCAGATATGTAACAAGTGAGGAGAGGAAGATCATGATGATCAAGAAAGAAATGGCCGGCGAGCTGCTGGATCGTTTCCTGACCGGGATGCAAGAACTTGGAATCGAAGAGCAGGATATTGTATCCATCGTGACGGATGCTTTGGCTGAAAATAGTCAAGGGAAAGGGGAACACACACATGAGTAACATTCTCGAGCTTAATCAGGTCAACAAGACATATGGCCGAAAACAGGCGTTACACAATGTCTCGCTGAATATTGCTCCTGGACGAATTGTAGGGCTTCTAGGCAGCAACGGAAGTGGAAAGAGCACACTGATGAAACTGGTCGCAGGTTTGCTGCATCCCGCTAGCGGTAGCATTCAGGTTACAGGTAAGCCGATAGGACTGGAGACGAAGTCACTCGTATCATTCATGCCAGATCGTCCGTTAACCGAGAACTGGATGAAGGTTCGTGATGCGCTCGCATACTACCGTGATTTTTATGCCGATTTTGATGAGGAGAAGGCACGGGAGATGCTGGAGTTTATGAGTCTCGCAGAGGATGAGCGTGTTAGTCATTTGTCCAAAGGCATGAATGAACGACTGCAGTTAACACTGGTATTGTCTCGCAAGGCGCGGCTGTATTTGCTGGATGAGCCGATCGGCGGGGTTGACCCGGTAGCCAGAGGCAAAATTCTCGATGCGATCGTCAAATTTTACGACGAAGACAGCAGCCTGATCATTTCCACACATCTGGTGAAGGATATTGAACGCATTTTTGATGAAGTGGTCTTTATTCGTGAAGGCAAGGTGGTTATGCATGAGGAAGTCGAGACCATCAGGCTGAAGCATGGAAAGAGTGTAGATGAGATGTTCAAGGAGGTCTATGCAGAATGATGACATTGTTGAAGTATGATTTTAGAAGAAGCTGGAATACTCTGCTGGCAGGGCTAGTCATCCTGATTATTGTGCAACTGGGACTGATGATATTTGTGTCTTCCGGTGTCACTGCAAATGTGCTAGGCATCATGGCATACATCGGAGCGGGAGTAGCCGTCTATGTGAAGACGATAAAAACATACACGGCCAACATCCGCTCCTACAATCGTCGTCTGATCCCGGTTACGGGTCTGTCTCATGTGTTATCACCCATCATTTTTGGTACAATCTGCGGACTGGGCTTGCTGCTTATAAGCCTCTTCCACGCATACCTTTACATTACGATGAAGCTGGGGCTTGATCTGTCTGCATATATTGGTGTCAAAATAAGTGCGGCTGAGATATGGAGTACTTTGTTTTTTGCAGGCTGGATCGTTCTGTTTATGACGATCATTATCTTTTTCTCTATTAGCGTAGCGGGAACTTTCCGCTGGAAAACAGGCCCATGGATCGGAATTGTAACGTTCATTGTTCTGATTAACCTGCTTAGCTGGTTGGAAAATGTTATTTTTTCAGGAAAGTTCAGTCCGAATGACCTGTTTCAGTTCACCGAAGAAAGCACGGGCATCTCATTTTCAGCCAACGGTGTTATATGGGCCGATGGACGGTGGGGGACCACGGTGTTTGAAATGGCACTTGCTGCGCTTCTCGTATGGGGAATGGTCTATTTAAACAACAAAAAAGTGGAAGCTTAGTCACTTTTTTTAGCAAAACAAGAAGGACGAATGTAACGGGCGGCGGAGCTGCTCGTTTTTACTTTTTTGGCAGAGAAGGAAGGATATATGCACCCTATTCCAGTTTGAATACGTAAATTTAGATATAATGACTGCTGACAGAGAAATAAGAAGTTGGATTCACATGGTGAGCATCATCAGACATTACAACATCGGGAAGGGGAAAGCGATATGCAATTGTACTTTAGAGATAACTTTTTCAACGCCGGATATACCGAAATTTTGAATGCCGATCAGGAGCAAGCAGGACACCTGGATTTGAAAAGTGTATTTGGATCATCACTCGATGTATCGGATGAAAAAGGTCTGGTCTGCAGAGGCAAATTCCGCATGTTGACCAATCGCTGGGACGTGACGGCAGCGGATGGCACATATCTGGGGGTGCTAAGAGCGAGATTCAGCTTTTTCAGCAAAAAATATGAATACGATGCGGGCTCACGTGGCATCTATGATGTGTCTGCACCAGCATTTTCACAGGAATATGATGTAACCGACAGAGCAGGCCGTGTCGTGGTAAGCTTCCGCCGTACCAGTGGTTGGTTCAGTTCAGGGGCGTTTGTGCTGGATAACCAATCCGAATATTTGGACACCTATGAATTGGTTGCTGTGGTCATGGGCGTGCACGCCATTAACAAAAGACGGAGAGCTGCAAACAGTAGCAGTGCTACGTAGATCGGAAATGTATGGGTGTTTAGCTCTCCAAATTACATTAATCTACAAGGACGAAAATGAGGCGAATGATCCGTTACAGGCCGAAGGAGTAACGGTCAGATCCGACGTATGCCGGCATCATTTCGTCCTTGTTGCTGTGTATCGTGCACCCTATCAGAGAAGTTGAGATCAAGTAGTCTGCTAAGCGATAGCTCTTAAAGCGATGGTTTATGCTAATCACCTTGCGCAGCTGTTTCATGATCCAGCTGTTTGGACTCGGAATGCGCATAACGTGCCAGCACCTTGGCAGCAGTCTCGGACATGCGCTCCTGCAGAGCCGAATGATCGATGATGCGAACACGTTTACCGAGAAAACGCATCTTGGACAACACGTAATCGACCTCGTTTCGGGGAACCGTCAGCAGAATCCGGTATACATGGTTCGCTTCGTTGTATTTAACCTCTCTCTCGAAGCAGGAGAAGGCATAGAGAATACGGGACAACTCCGCATTGAACTCAGGCAAGACCTCGATCGTGATCGTCGTTTTACGTTTCTCCGTGATCAGTGCAATGCTTGCCTTGTATCGCGATGCGGCCTCCGGTTTAATGGATCTGCTCTCCAGCTTGGTGATGCTATGCAGCTTGGTGGACATTAATCTGGCAAAGTGCGGGGCATACCAGAGCACATACCATTCCTTTTTGACCATGGAATATTCCAGCTTATACGGGAACCCGAACTGCTCCTGGCTTGTGCGTCCGCTACGGATACGACCTGTCATGTGAAACCCCTCACCGTTCAGGATCATCTGCCGTAACGGCCTCAGCAGGGGATGAGAGACACTACTCTCTTCACTTTTTGCTTTTTCCGTGAGGTAATCTTGCAGATTCAAGTGCTTTTCCCCGTCCAGCATATGGTTTAATTTGGTCAACGTTGCCGGGTTTAGCGCTTCTTGCGCAGCCGGATGTTCCATCATCATACGGAGCCAAGCCCGTTCCTGTGAAGTCCAGGTGAACAGTCCGGTTTCATTCAGTCTCGTCATGATCTGGTAGTTGAACATCTTCTCGAACAGGTTCATAATACGCCGCAATCTCCTTCCATTCTTCGATCATTTCCTCACGCAGCTTACTTGGAGCCAGAATCTCACAGCTTGAGCCAAAACTGCGCAGCCAAGGTTTGATCTCTGTTGTACCGTTGACCTGAATTTCATACAAAAAGCTATGATCCGTTTCGGGTGTAATGGTTCCCCACTGTCCTTGCAGCCGGACGCGATCCAGAATGAAATTGCGCTGACCATCTCCCGGGTGGAAAAAGCGTGCTTGCACCGTTACGGTGCGGCCTGTATCGACAAGCCAGCTGTACCGGCTGATGTCAGCCCATTCTTTTTTCAATGAAAGCATATGCTCTTCTTCAATAGGCTGAAGCTCCTCCAGCTGGGTGATGCCCTCCATCCGAAACTTCACGAATCTCCGCCTACTCTGATAACCGATGACATACCAGCGCCCATACTGGTGATCATAAACGACTTCAATCGGGATGATCCGATTGGAGCTTCCGCCAGCTTCGCGTTCGAATTTTGGGTTCGTATTTTGCGAGCTATAGCTGGATGGTTTCTTCGGTGAAAAATACTGAAATTGCACACGTCTTCGCTGACGAATCGCACCAAGCAGGGTGTACAGATGGGCTTCGTCCAGAATGCGTGAATAATAATGATACTTATAAATATATGGCTCCGTCGCTTCTTCTTGCGGATAACTTGCTTTAATTACTTTTTTCATACTATCCCGCAATAGATATCCTTGCACCGATGGAACCTGTGTGTTCGCCATCATATCAACGAAGTCGTATAACTCCAGTTGTTCTTCCGGGGTGAGCTGTGTCAGCACGTCCTGCTGTAACGAATAACGATAAGGACGTCCGCCCGGCTCTTTGCGAATGACACCGACTTCCTCCAAATACTTCAGATCCGAACGGATCGTTTTCTCATCCGGCAGGGCCAGTTCTTCCGGCAAATCGGTACAGCAGGCATCCAGTAATTCCATCGCGGTCAGCGCGGAGTCTTGAAGGGTATGTAAAATGACGGACAAGCGCTCCACTTCGGTTTCTTTCATGGATTTGGCGCGAAAAAGAAATAGCAGCAACGGCTCGGCAGACTCGCCGTATTGAAAACGAACAAGTTCGTTGATCTCCGAGCCCATCTCACTGTCTGTGTGCTGGTCGCTCAAGCTCTGACGAATATCTCGCAGCTTGCGCTGTGTTTTATCAAAGGTATGTACAGAAATGCCAAGCCGTTTGGCATACTGCTGACGGTTATATGCGCCACTGGTTAGTGACAGCATCCGCAGAAACTGAATCTCTTTATCGAAGCTTTCTTTAGCCATAGGTCTCACTCCTGATTGGACTGTGATCTTTGTATTGTACCAAGATAAACGTCTGCTTTCATTGCAAAGTTGCTAGACCTCGCTCAAATCCATGTCATTTCAATTCAATTTACTGCAACTCACTCTAATTCACGCCAAGTCGCCATACTTTCACCATGTTCGTAGTTGAAGGTTTCCATGCATAATAAGGATGTGAAGCGGGGCGTTGAAGAAGCCCGGCTGATCTGATTTCCGAGGCGCCTGGGAGGGTTACTTCGACTGTTAATCGACCAGGTCGTTGGTTCGAATCCAATCGCCGCCGGTTATGGCGGTGTAGCTCAGCGGTAGAGCAGGTAAAACCTTCCCCCTTTTTCCTCGGAAACCTTCTATAGAAACGAAGAAAAATTGACCAACAACGTTAGATTCAGAGCTATTACCCAAAGCGTTTATGAAGATAAACTAATGTTCCACATAGATGAAGCACAGCATTTTACTCGTAGGGAGGTTTGTGCGATGAGTAGAGCCAAATCATTATTTAATACACCTCAATCTGTAGTACATAATCATGATGGATATGCAGCTTATGAGCGATTGGTCGAGGAACAATATATACAGATGTTGACGACGAATACGCTGAACAATACGTTTTATGCGGATGAACAACAGCTGCTGCAAGAAGCGGGGAGCAGCCATCAGGAGATGGCGGAACTGGATGCAAACTTCATGGCGAAGGCTTTGGTATATGCTCGGAATGAAGGCTTCATGCGGCTACAGCCTTTGTATGGGCTCGCCGTTTTGTCCAAGATTAATCCGGAACAGTTCGCACAGGTTTTCTCTCATGTGGTGAAGACGCCAGCTGATCTGGCCGATTTTCTGACGATCCTCAGAGGAAGCGGGCGGGGAGAGGGAGGGCGTGCAGTGAAGCGTCAAGTCAATCAGTTCCTGAACGAAATCAGCGAATACTGGGCGATCAAATACAATGGACGTGGGCGTGGGTACAGTCTGGGGGATATGATCGTCACCGCACATCCCAAGCCGAAGGATGGGAAGCAACAAGCTTTATTCCGTTATTTGCGGGGGCATGAGACCAGTCTTGCGGAGCTTCCTCAACTACAGGCACTGGAGAAACTGAAAACGACACGTAACCCTGCCAGTCAGCTTCATCAGATTGAAAAAGGTAAACTGCCTTATTCGGTCGTGACCTCGATCCTTCAACCAACGCGTCAGATTTGGGAAGCTTTGATGCTCCAGATGCCGATGTTTGCGCTCCTGCGTCATTTAAATACGATGGATCGTGCCGGGGTTTTTACCAAAAAGAAAAATATTGCTTACGTCACACGTCGTCTGACGGATGCCGAGGCACTGCGTCAATCGCGGATATTGCCTTTTCGCTTCGTCAAAGCATATGAGATGGTTGAGCAGCCAGAACTCCGGGAAGCGCTGCAGCAGGCGATAGAGCTGTCCGTGCACAATTTGCCACCGCTACCAGGGAGAACAGCTATTTTTCTCGATCGCTCAGGTTCTATGCAGGGAGACTACTTACGTATCGGTTCCGTCCTCGCACTGGCGCTATTCAAACAAACTCAGGGCAACGCCTTATTCTGGTTGTTCGATCAACAAGTCGAAGATGCCCGCCCGAAGCTGGATGAGGGTATTCTGGCGCAGGCATATCGAATTCGTGCACAAGGCGGAACCGATACGGGAAGGCCTGTACGAGAGCTGCAAGAATCTAAAGAGATGGTGGATCGCATCATTATGATTACGGATGAGCAGCAGAATGAAGGAAGTCCATTTTATGCCGAGTTAGAACGGTATCGACGCGCCATGAATCCGGGGCTGCAGGCATTCATTGTAGATATTACCCCTTACCGGCAGGCAATGGTTCCGCCGCGGGATGGCCAGACCTTTTACATCTATGGCTGGAGTGAGGCGGTATTGACATATATTGCAGAGACCGTAACAGGGTACGAGACGATTGCCGAGCGTGTACGAACGATTCAACTTTAATCGAAGCAGAGAAGGAGGAGTAAAGGGATGACCAATGTAGATCAGACGATGAGAGACATCATCGCGAGGCAACTCGCGCAGATCGAGCAGGAGGAGCAAGTTCGCATTATCTATGCCTGTGAGTCAGGCAGCCGGGCGTGGGGATTTCCTTCGCAAGACAGTGACTACGATGTGCGGTTTATTTATGTCAGACCTTTGGAGTGGTATCTGTCGATTGAAGATCAACGTGATGTGATCGAACGTCCGATCAGCGACCAGTTGGATATTAACGGATGGGATATACGCAAAGCATTGAAGCTGTTTCGCAAGTCCAACCCGCCGCTGCTGGAGTGGTTACAGTCCCCGATTCAATATGATGAGCAGTATAGCGTCGCCGAGCGGATTCGGAGTCTGTCACCGCTGACGTTTTCAGCGAAATCATGTATGTACCATTACCTGAACATGGCTAAGGGAAACTTCCGTGATTACTTGCAAGGCGAGCAGGTGAAGATCAAAAAATACTTTTATGTGCTGCGCCCGCTGCTGGCTTGTAGCTGGATTGAACGTTATGAAACCATGCCGCCGATGGCTTTTGACAAACTCGTTGAAACCTTGGTTCGAGAGGACAAATCTCTGTATACTGAAATTCATGATCTGCTGCGCCGGAAAAAGGCAGGAGACGAACTGGACATGGAGCCGCAGCTTCCGGCCATACAAGCATATATTACGGCTCAAATTGCACATGTAGAGCAACTGGCTGCCGAAATTCAAGGACAAGCGACTGTGGAGGTTGAGGTCTTAAACCGGATATTTCAATCAGCTGTACAAGAAGTTTGGCAATAAATGAATGGATGGGATTAAAGTTCACAAATGGGTTGAAGATCAACGAGAGGCGGAGAAGATATGCATCTGATTCTAAAAGCAAGTGGAGTGAATGCGGGGGTTGTATCCCATCTGCTCGCCAAAAATCCGAATAATGTGTATGACCGGACAGATAAGGGTGTACGTGTACGGATGGTATACACCAAGGCGAGTGAGCAGGAGACGGAGGTGCTGATTCATGCCGAGCCTGATCCGGTCGATCTGGTTAGAGGCACACCGGATGGATATGATATCACACAATACATCAATGACCGGGAGTTTGTGACCAGCAGTTTATTCTGCTCTTACATACGGAGTGCGCTGGGCACAGCTCTGAATGGCAAGCCGAAGGAAGACTATGTGCAGTGGGTGGATCATGCCTTTGAACTGGAGCTGAAGTTTGGCCCGGTGGCCTCTGATCTGCCTGACCGTGTGGTGGAGGAACTGTTCTCCTGTATGGGATATGACATTACTGTGGAACGGGGAGAGTCGGCGTATTCGTTTGACCTGAAAAATAGAAGCACAGTTCGTCACATCACCCTGCGTGGTGAGCAAACGATACAACAGGCCTTGCGTCAGCTATTTCTGCTGATTCCCGTGCTGGATAACTATAAGCATTATTTCATCAGTGAGGATGAGATTGATAAAATCAACCGATATGGCGAGGGTTGGTTAGATACCCATCCGCATAAGGGGCTTATCGTTAGGCGAACGCTTCATTTTGCCGAACTGATTCGGACATATGAACGTCAGCATGGAGCGTTGGATGATCGGCCACCACGGGTAGAACAGCAAGCTGAGGAAGCAGATAGTGATCCGAATGAAAACATAGGTCAGGCCACAAGTGCAGAAAGAGCTGACGACTCATCCGAAACACCTGTACGATTAAATGATTTACGTTACCGAGCGATCACAGATATTGTGGCTTCGTTGCCTGAAAAAAGCCGTATTGTGGATATGGGTGCAGGTGAAGGCAAACTGTCTGCACGTCTCGCTTATATCTCGGGAGTGGAATCGATCCTTGCCGTTGAGCCTTCGGGGCAAGCACGTCTACGGGCGATGGAACGTTTCGCCAAAATGCAGGATCGGGCAGGGGTTCAGGCTATGCCGGAGCCGATGCTCGGTTCTCTGTTTTATTTTGACGAGCAGTTACAGCATCAGGATGTCATCATCTTGTGTGAAGTGATTGAGCATATCGAGGAATATCGTCTGAGTAGCATTATGGATACGATTCTGAAGGAGTATCGGCCACAAGTGCTGCTGGTTACTACACCGAATAAGGAATATAACGAAGTGTATGCGATGGAGCAAGAGCAGTTCCGTCACCATGATCACCGTTTTGAGTGGACACGGGAGGAGTTCATTGTCCAGTGTGCAAGCTGGGCAAAGAAAGGCAATTACGATTACGAGATCAGAGGAATTGGTGAGGACAAGGAAGGCTTTGGACAACCGACACAACTGGCGATGTTCACACGGGGAAAGGAGGAGCATGTATGAGAAAAGAAAGGCAAACAGGTGCGGGTGATCACCATCGTTCGCATCGTGGAACAGATGGTGTGCAGCGACAAGTTGAAAGTCATATGCAGGATAGACAGCGAGAGATTCAACTGCCGCATGCAGGCATCGTTGTGCTGATTGGCACGTCGAACAGTGGAAAGAGCACACTGCTGGCAGAGCTGGTGGAAAAGGATGTCATTCGCGCTACCGAGGTAGTCTCGTCCGATCAGTTCCGCATGTTGGTCGGGGACGACGAGTATGTGGAATGGAGGCAGCGGCCTCGCAGTGAAGCGGATGTGCTGTATGCAGATTATCAGCAAGTATCTGCCAAAGCATTTGAAGCAATGGAAGCCATGCTTGCCACACGTTGTCGCCTGAACAAGCTGACCTGGGTGGATGCGACTCATCTGTATCCCGAGGATCGCGGACGGTTAATTGAGCTGGCACGCAAATCCCATGTCCCCGTTATCGCGGTAGTACTGGATGTACCGGAGCATGTATTACTTGAACGTGATGATCAGCGTAAGCATCCGCGTGGTCGTCAACGCGTAAAACAACAGGCACAGCAATTCAAGCGTACGCTGCGTGCGATCCGTGATGAAGGATTCGATGCCAGTTACGTGCTGAAGCACCCTTACCCGGTAACCTTTGTACGCACAACGAATCCGTTGATGTTAGACATGGGGACGGGGATTGATATCATTGGCGATATCCACGGTTGCTATGATGAGATGATGGAAGTCATTCAACGTCTGGGATACGTCGCTGAACAAGAAGATGGCTTGATGCGCCATCCCGAAGGGCGGAAACTCGTTTCTGTCGGAGATGTAAGCAGCCGCGGGCCGGAATCGTTAAAATGTTTGTTTTTCTGGCAGCAACACTGTGCCGCGGGTCTTGCTTATATGGTTGACAGTAACCATGGCTGGAAAATTGCACGTTATCTGGACGGCCGTGATGTCACCTTAAGTCATGGGGATGAACGGGTGGAAGCCGAATTGCTCCAGCTCGAACAGGAGCAAGGCAGTGAAGAGGCAAAAAGGGTACGGGAGTCGTTGAAGCATTTTCTGCTGAATGCACCTGCTCATTTGGTGTTTACGCGGAATGGGGTAAGACAAGTGGTTGTCGCCCATGCCGGGATACGGGATCATTTTATCGGCAAGCAGTCGAAACGCATTCAGGATTACTGTCGCTATGGAGATGTGGAAGGAACGGATGATAAGGGGCGGCCCGTACGTAAAGACTGGTACGTGGATCATACGTCCGGTGAATGCATTGTATGGGGACATGATCCAAGGCCATACCCTACGATTGTGAATGATACGGTGAATATTGATCAAGGTGTTGTGTTTGGCGGTATGCTTACGGCGTGGAGAATGCCGGAACGGGAGAGCATTAGCGTACCGGCGAAGCATGACTATGCTCAAGAGCCAGACAGCCCGTTGAAACGCTGGAATCAGCAGCGGTTTGCACCGCCCAATATCCGCAAGTTCAAGGACGGTTTTACCGTTCAGACGGGTTCGCGGCTGAATGTCGCTGTGCAGGGAGAAGTGGCGCAGACGGCACTGGATACCTTTTCTCATTTTACGGTGACACTGGAGGAAATTGTCTATATCCCGCCAACGATGAGCCCGCCGCCCGGGGAATGTTCGGTAGAAGATTTTATGGAGCATCCGAGAGATGCGTTCCGCTATTACCGTTCTCAGGGCGTGACCCGTATGGTAGCCGAGAAAAAACATATGGGTAGCCGAGCAATTCTTCTCCTGTTCCGCGACGAACAGGCAGCATCGCTGCGAGTAGGCAGACCGATGCTGGGCAGCATCGTGACCCGTACAGGTCGATCCTTTTTTGATCCCGAGACAGAACAGAAGGTACTCACCAGATTACATGCAGACTTGACCGCAAGTGGTTATTTCGAGCGGTATTCCACCGAATTTGTTTTGCTGGATGCAGAGATCGTACCTTGGAACCTGAAAGCGCGGGAGCTTATTGCATCTCAATATGCGCATGTCGCTGAGGCAGCGCTGATGGATCGCAGCGTAGTGATGGACAAAATTCGCCAGGCTATGAGCGCGGGCCGCCACGTTGCGGACTGGTTACAGGAAACAGAAGTTAAACTGGCGAATGCACAGACATTCCGGAATGTGTTCCAGTATTATTGCTGGGATGTACAGGATATTGCAGACATTCGTATTGCACCATTCCATACGCTGGCTCACAGTACGGGAACCTTCTGGGAGCATACACATGAGTGGCATATGCAACAAAACCGTGAGCTGGCTCAGTTGTCGTCGCTGATAATGGAGACGGAATATCGGATCATAACGGATGAGACGGATGAGGAAGAGGTCATTCGCTGGTGGGAGGAAATGACGGCCGAGGGACATGAGGGAATCGTCATCAAACCCGAGACATTCCGTAGCTGGAATGGTAACAAAATGATGCAGCCTGCGCTCAAAGTTAGAGGACGTGCCTATTTGCATATCATCTACGGCATGGATTATTTGGCTCCCGAGCACGTGTCCCGTCTTCGCAAACGTAAAACATCCAAAAAAGAGCGACATGCGCTCCTTGAAAGTGCTTTGGGTATGGAAGGAATCGAACGTTTCGTGCGAGGAGAATCCATAGAGCGGATTCATGAATGTGTGCTCGCCACGTTATCGCTGGAATCGGAACGCGTAGATCCACGTTTATAGGGCACGGTTCATGGACGAACTTGAAAAGGATTGTAATTGGATGATTTCCCATCCTGTTACATTCCTTTTTTTGCGTTGTTCCGTTTTAACGGTACATACCGTTTGTTCTTCGCTTTCTTTCTTTGTTTGGTGAATCCTGGTGTCGGTGTTTTTGTATAAATAGCAACTTTGCATGCACCGATAGTAATGGTGAGTTTTCCAAAAAAAGAACTCAGAAAGGAAGCGAAGACCATGTTTAAACGTGTGGAAAATGAATTGGAGTTTGCCATGTTCAATGGAATATGGACAACGGTATGGAATGAGAAAGGATTTGAGTTTGAGTTCTCAGAGGTGTTTCTAGAAAGATATGTTGTAGTTACGGAGGAAGGGCATTATGTTGGTTCGATTGAGATCAAACCTTACACAGAAGAGAGTTCCATGAACGAAATCGGCCCCTTTCAGGAGCACCCATTGATTCAGGCAGAGATGGGGCATATTGCAGAGATCGATAAACTGGCTATTTTATCCACCTTTCGTGGGCAGTATGTTACGGAATTATTGTCTGCAATTGTACATTACGCGGAAATGAATCAGATTAGTTATTATGCCATGTTACTGGAGCCGGTGCTGATGAGAGCCTTGCGCATCTCTTACCATGTGCCGATCCAGAAAGTAGGGGGAAGAGTGTTTTATAAAGGTGAGGATGTGATTCCGTCTATTGTGAATGCTCGGGAAGTATATATGAATAAGGAACGGTTTACATGGCTCGTTGATCCAAGACATAATGTGATAAAAAAATACAAATAGGTTCATTTAACAACATTATTTCGACATAAAAATTTATTGCGTTTAGTGTATGATTTCATTGAAGTCGCTATTTCAGCGACTTTTTTTCGTTCCTAGACAACAGTGCTTATCTCAATATATAAATAGCTTTATGATATAATAACGAGTTAAGAGCAGGAAAAAAAAATTGGGGTCCAAACGATGTTTTTCTTAAAGAAGTTGTCGGGTTAAACTTTGGAAGGAATGATAGGATGATCGGGATGAGAAGACTTGAGTCTGGTATGTCAGTAGACAACGAATGTTTTTCTGATATTTTGAGGTATGAACACGAAACGATAAGCGGAGCGACGGCCATTAACTCGAATGTTGGTTCACCTATATTCTGGAACTGTAACCTGCATCATCTTGTATTTGATACCTGTGATCTTACGAATGCGAGATTTTTTGAAGGTAGCACAGTGGATCATTGTACATTTATTCGATCCGACTTGCGCTCTGTTGGCATTGGCAAGGATGAAGCCGTGTTCACCAATTGTGAATTTACCTCCTGCGATATGAGAGGCATGACTTTGGAAAATGCTACGTTTATCGACTGCACCTTTGCTAAGTGTAGATTCAATGACCGGATTTTACAAGCTGCGAATATCGTCAATTGTTCCTTTACCGGCAAGTTGGTGGATATTACATTTGAGGGAAATGGTAAACAGAAGCTAATCGTTAATCTAGAAAACGGCATCCTTGACGGTGTTCGTTTTGTAGGCTGTGACCTGACGCAATGTATTCCGCCAAAGTCCAAAAACCATCTGTATATGGAACAGGTATCGGCACGTGTGAAAAATGCTTTGGTGAAGATAGACAATGACCCTAATCTATCTGACGATGATCGGAAAGTGCTGGTACGCAGTCTGCGCAAGCTTGAGGATATGGAACAATATATTTTTAACACGGCACATATGAAGAAAATATATGGTGATGTTTTTGTTGAGCGATTTTTCAGTAGTCTGGAATGAAACGAGTTGCATGGTACGATGAAAATGGAGGCCTAAGGGCCTCTTTTTTTGTAGGAAAGATAGGATGATTGAATCAGTCTAATAAACCAAAGCCCTATATCTAATCTTTCTATTCTAAGTAATAATTATAAGAGAAGTTTAATAGCATTGGAATCTCACTACGTAACGAGGGGGTAACCTGTATGGCGTCATTGATTTTACTGGTGAAACAGACGGAGGACGATGAAAAGGTTATTTATCGATTCGGACCGAATGAGCGGAAGATGGGACTCATTGAAATGAACAAAATCAAGGAAAGTGTGAAGGAACTAGAGCCTGTACAAGTGGATGGAGTCAGTCCCAGCTTTTTTTTCAATCGGGCAGCTCAATGGCTGGTACGATGTTTGTTTAGAGAAGGCGGCAACTTTCCGGACCGAACCACGGTTGAAACATAGTCTATTTTAAGCATTCTAAGAAGAATTCTGATTATACCATGGGTATACTATCAGGCAACAACTGAATAGGGTCATTATAGAATAAGTCCAAGTGCAACGACTCATTGCTGCGCTTGGACTTATTTGTGTTAGATATACGTTTAGAGATGAGAGACAGGGGATGCAAAGCGATCGATCCAAGTCCGCAATTGATGACGAAAGGATGGTTTGGAATGTTGAGTAATCTCGATGAGGGCATCATGTTCGCTGTTAGACTTACCATTGGCAATGCTCCAGAAGCCTTGCTCGGTATGAAGCATGAGCAGGGCTTGTTCTGGCAAAGGTAAGTCTGTTTGGTTGCTGGTATAACGAATAATACTTAGGTTATCTAGTTGCCGACGAGACTTTTCAAAGGACTCATGCCAACGTGATAGTAACTCGCGCGATTCATAGGAAAGTTCCCAATCACTCATGAAGTTTACTAATGAAGTGTATTTATCCTCGTTGGTAAGCATATTCCATTGTGCTTCGGTTACTGTAAATTGAGTAGGTTGCTCAACGAACGGCTCCTGTTGTCCGGAGTAAAAACGGAACAGCTCTTCCTCCCATTCCTTCGGTTCTGTCCAGGTAAACAGGTGCACACGTTGATCGACAGCCAAATGATATAAGTATGTATCGTTGTTACCTGTACCTTGGTGAATGGTTAGTACCTTTTCTTGCCCAAGGCTGTCGGAATAGGCACGAATCATGCTACGGCTTTGGGCAAAATGCATCAGCATCTTCATGAACTCTGGTTCGAACTCAATCTCCGTCTCTTCCATACGTACGATGAGCCCTTTGGATAACAGACTGTGAGAAGCAGCTCTCAGAACAAGCTCCCAGCTCTCTTCAGTTAACTCACCATACATCGGTTTTAGAAGCCCGGCGGCAATGTCTTCTGCACCCAGAGTAGCAAGCGCAAACCCGAATTCCTCAATGGACAGGGTAACTAGAGGTTTAGTCATGAGTGTAATCTCCTTCTTTCGTATAGATGATTAGGTAATGGGGGCTTCATACTTATTCCACCTTACGGTGTTTATTCTGAGACCAAGCTGTGCGTAGTTTTTTTGCACCCTCTAGATATTGTTCATTCGTTAGTAGGTGATAAGTAGACATGTCGACATGGGACCGATCTAAAAGATTGAAACGGTATAGCCTCGGCACAGGTTGGCCAAAGTTATTGATGGTATCTCCAACAGCCTCAATTCGCTTGATATCAGACCAGAGAAGGGATCTACCGTTTTTAGAAGTCACGCGATATTGATCAAATGAGATAAGAGTTGTACTCGAAAAAAGATGAAAGGTCAATCTATAAAAAGCAGGGAAGAAAAACCATATTGAAGTAGCAAAAATAAAAACGTAGAAGATTGGGCTAAACCAACCAAATCGAAAGTTTTTTAAATCTAAAATCATGATACTTCCTAAAATCATTATAATTAGAGTGCCGATAGCCCTAAACAGAACGACTGAACGACTGAATTTAATCGACTCCATGAATATTCAATCAACTCACTTTCTACAGATGATGGATATCCTGTCCTTAACGTTATTTGAAACGACTGGTAAGCCACCGTATTCCTTTTTCCGCTGCACCTGCTATATGATTACCTGCCCACGCTCCTATGCTACCACCTATATAAGAACCTATAGCTGCACCAGGGGGACCGAAAAGAGCACCACCGAAGGTTCCGCCAACGATTGCTCCGGCTCCGGCAGAGACAGACTTAATCACAACATTGGATGTGGAGACGGCAAGATCTGTTTTAGTTAGAGTACCATCTTTAAATTTGGAAACCGTTTTGACACCTTCATCCCACACATTCAGCCCGACGTTAATTGGAAACAGCTTTTTGCTGATCATTTTAGGGATTTTGGAAATTTTCATCCCGTATTGGCCTTTATTTACGCCAGCGATAACATTCCGGGTCCATTGACCAAAGCTGTTGGCTTTACTGAATCCGAGCCCGATATCACCAATTTTTAATTTGCCTGCAAGTGTATCAAATCCCTTTAGCCCTTTCATAACCAAGCCAGGATTGCGGAATTGTTTGTCCAGTTTACGTGCCATGTTACTTAGGAAAGTATTTCCCTTTCCTTTTACCCACGGTGCATTATGAATCTTGGCACGGGAAGAGTTGCGAGGATCTACTTTAAAATGAACCGATTTGGAAAGTACCATAGAAGTAGCCAAAGCCGAATACATAACGGTACCAAACAGTCCCACATTACCATGAATCCCGTTAATCTTATCCCAAGACTTGCTTCCTTGGTCATAAAAATCTGATAACGTTGTTTTCACATTTTTGCCAGAGTTGGATTGACCTCCATTTGTATTAACGCCTTGTCCTTGCGACTGATCTGCTTGGGTGAAACGAGTGGCAATCGTATTCAATTCCGTGCCAATGGAAAATACCGAAGTGGAGAAGTTCGTCATTTGCCGGTGTGCCACTTGAAAGTTCTGAAAGAAACGCTCCTGCGTAATGCCAGACCATTGACTCTGTAATGAACTAATATGCCTGCTCAGATTGCTAATCATGTTTCGGCTTTGTTCCGAAGCCTGGGCAAACTGGTTGGAAATCTCCTGAAGTTTCTCAGGGGGTACAACAATTCTCGTCACAACATTCACCTCGTGGAAATGATAATGAAGATATGTAGATACGATAAATTTAATAAAACTTCCAGAATTTATTACCCAATAATTTTAAGGGTCGAAACGGGATTTCGCAACGGATAATAACCTTTTGACGCGCGAAACAGTTCTAAGGTTGGATCAGAAATGAGATTGCCTTAAGACTTTATGCCTGTAACTGGGACGAATGAAGCTAAATGAGAAAAGCCCACAATCCCTAATTAGGATGTGAGCTTACGTTAACTATTCAAAACGTTTTGGCATACGAAATCAGTGCCGTAATCGTAATAATGTTAAGCAGGGTGGAGATCAGCACCGTCTGCGCAGCAAAATCGGGTTCGTTGTCATATTCCTCGGCAAGAATGGAAGAGTTGACCCCGGTAGGCATGCCCGATGCGATAATGAGTGCCTGAGCCGCTATGCCATCCAGTCCGAGCAGCAGCACGATGCTGATGCCGATTGCCGGACCAATCAGCAGGCGTAAAAATGTGCTAATATACACATCAAGACGATATAATCGAATCGGGTATTTCACGATTTGTGCCCCGAGTGTCAGCAGTGCAACGGCAACCATACTTTGCTGTGCATAGGTGAGTGGCATGGACAGAAATGTAGGTAAAGGCAACTTCCATGCCTGAAACAGAACGCCTAGTAACAGTGCATAAGGTACAGGCATTTTCAGAAAACCAATGATGACTGCACGGTAGTTTCCTTTGAGTTTCGCACCTTGGATGGATAGAACACCGTAGGTGAAGGTGAGCAAAGACTGCAAGGACATGACCAGTGCCTGAATGGATGAGGCAAGCGGGTCACCCCGGAATACCAGTGCGTTAATCGGCAGACCGTAGTTGCCGGCGTTATCCAGCATGATGCTATTGTTGAAGGCAGCCTTCATGCCTTTGTTCATGCGGAATGAGCGGGCGACCACAGACCCTATAATATAGAGAATGAGTACATAGATCGCGTAAAAAAGCGTAACCGTGCCAAGCAGCTCACCAGACATATTCGAGTGATACATGCTCATAAAGACGGCTGCGGGGGTAATACAATAGAAATTGATTTTGGCGAGAGTGTACAAGTCCAGCTTGAACACCTTTTGCATCCAGGACCCGACAGCAATCAGGAGAAAGACGGGCAGGACGACTTCTAACATGATGTCTGCAATCATTGGTTCAACTTCCTTTTTCATGAAAATTTCAGTTCTTTACGGAAAACACTTCGATCATTATATCATTTTATACACACCTGCAAGGAGATTTGGTCAAAAAAGTTCAGGAGGTGCTGCCCTATGATCCCGGATCATCTGGATACTGGTTTATCGATTTTGTTTATTGGCTTTAATCCCAGCATTACCTCGGGAGAGACTGGTCATCATTATGCGTACAAAGGCAATCGCTTCTGGCGTATTCTGGAGCGTTCCGGACTGACTCCGCGTTTATATGATGCAACAGAGGATGGTGAGCTATTGAAGCTGGGATATGGTTTTACCAATATCGTAGCCCGCCCAACGAAAGGCATTGAGGATATTACGAAGGAAGAGTATGCGGAAGGGCGCGAAATCTTACGCAAAAAGCTGGAGAGGTATCGACCGGATATCGCTTGTTTTGTTGGCAAAGGCGTATATACCCAGTACAGCCAACACTCCAAAGTAGAATGGGGATTCCAGGATGACCCGGTCGTGAAAGAAATTCAGGAGTTCGTTGCGCCTTCGTCCAGTGGACTTGTACGCATGTCGATGGATGAAATTGTGGCAATCTATGCCCGGCTTGCTGATTTCGTGGCAGAGAAGAACGGTGGAGAATAGGAAAAATCGACGTAGTTCCGTTATCGTTCGTAGATTTGAGTTCACCCCGTTCGGCGTTGGCCGGGAAGTGGATTCTTTTTTTTGACAATAAAGTGAGAGATTTAGGCAACAGCTTCCGTCTATATAGTACAGAACCATGCATGGACGCTGTAGAGAAGGGGGATTACATGACACATCTGATACCAGAGGAGGAACTGATTCAGCGCATTATAGATGGGGATAAACAGCTGTTCAGCGTGCTCGTGGATCGATATAAAAATAAAGTCTACGGCATCCTGCGCGGAATGGGCGCAAGTCACCCGGATGCACAGGATCTCGCACAGGACACATTTATTCGGATCTATCGATATATGCCAACCCGGAGAGAGGGCAGCAGTTTCTCGGCTTGGGTGTATACCATTGCGGTGAACATCATGAGGGATCATATGCGGAAAAGGAAACCGATGATGACCGCCGATCAGGAGACCGAATCTGTCAGTGAAGATACACCTGAGAAACGATTGATGCACAAGGAAATGAAGCGGGAAATCCATCGTCAGCTTGAACAGCTGCCGGAAACGTACCGGCTTGTACTGCTCTTGAAATACACCAATGAGCTGACCTATGAAGAGATCGCCACGATTACAGATATGAGTGACGCACAAGTGCGTAATGCGCTTTATCGAGGGAAGAAAATGCTGAGAAGGCAGATGGAACGCAAAGGAGGTTTATCGACCTATGAAGCCCATTTCAAGTGAGCAGGAGAAGAAGCAGGATCGCAAGTGGGAGGAGGAGTTGTTTCGCCAGGGACCGGATGCAGATTTTACGTTACAAGTGATGCAGGAGCTGGATCATGTGTCTATGGAGGGCCCTCATGTGCAGGCGCCGTGGGGAACAAAGAAGTCGCATAAGAGCAAATGGATTTATCGAACGGGGATCGCCGCAGCAGCTGCGGTACTGATTGCAGGAGGGGCTTGGGCTGCTTGGGAACGGACAAAGGAAAAGCCAGTTCAGCCTCCTGTAAGCGCCGTAAATATTCCCGCTTTGCCCAATATTCCTGTCCCGGAGGTTCTGAGATATGCCAATTTGGCAGACGACTACAAACGGCTTCAACCGCTTGGGCTTGTCGTGAACCCGAACATTGATATCGATGATCAGGGGTACAAACTCAAGATTGAAGATGTGCTTGTAGACGGTTCCCAACTTATACTTATGTTACAGCAAACGGCACCTGATGGCACTGGAATGTATCTTTTGAATTCCAAAGCGGAGGATATCCACATTACAGATGAAAAGGGTAATAATGTTGCTGAGCTTGCGCGTGATACAAGGCAAGGCACTGGTTCTCTGAATAAGCTGGTGTTTCAGTTACATCGAGACATTCCTGATGAAATCACTGTTCGTGGAGAACTCGGACATTTAAATGTAGGGAATGGCTATGATGTGAATACCAAAACCTATACGGACAAAAAGGTCTCTGTAGACTGGAGCTTCCAGTTTAAACTGGATATGACCCAAGCCAAAGTGATGTCCAAAGAAACCCCGATGGATGCGTCCTATACAACACCGGAAGGGCTGGAACTGGCTATGACGCAATTGGTGCAGACGCCAAACGGAACCCGGCTTGATCTGGAAGTGAATCTGAACGACGAGCTTCGTGCGAAAGCAGGAGAAGATTGGGCAAAGGATATGGACATTTTATATCATATTGAAGTTATGGACACGGGAGAGTACCGTATTTTCAACGGGGGCAGACCCAATGCACGTCAGGCCAAATTCCGTTATCGAGATTTGAGTCAAGTGAGTGCGGGGGGGCCACTTAAGATATCGGAGACATGGGACCCGTCTTTGGTAAAACTGCATGCAGAAAATATCCGCTTTGTCCTGGACGGTTACACGATACCTGTGAAAGAAGGACAGAAGATGGAAGTTGATCTGGATAAGGCTAGTGAGGAATCTAAGTTCTATGCGTTTGCCTCATTTAAACACTTTGGGGATCAACTTGAATTGTATCGGTTTAATTATGAGCGTGGGCAGTCATCGAATGGCCAAACTGGGGGTCAAGCTTCTCTTGTTCTGGAGGGCCTTGCATTGTTCAAAAATGAGTTTTATGGTGATCAGTGGGTCGCAACAGACTCTACAGGAAAAGAGTATCCGGTTGAAGTCATGGGGATTAGAAAACCAGCCAATCTGAATGAAGAGTACGTTGTCGAAGATGTGAAGCTCATTGTTCATGGGTTCAACAAGGATACGGGTACGAAATTGACGTTAAAACGAACGGTTGTACATCGTGATTTCCGGGATGTAGACTGGAAAGTAAACCTTTCAAGTGATTCAAGTCTGCCTTGGGATCAATAACGAGCACTATGCAAAGGTTGGCAAGATCGTTCTGTAACAGATCAGACGTGGAGTCATATAATCACATCGTAGTGTGAGCGCTCTGAGGAAACGTCATCGAGTATGGATTATAAAGAAAAGGGCCTTGCATCATCAAATGCGAGGCTCTTTTTTGATGTGGATAGACCATTAAGCCGAATCCCTTGGAATCAATGTAGTGGATAACATGACCGTCTCTTTCGGTGTACCTGGGCGTTCGACTCGACGCTTCAAAGCCTCGACGGCTCGTTGCCCAAGTTCCTCTTTGCACAAATGTACCGTAGTCAGCGGGGGAGATGAGGTGGCAGCGGTGTACACATTATCAATTCCGATGACCAGGCAATCCTTAGGCGCGGATAATCCCATTTGCTGAAGTTTGTGCATCCACTGTAATGCGATATCGTCATTCGCCCCAATCCACGCGTCAGGGCGTTCTTCAGCAGGGAGTTGCTTGATTGTGGCGGCGAGTTTGTTCACCCAATCCCCGTTTTCATAGGCTACATTCCAAGCTTGAAAGCTCACTTCTTCCCTTGCCTCGGTATGAAAATGATTCAAAGCCAGCTCGATTCCAATCTTACGCTGTGCAAAACTGGCGGCACGTCCGTCATCAGTAATCAGGCCGATGCGTCTGCATTGCTTCGACATGAGATATCTGGCCGCAGTAATGCCGGCTTCCAGATTATCATGGCTGATCGTATCACAGTTCAGCAAAGGCTCCTGATGATCGACCAAAATCATGGGGCGGCCTGTCTGTACCAGCGTCTGCAACACGGTATGCGGGAAAGCGCCCATAACGATAATTCCGGCACAGCGCTTCCAGTCGAGATGAGGTGCGATCGCTTTTTCAGGTGCGATTTCTTTGCCGGGCAAGTCCAGTGAAGGTGACACAATGACGTGATGCCATCCTTGCTCGTTACAGCCAGAGATGATGCCTGACAGCACACGCTGCCAATAGTGCGGCTCACCGCGGTTAAGCTGATTCATACATATTAGGACAAATGGAGGTTCGGCTTTATGAGCCTGATTGGTACTGGCAGAATGGCCCGCCGAGCCGGGTGTACTCTGACGATACCCGAGTGCACGGGCAAGTTCCAGAACCCGTGCACGCGTAGATTCGCTGACACCGGTTTTACCGCTGAGCGCGCGGGACACGGCATATTTGGATAACCCCAGCTGGTCAGCCAGCGTCTGGATCGATACTTTTCGAGACATATGATTACTCCTTTTATGGACAGATGGATGAGTCGGTATGGACGGGGGGGAAATGACTTATGTTTTATAGATGATTGATTAGGAAAACTGATTAATTGTGAATTGACGTGCTCTCATGGAACAGGTACACTTACAGAATAATAACGTTATTATAATTTATAATAACAAAAATAACAATGGTCCTATTTAAAAGTCTATATTAGTTGATTAACAGTTTACATAGAAAAGGAGAGGACTCCCATGGATCAGTTCAGATTACCTAAAATCCCGATGCCTGAGCTAGAATTACCCCAAGCCGTTCGTGAAGTTTTGGCTGAAGCAGATGAGCACTTGAAGCACAGACCGAAACTGCTGGCTCAGTTCCATAATTGTTTTCCGAACACGCTCGAAACGACCACCAAGCTGTTAGATGACGGTACCACCTTTGTGATTACGGGAGATATCCCTGCCATGTGGCTCCGGGATTCAGTGGAGCAGGTGATCCATTATGTTCCGCTGGCGAAGCATGACGCGCAGTTGCAACATATTATCGGAGGGCTGATTAAACGGCATACGTTCTATGCGGATATAGACATCTATGCGAACGCTTTTAACGAAACGGCCAATGGCTGGCACTGGGACGCGAATGATGAGACAGAGATGTCGCCTTGGGTATGGGAGCGGAAGTTTGAGCTGGATTCCCTCTGTTTCTCCATGAAGCTGGCCTATACATACTGGCGTGAGACAGAGCTTACAGACATCTTTGATGAACGTTTTAAAAAGGTCATGGAGCAGATCGTGCATCTGTGGGAAACGGAGCAGCGGCATACAGAGCAATCTCCGTATCGTTTCATGCGTCGCAACTGCCCAGCTCATGATACGTTACGCAATGAGGGAATGGGGATGCCAGTAAACTATACGGGCATGATCTGGTCAGGCTTTCGTCCAAGCGATGATGCCTGTGATTTTCACTACAACATCCCGTCCAATATGTTCGCCGCAGTGACGCTGAGCCAGATGGGGGAGATTGCAAAATGGGTGTTCCGTGACGAACAGCTAGTGAGCCGTATGGCACGGCTGGAGGAGGAAATCCGGCATGGCATTGCCCTGTATGGTACCCATCGTCATCCGGTATATGGACAGATTTACGCCTACGAAACGGACGGGTATGGCAACGTCTGTCTAATGGATGATGCGGGCACACCGGGACTCATGTCGATCCCTTATATCGGATATGTATCCGTAGATGATGTGGTGTATCAGAACACACGGCGTTTTATTTTGAGTAAAGAAAATCCGTACTATTATGAGGGCACAGCGGCCAAGGGCATCGGCAGCCCGCACACTCCTCCCGGGTACATCTGGCACATGGCGTTATCCATGCAAGGCCTAACGGCGGACAATGACGCCGAGATGCTGGCCATGGTTGATGTGCTGGAGAGCACCGATGCGGGAACGGGTTATATGCATGAAGGCTTTCATGCCGATGATCCCGACACGTATACGCGTCCATGGTTCGCCTGGTCCAACAGTTTGTTTGCGCAACTGGTGTACAAGGCGATGAAAAAGCAGATTCTGTAGATGAAAAAAACAGCCGTCCCTATGTTGGAACGGCTGTTTCCTTATTCTATAAAGCCATCGTTACGTGAATAACTTATACCAGTATAAAGTGGTATCAATATTAGGACTACAGGACTGTTTGAGTGTGTCAGCTCCACCTAGTATGAAGCCTTGTTTCACATAAAATCGGCATGCACCCAGATTATCATCTTGTGCTTCGAGGGACATTCCGATAAGGTTTTTTTGTTTTGCCCATTCTTCTGCTTTATTTAAGAGCAGTTTTCCGACTCCACTGCCTCTATACTCTTTTTTCGTAGCAATGTTTTCAATATAACAGAGACGGTTCCAATCTTGGATGATTCTAATTTGTCCTATACATACCTGATTCATATAAGCTAAAAACAACATTTTATCTTCCTGGTTTATATATTCGATCCAATCCAGTTTGTCATCTGGAAAACGCGTTTCTTTCGGTTCATCAAAAAGGACTTCTTCATAGGTCCATTGTCCAGATTGTAAACTGGGGATGATTTTACCGAATAACGTAAAGTAATCGTTTGTCGTATGGATATCCTCTATTAAGTCCGCATTTAATGGAGAAATAATAATTTCACTTTCATTACACAATAAGACTCACTTCCTTTGATGGCGATTGAAAATATTTATTTAAACAACATTAACCCTAATCTTGCTCAAGATGACGGCCCTGTTGTTTTCAATAAATCTGCAATCAGCACTTTCTGTCCGGTTCGTGCGCTTTCAAGAGAGGCGAGCACCATAGCCATGCTGAACTGGTTGTCACTGCAATCCGTTTCGGGCAATCGCCCTTCCTCAAGTGCAGCAAACATCTCTTCAAGACAGCCGTGGTGTCCGGTTTTGTTCATTACAGGCAGCTCGGCCTCGATTCGTTCAGCCCGCTGGAGGAAAGATGGCTTGCCATCAGCTTCCAGCGTAAGTGCGTTGACCACTTCAGCATAGATATCGTCATGACCATCCCAGATGGCGGTTCCTTTTTCACCGGTTACACGCCAGTTTGCTTCCCAGGATGTCGGCACGCCCTCGGTACACCAAGACCCCCGATAATCGAACACAGACCCGTCGGACATTTCGAAAATACATATGGCCATCGCATTGCCCTTATACCAGGAACCTGGAGGGTTGAATTCGTGACAGTACACCGACACCGGATCAGCACCAAGGATATAACGCGCCTGATCAAAGGTATGTATCGCCATATCCAGCAAAAGCGGGCTGTCCATAAGGTCGCGGAAACCACCAAAGTGCGCCCCGATAAAAAAGTCTGCCCCTGCATATCCCGGCTGTCCAATCGTTCCGCTGGAAATGAGCTGCCGATAGGCACGGATGCGAGGATCGAACCTGCGGTTCTGCATCACCGCTTGAATACGTCCTGTACTGCGGGCGGTGTGCACAATGTCCGTGCAGTCCGAGAATGATTCTGCCAGCGGTTTTTCGCCAAAGACGTGGCAACCTGCCTGTAGTGCGGTCATCGCAATATGATAATGGCTGGAAGGGATGGTCACATCAAATACGATGTTGGCATCGACTGCCTCAAGGGCATCATGAATATTAGTAAATGTTGGACAGGATAAATTGTGACGTTTGGCAAATGATGACGCAGCTTCTTCGTAGAGATCAACGAGCCCCACGATTTCTGTATCTGGTCTTTCTTTGGCATAGTCCGCCCAAGTATTTGCCATTGCCCCGCAACCTGCGATGATAACCCGATAAGGGTAGGTCATGTGCTCAACTCCCTCATATAGATGCATAGATGTTATTGATCCAAGTTATAAGTGATTGTTCCATGTTAGTAGTACATGTGCTTGTGACGTGCTTTTTGACTTTTCTGGGCATATGAGTAACCCTGTATTCATGCCGTTATTTCTTTATACAGGATTGGGCACAAAGCTGCCCCCGCGGCAATGTTTTAAATAATTCAATGCGTGGACTTGCCCGGTCATTTCAAGTTCGTCCCGGTACACCGGATCATGCCAGCCTTCAATGTCGATGGTGCCCTGGTAACCGTTCTGGCGCAAAATGGTGATGATATCTGCCCAATTGCTGTCTCCAAAGCCAGGGGTGCGATGCCAGACAAATTCATGCGGGCCATGCACACCATGTTCTTTGACAACATCCCAGGCGATGGTTGCGTCTTTGCCATGGACATGGAACACTTTGGGGGCCCATTTGCGAAGCTGTGGAATCGGGTCTATCAAGCTGACCATCTGGTGGCAGGGTTCCCATTCCAGACCGACATTTTCATCAGGAACGGCATTAAACATCATTTCCCAGGCGGTCGGGTTGTGGGCGATATTCCAGTCGCCGGTCTGCCACGTTCCACCCATATCACAATTTTCAAAAGCAATGCGTACACCCCGGTCTGCCGCCCGTCGTGCCAGTTCACCGAACACTTCCTTGAACCGTGGAATCGATTCGTCAATCGGCTGATTGGTCAGACGTCCGGTAAAGCCGGAGACGATCTCTGCTCCAAAAAGCTGCGCGTGGTCAATGACGCGCTCCCAGCTTGCCAAGGTGTCAGCGTTATCCCCTGAGCCGGTGAGCGGATTACCAAATACACTTACAGCCGATATGGTGATACCGTGTTCGTCAACGATATCGCGGACGCGTTTGGCGGTTTCTGCCAGATCAAGGCTGCCTGTGCTTTGCCAGAACGTCAGATTAAAAGATTCGAAGCCGTGTTGCATAATTTGCGGAATGACCCGAACGGCATCATGGCCGCCTATAAGGGTTCCGATACGAATGGATGGATTCATGGTTGTAATTCACTCCAATATTGGCTTATAGTACTTCGTGACACACTCATTATAGCCGTGGATCTAAGGGAAGGCTCTAAACAATTTTGTGCTTTATTAGTCGGATCTTGTGGTGAGGAGGAAGAGAGCCGTGCTAGACTTGAAAGCGCTTCATGAGGATACGCGAATTGATCATAAATCCCATCCGTTTCAATTGTTCCAAAATCGCTGTTCTGCGAAAAAAACGGAGGAATGCATTTTATATCTGCACTGGCATGAGCACTTTGAATGGATCATTATGCGTAAGGGGAGAGCGGTATTTCATATTGATAGCCGGCCTTATGAAATTGAGGCGGGAGAGGTCATCATCATTCCGGGTGGTGCCCTGCATGTTGGATACGCGTTGGATGAAGGAGATGTTCATTATGACTCGGTTGTAGTTAACCGAGCCTTGTTCCAGGATTTTGCGAGCGACCCAGTGCATGAACAGTATGTTGCGCCTTATCTGGAAGGCAGTGTGCGGTTTCCAGTCAAACCGGCCGCAGAGAATGCTGCCTGTGCCGGGTATTATTCTTTATTAAATGAAGCTGTGGAAGAGATGGCGATGCAGCCTCCGGCTTACCAGCTTGTAGTGAAGTCCAAGCTGCATGCGTTGTTTACGCTGATGGCCCGGACGTTTATGCCGCATCAGTTGCGGGATCGATCGGGTGCAGTGTATTTTCCTAACCGCGAGCGGTTCAAACAGTTGATTGCACAGATTGAGGCTGATCCTCAGGAGAAATTGTCGGTAAGTGAAGCGGCAAGCCAAGTAGGACTGAATGTATATCATTTCTGCAAAATGTTCAAAAAGCTGACCGGACGTACGCTCGTAGAGTACGTAAACGGATGCAGAATGGGTGAAGCGGAGCGTTTGCTGCAGGGCAGCAGTCTCACAGTCACGGAAATTGCCGCTCAGGTGGGATGCGACAATGCGAACTATTTTACAAAATTATTCAAGCAGTACAAGGGTATGACACCGTCGCAGGCACGGGGAATGAAGGAAGGGGAAAAGTGAAAGAAAGGGCTGGAGGGTGGCATTGAAGAGAAAAGTGTATCAAGTTGTTCATAGGATAGTCCCCTCCTCTAAGATGAAGTCATATATTAAAGTGGTGTACCCTACTGGATTAACAACCATAAATAAGGAAAATAGGAACTTATGTTCCTATTATATTACGAACGAGCATAAAAAAACCTTCAATTAAACTATTTATAAATTTATTGGGTTCATATTTATAGGATGAAGAGAAAAAAATGTAGATATCACATGTACCAAGAGCTTTATCAGAAACTAAATAAACTGACATCGGGACTTAACCGGTGTCAGTTTATTTTTTCCTAATGAGCAACATAGGATAATAATATAATAAAAATCTATTTGCATTGTTCGGGATTTAAGTTACAAGTACAAATGTTTACTCCCATTTTTGTATAACATTCTTTTTCAATTTTTTGCAAATGGTGCGCATACTGCTCACAAATTTCCTGATAAAATTCCACGTCGTCATGATTGGTTAAGTTAACAAGTCTATTACTAAACTCTAATAGTTCCATTTTGAAAGTATGGGGCCTGCTTCTCCACTGAATTTTGATTCAATTTGTTTTCGAATGAGCTTAAATCTTTTCCTGTAATGAAAGTAGGTTCTGTTCTGGAGTCACACCTACTGTCCCATTCCCATCATAAGAGCTTTCAAAGCAACATCTCCTCTGCATTTATATTATTTAAAGTGGAGTATGTGTAGGTTGTAACAACCTTTGACGAAAATAAAATTATTGATGTATTGGGAAGAATCTGACGGGAATCTGTGAATCGACCTGATCGGGACATAGAAGAAGCTTGTAATGAGATGACAGTAGCGAATGAATTAGTTGTGAGTATAAAAACTACAGGGTGAACCAGCTTCTAGACACGTTTGTTATTGGCCGATCGCTCAGCAAGAAAGGATGCCCCTACGATAAAGCCGTGGCCGAAGCCATGTACAAGAATCGGTTCATAGATCATTGGGTATATAACGCCTGTTCAGTATCGCCAGGAAGCCCCTTAAAAAGTTGTCTGATTTAATGTTGACAATCCATTATTGCTAAAGGCGGGGGGTTGGGGAGGGGGAAGCCGACTTCTATGGTATTTAGCCGCCATCCCCCCTAAACCTCATCGTAAAGTCATGGACTTGTACACCTTACACGGTACAAAGTGGCTTTCAGCGCGATCCAGCGGTTTATTTCAGAAATCTGGAGAACAGTCGATTGGCTTTCTTTGAGAGATCTTCCATTTTGAGATTAGCCTGATCGAGCTGGTTATATGCCCATTTGATCGTTTGCAGCATACGGGGGGATATAGGCGTACCTTTGATACGTGGATAGATGTTGTGGTAGGCCCATACGAGATGCTCCCAGCGATGGTCGTCTCCTTCCTGAATATACTCCGATACGTCCAGTACTTTGCCGCGTCCATTCTGGAGAAGCACATTTTTGAGATGGATGTCGCGTGGATTCAGTCCAATGCGACGAACCGCTTCTCGCGCTGCGTCTACATCGAGCATGACCTGCTCGGGGACGGGGATTCCTTTTTCCAAACATTCAAGCAAAGTGTCTCCAGGCTCGTAACTGATAACAAGTATATTTCGGCCGCTGCCATAATACGTCGGGAAGTATGGCAGGCCCTGGAGCTGGGCGTAGACCTGTTTTTCGTTATTTAATTTATCTAGAGCATGATCCGAATACATTTTGAAGGCATACTGCGGCAGCTGGTCATACGTAAATACAGCCGCATCCGTACCGATTCCAATGCAGTTCACTCCTGCTGCCTCGCCGATAATGTTTACCAGCTCATTCCGATCGCTTCCGATGACTTGAATCTGTTGTAATGCTGCTTCCGCCTGGAACCAATCCGGCTGTTTCATGGGTGGCGCCTCCTTTTGGATATGCCTGTACATATTTTCCGTAGTTGATAAATAGATTGTTGCTATTAGGATGCTTCGTGTGCTCTACAAATACGTGTTACAGTCAGAAGGCAATGGTTAGCGGGCTCTATGGAAACTGTATTTACGTAATAGATTAATACCCTTCGTGCTCAAATTCAACTTTTCGGTGAATGGGTGGAGGAAGAGGTGGTGTTGAGTAAAAAGTGTGGAGAAGGCTGATGAGCGTCTTCAAGCTCAAGTTACTCTACCAACTCTTCGTATGCCCATGCCTTTCGACGCTCCCGCTAATTCTAACGATCACGAGAAAGTCAAAATGGGCAAATAAGGTCTGTGGTGATCTGTGGTGAGCGTTAGCGTCGGATGGAGAGCATCCAGACGATAAGCCGAAAAGGACTTCCCTTCATCTTGATGTAACTATATAAACGATACGTATCGTTCCTCAAACGGTTGCGCGCACAAGAAAATAACGGAAGCCGGGTTGCGGCACGACGGCCAGGGCTTTATACTGTGAGCAATAAAAGGATCTCCCAGCCGAATGTTATGCAAGGGCGGACATGTAGAGCAACGTTCGGATGTTATGTTTTACAGGGCAGTCTTACTATACTTCCCTGCAAACTCACCCTACGGTATGGGATGAAGCATTGGCATGAGTAGATCCGGTATACAGAAAGGCAGATTATCATATGGCACAATACCCGCAGTGGTCTTATTCGCAGTCGCGGGCAAGTATGTTCGATGAGTGCCTGCGCAAATATTATTATCATTATTATGGTGCCCATAACGGATGGAAAACAGAATCGGCTGACGAGATGCAGGTTCGCTTGTACCGTCTGAAGCAGCTGAGCAATCTGTATCTGGTATTTGGGGATCTGGCACACCGAATGTGTGAGTCGGCTGTAAGGAGCAGGGAGGAAGGCAAGCCCAAGCCTCGTGAAGTTTTTTTGGAGAAAACGATACGTGATCTGCTGAACCAGGCATACAAAGAGTCGATGAATTCGGAGCAATGGCGACTTAATCCGAAAAATCATACGATGTTGTCAGAAATTTATTATGGCGATGATACACTGAACGACCGGGTCGCAACCATTAAAGAGCGCGCAGGAGCCTGTGTAGGCAACTTGTATCAGACGCTGACGTGGGAAGATTTGTCCCGTGCAAGTACAACGATTCTGGAGATTGAGAAATGGGACACGATGATGCTGCATGATACGCGCGTGTATGTGAAAATGGACTTATTATATCGACGCAGCAATGGAAATATTGTCATCGTGGACTGGAAGACGGGCAAGGAGGATGATTTCTCCGATCAGTTAATTTTGTACGCTTCCTATGTAAGAGAGCATTACCGGGTTCCGCTGGAGCAGATTGAGATTCGGGTGGAGTATCTGTTGACTGGCAAACACAAAGAGTTTGTTGCAACCGAAGAGGACATTCGCAAGGTGGAAGAGAACGTAGGGCGTTACATCGAGGAGATGCGCTCCTGTGTGGCCGATGAGTATTACAACCGTCCAAAGGAGATATCCTATTTTACGCCGATGCCTTCGAACCGAGCATGCCGGGATTGCAACTTTCGGGAGGTATGCAGTGAACGAGTGGTTTAGCGTAAGAGGGTGTGGAGATTGGAAGTAAGTCTCCTATATGTAAAAAAAAGAAGCGCAGTGTCCGGAGGAATCCTCCATGTGGCACTGCGCTTCGGTGCGTCCCACAGGCTGGACACAGTTGGTTCCAGGTGGAACGGCCAGAAGATTTATTGGACAGCGGCGGCATCCTCCAGCGCCTGTCCTGCAGGTACATAGGCGTGCCCGAGGTCGCGTGCAACCGCCTCATACGTGATATGTCCATTCAGCGCATTCACCGCGCTGCGAATGGACGAACTGCCGCGAATCGCGGTGGCTGCACCGTGGTTCGCCAGTTGCAGCGCATAAGGCATGGTGGCATTGGTCAGTGCCACCGTAGACGTGCGCGGTACGGCGCCAGGCATGTTCGCCACCGCGTAATGCACGACACCATGTTTCACATAGGTGGGTTCATCGTGGGTGGTGATATGATCAATGGTCTCGACGATCCCGCCCTGATCAATCGCCACATCTACAATGACCGACCCTGGTGCCATGTTCTTCACGACCTGCTCGCTGACAAGCGTTGGCGCTTTGGCGCCCGGAATCAGCACCGCACAGATCAGCAGGTCCGCCCCAGCGACAGCGGACGCAATATTGGAGGGGCTGGATACCAGCGTCTGGATCTGATTGCCAAAAATATCGTCCAGCTGGCGCAGCCGATTCAGATTCAGATCCAGAATCGTCACATCGGCCCCCAGGCCAAGTGCAATTTTGGCCGCGTTGGTACCTACCGTACCGCCGCCAATAATAACAACCTTGCCACGGCTTACGCCAGGTACGCCGGATAACAGAATGCCTTTGCCGCCTTCTGTTTTCTCCAGAAGCTGCGCACCGATCTGCGCAGCCATACGCCCGGCCACCTCACTCATAGGTGTGAGCAGCGGGAGAGAGCCGCCGACTTCCAACGTTTCATACGCAAGAGCGGTCACCTGCTTTTCGACCAGCGCTTTGGCGAGAGCCGGCTCTGCGGCGAGGTGCAGGTAGGTGAACAGAATCAGGCCAGGGCGAAAATAACCATATTCGCTGGCGAGAGGTTCTTTCACTTTAAGGATGAGTTCGGCATCCTGCCATACCTGGGCGGCTTCTTCAACAATTAGGGCGCCAGCTTTAACATACTCCTGATCCGTAAATCCACTGCCAAGTCCCGCACCTTGTTCGATAAAGACCTGATGCCCGGCTGTCACAAAATCAGCTGTCCCGGCAGGAGTCATCGCTACACGATTTTCATTGTTTTTGATTTCTTTGGGAATTCCGATTCTCATAGCCATGCACCTCGTCCATTTATTGGTTGTTAGCTTATACTACAAGTTTATGACTCCGTACGTCGTTTTGCACCTTACACAATGTCTATTTTTTAGATTGAAGACTCAACAATTCGTCGAAACAGACTGTTCAGGACACATGTCTTTGGATTATAATGTAAGAAAAAATAACACTAAGAGGGATCGACTTTGCGAAATGACCGTGTTTTTACTGTCAGAGATATCCTGCAACGTGCGGTATTTAGTCAAGCACGGCTTGCGGCAGGGCGAGAAGGGCTGGAGCGTCGGGTAGGCTGGGTCCATGTGCTGGAAATTACCAATGTGTCCCCTTTTGTAAGCCCGCATGATCTTATTTTATCCACGGGTCTATGGCTTCAGTCGGAAGAGGGGCGGGAAGCTTATCTGATGCAGCTGATCAACCGTGATGCGGCTGGATTATGTGTGGAGTTTGGCACCAGCATACATGCCATACCAGAGTCATTGATTGAACTGGCAAACCAGTATCAGTTTCCACTCATCGTTTTTGAACAACCCGTACGTTTTGTTGAGATTACGCAAGATATCCATTCTCTACTTATTAACCACCAACACCAGCTATTAAAGAGCCTGGAGACGTATTCCCGTGAGCTTCAGCAACGTACGCTGCAGAGTACGGATATGTCTGCGGTTCTCGACCTGTTGCATGCCTATGCGGCAAAACCTGTGGTGTACATTTCGTCGATGGAGGCCGGGAGTTTTGTGCCAGAACTCGCTCCAGACATGGAGCAGGCCATCTATAGCTGGTACAGCCAGGAAGTCGAGCAGCTCAATCTGAACGACTCGGATACGGAGCTGTGGTTTCATATGGATGAAGAGAGGGCTTTGCTCTGTTATCCTGTGGTTTGTTTTGGTCAAGTATTTTCAGCCATAGGTATGATTGTGCACCCGTCGGCGACTGTAGAATATCTTAAGCTGTTGCTTGATTACACAGCCAAAGCTGCGGCTGCGCTTACACTTCGTTCTCAATTTCTTGAAGAGAAGATGGTGCGCAACCAGAATGAATTGATTCAGGATTTGATGAATGGTCACATTCAGCAAGAGGAACAGGCGCGAACACGAATGGGGCTTCGCTTGCTAGTAAAAGGACAATACTGGTTCGCGGGAGGATTATTGGAGATTGAGCATCGCAAGAAGGGAACGGGCCGGGAACGAATGGAGGCGAATCATCAGGACATTCTCGTTTTGCTTCGCTCGCTTCTGAAGAAAAATCATCTAACCAGCCTCATCATGCTGAAAAATAATCAAATCTACCTCTGTTGTGCCAAGGAAGAAACACAAACCTCCTCTGAGCATTCACTGATCCATATCCTAGAGAGCATCACTCAGGATATGAAACGGTTTGCTCGCTCAAATCTGAAACAAGTCGAAATCCATGCGGGCTTCGGCAAACTTCGAAATCAACTAACCCGTCTAAGGGATAGCCTACAGGAATCGGTTCAGGTTATTGAAGTTGCGAGGTCTGTCAAATGGATGAAAGATGTTCACTTTTACGATCGTATGGGTATATATCAAATGTTAAAAGCGATGCCGCCTTCTTTCCTGCAATCCTTTGCGATGGATCATCTAGGTGTGCTTATAGAGCATGATCGAAGCCATCAGTTGCGATTGGTCGAAACATTGGATGCATATCTTGCGAATTTCGGGTGCAAAAGGGATGCGGCCGCCCAGCTGTTCATTCATCGGCAGACATTATATAACCGACTGGAGAAACTGGAAGAACTGCTGGGGCCGGGTTATATGCAACAGGGAAGACGAGTGTGCTTGGAGATGGCATTGTTAGCTAACGCCATGATTGAAGGCGGAGATGGACAATTGTCATGACAGTAACGTTTTTGAAATATGGGCTTTGCTCGAATAGTAGGTTTTGTTTGCTCGTCTACAGCTTGTTGATTCGTCGTATACCTCGTAAGGCACGAGACCCGCGGCGAGACCCTGTATTGGAGAAACGGCTCCGATAACGTTCGGATGCACGGGAAGAGGGAGCCTGAGATACTGAGGTAGGTGTGGCAAGGCGATATGGAAATGTCATACGCTCAGACCTTCGATCCCGGCTGTTTTGTGGATCTGCAACAGTTAAACCAGTAAGGTTTAACCATGCTTGAAGATCGTTGGAATGGATGCCAAGTTGTCCGCTCAAATGAGAAATGTCGAGATGTTTTTTCACACAAATCCGCCTTTCCTGAATTATCGGGCTGGAATAGGGTACGAAAGGAAAGCATGAAACCAAGTCGGTAAATCGTGTGTACTGGCTTGCTCTGGGTGATTGGCGGAGTGTTGCGTTTTGTGATATCCATAAACGGTATGATTCGATTGATGTAGAAGAGGCCACAGAGTTATCTTTTTCTATAAATTGGCTTTTATCAAGATTCTAACATTTCGGGAACGATTGCGCGTCTCAATATAGTCTCATTTTCATAAAAAGTAAGCTACAGTAAAAGTACCAGTTATCTAGTACGGAGGATATATATGGGGAACGGAAGTGGATCTCAAAAGCAGAAGGTTGTCAGGGACGAAAAGCGTTTCGTTGGTCGAGCCAGAGAGCTGATGATACTAGAGCAATGGTTTGAAAATGATGAAGCGCCTATGACTATATTATCAGTTACGGGTATGGGTGGTATTGGGAAATCTTCGTTACTTTCAGAAATGCTGTCCATCGCTAGAGAGCAGGGAGCAACCGCTATATGGATGGATGGACGGGCGTGTGGCACTACGCCTTCCATGTTTATGGATTATTTTAGTTCAACACTGGCACTGGAACTCGGTCTGTTGAATAGCCAAGGCGCCCATTTACTCTCGTTGTTGAAAAGTATGCCCAGAGAAAAACGGCTCGTTATTGCAGTGGATAACTACGAGGAACTTGCGCTGCTTGAGAGCTGGTTTATGGAAGTTTTTATAGCGAAACTTCATCTAAGTGGGATACTCATTATCCTTGCCTCTCGTTCAGAGCTTTCAGCAGCCTGGAGAACACATCCCCGGCTGTATCAGCATCTGGTTCAATTGCGGCTGCAACATTTTACTGCAGATGAGATTACGGAGTATATTGCAACTGCTGGTTCATTAAGGCCAAGTATGGCTGGAATTATTACGAGAATGACGGATGGACATCCGCTTGGACTTGCTCTTGCGGTGGAGGCGGCTGATCAGGAGCGTAATCTTCCTCATGCCGAGTGGGCTGAACTGTCCCATATGATCAGTGCGCGGCTGTTGCTTGAACTTAGCACGCCACGTTTGCATCCAATGGTGGAGGTGTTGACCTTGCTGGAGACAGCAAACCAGGAACTCTTGTCCACCGTGCTGAATGTACCTGTTAAACAGGAAGAATATCACATGCTGAGACGGATGTCTTTTATCCGTTCCGCACCGGACGGTCTGGCCTTACACGATATGGCCCGGGTACATTTGATGCGAGATTTTCGGCAACGCGAGCCGCATCGTATGCAGTCCATGCGGATTCGGATTGCTGAGTTGCTGAAACCACTCCATGAGCAGGCATGTGCTCTTGGGAAGCGACAAATCGCGAGAAAGATGCTGCTACTCTGTCAGGAATCTATGCTTCAGTTTCGCAAGTATGCTGATGTCTCACGCGATTCTTTGTTCTCGCCGCTTGAACCAATGAAGCAGGCTGACCTGCCCTCCCTTCACAGGTTGCTTGAACAATGGTGTGAATACAGCGTTGAGCCTTGGCAGGCCGTGAACTATGGCCCCTTTCTGGATGAACTGGCTCTTCGTTATCCTGAAGGTATCGTAATTAAGCGGGACATGAAAGGCGAAACGATTGCGATGTTTATCACTGTTCTGGTGCATCGGGAGATCAGTGATTTACTTTTAAAATATTTTCCGAATGAGATGAAAGAATGCTTTACGCCAGAGGAATTACAGAATGATCCGGATGAGAGTGATACACACTTCGCGTTGATGGCTGCGGCCAGAGATGATGTGCCTGGATATACACGTGAGGAACTTGTCGGATATATGGTATTGGATCGTTTGTCACTCCTGGGAGATGGAGCGAGAGCGATTCTTGTTGCGACCAACCCACATCTGAAGCTGTTTCTGCGGAGTATTGGCTTTCAGATGAGGAGAACGTCCACACGTGCGTGTGATCGGTATGAAGATCAGGCGGATGTGCTGGAACTCGATCTGCGTAGCGGACAATTCGGTGCATGGGTGATGTCCCTTTTGCATCCAGACCTCCCGGCTAGTGCAATACGCCCCCAAACAACGGATTCCAATAACAAGGTTTGGTCTGAGCAGGAAGTGCGTAAAATGCTCGGACACCTTCGCTCACCGGGCGAGCTGCAAAAGTACGCAGATAGAATTACAGGTGTGAGGGATGGCATTCAGTTACAATTATATATTCTGGATCTGCTGGAAGGGAGAATACATGGGGTGTCTCCTCAGGATCAGAAGCTGTTACATGCGGCTTACTGGGCCCATGCTGGCAATCCGACTGCCGCAGCGCAGGTGTGTTCGATGAGCAGGGCTACCTTTTATCGCCATATTAGAACTGCATTGATTCGTTTAGCGAGAATATTGTAACGCGTGAAGTTAATCTCAGAGAAGCAGAGCGATATAGAAGCTGATCTGATAGAACAACAAAATCAAAATCTAATAGAGCAAGCAGACCTATTGTTTCAAAAACAAACCCAAAAACAAACCCAAAAACAAACCCAAAAACAAACCCAAAAACAAACCCAAAAACAAACCCCCAGTTAAACGGCAGATATATCCGTAACTGCGGGTTTTTCTAGTCTGGTGATTCATGGGCGGCGCCCACAAATTCTAACGATCAGGAGAAACCTTATTTCGCCCAGAATAGCCATATTGAAATTCTAACGATCCGTACGGAAGCTATTTTGCGTAATTCGTCCGTTTTAACTCGTTTTCAGCTAAAATCCAGCCAAAGAGCGTCACTGGAAATCGTTAGATTTTTTAAAACCTGTCTAAATGGGCGAATAAGGTCTGTGGTGATCGTTAGAGCGGCCAGAGAGCTGGATTGCTAGTTCTGCCCGAGATGCTTCGTTTTCTCTAATTGTAGCATCAAATCCTCTGCATTCATTTCGCCCGCAACGGCAATGGGGAGGATACTCTTCTTTTTTTTTCTAGCGGTGCATTAGGTTCAACTGTACAAGCAAGCGGTAATCACCGGGGGAGTTACGGGTTATAAACCAAGCCGATTCATACGGTTGTAGAGTGTAGCTCTGGAGATGCCGAGTTGTTTGGCTAATGTTCGTTTGTTGCCACCTGCAGCCTCTAAATATTGAAGCAAAAGCCGAGCCTCATACGCATCCATCTCTTGCTGATAAGAGGAACCCGAACGTTGTCCCGGGAATGTAACACTTGGGTTAACCGCCTCTCTATCAACCTTTGCAAGATGTTCAAGTCCGTGACTCTCTTGTTGAGTCTCCGTCACATTTGGATCAAGGGCTCCTTCTTTTCCGGAAGACTTGAGGTTGTCTGCTGCCTGTTCCGCCTCAGACGGCGCGTTTGATTTCGCTGATGTCAGCGAATCAGGCAAGTATTCCGGCTTGATCTCACCATCCATCGTAAGAATGGTCAGGCGTTCAATTACGTTGCGCAGTTCGCGGACATTACCCGGCCAATCGTACTCGAACAAACGTTTGAACACTTCTGGAGGAATCACTTCGATATGACGATTGTAGAGCAGCGAGAACTCTTGCAGGAAAGTCTGGGTGAGCTCATAGATATCTTCTTTGCGCAGCCGGAGCGGCGGAATAATCAGATTAATGACATTCAGGCGATAGTAGAGATCCTCCCGGAATTGATTGCGCGTAATCATAGCAGGAAGATCTTGATTGGTTGCAGCAATGATTCTGCAGTTAGCTTGTTTGGTACGGGTGCCACCAACCGGGAAATAACTTCGTTCCTGCAACACACGAAGCAACTTGACTTGCAGTTCAGAAGGCATCTCCCCAATCTCATCCAGAAAAAGAGTGCCGCCCTCCGCCAGCTCGATTTTTCCCTTTTTTCCCTTAGGGTCTGCCCCAGAGAAGGCACCTTTCTCGTAGCCGAACAACTCGCTTTCAAACAATGAAGCAGGAATGGCCCCGCAGTTAATTGCGATAAAAGGAGCAGTCTCAGGTTCACGAAGATCATGGATGGCTTTTGCGAAGAGTTCCTTGCCTGTGCCACTTTCCCCCATAATGAGTACGGTAGCAGGGGTGGTGCTGATCTTGCGAATGGTCTCCAGACATTGCCGGATAATGGGACTGCTGCCTTTGATACGGGCAAAAGGATCGGTCTCGGGACGAAGCCGGGCAACCGCTTTTTCCAAATGCTGAATTTTGGAGGACATATGCAATAATTCCTGGTGCAGCCGAATTTCAGTTGTAATATCGACCTCCGCAGCGACTGCACCAACAATACGACCATCCAGCATGACAGGGCGGGCATTGATTAGAGCGAACAGATCAGATCTGGGTTGATGCTGTTTACGGTAGACCGATTCACCCGTGTATAACGTTTTGAGCGATTGAAGTCTTTCGGGTGGGAAAAAGTTGGCGGCAGGCTGACCGATGATATCGGTTTTGCGAATAGAAAATATATTCTCCGCACCGGATGTCCAGTACGCCACCTTGGCTTCTTCATCGATTAAAGATAACGCGGAGCCGGCTGTCTCAAGCGTAGTTTCCAGATAGGCTTCCATCAGACGGTAAGCTTGATGAAGTGAGTTCATGACATCAGATGCGGTGATAAAGCCGGTCCATTCGTCACGATCATTTTTGATGATGAGAACAGAGCTCTTGGCAAACAAAGGAATCACTTGCGCCAGTTCCATAGAAAGTGAGATCAAAGGGGCAGGGATAAAGGACGATGGGGTAACCGGAAAAGAATCGGGTTCTGTTGATGTCGCAGAAGATGTGGAAGCCAGGCCCTTCTCATCAAGCATGTTTGGCTGGTCCAGGAGCGGACAGTAGAGATAAGCGCTTCCTGTACCCGAACGTACAAAAACTGGCCGAGCTACGTTGATATCGGAATCCGGATACGGGCGAGAAAGGAGCTGTTCCTGAACGGTGGATTCATCGTAAATTTGCATTTCTGTTCGTGTCAGTTCTTTCAGAGTAGGTAGTAAATGTCTCATCAGGATCACCTCGATTACAACATACGGATTAAAGTGATAGGAATTAGTACTATTATATCGCTCCAGCATAGTTGTGTATATATTTTTTGACATGAATTGTTCGGGTACTTCTTTTGAGAGCGTTTACCTACTTTTTTGATTTTATGTATACGATTTCAATAAATATGAATATGAAAAAATGTTGGTTTTAGTACAAATTTTAGCTTTTTCAGGGTTTTTATTTCATTGTTGTGTCAATTTATATAACGCTCACTTCTTGTAGAATTGTATAAATATAAGCAAAGAGTGAACGGGAAGACGGATATAGTGGCAAGATACAAGGTTGTTATTGCAGGATTTGTCTAAAATTTTTGACATTAAATTTTGTATATTCTTATTTTTTAGACATATATTCTGTTTAGAGTGAACGTTTGAGTTTGGTGGTGCCGTATCATCGGAAAAGGAAAAACCATGCACTCCAGAATGGCTGGTTTGCATGGCGTGACGGTTTATTTCTTACATCAATTCTAGCGAAACATGTTCTTTACAACCATCCAGAGATTCGCAGGTTTCTCTGCCAGACGGCGGGTATAATACGGGTACCACATCGTGCCATAGGGGACATAACAACGAATGCGATAACCTTCCTGTGCCAGACGTTCCTGCTCGCTCATGCGCAGACCGTATAACATCTGGAATTCAAAGGCCTCAGGGGAGATATCCCGATCCTTTGCGTATTGTTTCGTCCAGTTAATGATGTGATCATCATGCGAGGCCACAGCGGTATAAACGCCTTGATCCAGATGATGACGAATCATCGTTTTGAACTGGTGGATGACCTCGGACGTATTTTGATATGCGACACTTGCAGGTTCTTTGTAAGCTCCTTTGACCAAACGCAGCCTTATACCTTCCCGAATCATATCACGGGTATCCTCTTCCGTTCGATGCAGATAAGCCTGCAATACGGTACCTGAGTTATCCAGTCCTTCCGCATGAAGTCTTCGAACGATATCAAGGGTTGCTTGGGTGAACGGACTGTCCTCCATATCAATCCGTACGAACAATTCATGTTCCTTCGCTCGGGCGGCAACTGCACGAATATTCTGGTATCCTTCTTCTGGATCAAGTGCCAGCCCCATCTGGGTTGGTTTTAGTGAAACATTGGAGTCCACACCGCTATGAGCTATGCCTTCAACTAATCTCACGTATTCATCTCTGTAAAGTGCCGCCTCGCGCAGATGCGTGATTCCCTCTCCCAGATGATCCAGTGTTGCCATAATGCCTTTGCTATTTAAAACGCGAATTTCCTCCAGCGCCTCTTCCAGCGTATTGCCAGCTATAAACTTGCCAGCCAGCTTTTTACCATATTTAAGAGACAGGTTCTCTACAGCTTTATTGCCAGCTACGGTTAACAACGTTTTGCGGTATAGTTCCGTTCCGACACTCATCGTGGTTCCTCCCTAAACATTCATGATTGTGTATTTACATATCTAGCAAAAATCATGCCAAAAGCTGATGTATGCCATTGTGTATCGCTTATTTATTTTTATGAAAATTTTTATCTCCGTGAAATCAAAAAAATATTTCATTATTAAGCGGAGTTGGCACGCTTCTTGCTTCATATATTTGAATGAGACGTAAGTGCTGCTTGAATCCATGCAGCGATCGATATAAGTTGAACAACTTTTTACACAGGTAACGGAGAGGACAGAAAAAACCTAGAAAAGCGAAGCGGTCGCCTAAAAGCTTTCTGAAAGAAAGCTGCATCGGAAGCATACGCTTATCACCGGATTTTTCCCTTTGGAGAAGGGAATCTAAAAAATCTGGGGATAACAGCGAATGGAAGGTTATTCTGTCATCGGAGTGCTCGTGTAAATTATCTTTGTGAGACTTATAAAGTGAGTAGAACCCACATCCTGAAGGAGGAATCATTGATGAATATCCCTTTTGTTAACGAACCATTTACAGCTTTTACGGCGCAGGCGAACCGGGAAGCCTTTGAGGAAGCGCTCCGCAAGGTGGAATCCGAACTGGGGCAGGAATATCCGATGATTATCGGTGGGCAAAAAATAACCGGCAACCGCACGTTAACCTCCGTGAACCCGGCTGCAAAGGATCAGGTGATTGGAACGATTCATCAAGCCGATCAAGAACTGGCCGAGAAGGCTATCCAAACGGCTGCGGAAACGTTCCAGACCTGGAAACATACGGACCCGAATGAACGGGCCCGTTATCTGTACAAAGCGGCTGCAATCATGCGTCGCCGCAAGCATGAGTTCTCCGCCTGGATGGTCTATGAAGCGGGCAAAACCTGGCCTGAAGCAGATGCAGATACCGCCGAAGCGATTGACTTTATGGAGTTTTATGCACGGGAAATGCAGCGCCTCAGTGAGCCGCAGCCGCTTGTACGGATTGCCGGTGAAGATAATGAACTGACGTATATTCCGCTTGGTGTTGGTGTGGTGATTCCGCCGTGGAATTTCCCGCTGGCGATTATGGCAGGCATGACCTCGGCTGCTTTAGTTTCAGGCAACACGGTGGTGTTAAAACCGGCAAGCACCACACCAGTCATCGCTGCGAAGTTCATGGAACTGCTTGATGAAGTGGGTTTGCCAGACGGGGTAGTGAACTTCTTGCCAGGGCCAGGCAGTGAGGTGGGTGACTATCTTGTCGATCATGCACTGACTCGTTTTATCAGTTTTACGGGTTCCCGCGATGTCGGTCTGCGGATTAATGAACGTGCTGCACGCACCGCTCCAGGACAGAAGTGGATCAAACGTGTGATCGCCGAGATGGGCGGCAAGGATTCCATCGTGGTTGACAGTGACAGTGATCTGGAACTCGCAGCCGATTCGATCACAGCTTCGGCTTTTGGTTTCTCGGGACAAAAGTGTTCGGCGTGCTCCCGTGCCATTATTCATAAGGATGTATATGATGAAGTATTAAAAAAGGTGATTGAACGGACACAAAAACTAACGATGGGTAGTCCGCTTGAAGTGGGAAATTACATGGGCCCTGTCATTGACGATAAAGCCTATGCAAAGATCACCGAATATATAGAAATTGGCAAAGGGGAAGGACGGCTGGTTCATGGCGGAAGTACAGGCGATGCTGCAGGTTATTTCATCGAACCAACGATTATCGCGGACGTAGATCCGCAAGCTCGACTTGCGCAGGAAGAGATTTTTGGCCCTGTGCTCGCTTTCATCAAAGCCGATTCGTTCCAAGATGCGCTGGAGATTGCCAACAATACAGATTATGGCCTGACAGGTGCCGTGATCTCGCGCAATCGGGCACATCTGGAGCAGGCAAGACGTGAATATTTTGCCGGTAATCTGTATTTCAACCGCAAGTGTACGGGAGCATTGGTAGGAACACATCCATTTGGTGGATTTAATATGTCGGGTACAGATTCCAAAGCCGGGGGCAGGGATTATCTGCTGCTGTTTACCCAAGCGAAGCTGGTGTCTGAAAAATATTAAATGACATTTGATGCTGCATGTATGTATTGACATGCTGACAATGCAGGAACTGTATGGTATTATGCCTGCAAAACCCTTTTGAAAAGAGAGACAAAATGGGAGGTCACAGTTACGCTCCAAGTTATTCTATCATCGAAGTGTTCTGTGTCAACCAGTCGCCGTTCAATGAATATCATGTCGCAATGAATAGTGTCCAGCATGACATAAGGAGGGCATCGGATGTTAGGTGTTCAGTTGGTGCAGGAACAGCGCTTCCGGCTGTCCATCACGCCGGAAATGAAGCAGTCCTTTCATTTGCTGACCTTGTCCGGTCAGGAACTGAGTCGTTATTTACAGGATGCCGCAGCAGATAATCCGCTGCTTGAACTGGAAGAACAGTCTGTTTATTCTTTTAAGTCATCTAGACGAAACAACCAGCACATGTATACTTCCTATGACCCTTTGCTTCGGGCCAAAGGAACAGCGCCTACACTGGAACAACTCCTTGCTTCGCAAATTCGGTTGATGAAAATTCCAGATAGACTGGAGAAGGTGGCGGTCTATTTGGCTGGATGTGTGAATGCCGATGGTTACTTGAAGGTTGAGCTGTCTGAAGTACAGGTCGAACTCGGATTGTCCGCGAGCGAACTGAACGCAGGAATTGATTTGCTTCAGTCTTTGGACCCTCCGGGTGTAGGAGCGCGGGATCTGCAAGAATGTTTGTTGTTGCAGATTCAGCGTGATCCAGCAGCGGTTCCTTATGCTGAACGTATTGTGAAGGCAGGTCTGGAGGCTCTGGTTCCTTTTCATCCCGGACGGACAGCAGGTAAGATTGGTATAACTTCGCGGGGAGCACAAGCAGCATACGAGTATATTACCCGGTTGGACCCCAAGCCTTGCCGATCGATAGGTTGTACTGAACGTGCACATTATATCGTTCCTGATGCTGTCGTGGATATGGTTCATGGGGAAATGGTGCTCAAACTGCTTGCGGCAGGCAATCCTCGCGTATCTGTGAATGAAGCATGCAGCAATTGGATACAGGAGGCGTCTCCGGGTGAAATCTGGGTGACTCGGGCAACAGAGGCGAGAGCCATTATGCGCAGTGTACAACAGCGGCGCAGGACATTGTTGCGTGTGCTGATGGCTATCATGGAAGAGCAAAAACGCTTTTTGAGCGAGGGGCCTGTTGCACTGGCGCCGCTTAATCTGGCTGCGATTGCTGAGAAGGTGCGGATGCATGAATCGACAGTTAGCCGGGCCGTGAACGGAAAATACATACACACTCCGTATGGCGTGTATGAGGTTAAGGCTTTTTTCGATTCCGGCATTACGATGGTATCTGGAGGGCAGACGTCTGCATCGGCCGTCAAACGGCGGTTGAAGGAAATCATTCGAACCGAGCAATTAAGCAAGCCATACTCAGACAGTCAATTATCCGCTCTCCTTGAAGGCGAGGGGATCATCATTTCCCGAAGAACCGTTGCGAAATACAGGGAGGAGCTTCGAATTCTGTCATCCTTGGAACGAAAACGCTGGGCCTGAAGTGTACATGTCTTATCATGTTAAGTCTGAACGACTCTTTAAAATATCTGAAGTTTATCCTGTGAAATTATACTTTAAGAAGCCCTGTTACCCGTTGATCAACGGATAACAGGGCTTCTTTGGCATTTTCAATCTGGATTCATATGTTCGGCTTGTTTACATGCGCTCCATATTACGCAGGAAATACTCTCCCGCAATCCCCGGCGTGGTCATCTGCTCTGGATGCAAGATCTCTTCCAATTCTTCTGGAGTCAGCAAACCTCGCTCCAATATAATTTCCTGCAGGGTCATACCGGTTTTCAATGCTTCTTTTACAATGGAAGCAGCTACGTTGTAACCAAGATGCGGGTTCAAAGCAGTCACGACACTAAAACTTTGTTTCATGATTAGCTCGCAGCGCTCCCGATTGGCTTCCATCTCTTCCACGGCGTAGCGTGTAAACACATCAATTCCGTTATTCATAATCTTCAGTGATTGCAGCAGGTTAAATGCAATAACAGGGCCCATTACATTCAGCTCAAACTGTCCAGCTTCACAAGCCATACAGATCGTATGGTCATTTCCCATAACCTGGAAGGATACCTGGTTGATGACCTCTGCCATGACCGGATTGACTTTCCCGGGCATAATGGAAGATCCCGGCTGACGTGGCGGCAGAAGCAGTTCGTTAAGTCCGGCACGCGGGCCTGAAGCCATCATGCGGATGTCATTACAGATTTTCGAGAGGCTGACGGCACATACTTTCAGAGCCGCCGAGAGTTCCAGATACGCATCTGTGTTCTGGGTAGCGTCAACCAAATCATCTGCGGTCTGCAACGGCAGGCCAGTCACCTCAGACAGATACTCGGTAACCTTAACGATATACTCCGGTTTGGCATTGAGTCCTGTACCTACAGCTGTTGCACCCATGTTGATTGTAAGCATGCGCTTGTTGGCATATTGAAGACGTTCAATATCCCGTCCAATGACGCGCGCATAAGCACCGAACTCTTGTCCAAGGCGAATAGGCACGGCATCCTGAAGGTGGGTACGTCCTACTTTGACAACATCGTTGAACTCGACTTCTTTTTTGTGGAAGGCTTCCTGCAGTTTTTTCATCGTACCCAGCAGGGTCTCCGAGAGCTGATAAGCCGCAATGCGCAGCGCAGTTGGCACAACGTCATTGGTAGACTGAGACATGTTCACATGATTGTTGGGGTTACAGTGGAAGTAGTCTCCCTTGTTTTTGGTTAACAGCTCAAGTCCGCGATTGGCCAAAATTTCGTTGATATTCATATTCATGGAGGTGCCTGCACCGCCCTGAATGGAGTCTACAATAAAATGATCGAGATGATGGCCTTTCATCATTTCATCCGCTGCCATGATGATGACTTCCCCAATTTTGTTTGGGAGCATTTTCAGTTCCATGTTCGCCATCGCCGCCGCTTTTTTAACAGCAGCCAGTGCCGTGATCAGTTCGCGATGAACCGGAACGCCGGTAATCGGGAAGTTCTCTACAGCCCGCACCGTCTGAATTCCATAGTACGCATAAGCTGGAATTTCTTTTTCGCCGATAAAATCTTTCTCCGTCCGTGTGGACATAGTAGACATCTCGTTCGCCTCCAGTGGCATCATAAAAATAGTTCGGCTCCAGCATTGCTGAAGCGCACTCAGTATATCATTTAAGCAAAATAGATGCCAAGCTAAATGATTCTTTCGTTGAAACCGATAATAATTTAAATTGGGGAATTTAAAATTTCATATCATGAATTACAGCAACAAGGGAGGGGTACCTAAGCTTGTCTATTCATTATGAGCTTTATGGTATGAAAGTCATGCATGGACGACATGTAAAAGGTAAATAGAGCGTTTTCAGTGATGTTTGTCACAGGGGATTTGGTACAAGATTGGTAAAATAGGAAAAAAGGACTACGGGGTGCGAACATGAAATGGACTTTAGGGGCAAAGACTGTCGCAGGTTTGGTACTAATTTCAATTATTACGTACGGAACTAGTGGCTTTTTTATTTTCTTTGTAAAAGATTGGATTTCATTTGATATGCCAAACTGGCTGTACATATCTATCATTTTGCTTATGGGAGTATGTTGGAACGGAATTCTCGGCTGGATTGCTTCCCGCTATCTAACTCGTCCGATTGTTCAGCTATCTCGTGCAGCACAGCAGGTATCTTCCGGCGATTTGACCACAGAGATTCCGCAGCGACGTACGCAAGACGAGCTTACCGTATTATATGATGCGTTCAACGTAATGGTTTCTAATCTGAGGAGTATCGTGAATGATATTGCGGATAGTACACGAACAACCTCTCAGAACGCCCAGTCATTAAGTGAAGCTATCACCCAGGCAGCGGAACAGATCGAGATGATGTCTGAGGCGGTGGATCATATTGCGGTTGGCGTAGAGGATCAGAAAGTGACTTCCCAGCATTCATTGATTACCGCCGATGAAATGTTAAATGATTTTCAGAAGATGCAACATCAGTCTTTGGGCATGACCGAACTGTCGGGTAAGATGGAACAATCAGTGGGTCATACGAAAGAAACCTTCTCATCATTGATGAAAGGCATGAACGAACTGGCCGAGTCTCACAATCGTTCCCGTGATATTATGCTGCTCTTGGAGAAGGAAGCTTCCGATATCGAAGTGATTACACATTCGGTTAAAAATATTGCTGAAGAAACAGGGTTACTCGCCTTGAATGCTTCGATTGAAGCGGCGCGTGCAGGAGAAGAGGGCGCAGGATTTGCCGTTGTAGCGCAGCAGATTCGGAAACTCGCTGATGAGAGTAAAGATTCGGTGCATCGTATTAATGAACTGATTAGTCGCGTACAGCAACGAATTCGAGAAACCGTGGAGCTTAGCCATGAACAGCATGGACTAGTTGTCCACGAGTCGGAACGAACCGTTTCCGTAGATCAGACGTTGCTTGAATTGACAGGCACGGTTGAAGTGTTTATGAAAGGCGCTCATGATATCGGTTCCAAAATTGCGGAGCAGACAGGGCGTGTGGAGCAAACGCATGGTCATGTGAAGAAGATCCAGGGGAAAGCCGGGTCCTTCTCTGATGAAGCGAAGCGCATCATGGATGCGGCGCATGAGGAGACTGCAATCATGGAAGAAATATCTTCATCGGCAGAAGAGTTAAGACAATTAACAGATCGGTTACTGGATAAAACCAAAGCATTCCGGATGCAGCCTTAAGCTGCTTCCGGAGTGTTTTTTATTTTCCGGGAAATTAGGGCGTGTCTTGAAACCTACTGAAGTACATCTTTTACCCCCTTTTCGCCCCCTGCTACGTCACTTCCCCTTGACGTGCCCCGGCACGCCTGCGAGAAACTTCCTTGCTTGGAACGAAAATTCGGCAAAATCTGCTTTCTTCACAGTTTTCAGACACGCCCTAGCTTATTATGGTAAAAGACGAATGTTTTTTCGTGTGATTGAAGATTTGTAAAGATTTTTTAAGAAAGATTAACAAAATTGCAACGCGCGGGCGATAAATGACGATATAATAGGATTATCACAACAGAAGAAGGAGCCCAGTATATTGAAAACTTGGACAGGTATCCTGCTGATGATTATTTTGGCGGTGGCTACTCTTTCAGTAACTTCAACTGCCAAAACGACAAATGAGTCGCAACAACAGCTTAATATAGATGAATCATCCAGCCAGGCCGTAGCGGCCGAGGCTTCCCATATCGATCGAATGAATGATGCAGTGAGCAACAACAAAGAAATGATGCAAGTTCAAGCAGATGATGTTTCGGTGGCACCGGAGAATAACGATGTTCGAGTGTACCCAATGAGCGTCGAAGGCTCTGGATATATATATAATGGCCTTGTGGTTGAGGCTAACGGTAAGAAACGTGAATTTAGTGATTGGAGAGCAGAGGGGGGATCATACAAACCTGAAGTACATGAACTGGATTTGAACGGCGACGGTAAAAAAGAGATTGTGGTGTTGTATTCAGAGGGACACGGCACCGGAATTTATCTGGGTCAGGCACATATTCTTGATCCGGTTACACTGGAAGTAATGAAGATGCAGACTTTGGATGAGATTGTGAAAGAACATGTGGAGTCCAAAGTGACTACAGGCTCTGACCAGATCAACATAGATATTACCGTGGATGGGGTTCCAGCCGAGTCCTCCAATGTGGAGAAGGGAGCCGGTGATGGCCTCTACAATGATAAGTTACAATTTGGTCGTGTGACTTATTATAGCGTCGAGAGCGGAAAGCTTGTTGTTTCTACATCGGGTGCGTATGGCGAAGGATTGTATGCCGGCGATTTAACGTTTTCTTATGTGTTTCAGGACGGTGAATGGAAGGCGAACGACTTGAAATATAGTATGGAAGTATATGAAGAGGAATACTACGAATCATTTGATTGAGCATTCTATGAGCTTGTGCTGCAGCACGAGGTCTTAGATGTAAATACCTAATAAAATATAGGACATGCCATGGCAAGCGTGACCATTGGATGGGGCTGAAAAAAAAGGAGTGACTGCAGCCTCATTTTGTGCTGTCTGAAAATAAAAAAAGTTACGGAAAAATGCTGAAAACAATTGACATTCACGCTTTAGTCGTTTAAATGTATAAAGGACAACTCATTTAAACGTCTGGGAGGGAATTTGATGAAGAAAAAAGTCGTACTTGGTTTGATGGTGGGCACATTGACACTCGGTATTGGTACAGGTGCACTCGCAGCTACAGGTTTGGAGCAAATCAAAGCGTATCTCAACAGCAAAATCACCCTGAAATTAAATGGTGAGACAGTGACAGCGAAGGATGCGAATGGCAAGACGGTACTGCCGATCACATATAACGGAACCACATATTTGCCGGTTCGTGCAGTAGGTACTTTGCTTGGAACAGAGATCAATTATGACGGTGCCACTTCATCCGTCCTCATCGGTGGAACGAATGGGTCCGCGCCAGTAACAAACACCAAAGTAACGCTGAGTGTACTTGGAACGTCCGTACTGGGATCTACCGCTTGGCACACCAAAGATCCTAAGGATACCACATACAAAGGCAAAGATTACAAAGATGTTTATCTTCATAATGACCCTTCGAAGCAGGGGGATGATATCCAGATTAATACGGGTAAAAAGTATTCTTCTCTGCACTTGGAACTTGCCGCACTAAAGGGAAATCAGGAGATTCATATCTATGATCAGGATCTCGCGACACTCAAAAAGTTCAATATCACTCCGGAAAGCGGTATGATGAGTCTAGATGTAGATGTGAAAGGTACAGATGCTGTGTATGTCGAGATTGTATCCGAAGATCCAGGTTCAGCCTTGTTTGTACCACTTACTACATCGTATCTGACCAAGTAAAACAGACTATGTATGCTGGTTAATAAAAAACGATGATTCACCAGGCATCCTCTGACTCAAGTCTTGAATACAGAGCTGTGTGGTGATCATCGTTTTATTTTCATTTTATTGAACATTCAATGTTGACTTACCGGACAATCACGAATATTAGCGGATCATGGTATCCAGCGGTTTCAGGTTTGCTTCAATCTCAGCACGGCGTCCTTCCAGGAACGGAGGTAACGCCAGTGATTCTCCAAGTGTGGCGAAGTCCTCGTCCGTATCGAATCCCGGGCCATCTGTCGCAAGCTCAAACAGAATACCGTTAGCTTCACGGAAGTACAGGGAACGGAAGTAGAAGCGGTCTACAAAACCGGAGCTTGGGAAGTGGAACTGATGTACTCGGTCAACCCACTGTCTTAACTCTTCCTCATTGTCTACACGGAATGCCACATGGTGCACACTGCCGCGACCTGGCCGCTCTTGTTCCAAATCGTTGCGTTCTTCCAAATGAACTTCTGAACCGCTGCCGCCTTCACCAGATTCGAACACAAGTACATCAGGTTGACCTGGAGTAAACGCAGGGTAGCTGCCTTTTGCTCTAAATCCAAGCAACTCGGTGAGAACAGGTGTAGTGAGTGAAGCATCTCGTACAGTCAGATGAATTGGGCCGAGTCCAATGATGCCATACTCTGCTGGCACAGGGCTTCGATCCCAAGGTTTACCCCCGGCAACACCCGAGTTATGTTCATCGGAAACGAGAATCAGCCGCATACCTTCAAAGTCTGTGAATGCCAGTGTTGCACGGCCTCCACGTTGCACAATCTCGCCGTGAGGTACTTCATATTCGTCGAAGCGTTGTGCCCAATACGCAAGAGCTGCATCACTTGGCACACGAAGTGAGGTAGCAGAGATGCTGTTTACACCTTCACGTGTACGCCCAGCCATCGGAATTTCGAAGAAGGTAAGCTCTGTGCCGGGATTTCCTTTCTCATCTCCATAAAACAGGTGATAGACCGAAACGTCATCTTGATTGACCGTTTTTTTGATCAGACGAAGGCCCATGATGTCCGTATAGAAACGGTAGTTTTGATCTGCATGTGCGGTAAGCGCGGAAACGTGGTGAAGCCCTTTGATTAGCATAATATATTCCTCCTAGAGATAGAGTTGAATTCTTATGAAAGTTTGTTGAATGTACTAGAGAGCTTAAGGTTCTGAAAAATAAGTCAGAATGAATGAAGAGTGGAAAACAGGTATTTAATTTAAAGTTACTAACTTTTTGTATGTTTTGTTCTTGGTTTTATCTTAACATAAAGATATTTAAAATACAATACTTATTTGAATGAAGCTGGACAGGGGTAGAGATCAGTGGCAAAATGAAAAAGTTACCATTCACGTTATAAGAAGTCACCTCTGTTAACCAGAATAAAAGGAGAGAAGAAAGGCATGGCTTACCCACCTTGGCTTGACCCGTATGATGCAGAGCCTTTTGCGGCATTCTCGACTTCACATATTGGTTCGATGATCATTATTTTTGCACTTGTTATCCTGTTATTTCTTTACAGGCATCGGCTTCGTTTCATGTCTGAACGCTCAAGCCGGTTCATGCGCATCGGTCTGGCAGGGTTTATGATCGGTTGTGAAATTGTACTGCAAATCTGGTATGTGTACGGAGGGATTTGGAGTCTGCGGACTTCACTACCGCTAGAACTGTGCAGCCTGTCGTTATTATTATCAGCGTTGTTATTACTAACACGCAAAAAATGGTTATATTCTGCCTTACTTTTTTCAGGTATCGCAGGTGCTCTGATGGCCATCGTTACGCCGAATCTCGGTTATGCTTTTGCTCATTTCCGCTTCATTCAATTCTTTGTCGCACATGCGATGATCATTCTTGCTCTGCTCTATATGACTTGGGTGGAACAAATTCGTCCTGGATGGCGATCTGTTGCTGGCTCCATGATATTTGTAAATATTGCGGCGCTCGTGGTATACGGTATTGATGTATTGCTCGATGCGAATTATATGTTTTTGAGACATAAACCGGGCACACCGTCTGTCTTAGATATGCTTGGGCCTTATCCGGTCTACATTCTTGGAGAAGAGGTTCTGGCTCTGGTGTTATTCTCCTTGTTATACCTGGTGCTCTTTGCGATTCCGGAGTGGCTGAAACGAATCAGTGGAAAAAAGGTAAAGCAAACGCAGATGCATTCCAAAAGCTAATTTTCCTGAAGTGAATTTTAATTAAGATAACCCGCAAACCTTCTGGCTATCCAGAGCATTTGCGGGTTTGTTATATTTCTGTCATCGGAGTGGGGGTGTAAATTAATAACTTCATCCGCGCAGAAGGGATTCGGCGCCGTCCACGTAGATTCGTGTGCCTGTTACATGAGAGGCTTCATCTGAAGCGAGGAACAGTACCAGATTGGCGACTTGCTCCGATGTTCCAGGATCACCCTTGAGTGGATGCTCATGTCCCTCAGGAAACTCTACTGGAATCTGAACATCTTTCAGATCATCTGATGGATACGTATTGTCGTCAATGTTGGTATCGATTGCCCCTGGACAAACGGCGTTGACACGAATCTTGTAGCGAGCCAGCTCCAGTGCAGCCATTTTGGTGAAAGCCGTTTGACCCGCTTTGCTGGAAGCGTATGCAGAAAATCCGATGCCGGAGAATACCCGGTTGCCGTTAATGGAACTCGTAATAATAATACTGCCGCCACGCTCTTTCAGATGAGGGATCGCATACTTCACGGTTGCAAACGTGCCACGCATGTTAATCTCCATCGTCTGATCCCAATCTTCGATTTTCATCGTTTCAATTGGAGCCATGGCGCCATTAATCCCTGCATTAGCAAAAACGATATCCAGCTTGCCTGCTTCGGTTGCCGCCTGGTTTATGGCTTTCTCTACATGTTCCGGCTTGGAGATATCACATTCGATCACGTAAGCTTCGCCACCGGATGTTTCAATGATCTGTTTCGTTTCCTCTGCGTTCTCGGGTGTACGATCTAACATGTATACTTTGGCACCTTGCTCTGCGAATCGAATTGCAGAGGCCTGACCAATACCTGAGCCGCCTCCAGTAACAATTGCTACTTTGCCTTCCAACCGTTGTTCAGCCATTCATTGATCCCTCCATGTATGAATTATCCTTGAACACTCTATTTCTAAATACCCGACATGAGGGAGGTGAATCATATGTGTACATATAGAAAAACAGAGCCCAATTCGGACCCTGTCTCCAGAGTAGCGTTATATTCTCTTTTTGCTCCCTTGGTTACTTATGTTTCTTCCAGTCCATGGAGCTGTTATTCAGCAGGTATTCAAAGTCATTGTCCCGGCGCTTCTGCTCCGCCTTGCGAGCTTCCTCTGCCTGTAAACGCTCTTGTTCTTTACGCTCTGCTTCAGCAGCTTTGGCTTCGTCAGCTTGTGCTTTTAGCTTCTCGAGCACATCACTGCTCAGCAGATCTTTCAGCGTGGTTGGTTTGTCCTGATTCTGCGCCTTGGGCGCAGGAGTATGTTTTTTGGATTTAGCCACTTGGAAAATCTCCCTTCAAAACATGAATCATCATCCATATCGTTATTGTAGTCATAGTATATCAGGTTCGTGTTGTGCATTCCATGAAGTTACAGAGCAGGCGCAGGAAAAAGGGCATGTCACGGCGAATGAAGACAGGTATAAAACCATATAATGGTACCGATACTACGACTATTCCCTGAAGAAAGGAGTCGTTGTTCATGGAGGCAAACCGTAGTTTGTTGAAAGGGCTTGCATGGGGGATGGCCTTTAGTTTCCCACTATGGATTGCGGTTATCGGGTGGCTGGATTTGTTGGGATGGATGCATTGAAGTGCTACTCACATCCAAAAAAGAGGTTTGATCTAGTTATCGATGTAAACGTTATCATTAAATAAGCTCTGCTATGTGACACATGCACAGAACAGAGCTTTTGTTTGTTCATAGAAGAGAGGTTACTTCTTCTCCTCCGTAATCTTCACAGGTTCTGGATATTCCAGTCCGTGTGTATCAACAGTTACTTTTTTCATGACTTGGTCCGTAACCGGCTTGTCTCCTTCGCCAATCTGCTGAGCTGCAATTCCATCAACTACATCCATTCCTTCGGTGACTTTACCAAAAGTAGCATAAGAGTTATCCAAATAATCAGCATCAGCCAGCATAATGAAGAATTGAGATCCTGCAGAATCGAGATTGTCAGATTGGCGTGCCATCGAAATCACTCCGCGCGTATGCTTCAGATGATTTTTATGACCGTTAGAGGTAAATTCACCTTTGATCGCATAGCCTGGTCCACCTGTACCTTTGCCATCCGGATCACCGCCTTGAATCATAAAGCCTGGAATAACCCGATGGAAGATCAGGCCATCATAAAAGCCTTTGTTCGCCAGTGAGATAAAATTATACACCGTATTGGGGGCAATCTCCGGATACAGCTCAATGACGATCTTCTGTCCGTCCTGCATCTCAATCGTAGCTACAGGATTAGGGCCCTCTGGTGCTGCTGGAACCGGAGTTTGTGTAGCATTGCTTGCCGGGCGTACGCATCCGCTCATAACGATCAGCAGCATCGCAAAGACAAGCGAGACTGCGGTTGTTTTTTTCCATCGTAAAGACATCAATATGTTCCTCCTTGGTTCGTTGTTATAACGAAATCTCATCCAATATAGTTTGGTTAATTCTTCAACTATCATACCGTTTCTAGGCTCTGAATGGCAATGCAAGCCGTGTTAATTCGGTGAACTGGGGATGGTCATCATGAGAGCATGGGTGTAAAATAAGGAAAATGCTTCCGCATCAGGGGGACGTACGGGTCTGTTCCGTCCGCTCCAAACACGGCAGTCCCGGCGTCAGTTACGGAAAGGACGGGCGGGTATATGAACTTCTCGTGGAAGCGTAATCTGATCATTTTATGGATCGGTGTCTTTTTTTGCAGTACGGCGTATTCAATTTCAATTCCTTTTCTTCCCTTATTTTTAAGCAGTGATCTGGGCGTTCACAATCATCTGGAACTCTGGTCAGGCCTTTCGTTTGGCATTACCTTTCTTGCAAGCGCTCTTGTATCACCCTTCTGGGGATCATTGGCCGATAAATATGGGCGTAAGCCGATGTTAATTCGATCAGGGTACAGCTTGGCTGTCCTGTATCTGATTAATTTTTTTGTACAAGATCCGTATTCACTGATTGTGGTTCGTTTGTTTCAAGGGTTGCTTGCCGGATTTGTTCCTGCAGCGATTGCCCTTGTAGGCACGAACACACCTGAGGAGAAGACCGGATATGCTTTGGGAATTATGTCGACCGCGGGGGCTACAGGTGGTATCATCGGTCCACTGATTGGTGGGCTTGTCAGCCATTATTATGGCAACCGGAGTGCGTTCCTATTTTCGGCAATAGTCGTGCTGGTGTCTGCGATCATTGCAACCTTCTGGGTTAAGGAAGAGAATTTTAATCGTAACAAGGCTCGTTCCCATGTTATGGATGATATCCGTGAAGCGAGAGCGAATCGTGTGTTTGTCACCGTGCTTGGCATGATGGGCATCTGTACCTTTTCTGTTATGATTCTCGAGCCGCTATTAACCGTGTATGTCATGGAGATGGGCGTTCAGCCTGATCGGGCTTCCTTAAGCTCGGGGATTATTTTCTCGGCGGTAGGAGTGGCGACGGTCATTATGGCTCCCCGCTGGGGCAAGCTTGGATCAAGGATCGGTTTTGGAAAAGTGTTAGTGATTGGACTAATTGGCGGAGCAGTGGGTAATCTGTTGCAGTTTTTTACAACAGGTTATGTTGCATTTGGCATCCTGAGATTTGTCTACGGACTCTTTTTTGCGGCTGTGTTTCCTGCGATCAATGCGATGATTGTGCAGGTGACTGAACCGGCATTTCGGGGACGGGCTTTTAGTCTGAACCAGTCTGCAGCCCAGATCGGAACGATGGCAGGGCCGATTATCGGCGGTGTCCTTGGCGGCTCGCTGCCGATTCGCTGGATATTTATCATTAACGGTCTTGCGCTTCTGGCTACTGCTATAGTGGTGAAGTGGTCCAGGTTGGAGCAGAAGCTTCCAGGAGTAACTAAGCCAGTAGAGAAGTAATCGTTATAATATAGGAAGAAGATGATGCTGGAAATGCAGTTGTCATCTTTTTTTCTATAGAAACCGGAGCCAGCTTTGAAGTGAAAATAAAAGAAACCCCTTGTTAAGGGGTTCTCCAGCATCACTTTTCTCATATTCAGCGCAGAGTCTATACATACATATTTGTACAATAGATCACAACGTTTATACTTATAATTATTTACTTCATTTATGATCCGAAGAGGGTTCATCAGAAGTCTGCTCTTCGGGAATGGCATGCTTAATCGCACCGCGCTGATCTTCATCTTCCAGTGCACCAGGGAAAGAATCTTCTGTAAAGAGGCCAAAATCAGGATCGATATCCCGCTCAGTAACAAGGTTGTTGTTTTTCTTGACCTGTTCTTCCTTTTTGTTTTGGGTCATGTCAGCACCTCCTAGTGTGAGAATATGCAAATCAATACGTTTAACGTGGCGGCAGGATATTCCGTTGTGGTTTGGCGTCAGCTCCAGCCCCGTTTAGCAGATCCGTGCCATGCAGGGCGTCGGGGTCGGGTGCGGCAGGGTCAACCGGACTGCCCGGTTGCACCAGATCTGCATCGGGTACAGATTCCAGTGGAGTTTCCGTCAAGCGGGATTCCAAACCTTCTTCGTCTGCAGCTGATGAAACAACGGGTGGAAGTTCCGAATCTTCCATTTCAATTTCAATGCGGCGTCCAGAAACTTCATCAAAGGTATCCATGTCTCCTTCGGGTACTTCGGTTTCAGGCGGAATATCACGGGACCTCTGGTAACGGTCATAATAGCGGTCACTTTCCGCGTTGCTAATTGGTTTATCAGACATCATCAGCACTTCCTTTCATACGGGTTAATAGTACAACGAATTCTACATTCTAAAACCATCATTTCATCGTGTAATCATCATACCTAGCATGATATTGTCCCCATAAATAGACCAGGTTATGTCAGGAGTTCGTTAAAATTTCGGGAATACATATTTCACAAGGAAGTAGAGAAATCCAAAGAAGATAATGATATATGCGGCATATTTAATAAATGTAGAGGCGACCACACTTGAATCCGATTTGTGCTGCACATCCTTATGTTCAACTTCTACTGTGCGATGAGGCTCATTCATTATAATCATCTCCTTGTTTAGTGAGTTTTGCTTTGAAAAACCATTACACATGATCCACTGGATTGAATCGTCCCAGCCGTTTTTACAGCATTTCTTGTTTTGCCTATGTTATGATGAAGCATGACTACTCAAGGAGGGGTGCAGCGTGGACTGGTACACATTAGGCAATATGATCACACGTATTCGGATCGGACAGAAAGCGTCCACACCCGGGTTTTCTCGTACTGTCATTCGTCGTCCGGATGGATTGTTCTGGGTTGGCGGTATATGGTCAGGTCAAGTTGTTCAATTACGTGATTTTTTGTTCTCTGATATATGGACTATTTACGATGATGAAGAAACGGAGCAGTGGCTGGAGTTTCGAACGAAGGTGGAACAGAAGGAACGTGAAATGATTGAAAATCAGTTTGAGGACTTACGAAATTAAAGATATATATAACAATAAAATGGAAAAAAGACTATAAATCTACTTATATGTGAATTTTGAAATTATGTAAGAAGGTGACATGATAAACGGTGGCGAATTGATAGGGTGAGGGAGAAATGAAGAACCGAAAATAAAAACTTTGAGGTGCTGTGAATGAGAAATGTGCCCAAAGCTATTATCATCTTGTGGATGACGATATGGACGATTCTGTGTATGCCGCATGGACTTGTACTTGCCGCACCAGAAGAGATTCAGCGGCCTGTATCCGTTACAGGATGGGAAGTGAAATGGGGGAACGCTGGAGATCAGGGCTTCATTAGTGAGGTTATGGGCCAGGACGAGATATGGGAGAAACGAAGTACTGAGCGAATTGTAGACAGTAGCAAAGAACCATCCGGTTCTTTGTGGACACGTTTGACAATTCCCCATATGACTGACGGAAGTTCAGCGATTCGTTTCGAAAATATTAAAGGTACTCATATTGTCATCTATCTTGAAGATCGGAAAGTATATGAGAATTACCATTATAATTACGACAATAATGCTGTTTTTTTACCGCTATCTGCAGAAAATTCGGGGAAAACACTCTATATTTGGGCGCAAAATGAGAGAGGATGGTTGGGCATTCAAGGTGATGTCCAGGTCGGACCATATGCCATGCTGCAGGAGAAGTATCTCCATAATGGGCTAATGGATATTATTTTGGGTTCAACTTTTGTATTTACCTCGCTGATTATGCTGAGTTGCACATTTTTTCTGGGTCAGTTTCATAAAGGACTATGGATATCGCTATGTGTTGTGATGGGTTCCATCGGGACAATGGTGATCACTTACTCTCAATTCTTGTACACCTTCTATCAAGTATATGGTGACCTGTATTCTATTCTGTTTGATCTGGCCATGTTGCTGGGGATGCCTGCACTTTGTTATTTCTTTGAACAAGTTATTGGTCCCGGTGTACACGGGGTATTCACCAAATTGAGAAAGGTTCAATGGGCCTATTCCATCGTTTCTGTATTTTCATTGTTTGTCTACGTGATATCGGGTGGACAATGGGATCTATTGTACAGTTTGTTCGTACAGCATGTCGTGGGCATTATACTGGTTATTGTACTGACCATCCTGCTGGCTGGCACGATAGCCCGGGCACTGCAACGTAACCGTGAAGCGATCCTGTTGGCGGTTGGTTTCGGTACATTTTCACTAATCAGTGTCATGGAACTTCTTTGGTACTATCAGCGCAATGGGGCGTATCACCTGCTCTGGTGGAAATGGTCCATGGTTGCGTTTGTCATCTCGTTGATTGCTATTCTTGGCAGTCGGTTTGCGGAAAAACATACCAAAGTGTTAGAGTACTCCAGGGAACTGGAGCTATTCAACAACGAGTTACAGCGATCCGAAAAGATGGAAATCATTAGCGAGCTTGCCGCATCGGTTGCTCACGAGGTGCGTAACCCGCTTCAGGTGACGCGAGGATTCCTGCAACTTATGACAGAGCAGGAGGACAACAAAAATAAAGGATATGTGCGCATTGCATTGGAAGAACTCGACCGGGCTTCCGGCATTATTACGGATTTTCTGACTTTTGCCAAACCGGAATTCGATCACATTATTTCACTGAATATATCAGATGAATTTGATCACATCGAAGGTATACTTGTACCAATGGCGAATCTGGAAGGCGGGAAAATTACAACCGATATCCCGCCGAATATTTATATTCGTGGAAATTCTTCTAAGTTCAAACAGGCCTTTATCAACATTATTAAAAATAGTATTGAGGCATTTCAAGGAGGACAAGGTCAGATTGATATCTGGGCGTACTCACAGGATGGTAAAGTTAAAGTGCATGTCAGAGATAATGGTGAAGGGATGAGTGAGGAAGCTTTGTCCCGATTGGGAGAACCGTATTTCTCCAATAAAATCAAAGGCACTGGGCTAGGTATGATGGTTACCTTCCGCATCGTGGAAGCGATGAATGGACAAATCAGTTTTACAAGCACAAAAGGGGTAGGAACAGAAGCTGTTGTATCTTTTCCCGAGTTCGTTAAATGACGGACTTGGGGAGGATACCCAGCATAATGTTCTACCCCTGATTTTTTTATTTAGCCAAGATTAAAACGATCTCCACGGTCCGCAATTGACGTCATAATTGACTTTGGAAGGGTTAGGTGGAATGACCAGAACATAATCATTTTGCTGCTCCTCGACTGTGCGAATCTTGATATGATCAGGAATCGTAATACCAAACGCCTCGCGAAGTGCCTGCTTAGGATTGGAATGGAGTTGTTGTCTGAAGTGCTCATCTGTCCAAGCTTTCTCAATAATATCCTCATGCAACGTTTTTTCTGACACCATCATCGTCAACATTCCCTTCGTATTTAAATTAAACTGAATCGGCTTGTCCCGTATTAGAAGGTCCGGATTGTGGTTCGCTGATCCAGTAGTGAAACCCACCTCGGTAAAGTCTTTTTTTACGCTGTTCTATTTCCTGAATAGCTTGTACCAATGAGTTGCACAGATAAGAATTCAGGACGACGAATTGTGGCAACGCCGAGTTAGAAGATGTAATGATGTCGTTGAAGTGTTGAGCTATGTCTGCGTAACTGTTCATCAATTGTGAGTTATATACATTGTGGTGTATAGATTCGTTTAGCACATGACTCGTCGGATATTCCTGTTGGAGAGCTGTGGATAGGTGAGAGAGGTAGCTATTGTAGTTGCCGTGTACAGCATCCATTTTCGTGTCTGTAAAATCATCTGTCATCTGTAGAGTCATGAGAACGATATTCAGTGCACCGCAGACCGAAGGGATTCGATCAGGTTGCTCTAGTAAAAGCAAGGAACCAATAACTCCCAATTGTGTCGGTGAAGCTTTCTGGGCGATGAGAAGTGGGTTACGCTGGAAGTAATCTGCTTGTAATTCACCATTTACGCTTACTGCCCAGTCCTGAAGAACCTGTCTGAAATGGTTCCAGAAGACAGAAGAGGATTCAAATAATGCGTTATAGAGTTGAAGGGCATCCACATAACAGAGATTCCCTAAAGATAACTTCAGCACCGCATCCTCAGTTGGCTCATCCATGACATCATCCAGATTAAGAAAATACATCATGTGTAACAGGCAAGCTGCGCTAAGCTGACGAGCTTGATCCGGCGGGAATCCCTCTGTGTACTGCATCCATAGCGGAGTGATGTAACCGATGCAACTGTGTCCCGAATCTCCCCTGAGCGGGTTGAGCAAACGGAGTTGTTCAAGCGCATGCCCTGCCAGTGAGTCAGGGTATTGCCGAAGACGCTCTTCAACGGAATCAAACACGGCCTTCACGTCAAGCAAATACGGATCTAGCCAATCTCGATGCATGATATGAAAACGTCCTTCCTGCATTAAAAGTTGGAATATGCAGTAAGATCAAGAAGTTACATACAGTATATCTCAAGTGTTCTGAAAAAAATAGGTTTTTTTGTGATCATTTGTGAGAAAAATGATGACATTTTGGATTTTATAGCATAAAAAGTTGTAATTTGGGTTCAGACTAAGAAGGAAGAGAATATCGAGACAGGAAAGGTGGATAAACAATGAAAATAAATTGGAAATCTTGGCTGGCAACCAGCGCAGCTGTTATCATTATCGCTGTTGCACCAGGCCAAATCGCTTTAGCTGATCCCGTTTCTCCTGCTGAGCAGCATGATAAAAACCTGACTGAATCTGTCGGAGGAAACAAAAAGCCTTGTATGCATGCAGGACATGGTCTGTTTATGATCGGTGAAACATCCGATTTGCTCGGAATTGGACTCCGTGATTTGAAGCAGCAGATGCAGCTTGGCAAGACCTTGGCTCAGATTGCGAAGGAACGCAAAGGACTCAGCGAGGAACAGTTACTGCAAAAACTAAAGCCCACGCTGTCAGAGCGCTTGGATCTGGCTGTGAAAGAAGGCTGTCTAACCAAGGAACAAGCTGCAACAGCGAAAGCCAACATGGATGTGAAGTTAAAAAAGGTAGTGAATACCCCGCTTACCGAATTACGGCGTGAGTTTACGCACCATGGGAATCATTCCATGGTAGATAAAGGAGCGATAGCGAAATTTATCGGGATTTCACCTGAACAATTGCAAGAACAACTGCATGCGGGCAAGTCTTTGGTTGAAATTGCGCAAGCGAAGGGCATAAGTGAAACGCAGTTGGTAAATCAGTTAAAAGAACAATTAACAGGTGATCTGCAAAGGTTTGTTCATCAAAAGCACCATGGTCACTCCGTTCCAGTTCATCCAGGACACGTGCCCGGTCGATCCACCTCAACCGAAGTGAAATGATTTACTTCATAGAACAAGATGACTAGTGTACTGAGCATAATGAGCAAGAATAGAGCGTCCTCCGCAAGGGAGAACGCTCTATTCTTGCTTGCATTACACTTCTGAGGGTCTAAGGCCCTTGAGTTTCAATATCACATCGTAAAACGAGTTCAACGATTGTTGGCATGTTAATTGGTCCGCCTTTTAACTTTTAATTCTTGGAAGCTGATCCAAGGGGCGGATTTTGATTCCGGGTGCGTCTTCCAGAACCCGCTAATGAATTGCTAAAAGAAGTAACTTGCCGAGCCTTGCTGCGTGTTAATCCAACCGAGAGGCGGGAGCCTGGCAGTTTGGATAATGTCCAGCTAATGCCAAGAGCTGTCACAACGGTGACCACGAATGAGATTATCGCTACGGGCAGATGCCACCCGCTAAGGTGTAGCGGTCTGGTGACATATGCAATAGCATAAATCACCAAGGCATGAACGAGATAACCACCGAAGGAATAGCGCCCAATCCAGGCGAGCAGACGCTGAAACCATAGGTTTTTACCATTCAGCAGAACAAGGAAACCGTAGAGCATAAGCATCTGAGCCATAATACTGATGAACGTAGTGGGTTTTAGATACGTAGAGATATTGAGGTTCATCGTATTTTCCGACCCGCGCAGTACATCGTAACCCATCCAGATATACATCGCGACAAAGACCGTAACCATGCAAGGGAGCGCCTTCAACGTCCAATTTCTCCAGCTTTCCACTGTCCAGGCACATACCGCGCCAAGTAAAAAGTAGAACCAGTACATCAACCATGAATATGAACGATATTCCAGCATGCTAGACCAAGGATCTGGCCACGATTGTGTCCAGTCAGCCATATCATAATAGGACCATTTCATAAGCCAGAGATAGAGTATGGCTGCAACGAGTATGATTGTTAACGTCACCTGTTTCGAGGTAAAACGCTTGAGGTTATCGAGCCGTTTACGAACAGCGTGAGCCCCCGCGAGAAATAAAGGAAACAGAATATAAAACTGGAACACCATCAGCACAAACCAAAGGTGATAACCCGTCTGCGGTATAAATAACTCATGTACAAAGCTCCCCAGATCCGGCATACCGGAAGTCCAGAACGTTGGGGTAAATACACGTACAGCTAACCAGTAGACGAACGTCCATATGAAGAAAGGCATATAAATATCACCAAATCGCTTCCTGATGAAGCGGGGATAATCAGGCTTGATATGGCGGTGATGATAGAATAACAACACACCCGACAGAAATACAAAGGTCGGTGTACCAAACCTTGTCAGATGATAAATCATGGTCAGCATCACCGAATCAGGCTGCTCAATGTCCGGCCGATAGATGTATTCAGCAATGTTATGCTGCATGACGATGGCCAAGAAAGCTAATCCGCGAAGTTCGGTCCATTCGGCTATTTTCGGCTTTTTCATGTACATTCCTCCCTTATGTAGCCAGGGTCATCATATAAGACTACCCTCCAAACATTAAGGGTGCATTAAATGGTGAAAAAAGGAACCGAAAAAAGACGGCTTAAGCCGTCTTTTTACTAATTGATTATGTGATAGTCACTCGTTAGCTTCCCCAGTTACTGAGCCAGCGGAAGAAGACTGCTTATCTTCCTCAAATAACTTTTGAATGTAAGCTTGAAGCTTGGGCACATTCACACCTAATACCTGAGCAGACCCAGCCCGCTCATTGGTAAGCAGCTTGTTCGGCGGAATCTGCTGCTGATCAATCTCGTTCACACGAATATCAAAGCCAAGTGAAGCGAGCTTCAACATCTGGGTTGGGCTCAAATCCGTCTTGATATAAGGAGCAATGGCTTCCAGCATCTCCGGGATTTTAAAGAGCGAAGTGGTGCTCTGCATCTTCTTGGCAAGCTCGGTCATAAAGATGCGCTGCCGCTGTGTGCGCGTGAAGTCGGAGGTCGCATCATGCCGGAAACGAACATACTGGAGGGCGGTCCTGCCATCCATATGTTGCAGCCCTTTTTTCAAATCAATATCATACATGTGTTTATCCGCTTTGCTCGTGTAGTACATATCTTTTTCCACATCAATATCAATGCCATCCAGCGCATCAACGAGAGCCATGAAGCCTGTAAAGTCCGTGTAGACATAATGCTGAATCGGTATACCGAGCAGACTGCTGACCGTCTGTTTGGTTAATTCGGCTCCTCCATAGGAAAAGGCAGCGTTAAGACGGCTTTTGCCATGGCCTGGGATGTCAACGTAGGTGTCGCGAAGTACGGAGAACAGGTGGGCTTTCTTCGAAACAGGATCAATCGAAGCGACCATCACCGAGTCTGAACGTCCTGCGTCGTCCCCTCTCGAGTCACCGCCAATCAATAAGATATTGACTCTCTCCTTGCCGTCCCATTTCGGAATGACTACGTTGGCTGTTTCGGAGCTTTCCGTGTGGTTTGAATCAAGGTTCGAACCGGGTGAATCGCTGGGTGCGGCGGTCGAAATGCTATTAGCAAAATGAACGATTGAATATCCGTAGTAGACAATGACTCCTGTTACAACAAGTGCCAAGGTCAGGGCTGTACCCCATAACCATTTTTTAAACATAATCTCACCTTTCTTATGTAGAACTGATAGATCCCCCAAACTAGTTTAACAAAAAGAAAGTAAAATGTCCTCTTTGATTCCGAATATACGTTTTAAATCAATATTGTTTTACGAATAGTTTGTTAGTTGTGGTTGGGACACTCATTAAGGAGTTTCGTCGCTTTCTTGGAAAATTCGCGGCCTTTCACAATGGTAGATATCTGTTTCTGAGAGTTATATATAAAATTATGTTCTGTCAGATATATGAGGCTCATTGTTAAGAGAAATTTTCTTAAAACTAAGATTTCATATATTCACTCGAAGAATATCTATGTCGATATATTATATAGATGTACTAGTTTATTGGAGGAAGTTGGAGGAGTGGGAACATGGGAAAAGGAAAAATGCGGGGGAACGCATTAGGGAAAGTAAAATTTTCGATTCGTAGTAAATTATTAACTGGCTTCATGATTGTGTTGGCTTTGCTTATCTTTGTTAGCGTGTACACACTAACACAAGTGTTTACAATGGCTGACAAATCAAGACAAATTGATAAGACTTGGATGCCAACTGTAACCTTGCTTGGAATTATGAACGGTGATGTGTCGGATGTGGAGAGATTGGGACTAGCCATCATTGTAGAACAGAATCCAAGTGAAACGGAGAAACTGAATGAAGCTTTAAAAGTATTGCTTGCTAAAATTGAAGACGAGCGCAAACAATTGCTTACTTTAATCAAAGGAAATGCAGAAGCTGAGAAACTGTATGAACAGTTTTCAACGAGTTATGATTCCTATTTGCAAAAAATGCCAGAATTCATTGAGTATGGTCTGAAAAATGATTATGCTACATCCAGCACGCTACATACAGCAGCCTATCCAATGTGGTATACAGCCAACGATCTGATTACTCAGTTAATTAATCTTGGCAATAGCGGAGCAAAAGAAATTTCTGCCGGATCTGTCAAGCTTGCCGAGAATGCGTTTAACATTATTTTAGGTGTAGCAATCGTTGCAACATTGTTATCCTTACTCATTGCGCTATTCATCGCAAGTATGATCTCACGTCCGGTTAAAAAGATGAGTGAAGCCGCAGCAGCGATTGCTGAAGGGGACCTGACGGGTGAGGCGATTACATTGAAGAACCGGGATGAGCTGGGTGTTCTGGCAGCTTCCTTCAATACAATGAGTCAAAATCTGCGTTCGATGATTCAATCCGTATCCGAAACATCCGAGCAAGTCGCGGCTTCATCCGAAGAACTTCTTGCGAGTGCAGAGCAAAACGCAAAAGCTTCGGAGCAAATTACCGAAACGGTGGAAGAATTGTCTGTAGGAACATCAAATCAAGTTGATATCGTGAAGCGTTCTTCGCAGGCGATGAATGAGATGGCATTAGGCTCCGAACAGATTGCCGAACTGGCTCAAAGTGTATCCGTATCTGCTGTGGACGCAGCGAATCAGTCGTCGGAAGGGAACAAAATTATCCAGCAAGCTGTGGATCAGATGGGATCGGTTCGTAACTCCATCGCTTCATTGAGAGAATTGGTCACCGGACTGGGCGAACGTTCTGCCGAGATTGGTACGATCACCGAAGTGATCAATAACATCGCCCGGCAAACCAATTTGCTTGCTTTGAATGCAGCGATTGAAGCCGCAAGAGCAGGGGAGCATGGCAGAGGTTTTGCTGTCGTTGCGGGAGAGGTGCGCAAGCTGGCGGAAGAATCCTCCGCTTCTGCACAGCAGATCACACAGATTGTACAACTGATTCAGCAGGATACGGATCATGCTGTACAGGCTGTGAAAGTAAATAGTAATGAAACAGAAGCCGGCATTGAATTGGTTGCTGCAGCTGGTCAAGCCTTCGAACAAATTTCGGACGCTGCCAACAAAGTAGCTGGTGAAATTCAAGAAGTATCTGCCGGTTCTGAGGAGATGTCAGCTAGTACAAATGAGGTTGTAAGTTACGTGGGTCAAATCTCCAATATTGCTTCGGAAGCTGCGGGTTCTGTACACAACGTATCTGCTGCAACCGAAGAGCAACTGGCTTCCATGGAAGAGATTGCTTCCTCCGCTGGGTTGTTATCCAAAATGGCGGAGGAATTGCAAGGACAAGTGAACAAATTTAAAGTATAGATTGCAAAAGCAGATCGCCAAAAAGCTGTTTCTCCCGGACATATCCGGTGAAGAAACAGCTTTTTTGTCATATCACGCTGCTCAAGTCACAACAATGTTATTTCAGAAGTCACCAATGTTGATATTTCAAGACAAACAAAAGGCTATAATGGTAATTAATGGTGGAAATTGCATTGAGTTACCACCATAGAGAGGAGCGAGGTCACCCAGAATATGTGCAAGTAATCACCTGGAACTTTCGAGAAAAGGAGATGAATAGGATTTATGAAAGGGCGCTGGTGGAGACGCGTTGCGATGGTAACGTTATCGGCAGGACTTCTCGCAGGGAGCTTTTCTATGAATACAGGATTACGTCAGGCGGATGCGGCCGCCGGAGATCATAACTATGCCGAAGCACTACAGAAGGCCATTTACTTCTATGAAGCGCAACGCTCAGGCCCGTTGCCTGCCAACAACCGGGTTGAATGGCGAGGTGACTCGGGAATGCAGGATGGGGCCGATGTCGGTGTGGATCTGACCGGCGGCTGGTATGATGCTGGAGATCATGTGAAATTTGGTTTTCCAATGGCTGCCTCGGCAACCATGCTGGCTTGGTCCGTCGTCGAGTATAGTGATGGCTATGAGCAAGCCGGACAACTGGAGGAAATCAAGGACAATATAAGGTGGGCAACCGACTATTTTATGAAAGCGCATACCAAACCAAACGAATTATGGGGACAAGTCGGAGGTGGCAACACGGATCATGCTTGGTGGGGGCCTGCAGAGGTGATGCAGATGAACCGGCCTTCGTTCAAGATCGATGCTTCCTGTCCGGGAAGTGATCTGGCGGCAGAAACGGCGGCTGCACTGGCAGCGGCGTCCATCGTATTTGCAGATGATGATCCAACCTACTCGGCGAAGATGCTTCAGCATGCGAAAGAACTGTACAACTTTGCAGATACATATCGGGGGAAATACACCGATTGTATTACTGATGCTGCTGCATTTTATAATTCGTGGACGGGATATGAAGATGAGCTTGCATGGGGAGGAGCATGGCTTTATTTAGCTACTAATGATAACGCTTACTTGTCCAAGGCGATGGCAGCTGCAGATCGGTGGTCTACAAGCGGAGGTTCCGCGAACTGGCCCTATACCTGGACACAGGGCTGGGATAGTAAACATTACGGTGCCCAGATTCTGCTTGCCCGAATCACCTCCAGTTTGAACATGCCGGAGGCAACAAAGTTCATCCAATCAACCGAGCGCAATCTTGATTACTGGACGGTTGGCACGAATGGAGGGCGTGTGACTTACACCCCAGGCGGATTGGCGTGGCTGGATCAGTGGGGTTCACTCCGATATACGGCAAATGCAGCATTCATTGCATTCGTGTACTCCGATTGGGTTAGTGACCCTGTGAAAAAATCCAGATATCAAAATTTTGCGACTTCACAGATGAATTACATTTTAGGAGATAATCCTCGTCAGAGCAGTTATGTTGTGGGATATGGAAAAAATCCGCCACAGCATCCGCATCATCGTACCGCTCATAGCTCATGGATGAACAACGAAGATATTCCGGCGAATCACCGTCATATTTTATACGGCGCCATGGTAGGAGGACCAAATGCGTCGGATCAATATACGGACGATATCTCGGACTATGTGAGTAATGAGGTGGCGACGGATTATAATGCTGGCTTCACAGGTGCGCTCGCAAAGATGAATCTGCTGTATGGACAGAATCATCAGCCTCTGGCGAATTTCCCTGCTCCTGAAGTCAAAGGTGAGGAGTACTTTGTAGAAGCTGCTGTGCGGTCATCAGGCTCCAATTATACGGAAATCCGCGCATTGCTTAACAACCGCTCCGGCTGGCCTGCACGAATGGGAGATCAGCTTTCCTTCAAATATTTCCTCGATTTGAGTGAAGTATATGCTGCGGGACGCACCGTATCCGATGTTCAGGTCACAGTATCTTCTAATGAAGGTGCAACCGTTTCTCAACCTGTCGTCGTGGATGCCGCCAAGCGGATCTATGCCATTACAGCAGACTTCAGTAATACCAAAATTTATCCAGGCGGAGAGGGGAATTACCGCAAGGAAGTTCAGTTCCGCATTACAGGACCGCAAGGGGCATGGAATCCAGCGAACGATCCTTCATACCAGAACCTGACGACAGGTACTCCGGTAAAAAGTGTATACATCCCCGTATATGACGCTGGAGTGAAGGTATATGGGCAGGAGCCGGGTGTTACACCTGTGACCGTGCCAGCCGCACCCTCTGGAGTGCAAGCTTTGCCTGGCAACAATCAGGTGACGCTGAACTGGGCTGCCTCTGCCGGGGCTGTATCGTACACGGTGAAGCGTGCCGAGGTTAGCGGAGGCCCGTACACAACCGTTGCAACGGGTGTTAATGGGGTGACTTACACCAACACGGGATTGACGAATGGCAAGACGTATTATTATGTGGTGACCGCTGTTAATGCAGGCGGGGAATCGCCAGCTTCTGTTCAAGTGATGGGAACGCCGCAGGCAGTTTCATCTGTGCCAGGGACGCTTACCTTAAGCGGAACAGCTGGCAATAATCAAAATGTGTTGTCATGGACAGCGGCATCGGGGGCTGCGAGTTACAAGGTACAACGTGCTAATGCGAATGGTACGTATGCGGATGTAGCGACCGGGTTGACGGTGATGACCTACACTGACACGACAGCGCTTAATGGAACTTCGTATAATTACCGGGTTGTTGCCGTAAACGCAAGTGGGCAATCGTTATCTAACGTGGTTGTACTGACACCTTCAGGGCCGCCTGTGTCAACAGGTACGCTGGAAGTGCAGTATCGAAGCGGAGGTTCCGGGAATTCGAGCAATGCGGTAACCCCTCAGTTTAATGTGAAGAACACAGGCACACAGCCTATTGATCTGAGTACGGTAAAAATCCGCTACTACTTTACCAAAGATGGCACAGAAGATCTGACCTTCTGGTGTGATTACGCCGTGGTGGGTACGGCTAACGTACAAGGGAAGTTCGTGACCGTGAATCCGGCAAAAGGAACGGCGGATACGTATCTGGAGATCAGTTTTACCTCTGGAGCGGGAAGTTTGGCAGCCGGAGCAGAAACGGGTGTGATTCAGGGACGTTTTTCAAAAAACAACTGGAGTAACTTCGATCAGAGCAATGATTACTCCTATGACGGTTCCAAGACTGCTTTTGCTGCATGGAACAAAGTGACCGCGTATCAAGGCAGTACCCAGGTATGGGGGCTGGAGCCGTAAATCAAAACTTTGACAGAAGAGGCCAAAGAACAGCATGGGCAGACCAGCAGCATTGATATTGAATTTCCACTATTCCAGGGAGGTATATATTCATGTTGAAAACAGCTGCAAAAAAGAGTTTAACTGCCATGCTGGCAGGAACCGTCATGCTGACGGGATACACGGGACTGTGGGTAGGTCCTGAAACGGCACATGCTGCCGATCAGGCGATTGAAATTCAGGCCGATGGAGTGAATGAAGCTCGCTTCTTGCAATTATATGGTCAATTAAAAGACCCGGCGAACGGATACTTTTCTCCAGAAGGTATTCCTTATCATTCCATTGAAACGTTGCTGAGTGAAGCGCCGGATTATGGACATATGTCTACGTCGGAGGCGTACAGTTACTGGTTGTGGCTAGAGACGATGTATGGTCACTACACGGGTGATTGGAGCAAACTGGAAGCGGCCTGGGATAACATGGAGAAGTACATTATTCCGGTGAATGAAGGGGACGGCAAGGAAGAGCAGCCAACGATGAGCAAATACAATCCAAACAGTCCTGCGACATATGCAGCGGAAAAACCATTCCCTGACCAGTATCCTTCTAATCTGAATGGTCAGTATGCAGCAGGTAAGGACCCGCTCGATGCCGAGCTCAAGTCAACCTATGGTAATAACCAGACGTATCTGATGCACTGGCTAATCGACGTGGATGACTGGTATGGATACGGCAATCTGCTGAACCCTTCGCATACTTCAACGTATGTGAACACGTTCCAGCGTGGGGAGCAGGAGTCTGTATGGGAGGCTATACCTCACCCGTCTCAGGATGATAAATCATTTGGTAAAGCAGGCGAAGGTTTTATGAGTCTGTTTACGAAGGAAAATCAGGCTCCATCGGCACAGTGGCGTTATACCAATGCAACGGATGCGGATGCGCGTGCGGTACAGGTATTGTATTGGGCGAAAGAGATGGGCTATAACAATACGGAGTATCTTGATAAAGCGAAAAAGATGGGTGACTATCTGCGGTATGGCATGTACGACAAGTATTTCCAGAAAGTTGGAAGTGCGAAGAACGGTACACCAACCCCGGGCACAGGTAAAGACTCCAACATGTATCTCATGGCTTGGTATACGTCATGGGGCGGTGGATTGGGTCAAGGCGGGGATTGGGCATGGCGTATTGGGGCAAGTCACACGCACCAGGCCTATCAAAACCCGGTTGCAGCATATGCCCTGTCTGATCCGGCAGGCGGCTTGATTCCAGAATCCCCTACAGCCAAAGCGGACTGGAACGCGACGTTAAAACGTCAGCTCGAATTCTACACCTGGCTGCAATCCCATGAAGGAGCAGTCGGCGGCGGGGCAACGAACAGTATCGGTGGTTCGTATGCGGCTTATCCGGCAGGTGTCAGCACGTTCTATGATATGGCTTATCAGGAAGCGCCAGTATATCGTGACCCGGATTCCAACACATGGTTCGGATTCCAGGCATGGCCGCTGGAGCGTGTGGCGGAGATGTACTATATCCTGGCAGAGAGCGGTGACCTAACTTCTGAGAACTTCCAAATGGCTAAGAAGGTCATTACGAAATGGATAGACTGGACCAAAGATTATGTGTTTGCTGGCGAGCGCCCTGTAACGGATGCTCAAGGCTACTATTTGAATGCTGCCGGACAGCGCATTCTCGGTGGAACTAATGTTCAGGTAGCAACTACTCCGGCTCCAGGCGAGTTCTGGATTCCAGGTGGTCAGGAGTGGCAAGGACAACCGGATAAATGGAATGGATTCAGCACCTATACGAATAATCCAAACTTCCATGCCATTACCAAAGATCCAGTACAGGATACAGGGGTACTGGGAAGTTATATCAAGGCGCTAACGTTCTTCGCGGCTGGAACGGAGGCAGAGAACGGTACGCTGAGTGTGAAAGGTCAGGAAGCCAAAGAATTGGCTCAGACGTTGCTCGATACAGCTTGGGATTACAATGACGGTGTAGGTATCGTGACAGAGGAAGAGCGTAAAGATTACTTCCGTTACTTCGCGAAAGAGATTTATATCCCGGCGAACTGGTCTGGTACGTTCGGTCAAGGTAATACCATCCCAGGCACAGCAGGTGTACCTTCCGATCCGGCAAAAGGCGGAAATGGCGTGTACATCGGATACTCCGATCTGCGTCCTGCGATCAAGCAAGATCCGGCTTGGGCTTATCTGGATAACAAGTACAAAACATCATACAACCCGACCACGAAGCAGTGGGAAAATGGTGCACCGACCTTTACGTACCACCGTTTCTGGTCACAGGTTGATATGGCTACCGCTTATGGAGAGTTCGACCGTCTCCTTGGTGACAGCGAAACACCAGGCGTGGAAGCACCTGCCGCTCCTGCAGGTGTAACAGCTGCCGGCGGTGACAAAAAAGTGGTCTTGAGCTGGAATGCTGCGGCGAGAGCAACTTCCTACACGGTAAAACGTGCCGAAGTGAACGGTGGCCCGTATACTTCTGTAGCAACTGGCGTTAGCGGTTCTACATTTACAGACACTGGACTAACGAATGGAAAAGCATACTATTATGTCATTACCGCTGTAAATAGTGCTGGTGAGTCTGCAGCATCTGCACAGGTTACGGCAACACCGCAAGCCGGAGTCGCTATACCAGGAGCCTTTACCCTGAGTGGAACAGCAGGGGATGCAAAAGCTGTGCTGAACTGGACGGCTTCAACCGGAGCAGCAACCTATACCGTACAACGTTCAACGGGTACGGGTGCTTATGCCAATCTTGCGACTGGTTTGACGGCACTGACGTATACCGATGCAACAGCAGTGAATGGTACGGCCTATAACTACAGAGTGGTTGCCATCAATGCCGATGGGCAGACGAACTCAAATGTGGTTGTGCTGACACCAGTGGCTGCTCCAATTTCGACTGGAACACTCGAAGTGCAGTATCGTAATGGAGGCTCGGGTGCTTCAGGCAACTCTCTTACACCGCAATTCAATGTGAAAAATACAGGTACAACGGCCATCGATCTGAGCAAAGTGAAGCTTCGTTATTACTTTACGAAAGACAGTGCCGCTGATCTGAGCTTCTGGTGTGACTATGCGCAGGTTGGCAGTGCCAATGTGCAAGGCAAATTTGTAGCTGTGGAGCCGGCAAAAGGTACCGCAGATACGTATCTGGAGATCAGCTTTACTGCCGGTGCAGGTAGTCTGGCGGCTGGGGCTGAGACAGGAATCATTCAAACACGTTCCTCCAAAAACAACTGGACGAATTTTGATCAATCGAATGATTACTCCTTTGCCGCCACCCAAACCGCATTCGGTGCATGGACGAAAGTAACAGCGTACCAGGATGGCGTGAAGGTATGGGGAATGGAGCCATAATTGAATCAGCAAGCAGAGCTTGGAATGAAGGGGAAGGGTTAGTTTCAGGAATTGGGGCCGGGAACGGAACGCCTGATCTTTTATTCAAACCTGCGGTTGATTTATACTTCCGATGAAAGGCCGGGGAGAAATCCCCGGTTTTTTCTTGTGTTCAACTATTTAAATCCATATATTTTCATTTGTGAAAGAGGGATTCCAGATTGAAGCGAGTTGAAACATAGTAATGTTTTCCAGTTAGGTGTGGGGAAATATTAAAATCTAGTGCATAGGTTGCATGCGCGTGCAGCGAAGGTCTGTCTGACCAAAACGTGGAAATCTAAGGTATATCAATTAGTTACAAAAAATTAACCGTTATTTCCGTGTAGGGTATGTTCTATTTTTCCAGTCAAAGAACGTTTTCCCTGATCCTTAGTGCTCACACCTGTCTAAACCCTTGCAGGACTTTGGGCTGATGAACGTTAGAGAATGCCCGTTTACAATAAGGCGAGCCAGGAAGATGGCTTCTTGGTTAAAATTTTGTAATATCCGGAGGGACACGACATCATGAACTGGAAGAATACCATTGTTACGGCAAGTGTAACAGCAGCAATGCTGATGGGAAGTCTCACAACGGCAGCGCTCACAGGACAGGTATCCGCAGCAGCGGCAGATCAATCGAAAGTAGAAGTCATCTGGGGAGTAAACCTTCGAACCTCACCAACGTCATCTGGTAAAGTCATTCGTATGGTTTCCAAAGGAGAAACATTAACTGTGCTGGAGCAATCCGGATCGGATTGGTATAAAATCAAAGATGCTTCTAATCGGACAGGTTATATCTCGTCATCATCCAAATACACACAAGCGATAAGCGGTGGATCAACAACAGGCAATACGGGCACGACTAACGGTTCAAGCGGCTCGGGCTCTAGTCAGGGTTCGACAAGTCAGGGAAGTGTTGCGGTAGAGAAGGTAATTGCGGCCGGAATGAAATACATGGGGACACCTTATAAATATGCATCGGATCGCGACAGTACGGCAACGTTTGACTGCTCCAGCTTTGTAAGGCGAGCTTTTATTGACGGACTCGGCATTACACTTCCGGCAGACTCACGCCAACAAGGAGACTATGTGAAGAAGAAAGGTACGGTCACAACGAATTGGAAAAACCTGAAACGTGGTGATTTAATGTACTTTATGTCTTACAAAGGCACTTCTGCATCAGCCTACAGTGGCGTGAACAAATCTCGGGCGACGATTACACATACGGGTATTTATTTGGGTAATGGTAAAATACTGCATACATACTCCAACGCTGGCGGCGGTGTGACGGTTAGTGATATTGCCGGCAAGCACTGGGAATCCCGCTTCCTGTTCGGCGGCAGTGCGTTGTAGGACAAGCTCGAACTCGAATATGATATGTGCAATAGCCAGGCTACGTAAGCTTATTCAAGCGACATAAAATTAAAACACCTTTCATTTGACCGTTATTTTGGCAAATGAAAGGTGTTTTTTGTGCTTTATTTTACAAAGGTGCTATTCCATCATGATAGAACAATCGGAACAAAATGTCTTGATTGTAGTTACCAAATCCTTCACCATACAGCGTCATTCCGCCGACGTGACGTGCATCTTCCTCCACAGAAAGGCGCAAGGTCCACTGATTACGCTCCACTGGAATGTCTGAGAGCGTGACACTGGACAGATGCTGACCATCGATGAACGTTCCGTCATTCGTTATACGCAGCACTTTGAGCATGCCATACTGATTGACGATATCACTCCACCAGTCAGGCGTAAATATGCCGCGACCATTGCCGGAGTCACCCGGGCTGGTCCATTCCCCTAATCGAATGCCGTTCAGGGTGAACGTAATATCAGAAGGCCAGTTTGGATTCACAGAAGGGGCTTCTGATCCAATCTCCAGTGACAACTCAATGGCGTCAATCTGCTGCCCGGTCAACATGTAGTTTGGGATTTTATACTCAACAAATCCGCGTCCCATCCACAAGATGTGGGCATGCATCCGGTCCGGGTCCAAAAAATAACGAGGATCATCATACTGCCCAATGACATGATCGGATGTGGCTAAACCGCAGGTAGGATATACGTCAAAATGAGTGTAGTGACCGACAGGAATGGAAACCTCGTGAAACTTGCGGGATGCTCCCGTCTCTTGAGGCATGGAGATGCCGATCCAGTCGACGGCCAGGCTGTTCATTTTATGCGTGCCGCCATCCTTACGAATCATTTTGGACTGAATGATGCCGACATCTTGAAGCTTGCGGACATGCATGGTGACGATCGCGCTACTAAGGCCAAGCGAAGCAGCAATGTCTTTCACATTCATTGGTGTTTCGGCCACAAGGCGGATAATTTGCAGACGGACTTCACTTGCAAGTGCTTCGTATAAAGGGAGCCATTCGGCATCGGTATTTGCTCTGATCACAGGTGTTCCTCCAATTTCATGTATAGAATTAAGTTAAACATAAATTCATGGAAAAGAATAATGTTTTTCAAATTTCGGGTTGAAATATGTGTTGTTATCGATTTTAATATAAATATGAACGTTGATCCATAGAATATCAATTAATTTTTACATTAATCTTAGGGAGATGAGATCATTCATGGAAAAAGCGAAAATGACGGTAGATAAAGATTTTACGATTGGTGAAGTGGATAAGCGTTTGTATGGATCATTTATTGAGCATCTGGGACGTGCCGTATATGGTGGAATTTATGAGCCAGGGCATGCTTCAGCCAATGAGCAGGGGTTCCGCACAGATGTGCTGGAGATGGTGAAGGAGTTGCACGTGCCGATTGTACGTTATCCAGGTGGTAATTTTGTATCCGGTTACAATTGGGAGGATAGTGTGGGGCCGGTATCTGAACGTAAGCGCAGGCTGGATCTGGCATGGAGAACAATTGAAACCAATGAATTTGGTTTTAACGAATTTGTGGATTGGGCTAAACAGGCCAACTCCGAAGTGATGATGGCGGTTAACCTTGGAACACGCGGTGCGGATGCTGCCCGTAATATCGTGGAGTACAGCAACCATCCGGAAGGTTCGTATTACAGCGATCTTCGGATTAAACATGGATACAAGCAGCCGCACGGGATCAAAACATGGTGTCTGGGCAACGAAATGGACGGACCTTGGCAGATTGGGCATAAGACCGCCGAAGAATATGGACGTACAGCCGTGGAGGCAGCCAAAGTTATGAAATGGACAGACCCAACGATTGAACTCGTTGCTTGCGGAAGCTCGAACCTGGGCATGCCTTCTTTCCCGGACTGGGAAGCAACAGTACTGGATCATACGTATGATCATGTAGAGTATCTGTCTCTGCACCAGTATTATGGTAATCCGGAGAATGATACGCCAACCTTCCTTGCACGCTCGTTGGAGATGGATCGGTTCATTGATACGGTGAAAGCGACATGTGATTATATCAAAGCGAAGAAACGCAGCAAAAAGACGATGTTTCTGTCTTTTGATGAGTGGAACGTCTGGTATCACTCCCATGAGAATGACTCCAAAATGGACCCGTGGCAGATTGCTCCGCCACAGTTAGAGGATATTTATAACCATGAGGATGCACTCTTGGTGGGCTGTATGCTGATTAGCATGCTGAAACATGCGGATCGGGTGAAAATGGCGTGCCTGGCTCAACTCGTCAACGTAATTGCTCCGATTATGACGGAAACAGGCGGAGCATCATGGAGACAGACGATCTTCTATCCATTCATGCATGCATCTGTATATGGCCGTGGCACGGCACTTGTGCCTTTGATTCAGTCACCGAAATATGATACAAAAGAAATTACGGATGTTCCTTATTTGGAAGGGATTGCGGTGCATAACGAAGAGCAAGGAGAAGTAACTGTGTTTGCGGTTAATCGTCACTTGCAAGAGTCGTTGCCGCTTGAAGTGGATCTGCGCAGTTTTGGCAAATGCAGCCTGATCGAGCACATCGTTCTGGAAGCAGATGACCTCAAAGCGGTCAATACCGCTGCACAGCCTAATAATGTTGTTCCACATAACCGCGGAGGAGCATTAGTATCCGATACGCTGATCACGGCAAGTCTGGCGAAAGCATCCTGGAACGTGATTCGTTTGAAGGTGCAATAAGAGGCTGGCATTGGTTTTGAGAGGTCATGCAAACCACTGCAGCGCTTCGAGATCGTAAGATCTTGGTGAGATAAGGTTGGAGTAATACGAGTGTTTAAGTAGGCTCAACCTGAAATAGGGTGAGTTTGAAGTGGGTAAGTAAGGCCAACGTGCAGTAAAAAACGGTATGCGAATATTCGCATACCGTTTTTTGCTCCCCAGTAGAGTTCCCCAGTAGAGTTCCCCAGTAGAGTTCCCCAGTAGAGTTCCCCAGTAGAGTTCCCCAGTAGAGTTCCCCAGTAGAGTGCCTTTTTGCTGTCCAATTGCGCTAACGATCACAGGAAAGCTTATTTCGGCATTTAACGCCACATTTTAATTCTAACGATCATGAGAGAGGTTATTTCAGTAAAAAAGGGTGGAATTCCATGGGAAAGTGGACATTTTACATAAATAGGTCCGCTGTGATCGTTAGAATTTCAAAGTGGCAAAAACAGCCCAAATAGGGTCTGCTGTGATCGTTAGAAAGGCCCGCGAGCAAGTTACATCATACGAATGACGATTGCAGGGAATCAGGTCTGTCTAATGTAATGTAGAAAATGAAATTTTTAGCGAATAAAGTCGAAAAATATCAACTTATATTATATTTTCTATGATAGTATAGCAGTATATTCCAGACGTTATCGGCAATACGGGGGTGTTCCGCGTTAAACCGTCCCGGAGTATACACAGGTGAAAAGGGAGAGCGATGCTATGGAGCAAAGGTTGGTTTTGAGGGTTACAGCAATCTGCATGATTTTGAGTTTGGTTCTGACGATGTGGGGGAGAGTGCCCGTGGTGCTCGCTGCTCCAGCTGCGCCAATGGTTGCCTCCAAGCAGGAAAGCATTGAGGTTACCGGCTTTGAAGCCGGTGCTGTACTGAAGCTCTACCGGGTCAATGGCGGAGGACTGGTAGCTACGTCTCCACCCGTTACAGGCACATATTTGTTTGAGCAAGTCGTCCCTGATCATGAGCAGTACTATGTAACTCAAACAGTGGGCGGTGCAGTAAGTGATGGTTCAGTTTTTGTTAATGCCAGTCTCCGTATCCCTCAAGCGGAAGGGGATGTGGAGCAAGTCAAGGTTACCAATGTTTATCCTGGAGCGGAAGTGAAACTGTATGAATCCAACGGGACACCTGTTGGCATCACCGCTGAATTACAATCCCCTAACACGGTGCTGTTCAAAAACGTGACAGCAGGAACAGGTTACTATGTTAATCAGAAATTTAATGAAGTCGTTAGTACAGGCTCCAACCAAGTCACTGTAACTCCAGAAAGGCCTACAGCCCAAGCCGGACTGGGACCGGAACTGGAACCCGAACAGATTGTTGTCAGCGACTTTCATGCGGGTGCCATTCTAAAGCTGTATCAGGTGAGTAATGGTGAATTGAAAGCGACTTCACCTTCCGTGACGGATGTTACGTACTATACGTTTAATTCTGTAGTGCCTCAAAAGGAAGGCTATTATGTAACCCAAACATTAAACAATGTCCAAAGTACGAATTCTGATTTTACGAATTCCATTTTGCGAAAACCGCAAGCCAGTGTGGATGCTAATTCAATCAAAGTCAGCAACATTTATCCAGGGGCAGCCGTTACGTTGCACAATCAGGATGGAACTTTGGTTTCCGGCTCACCTGATGTGCAACAGGATGGAACGGTCATTTTTCCTAATCTGAACAGTCGTTCCTACTACTTTGCGAAGCAAACCATCAATGAAGTTGTCAGGGATTCTGATACCGTTTACGTATCACCAAACATTCCGGGGCAACCTGTAGCTGAAGGCAAGGAGGAAAGCATTGAGGTCAGCGGTTTTACATCCGGAGCGATCCTGAAACTGTACCGCGCATCGAATGGCTCCCATGTAGCCACGTCGCCTCCTGTAACACAGAGCCCATACCTGTTTCAATTCGTTGAGCCTCAATCCGGGGGAGGATACTACATTACTCAGACGGTTAACGGAGAGGCAAGTACGAATTCTGAATTCGTAAATTCCACTTTGCGAAAACCACAAGCCAGCGCTGACTCCAGTTCGGTAACGGTCAGCAATGTATATCCAGGTGCAACCGTTTCTTTATACAGAGGGAATGGGGAACTGGTCTCATCAGACATGCCGAACATGCAACAGCCCGACAAAGTCATCTTTACAGGATTGGAGAAACGAACTGAATATTACGCCCAGCAACAGATTAACGGCGTAGTTAGTGAAGCCACCAGTAAAGTTCAGCTTTCGATCTCTAAACCTGGAAGTCCTACAGTAGTAACAGGGACTGAATATATTGACGTAAGCGGATTCACCACTGGAGCTGTATTGAAGCTTTATCTGGTAGAGGGCAACGGCACATTGAAAGCTACCTCCGAACCCGTTACAGGAAGCACATATCGTTTTGAAAATGTAATACCTGATAATAGAGAGTACTATGTAACACAAACCATAGACGGTGAAGAAAGTGATAATTCCGTTTTTGTCGGCGTTCATTTGCGGAACCCTGTGGGGAGTGTGGGTATCGGGTATCTGGATGTTGATCAAGTCTATCCAGGAGCAACCGTCAGCTTATATCTAACGGACGGCACCCTGGTTTCCAGTGCGCCTGAACTGCAATCCGACGGCAAAATGCGATTTGACAATCTGCCAGCAGGCGGCGAGTATTACGTAGTGCAGCGTATAAACGGTGTGGTTAGTGAAGCGACACCTTGGTTGAACATTCCTACCGTTCCTCATGCGCCAAGGAATGTAAGAGCAATTGCAGGCAATGGTCAGGCGACGATCACCTTTGATGTTCCACGTGAGGATGGAGGCAGCCCGATCACTGAATATGAAGTGACAGCTTCCCCAGGCAATATCCAGGTAAAAGGAACTTCAAGCCCAATGACCATAACGGGTCTGACCAATGGCGTAAGTTATACGTTTGCGGTTAAAGCGATTAATGTAGTAGGTAGCAGTCTCGCATCTACTCCTTCAAATACCGTTATTCCTGCGTTGCCTTCAAGCGGAGGTGGTTCAGACAACAGCTCTGGTTCAGGTGGGGTAACGACCGGAGGTACAACATCGACAACACAGCCAGGCATGAATCAAGGCATTAACGTTTTGGTTAATGGTGTATCCGAACAGATTGGCTTCTTAACTCAAACGACCAAAAATGGTCAAATTGTAAGCAAGGTTGGCATTGATCCGGAAAAATTAAAACAGAAGTTGGCTACCGAGGGCTCAGGTGCTGTGGTTACCATTCTGGTGCCTTCTGGGGCAGACGTTTTGGTTGGTGAACTGGACAGCTCCATGATTCAAGAGATGCAAGCATCCCGCGCGGTTCTGAAGTTACAGACGGATTTTGCAACGTACAGCCTTCCTGTCAGCCAGATTTCACTTGATTCACTTGCGAAAGGTTTTGGCGGGGGAACTGCCTTGCAGAACATAAAGGTACAAGTGGAGATGGGCAAACCTACTCAGGCAGCAAATGATGCTGTAAATCGCGCTGTTCAACAAAATCAATTTACACTTGAGGGTGCACCCGTTGAATTTGCAGTGAGGGGTGTGTACGAAAATCAATCCGTAGATATCCATCAATTTAACATGTATGTCGAGCGAACAATCACGCTTGAAAATGGTAAAACCAATTCCGGTATTACTACAGGTGTCGTTGTTAACCCGGACGGAACCGTACGGCATGTACCTACTCGTATTTCGCTCAGAGATGGACGCTATGTAGCGGTAATCAACAGTCTGAGCAACAGCACGTATGCCCTGATTCTGAATCCCGTTCAATTTAAGGACGTGGTTGGGCATTGGGTACAGAACACCGTAAATGATATGGGCTCTAGAATGATCATTGAGGGAACAGGAAATGGAAATTATAGTCCGGATCAGCAGATGACCCGCGCCGAGTTTGCCACGATCATTACACGAGCGCTGGGAATTGCGCCGAGAGCCGTGAACAATATGTTCTCTGATGTACCACAGACAGCGTGGTATTCAGCATCGGTTGGCAGCGCCCATGAGTATAATCTGGTTAACGGTTATGCAGATGGAAGCTTCAAACCTGACCGTAATATGACCCGGGAAGAAGCTATGGTTTTATTAGCCAGAGCATTGGAACTGGCAACATCATCCGCCACCATATCAGAGACTCAGGCTCAGCAGATTCTTGCGGATCATGGGCTTGAAAAAGATATATCCACCTGGGCTGTCAAGAGTGCTGCGCAGATGATTGAAGCAGGTGTTATCACTGGTCGAGGCAACTCTGATTTGGCGCCTGATGCATTTGTTACCCGCGCCGAGGTGGCTCAGATGGTAGCACGTTTGCTTGCCAAGGCTAATTTGATCTGAGTAGCATGCAAACTAAATTAAACTAAACTTAATTAACACTAAGTATCCGTAAAAGACCGCATCCCTCTAAAGAAAAGGGATGCGGTCTTTTACTTAAACATCCTTAAAGAAATGCCCCTTCGCTTACGCCGGTGATTCAAAACTCGAAGCTTTCGCCATCCATTGGAATGAGTACTTTATCCTCCGGCTGTTCTTTTGCCAGATACGCAGCTAGATCAGTGCGTGTCGTCATGCAGTGGTTGATTGCATCCATGTGTACAGCGATGAGGTGAGCGGAAGGTGCAGCGTGTTTTACGGCGGCAACGTCGGGTCCGTCCATAGTGATGGGATCGCCCTGCAAGAAGCGTGCACCCCCGGCATTGACGACAATGACCTCTGGTTTATATTGCTTGATTGCTGCCGCAGGTTTATCACACCAGATCGTATCTCCGGCAATGTAGGTGACCGGTTCTCCATCCGCTTCAAGCACAAAACCGGATACCTTACCCATACGTTTGCCAATCTCTCCTGTACCGTGCTGACCAGAAGTACGCGAGAATTGCACCGAATGATGCTCATGCTTCACATCGACAGGCGTTACATCCGTAAATCCCGCTTTTATGAAAATAGGCTCGTCCCCCGGCTGACAAAGCAAGGGGATATCCTTTTGCAATTGGCTCGCGGCAGCTTCATCCCAATGGTCGGGATGGGTATGCGTTACAATCAGCAGATCTGGCTTGAGGTAATCCGTTTCTGTTTCGGGGAGATCGACTCTAGGGTTACGCAGTTCATTCGGTGTATTTGGAAAGGCGGGCATGCTCTCGGCATCCATCAGCATCGGATCAACCAGAATATTTAAACCACCGTATTCCAGCCACAGTGTGGCGTTACGTATCAATTGAATTTTCATTTTGTTTGCACTCCTTTGGGTTCTCTCTTAGTATTATCCTATATGTTATACAACCCGATTCAGGTCGTACATAACCTGCTGAATGCATATAGTCCCGACTATTTTCAAGGTGAAAGGAATGCTCAATACCCATGAACGAAACGATAGACGCCACAGATGTACGCATTTTACAGATTCTGATTCGGGATGCCAAGCGTTCGAACAAGGAGATTGGAGAGGAAGTGCATCTGACCGGACAAGCGGTTGGCGCGAGAGTACGCAAGCTGCAGGACCTGGGAGTTATTGAAGGGTATACGGTAAAATGGGACCCGGACCGCCTAGGCCTTGGCTTGAAGGCATTTGTCACGGTATTTCTGAACTCTGGCGATAAACATGCTGCCTTTCGTACGTTTATTGCAGAGCGCGAGGACGTTGTCGAAGTCCACCGGGTCAGTGGAGAGGGCTGTTATCTGATGCAGGTGCAGACAGGAACAACAGAGCAGCTCGGTGAACTGCTGGAGGCTCTGCTGCCGCTGGGTAATTATAGGGTGAGTTTATCCATTGGGGTGGAGAAATCACAATACTAAAGGTGTAGAGTGTATTCATAAGAATTAAAGTGGAGGGACACTGCTTTTTCGGCGAGTTGGATACGGGCTTGAAAGGTAGAATACAACTCACCTAGAATTCAACTTTCATCTATACCCATCATACAAAAACAAGACCTGGACTGATCAGTCCAGGTCTTGTCTTTGATGTTCCCGTAACGTCTTTTGGAGAGTAGACAAGGAGGATTGCAACTCTTTTTTTCCGAATAGATGATCCGTATGAATATGAACGCGTGTTGCGTCTTTCAAATACAAGGCGTACATGGGTGAGGGAGAAAGTTGCCATTTGCTTCTGGCAGGAGTGGCAACTTCGATTTTGCGAATCTGGTTCCACGGAATGGAGCGATGACCTGCATGAAGAGATGCTTTATCCCAGGATACAATTACGGTTGATTTCGAAATGGACCGGGAAAGAAACATAAAGAAAAATGGCCCGACCATCCACATGCCAAGTACAGCAGCCATCGGATAATAGATTTTTTCCACACTCTCGGTCTTTCCGGCTATGATGACCCATAATAACAGGAGACATAAGACAAGGAACAGTAGGCAGAGGCATCCTTTCCAGATGGCTGTGACGCGATGATAGCGAATCTCCCCCTGCTGATGTTCGGATGTTATGGACAACATAATTTTTTTCTCCTTTCTATCCATCTTCATATGTAAAAGTGCCGCCTGCATCAGCAGACGGCCTGTTTGACGTGTCAGCCTATATTTAAGTTTACGAGATCGGATGGGATTTAGGTGCAAATACATGTGAACAATGATTTAATCTTAGCAATCTTAGCAGTTCCAGTTCTAATTGTCCTGTCCGATGAATGTTGTGATTCAAACTAACGTGAAAAATATTATCCCAGCTTGCTGGGCTGCTGTCCGGCTTCCCGTGCGTGCTGGTACAAATCCGCATAAACTCCTTGGCTCGCAACCAGCTCCTGATGCGATCCTTCCTCGACAATAGCGCCTTGTTCCATGACCAGAATTCGGTCAGCATGCATGACTGTAGACAGGCGATGTGCAATCACAATGGTTGTTCTGCCTTGGGATACGGATTCGAGCGCATGTTGTACAAGTTGTTCAGTGTGCGAGTCCAGATTGGCAGTGGCTTCATCCAGAATAAGAATCCGTGGCTGAAATACAACGATTCGTGCAAACGAGATCAGCTGTCGTTCCCCGGCGGATAACCCGCTCCCGCGCTCGGACAGACGGGTGTCATAGCCTTGCGGCAAACGACTTATCATCACATCTGCCCCAACAAATCGGCATGCTTCCATTGCTTGCTCACGCGTAATATCTTCCCTGAACATTCTTACGTTATCAATAATGGTACCCGAGAACAGGAAAGGCTCCTGTTGAATCAGACCCACAATCCGGTGAAGTGAAGCTTGCGGAATGTGGCGAATGTCGGTGCCATCGATTTGGATGCAGCCCTGATTAACGTCATAGAACCGATTGAGCAGAGAGATCAGTGTGCTTTTGCCCGCTCCGGTTGTACCCACAATACCGACCATCTCCCCGGGATACAAGTGTAGATTCATATGTTGAATAATAGGACGATCCGCCTTGTAACCGAAGGATACATCATTAAAATCAATCTGCCCCATCACATGCTGTGATTCCAGCGGAAAAGCTTGATCCGGGGACGGATCATGTACTTCAGGCTTTGTGTTCAAAATGTTCCAGATCCGATCCATCGAAACGGTGGTGGACTGAAAGGTGTTCCACTGCATCGTAATCTGATTGATCGGTTGAAAAAACTGACGAATGTAGCTGATAAATGCATACAGCACCCCGACTTGTAAAGACTCACCGAGCACGGCGCGACCGCCAAGCCACACCATCATCACCAATGCCGCATTGCCCAGGATATCAAACGTCCGGTTAAATATGACATTCGAGCGAGCCTGTGTAATGTTCGCCTCCAGATGAAGGGCATTCTGTTCTTTGAACCGTTTCCTCTGCTCTTCCTCTTGATGGAATGCTTGAATCAGAAACATGCCAGACAAATTCTCCGCAGTAAACGCAATGAGTCGGGAGAGACGCGTGCGTGCATTCTGATAGGCACTTCGCAGTCTGCGGCGGAACAGGGCAGCCACAACGGCGATGACCGGAAGTACGATGAGGGAATAACTGGCGAGCATGGGATCAAGCTGAAACATGAAAAAGATAATGAGCACCAGCATCATGCCATCCCGGATCAGACTAAGCAGTACCTGGGTGAAGAAACTGCTGATCGTTTCTGTATCACTGGATACATTGGTTACGAGACTGCCGATATGAAAGCGGTCGAAGAAGGACATGGACATTTTCGAAATATGTCTGAACAAATCTTTGCGAATGCGGGAGACGATGCTCTGACCGACATGTTGCAACAGATTATTTTGAATATAGGTAAAAATAAAACTGATTACAGCCAGCCCCAGAAAAACGGCGGCGAGTTTAACGAGAAACAAGGTACTGGTTTGGCCAACAGCCAGATGGTCATCGATCGCAATCTTCACCAGATAAGGCTGTAGCAAATCAGCTGAAATGCCGAGCAGGGAGCAAAAGAAAATACCGGCAAATGCCCAACGATGCGGTTTGGCATAGCCCATCATTTCTTTAAATGAAGCACGTTTACTGTGATGATCTTTGGTGGAGGTCTCCGATTTTACCGCATCAGACATGATGTAACCCCTCCTCCTGCAAGCGATAGGTCGCTGCATACAGCCCTTTGGTAGCCATCAACTCCGTATGCGTTCCTTGTTCAACAATCTGTCCTTCATCCAGTACAAGGATGACATCCGCATGACGAACGGCACTGATACGGTGAGAGATGATCAAGGTGGTTTTGCCTTTGCCGATCTTACGCAGACTGCGGAGAATCCCTGTTTCGGTAACAGCATCTACAGCACTCATACTGTCATCCAAAATTAGGATTTGAGCCTGCTTAATCAATCCGCGAGCGAGACTGGTACGTTGCCGTTGTCCACCAGACAGCGTAAGTCCACGTTCACCCAGCAGCGTATCGAAACGATCAGGGAAACGCACAATATTTTCATAAATCATCGCTTGTTTGGCGCTGTCTTCTATGTCACCCATAGGTGCTTCGCGGTCGCTGAATGCAATGTTGTCCCGTATGGTGGTGCTGAATAGAAAGCCGTCCTGAGGTACATAAGCGATTTGAGACCTGAGACTGTCCAGTGATAGTTCCCGAATGTCTGTGCCATTGATGAAAATGCTGCCTTCCGGCGGTTCGTATGTACGGAGCAGCAGCTTGACCAGTGTGCTTTTGCCTGAACCTGTTTTACCGACAATTCCAACTGTACGCCCCGCATGGATCTGGAGTTGGATATTTTTTAGCGCAGGCGAGGAGCTGCCTGGATAACGGAACGTCAAATCGTTGATCTTAATTTCCTGCATGTTTTGCAGTGTCTCCGCTTCAGGGATTTCCTGTACATCGGGCTCTTCACTGAGAAGATCATTTACTCTTTCGAGTGAGGCTCCCGAGCGCTGCATCGTATTAATCACATTACCAATCTGCTGAAGTGGTCCCATAATGATTCGCAGATACAAGGTCAGGGCGACAAAGCTGCCTAGCGTAATGGAGTTTTGCATCGTTAGCATGCCGCCAATCAGCAGCGAAATCACGAGAGACGTTGCACCGAGCAAAGGAAGTGTCGCCTGGAAAAGGGAGGAAAGACGAACTAACCGCAGCTGTTTATTTTTGATATCATCGACGGTTGCGCCAAAACGTGAACGAGCGTTATCTTCAATGGCAAATGTTTTGATTACGCGGATACCGCCAAGCTGCTCCTCGGCAGATTCCGTCATTGTGGCGAGCGCCTCTTGCACATCACGGGAGCGCTTTCGAATCCGTGGGCCGAAGAAAACAACCAGGAATGGAATGGCGAGCAGCGGTACAATGCTGATTAAGATCAGTGTCAGCGGAATGCCACTAAGCAGCATCATCACTACACAGGACAATAATAGAAAGGCCGCATTGGTCATCATGGTAACCCCGTTGGATATGGCTTCCCGGACGGACGTGACATCGTTCATAAAATAGCTGAGCAGCTTGCCGTTGCCCTGTTTGGAAAAATAGTGCTCGCTAAGCTCGGAAAACTTGCGGAATATCCGCTCGCGTGTCATAAATTCAAATCGCCGGCCCAGCTTCATAATCATGAACTGGCCGGTACCAAACAGCAGGTTATATGCAATTGCAATCGCAAGCAGCGATAAGCTGTAACGGATCACCGTTTGCATCTGGAGTGTGTTTTGTAGGAGTTGATCCGTAAAGTTGCCTAGAATACGGGGCAGGGAGGCCTGACCGACATTGGACGCAATGATCAAAAGAACAGCCAGGAGATAGATAGGCCAGTTGGACAACACATAACCGCGCAGCAAACCTTTTTTGGACATAGGTGTGGGTTCTCCTTTGTTACGAAGTCAAGAAAAGGGCAGACACCTGATCGTAGCGTGTCATGCCCTCTTACTTTATGCGAACTTGTTTGTTATTTATCCGTCAACCGATAAATCTTTCTATTTATATTTTCGCGCTAATATGAGTTGTTGTCAATGTACTCTGCCTGGAATGAAGAGAGGGAAGTAAACCCTTGATGTTTAACGTATTCCTTCTGTCAGAACCATGTAAATGAGGTTTTTCATGGTGATATGACAGCATAAAATGCGTTGCCGTTACACCGCAAATCATATGCATGGTTATGAAGTTGTATTCACCAAATGCGAAAAGAACTGAAACATTTTACGAAGATGTCCCGTCTGTAGGGATGAAAAGATGAAAAACAGGTTTTACTAATCATAATGGAGGTGCCAGGAAATGAAACATAAAAAAGGATTGGCTGCAACACTTGCGCTATGCGTTTCTTTGACAGCAGGAGGTGCTTCAGTATTTGCATTTTCCGACATTAAGGATGAAGGCCAGAAGACGGTTGTGGATACCTTGAAATCGAAGGGGATCGTAAATGGAGTAACGGCGGATCTGTTCAGACCTGATGTTGCTTTGTCCGAACCGCAGGGGATTCAATTGATTGTTAAAGCATTTGGATTACAAAATGCATATGCAGAAGCTTCCGCGCAGAATAAGATTAGTCCAGATACCTGGTATGCAGATGCTGTGCAAGCGGCAACTCAGAATGGCCTGTCCATTCCGGTAGAGGTGAATCCGCAAGGCAAGATGACGCGCGAACAATTTGTTATTTTGCTGCATGAGGGAATTAACACGACTGGTAATTATCCGGTAATCATGAAGTATAATGAAGTGAAGGATGAAAAAAAATTAAGTAAGGACGCCATGTCTGCGGTCCAGAACTTGCTGAATATGAACATCATTGAACTGGACAAGGATGGAAATTTCCGCCCAGATCAGTCGCTTACTCGTATGGAGGCAGCCAGTATGATTTTCAATGCGCTTGAGTTTGTGGATCAGCACAGTGATGACGGTTCAACTGAACCAGCTCCAACGAATCCCGGTGAAGGACAGCAAGCGATCGTACCAGCGGTAACAATCAGCAAGGTAGATGACAAAACAAGCAAAGTGACCCTGACGGCTGAAATGCCGCATCCGGGATACGGGTTGAAAATTGATGAGGTCAAACTGGAGAAGGATAAACACGCTATTGTCAAATACTCCATCGTGCAGCCTGATCCGGATAAGATGTATCCAATGGTGATTACCAAAGTAACGGCAGAAGCCGAAATTCCAACAGGGTACACCGCTGAAGCTCAGCCTTCTGGTAAGTAAATTAGTGTAGTAAAATTTGCTCGTCTCACCTGTCAGCTGCTAGGGATAATTGAACCGACTTGAAGAAAACAGAAAACCATCTAACTGATCGTATGCTCTATGAAAGGGTGCCAGCCAGTTACCAGTAAAGTGATCTGGATAGTATCCAACCACGGGGAAAGTTTGGGCAGGGCTGATGGGTTTCGTAAGATCAGGTTAGCCAGTAATTACTGGCTGGCCTTTTTTTGTGTGTGGAGAGCCTGCGTGATGAGTGAGCTTAAAGCGCTAACGATCACCATAGAGCTTATTTTGGTGAAAATAGGGTGTTTTCAAATTTAACGATCCTCAGAGACGCTTTTTCAGTAAATTAGGCTAATTTCGCCTCGAAAATAGCTAACAATCGGAGAATAAGGTTTCTGGTGATCGTTAGAATTTCAGTCAAGCGAAAAACGGCTAAATAGCGTCTCCTGTGATCGTTAGAAACTCGGCAACAGGGTGAATGATGAACAGAAGCAGGGCGGTGCGTGTTATACAAACAGCATTGTGCGCAGTATTATTCAAGTTCTGTTCTGAGCCAAAATCAACCGGTTGGGTTCTGGGTCAACATTCAACCGGCTGGTCGGCCGAACTAATACACACATGCTTTAATCATGCAACAACCTTCCGTTATCATGCCACTGACCATACAGTTGATTTGCCTTCGTATGTTGGATGAACTTATCAAGTCGGCTTTGAAAGAGATCTGGCTGCCGTTTAACGCTCTGGATCGTGTCGATGCGTACCCGTTGATAGAGGTGAGGAAAAGCTGCGAAATGATCATACACTTGTCTGTCCGTAGTTAACCTTTTCTTAATCTCGGCATCTACAACAAAAGCTTCAGGGTTCATGTCAGGCAGAACCTTTCTACCCGCATCCTGCATAAGGCCTAGCCTTTCTAAGCGGCGCACACGTTCCTTATTAAGCTCTGTCCATGAGCTCTTGCGGCTGCGGGGAGATAAGCGTTGTAATAACAGGCCATCGGAAGTTTTCTTTTTGACTCCATCAATCCAGCCAAAGCATAACGCTTCTTCAACAGCATCCAGATATAAAAGGGTATCCGGGCGCGGCTTCAAACTCACAGGAACCCAGCAGCAGGACTCTGTAGTCCCGTGCTCCTGTAACCATTGTCTTAACTCTTCTCTGGAGGTAAAGGTGAGTATCTTTTCAAGTGGAGCAGATGGCATCATATCCAAGACCTTTCATCAGGCATAATGGACTTCAAGCATTAGAGAATTACTCCGCAGTATTGGGATTTTCATACCAGAATCTGAAATAGTCGTTCATGACAGAGGCATGCCCCAACTGGCGTAACATGGTGGATATATTCCCCCGGTGATAGGTTCCGTGATTCACCAGATGTAGGACCATTTCTGCGAAACTGGTTTGACGTACGCCTGCAAAGGGATTGTCTAGAAGAAACGTCTGCTCCAAATCCGTCTGTTGACTGAACCAATTCAGGTATTGATTGGATAGTTCGGCATTACGCTCGAAATATTTTTCTATTGTGGCAAACGTTTCTCCGTTACGCGTCATGCAGATTTGTAAGGCTTCTGGCATGCTGGTGCCGGTTAGCACGAGGTACCACATCTGATCTACAGCATACATATGACTGAGCGCATGCGCGAGAGTAGGGAAGGAACTGTTCACTTCCTGATGCAGCACAGTAGCCGGCAACTCCTGAATGCGTTGCATAATGATCTGTGAAGCCCAAACATGATAGTGATACATTTGTTCTGGGTGATTCATGGAATATCGTCTCCTTTATTTTGGCGAATGATGGGATGTTCATAGTACCTTCCTTGTTGCTGAAATAAGTATAAAAAAAGAAGTATGACAACAGCGTGTCATACTTCTTCTCTCACATCACAATACTTCGCAAGGCACCCAAAGCACAAGACTTCACAAGACATCTACATCACAAGACATCCAATGCTTCACAAGGCTCCACTAAATTTCAAAAACATTATATCCACCGAGTTATACCGTAACATACGCGTTGAGCGAATCTCTCTAGTTTGGTTATTCATCCGGCCATTATGCCGAATAATACATTACCCGAACATGTACCTCCACTTTAACTACTAGTGTGGCTTCAATGATTGTGTTTGTCATAGCGTTTGAGTGCATTTCGTAGTTGCGTCTCCAGAACATCCCTCAGTGCTGCAGGTTCTAAAACCTCTGCACCACTTCCCAAACTCAGCAAGAACGACCATAACCACGGAGCCTGGAGCGGCTCATGAACCCGGATGCGCATCGTCATGGTGCCGTCCTCATGAAATTGTTTATCTGCCTGCTGAAAATGATCCAGCGCCTCCGCGAGTGCATCCGGATATACGCGAAATACCACATCTGTCATGATATCCTGTGCGACAGGCGGAGGGAGGGACGGCTCTTCTGAGGGGAGAGCGTGCGGTTCGAAATAACGGTTGGTCAGATGCACGTTTAACATCCGTGACAGCCGGAATTCCCGGTAATCCTGCCGGCTGCGACAATATCCATAAACGTACCAGCTACGATATTTAAATTGCAACAGAACAGGTTCGATTTCTCGGGTCGTGCGCTCATTTTTGGAATTAATGTAATCAAACTGAACGACATGATGTTGCATGATTCCTGCACGAAGATGCGAAAGCGAGTCGGGCTCAGTTCGATACGTATTCAGGTCTACAGTTAAGTTTGGTCTCTCATGCTGTTCTCCAATCGTCTGCAAACGTTCGATTGTACCCTGTGCACGCACATCATTAAATACGGTAGAGAGGCTGGTCAGCACTGTAATCAATGCATCCACATCATAGGAGCCGAGCAAGCTTTTATCCATTTTATATCCGTTCATAATGCCATACCCGCCATTCATTCCCTGATGCGAAACAACAGGAAACCCGGCCGCACAGATTACATCAATATCCCGATAGATCGTTCTGGGCGATACTTGATATTCCTCGGCAAGGGTTGATGCAGACAACACCTCGTGATTGAGTAACTTGTATATGATCGAGACTAACCGTTCCAGTTTCAATAGAACCCCACCCGTCATCACTTTTCCAATACAGGCCATAAGTATATCATTAAAAAAAGAGTGCATATTCGCACTCTTCTACAATAAGGAGCATTCTTCAGCCAAACTTTCCAAGCATACCCTTTCTAGTCCTCCTGCACGTTATAAAGCACCCGCGCAAGCAGTCCCTGACCGTAGTTGCCGAAGTTTTTTCCGAAAATAGTCAGGCCGCGTTTGTTGACAGGGCCGTCGGTAACCGCGATGCGGAAGTGGATATCACTTTTGTAATCCAGCGCGATATCATCCAGTGTGACGTCGGAAATCCGGCATCCGTCGATATAGCTGCCTTCCTTCGTAATACGAATCAGCTTCAACATGCCGTACTGATTCAGGTGCGGAGGCCACCAGTCCGGATTAAACGTGCCGCGTGTATCGCCGAAATCTCCGGGACTCGTCCAGAGGCCGATCTTTTTGCCATTGACGTAAAAATAAATATCCGACGGATAGTTGTCACAGAATCCAGGGGCTTCTGAACCGAGCTCCATGGAGAGTTGAATCTCGCTAAACGTCTGGTTGGGCTTCAGGTAGTTGGGTATTCGGTATTCCAGATATCCTTCGGCCAGCCAAATCATCTCTGCATCGATCCGAAGCGGATCGGCAAAATAGCGGGGATCATCAAACTCCCCAATAATGCTGTCTTTCGTAGCAATCCCGCATGTGGGTGCCGCCTGATAATCACTGTAATGCCCAACCTGAATCTCTACCTCGTACCGGTTATGGATCTCCTGCGAACGCAGATCAACCATCAATTTTTCCTCGTTAAGATAACAGATCTTCTGAATTCCATGTTTGCCGACAGCCGTGTTAATCTCAATTAATCCGCTTTCCTCCAGCTTTTTGATATGCATTGTGATCGCGCCGTTACTAAGTCCGAGCTTGGTCGCGAGGTCATTAAGATTAAGACTTTGGTTTCTGGCAAGCAACTCAATAATCTGAATGCGAATCTCGGAGCTGAGTGCTTTGAAAATGTTCACACCTGACATCAGATCTTTAATATAAATCATAGGTGGATGTCCTTTCCCCGTTCTGAACAAAGCCTATTTACGCAGACTTTTGCACATTTGACTGTTTTATTTCAGATAATTATAAATCATTACATGCTCGAAAGAAAGAGCGGAGAAAAGCGAGGTATACCCTATGTATACAATGAAATTTTTAAAGCTTATACGAGATTTTATCCCCACACACTTAAAAATAAAACCTTAAATTAATTCATATATATTTGAAATATACCATTGAATTGTCATGTAACCGCTTTTATAATCCTATTATACTTAAATTGATTTAATACTTCATGAACCAAAGCAACCATTTAATCAGGAGAGGCGGCGTTCCGGTATGGAAAAGTTCAGTTCATGGAAGAAGTTGAGGAGTTTAGAGTGGAAGAAGTTGAAGCGGCTGGAGTGGAAGGCATGGAGGGGTTCCAGGTGGCAGACATGGAAGGATTCTAAAACGGTGAAAGTGGAATCAGGCTCAGGCGAATTAAGGGATTCAGATCATTCGCATGGCTTGAACAGCTCGAAGTTTTCATCCAAAAGGCGTTGGGTTTTACCTGCATTGTTGGTGATGGTGCTAGTGCTTGCAGGACAGTCTCGGGCTTTAGCCGCGTTTTGGAATCTATCGGGAGATATCGCCGTTCATGATCCGACTATCATCAAAGAGGGCAATTCTTGGTACACCTTTTCAACGGGGCCAGGAATTCAGGTGTTGAAATCAGATAACGGAACGTCGTGGTATCGTGTGCCGCAGATTTTTCTAAGTGAACCCTCCTGGTGGAATTCGGCTGTCCCCGCACAGAAAGACCTGGATGTATGGGCACCGGACGTACAACGGTATAACGGCAAAGTTTGGCTCTATTATTCCATCTCCACCTTTGGCTCCAATAGATCTGCGATTGGTTTGGCGTCCGCAAACAGCGTTGGCGCAGGGCAATGGAAAGATGAGGGGCTTGTACTGCAATCTAATACATCGAATAATTACAACGCTATTGATCCGGAACTGGTTATTGATGCTTCAGGCAATCCATGGCTGGCCTTTGGATCGTTCTGGAGCGGTCTGAAGATTGTGAAGTTGGACAAAAACACGATGAAACCGACAGGTAACATCTTCTCGATTGCAGCACGTCCGAATAACGGGGGCGCGATTGAAGCACCAAGTATCACTTATCGCAACGGATATTATTACTTGTTTGCTTCAATTGATTCCTGCTGTAAAGGTGTGAACAGTACTTACAAAATGGTCTACGGTCGATCCACCAGCATTACGGGCCCTTACGTTGACAAAAACGGAGTGAATATGATGAACGGTGGCGGCACGATTTTGGACTCAGGTAATGTGAGATGGAAAGGCCCGGGTGGGCAGGACGTGGTTAACGGCAATCTAATCGTACGGCATGCTTATGATGCAACGGATAATGGCAATCCGAAATTACTCATTAGCGATTTGTTATGGGACGGAAACGGCTGGCCGACGTATTAGTATGATATTTATTTTATAAAAGTATAAAATGTTTTAATAAAGTATTGACTAAAAGGATCTGGATTTGATAAATTTAACAACAGAAATGCTGATTCATGGTATTGAATACGTTTACAAGTCCAGATCAGGAGGGGTTCATATGGTCGAGAGAAAGAGTTGGGTCACGTTTATGCTGCTAATGCTGGTCAGTGCACTGGTGCTTGCAGGTTGTGGAGGGGGAAGCGGAAGTTCAAGCGGGGATAAAGAACTGACGTTTATGTTCCGCGGCGGCACGGATGAGCAGAAAGCCTATCAGGCTGTCGTGAAAAAGTTTGAAGAAGAGCATCCGGGCGTCAAAGTCAAAATTATCGTAACCGCTGCGGATCAATACGCAACCAAGCTCCGTGCAGCGATCACGGGTAACAGCATGCCTGACGTATTTTATTTTGCTCCAGGTGATATGAAGGCCTATGTCAACAGCAAGGTGCTAATGAACCTGACACCGTATATTGAGAAAAACAAAGATATCAATCTGGATAATATCTGGAAGTATGGCGTTGACTTGTATCGTTATGACGGCAAGATGGCAGGACAAGGCGACCTTTACGGTATGCCTAAGGATGTGGGGCCGTTTGCGCTGGGTTATAACAAGACCCTTTTTGAAAAAGAAGGTATTCCACTCCCTGACAAAGACAAGCCGTATACGTGGGAAGAGTTCATCAAGGTGAATCAGCAAGCCACGAAAGATACCAATGGGGATGGTAAACCGGACGTATTCGGCACAGGTTTTAACGTACAGTGGGCACTGCAGTCTTTTGTATGGAGCAACGGGGCTGACTGGCTGGACGAGAGCAAAACGAAAGTCACGATTGATGATCCAAAATTCGCGGAAGCGTTGCAATTCTTCGCGGATATGCAGAACAAGTATAAGATCACCCCTTCCATTGAGGAAGCACAAACGCTGGATACGTATCAGCGCTGGATGAAAGGCGAGATGGCGTTTTTCCCTGTGGGTCCGTGGGATATGAGTACATTTGAAAAGCTTCCATTCGATTATGATCTGCTGCCTTTCCCGGCGGGATCAACAGGCAAATCAGCCACATGGATCGGTTCCCTCGGGATCGGTGTATCTGCCAAAACGAAACATCCAGAAGAAGCTGCTGCATTGGTGAATTACCTCACGGCTTCAAAGGAAGGCATGAAACAACTCGTAGACGCGAAGGTTCAAATTCCGAACTTGCTTGATATGGCCGATGAGTGGGCGAAGGATACTTCCACCAAACCGGAAAACAAACAGGAATTCATCGATATCGTAAAAGATTACGGACGTGCGTTGCCAGGCAACTATACGTACAACGCGGAGTGGTACGACATGTTCTTCACCGACATTCAGCCGGTACTCGATGGCAAGATGACTGCCGCTGACTATGTGAAGCAACAACAGCCCAAAATGCAGAAGCTGCTGGACAAAGCAGTGGAGCAGGAGAAGAAATCTCAGAATAAATAGATAGACAAGGGATGCCAGCAGCCTGAACCGATGCTGCTGGCATTTGTTTGTTAGATGATTTAAGATGAGCTATTTTTTACACGTTGTAACGGAATGAACGATGTAAACGTTTAGTTTAATTTTATTTTCCAGATTCCATACGAGCATGTGGCATGTATTGACCGGAACAGAGCAGAAGCCAGGATTCAAAAAGGCCAATCGATGTATGCCACATGCTGATCTTAGAAACAGGGGTGAACACGTGAATACGAAATCGAGTTTGTATCGCAAAGAGATGATGTATGGATACTTGTTTATTTTGCCCCCCGTTTTGGGGCTTGTGATCTTTGTATTATTCCCGTTCCTCTATTCCCTCTATGGTTCGTTTACCGATTGGGACGGACTGGGGCAGATGAACTTTATCGGGCTTGCCAATTTCAAAGACTTGTTGACCGATGATCTTTTTTACAAGGCCATGTTTAATACGTTTTACCTGATGCTCGGTATTCCGATTGGTCTGTTGCTGGCGCTATTACTTGCAATGGGGCTGAATCGTAAAATTCCGGGTACGACCACATTTCGTGTGATCTACTACATACCGGTTATCTCTTCCTTGGCGGCGGTATCCATCATGTGGAACTGGGCGTACAACGGAGACTACGGTCTGGTGAATCAGTTCCTCGATCTGTTTGGTATCAAAGGCCCCAACTGGCTGGCGAACAAAGATACAGTAAAACCCGCGCTGATCATCATGACCGTCTGGAAAGGTCTGGGTTATACAATGCTGTTATATCTTGCGGCACTGCAAAGTGTATCCCGTACCTATTACGAGGCTGCCGAGCTGGACGGCGCGAATGGATTTCAGATTTTCCGCAATATCACCTGGCCGATGGTGAAGCCCGTAACTTTTTTCCTGGTAGTGACGAATATCATCGGGGGTTCTCAAATCTTTACCGAGATGAACATTATGACACCGACAGGCGGGCCGGAATATGCATCCGCTTCGATCGTCTTTTATATCTGGCAAAAGGCCTTTAGCAACCTGCAGATGGGTTACGCTTCAGCGATGGCCATGATTCTGGGCATCTTCATCTTTGTGATTACGCTTATACAATTCAAACTTAACGAAAGATCAGCCTACGACGGGGATTAATGGGCGAGGAAAGGAGTGGAACGGAAGATGTCTTATAGTCAAAGAAGGAAAGTAACAAACTCCATTATATTTATCGTTCTGTCCATCGGTGCGATTGCGATGATTGCGCCTTTGCTCTGGATGCTTTCCACCTCGCTCAAGGAGAAACAGGATGTATTCGCACTGCCGCCGGTCTGGATTCCGGAAGTGTTTCGGTTCGATAAATATAAAGAGATTTGGGAAGCGGGCCCGCTGCTCAGCGGGATCAAGAACAGTCTTATTGTAGCACTCAGTGTGACGGTGGTAGGTACGTTTACGTCGAGTCTTGCAGCATTTGCTTTTGCCAAGTTAAGATTTCCACATAAAAACAAACTGTTTCTTGCCCTGCTGGCCTCGATGATGATTCCGTATCCGACGGTCATGATTCCGCAATTTATTATGTTTTCCAAGCTGGGCTGGGTAGACACCTTACTGCCACTCATTGTTCCGGGGTTGTTCGGGAACGTGATCATGATCTTTTTCCTGCGGCAATATCTGCTTAGTGTCCCTGATGCGATTATTGAAGCGGCGAAGATCGACGGAAGCTCTTACTTCCGGTTGTATTCCAGCATTACATTTCCACTGATTAAACCTGCGGTAGCTGCACAGCTGATTCTCTGGTTTATGGGCATCTGGAATGATTATCTGGCACCGATTATTTATCTGAATTCACCTGAGAAACAAACGTTGCAGCTTGTTATTGCGAACTTTAACGCGACCTATGCGATTCAAACGGATTATCCGCTGATCATGGCGGCATCGATTGTGGCACTGTTACCTGTTCTAATCATCTTCCTGATCTTCCAGAAGCAGATTATCGAGTCGGTTGCGATTTCAGGGGTCAAGGGGTGAAAGGCATGAGGGATTGGAGAGCATGGAAAGAACCGGAGAGACGAGAAGAGTGGAATGAATCGAAAGAGCGAGAAGGGCGAAAAGACCGGAAACTTGATAAATATTGGACAGGGCCAAAGGGGCGGCATAGGGCAAGGAAGGGAGTTGCGGTATTAATGTTACTGATGCTTATAGGTACGGTAGGCTGTGCAGATGGCGGGGACACGGCGAAACCTCCGGTTTTTCCGGAAGCTCCGCAGGAACCAAAAATGTATGATCTCTCGATTCTGGATGATGAATCGAAGTGGACGATTAACAATGCACACGATCCTGCGATTATCAAAACAGACCAGGGCTACTACGTCTATTCCACAGATGTTCGAGTAGCAGGGGAACCGAAACCAGGCGTAATGGTGCGAAAATCAGATGATTTGATCAACTGGAAATGGGTGGGGCAGGCTTTGTCAGGTATCCCCAAGGAAGCATTGGACTGGACGGGAGCAACGAACCTGTGGGCACCGGATATTATTAAAGCGGGGGATACGTACCGATTGTATTATTCGGCTTCTAGCTTTGGCAGCACGCAGTCTGCCATCGGGTTGCAAACCTCCAAGTCTCCCGAGGGGCCATGGAAGGATGAAGGACTGGTTGTGAAGACCGCTGGTCAGGAAAAGGACGGACTGAATGCCATCGATGCCAATCCGGTACTCGATGCCTTAGGCAACCCGTGGATGGTATATGGTTCATTTTTCGACGGGATCTACATTGCACCGCTTGACCCGGATACGGGCAAGTTCAAGGAAAAGGGGTATGGTACGCGTATCGCAGTAAGAGACCGTGCAACCGAAGAAGGCGCAGTCGAGGGACCCTATATTGTGTATAATCCCGAGTTTCAAAAATATTACCTGTTCGTGTCTTATGATTCTCTGTTCGAAGACTATAACGTGCGGGTAGCTCGTGCCGACTCCATCACAGGGCCTTATACGGATATGAACGGCAATGAAATGTTGGATACGGAGCACCTGCCGCAGTATGAGATTGGCACCAAAATTCTGGGCGGATACCGCTTCACCGAGGGTGAGGGCTGGGTTGCCCCAGGGCACAACTCCGTGCTGAAGGATGGCGACGATTATTACATCGTGCATCATGCACGAGGCGAGACCGATAAAAACTGGCCGTATCTGCATGTACGCAAAATGTTGTGGACGAAGGACGGCTGGCCTGTCGTGTCGCCAGAGCGCTATGCCGGAGAGACCGTACAAGACATTCCGAAATCGATGATTGCCGGAACGTGGGAGGGCATGGCGCTTGATCCGTCTGTGAACGGGCAGGTGCAAGCAGTGCCATATACACTGACGAGCAAAGGCAAAATCGAAAGCGAGAACGGTTCGGGAACCTGGACGTTTGATGGCCAACAAACGATAACGCTGACGTGGAAGGAAAGCCCATGGGGCGGTGCTTCCACGGAAGAACTGAAGCTGCTCCCATCCTGGGATTGGGAGCGAGGCCAGCCTGCGCTGGTGATGACTGGTCTGAGCGACCACGGCATCGCGGTCTGGAGCAAACAGATCAGCGCAGCTGAGAAGTAAACCGCTGACCTTGAAGGGTGGTCAGCGAGGGGCGCGGACATGATGCAGTCCGTGCCTAGACTCAGGCATCGTGCGCTGGCGACAACATCGCATGTGGCGCAAGCAGTGAGACGATGAGCCAGCCTAATGGCTCGAAGCAGGATGGGTGCCAGCTAGCGAGTGTACTGCACGAGCGCTTGGCGCCGGGGCACAAGCAGTGAGAGGGAGAAAGGAGCCGCGAGTGCGAGTTTGACATCCGATTTCCACCGCCGGGAGCGGTGAAGGAAGAAATCGGAGGGCAAGGAGAGCGCCAAGGCCCTGTCGCCCGCGAACGTCCGCTGTGCCCCTCCAACCCTGCTCTATATGTTTTCGCAAGCACACCGAGCACATCATAGATTCAAGCCATAAACACACATATGAAAGGGGTTCATTCCCATGACCAATTCCATTACATTTACCAATCCCATGCTAGAGCAGCGCGCTGATCCTTGGGTGTACCGCCATACGGACGGGTACTACTATTTTTCTGCTTCCGTACCAGCCTTTGACCGGATTGAAATTCGGCGAGCAACGACGCTGGAGGCCTTGAGAGATGCCGAACCCGTAACCGCTTGGGCGAAGCGTGAGACTGGGCCAATGAGTGCAAACATCTGGGCACCAGAGATTCATTTTATTGATGGCAAATGGTACATATACTATGCAGCGGCACATACGAGTGAAACGAACGAGGGTTTATTCGATCACCGCATGTATGTACTTGAGAATGATTCCGCTAATCCGCTTGAAGGAACGTGGGAGGAGAAAGGGCAAATTCGAACCCAATGGGAGAGTTTTGCGCTAGATGCCACGACCTTTGAACACAGAGGCATTCGTTATCTGGTCTGGGCCCAGAAAGATCCGAGCATTGACGGCAATTCGAACCTCTATATTTGTGAAATGGAAAACCCATGGACACTGCGTGGTGAGCAGGTCATGATTACGACACCTGAATACGATTGGGAGATCATCGGATTTAAAGTCAATGAAGGCGCAGCCGTACTCCATCGGAACGGTCGTCTGTTTATCAGTTACTCAGCCAGTGCGACGGATCATCACTATTGCATGGGGCTACTTACGGCAGATGAAGATGCCGATCTGCTTGATCCGGCAAGCTGGGTGAAATCACCGAAACCAGTATTCCAGACTTGTGAAGAGAATGGACAATATGGACCGGGACATAACAGCTTTACCGTTTCACCAGATGGCAAAACCGATATTCTGATCTATCATGCGCGCAACTACAAAGAGATTGAGGGAGATCCGCTGTACGATCCGAACCGCCATGCTCGTGCGCAGGTAATTCATTGGAATGAAGATGGAACACCGAATTTTGGAATTCCGGTTCCCGATGGGCAAGGTGTGGCAGAGGTGAAGTAGTATTTTTTTGGATAAAGTATAAGAGATAAGAGCCTTTGGTGAGCAGATCATGCTGACGAAGGGCTCTTTTTGATATGTATGATCCAATAAAGGTTATCTATACAGTGTGGAGCTTAGAAGTCTGAATTAAGAAAGTTTAGATCGTGAAAGCAACCGAGGAGAGGCAGAGACGTATACCATTACATCGAAAAATTCAAAACAATTTAAACTGAAGGACTTATTACTTTTAGTTTTAAGGTCTTGAACTCGGTGTGCAGAATTCTAACGATCACCAGCAACGCTATTTTGACGATATTGTACAGATTTATTTTCTAACGATCTCAGGAGAGCTTATTTGGAGAATTTGATGTAAAAAAGGACATTTATCATGCGTTTTCAGCGAAATAAGGTTTGTGGTGATCGTTAGAATTGGAGAAAGCTCGATATCGATTAAATAAGCTCATCTGAGATCGTTAGACTAAACAGGGTGTGGGCGAAACGCTTAAAACCAAAACCAAAACCAAAACCAAAACCAAAACCAAAACCAAAACCAAAACCAAAACCAAAACCAAAACCAAAACCAAAACCAAAACCAAAAC
>NZ_JBNDJR010000007.1:0-375914 GCF_050435065.1 Paenibacillus sp. 4624
TCATATTCAAGCAGCGGCTCCGTTGGAGCCTCGGTCTGCGAGGTGGATTTCGAAGAGGCATTTCAGCAGACAACCCCTTCGGGGTTCATGAATACCGAAACGTTATCCGAAAGACTTACAATACTACATTTGAGGATAGAGGTGTAAGTATGTTCTTTTTACAGATGTCAGGATTCCCAGGATAAGGAAAATCAACATTAGCAAGACAGATTAGCCAAGCAACTGGAGCTGTCATTGTCGATCATGACATTTCCAAAACAACAATTTTAAAATCGTTATCATCACAAGGAAACACGATGGAAGGTAAAGCAATAGGACAACTATCCTATGATGTAGATTGGTCGTTGGTGGATTTTCATTTATCGAATGGACACAGTGTCATTATGGATAGTCCTTGTTTGTACAGAAATTTATTAGAAACCGGACTTGAATCAGCGAGAAAACACAAAAAGAGATATAAGTATGTGGAATGTTATATAGAAGACATTGAAATAATACGAAATCGATTAAAAAATCGAGAAAGACTTCTGAGTCAAATCGAAGCACCATCATCAGAAGAAGGATTTTATAGGACTATAAAAAACAGTAAAAAACCAGAAGAAGAGAAGTATATAGTAGTAGATTCATCGAAACCAATCGCAGATTACTTTCCAAAAGTTCTTGGATATATAAATGAATGAAAATAAAAGTATAGATAATGAAAGTAAATTCAAGGTGGCAAGTCCATCGGATAACAAAACATTAACGCATTGGGACATCCGTCCCTTGGTCAGCAGAGGTATTGGTAGAGAAGTAGATCCTGCTGACAACCCTGCGAGCCTAAGTCTGACGACCCGTTGCGCTTCGCTCCACTGAAGGCTCTCGGGTTCATGAATACAGGAACGTTATATGATAGAAATGATGGGCTGAAAATAGAATAAAGGAATAATACAAAAAAATAGATAAGAACACTTGTACGGAGATGTAAACACAGGTAAAATATAGATACAATTGAATCTTGGGTGGGTATGGTTTCCCTTCGAAAGGAGGTGAAACCATGGAAGTGAAAGATGCGATGACTCTAATGCTATTATTCGGTACATTCATTCTTGCACTTTTGACGTATATCAATAACAACAAGAGAAAGTAAAAACCCACCCCAAGGTTGACAGCCGAAGGTGGGTTTTTATCCTGACTTGACTTAAGAAGGGGTAGACCATCCAAGCCAATTGTACTGACCAAGTGTTGACCGCACTTGGTCTTTCTTTAAAAATATGATAACACATGAGAAAAGATGAATCAAAGCTAAAATAATAATGGAAGCGAGTAAAGACATGTTGGTAAGCAATCTCGAAGAAGCATTTCCATCATATAACAATATATTCAAGCGGCGGCTCCGTTGGAGCCCTGGTCTGCAGGAGGTATTTCAAAGAGGTATTTCAGCAGACAACCTCCTTGGGGTTCATGAATACAGGAACGTTATACGACAGAACCTGAAGGGAGAATGGAATGAAAGAGTATTACTACAAAAATTTTAAGTGGTTCGGTTTAATTTTTTCTATTACATTAAGTTATCTGGTTACGTTTACAGCCTTCAATCCGTCAGAATACCTAGATAATGAATATGTTCGTGGGTCATTAATTTGTGCATTTATAGTTTTCATTTTAGCCATTGTCTTTTTTGTTTTTAAATATCTTGTTATATATCCAAGCACATCGGTAACTTTTAGGTTTTTTAATATAATGATTGATTTGTATTTTATTTACTCTTCATTCTCACTGATATCTATAAATTCGATTCAATTTCATATTAATTGGATTGAAGATCTTAGCTATATTTTTTTATTAATAGAATTCTTCGGGATACTTTTATTTAGTCTACTTTTTGTATATTATAATTTCTTTATGTTAATGAATAAATTGCACCCAAAACAAAATAAATCTCATATTAATTCAAATAGACTTATAAAAATGTTTATTTGTTTTGTTGTATTTACATTATTATTGATATTCCTTTTTACATATCACGGAATGATGTTTGATGGAATTCTTGGTGATAAATTGTTGCGATTTATTGATCAGAACAAAAACGAAATTGATCCTGGATTTTGGGAACGTTTTTATTTCCATTTTGTAATATACATGGGGCTAGGTAGTAGTGATCTTATTGCTGTTAACCCAGTAATGAAGATTATCGTCGCATTAGAACTGATGCTAAGTTTTATTAACACTGCTTTATTTCTGGTTATTATCTTAGATAAAACTATCAATTTTATACCATTACGAAAATCGAAAAATGAGAAACTATTTAAAAAACTATTTTTTATAACATCCTTAATTATTTTGATAATGACAATATTGGTCTACATTTTCAATCACTTAAAACCAGCTTGGGCAAGTTCAATGTAGTAGGTTCCGTCGTATAACATAATATTCACGCTGCGGACATTCGTCCTTGATCCGGCATTCGCCGGACACTCGACATGCGTCGGGTCGTGAATACAGGAACGTTAGGCGAAACCATCCAGGAGTAATTGTATAATTGTATAATTGTATGCGGATCAAGGAAGGAGATAAATTGAATGATATTGAATTTGGAACTTGCAGATACTTTAGAAAAATCTGAAATTAATTATATGGTTGATCGAATGACTGCAATCAGAGAACGGGAAGGAAACCCTGAGGGAATTGAAATAAAACGATTCGGGGAGAGCACGGCGTTTTATAGTAAAACCATGCCATGGGGTCTTTTTAATAATGTAAAGGGAAGGATTTCTGAAGATGTCATTGAAGATATCCTAGACTTTTATAATGAGCGGGAAAGGAATTTCGAGATTCAAGTCATCCCGGGTAATATAAATCAAGAAGTTATGAAAAAACTCCATAATAAAAGCTTTTATCAATCAGGATTTCATACAACGCTTTTTTGTGAACCTGGAAATCTAAATTCGTTTGATCATCATAAACTGGAAATTCGTGAACTACTCGAAGATGAGTTCGATACATATGCAGAAATTCATTGTTTAGGTACAGGATTATCTCTTGATGGGAAAGAACACGTAGCTGCAAATAACCGAGTACTGTTTTCCCGTCCTGGATGGCACTATTATTTGGGGTTGGATCAGGGCTATCCAGTTGCAGTAGCTGTAATGTATATAGAGAACAATGTTGCTTCATTAACATTTGCGACAACACTACCTGAATATCGAAATAAAGGATTTCAAACAAATTTATTACTTAGACGAATTCATGATACCTACAACATTTGTAATCTCGTTGTGAGTCAGTGCTCATTTGGCTCGCAAAGCCATCGGAATATGGAAAGAGTGGGTATGAGAATTGGATATACCCGGGCAACATGGACAAGGAATTAATTGTGAAGGGAAATTAAGGTTGGCATCGCCTAACATAATATTCAAGCAGCGGCCCTTCGGAGCCTTGGTCTGCGAGGTGGATTTCGAAGAGGCTTTTCAGCAGACAACCCCGTTGGGGTTCATGAATACAGGAACGTTATGCGTAACTACTGTTAGATCATTGGAGGAGAAGAAGTGGATATAAATAAAGCTCATATACTTTATTCCTTTATTATGGATAATCTCGAAGAATTGGAAGAAGACGGGTCAGGCGGTACAAGCTTTGACATTCCCAGTTTTGATTTACATGCTCGTGACTATTTAGAATTTGCTGAAAATCAACTAAGCATTGGGAATACAGAGTCGTTAATAAATTGTATTTCCAACCTAAAGCGGGCAATTGATTGTCAGGTCGATACCTTTTTAGCAACCCTTAACTTGTATTCAAATTATAAAAAGAAAGGCTTAAAATTCGATAAAAAACTTGAATTCATCGAATCAATAGGAATCTTCAGTTCCAAAGCTCTTTCGAAACTAAATACAATTAGAAATAAAATGGAACATGAATATTCAATTCCGGAGATTAATGAACTGGATCTTTATTTTGATTTAGTTTCGGCTTTTATTTCAAATATTGAATCCGCAATCACTGTATTAATTTGGGATGAAAAGAATTTTGTGAAGAATAGTGAAAATGAAACTGAATATATTTATTTCACAATTAATCTAGATAGAAAAACTAGCCCGTACATGATAGCAAGCTGGAGGAATAGAAAGTGGGATACTATTGAAGAGATCAAAATTAGTTATGAAGATTATAAATTGTTTGGATTCTTCTTGAAATGCCTATATATGTTAAATATTAAAAATGCCTTTGCAAGCAATAAATATATTAAGTTACAACTTACGAAATCTTATAACAAATTAATTGAAAGATAATTCAAAGTTGGCAGTAACTACGCATCGGGACATTCGTCCCTCGGTCCGGACCGGAGTTAGAAGCGGATTCAGGGTGAGATTCCAGTAGCGAGGAAGCAGATTCAGCCGGACACACCCGAACCACCTAACCGCATCGCGGCCGCTGACTTTCGTTCGCTTAAGGTGGTGGGACGTCGTGAATACAGGAATGTTATATGAGACCGGTGTAAAAACCATTATTACAATAAGGAGATAACCCTACTATGATTTTGAAAGAACCTGAGAGTATTCTATATGAAATACTTGAAGATATAAAAACTACTTTCGGGATAAGTATATTTGATGCAGAACCGATATCTTTTGGTTATGCCAATTTAAAGTGGAGGATAAGTACAACTTCAGGAATGCTATTTGTAAAGCAATATCATTATGGCAGATACCCTGAGGAATTATTAAAGCTAGTTGCTGTAGCTTTGGAAGTACAGAACATGTTGTCGCAAAATGGAATACCCTGTCCAAAGTTATTGAAAACAAAGAATGGTTTCATTAACAGAACAATGTCTGGCGAACGGTATGTACTGACTGAATATTGTGAGGGTAAGATGGTGACCCCTGGTAATGTTAGTGCAGATCAGATGAAGCATTTAGGACAAGCAGTCGGTAAGATGCACGATATTCTTAATCGTAAAGCTCCTCAATCTTTACCTTTACATTGGCAACCTAATTCTAAGGAAGTAACTTTGTCTAACTGGGAGAAGAATTGGCAGAAAGCAGTCTCAGTTGGTTCTAATAAATATATAAATGCATTAGAAGTTCAAAAAAAGATTATTGATCAAATTAATTTAGATATATTTTCATCATGTGAGGAAGGGTGGGTTCATTGGGATCTCTTCGTAGATAATCTGCTCTTTCATGATGATAAATTATCGGCAATTCTTGATTTCGATAGACTGAACTATATTTATCAAGAATTTGATATTTCACGTCCACTCTTATCAGGGGCGATTAATAATAATAAGCTGGTTTTCGAATCTGCGAAAGCATTTTTAGAAGGATATAAGGAAAATATGCCGCTCTCGTTAGAGAAGCTGTTAAGATCAATAAAACTAACTTGGTGGAAAGAAGCTGCATGGGTAAATGTTAATTCAGAAAACATTAGGACTCTAAGTAGATTCGCTGATGAATTAATGTGGATTGGAGAGAATTGGACAATATTAGACGATATCTTTAATGACATGAAAGTATTCCGATGAAGCCACCGGCATCATATAACAATATGTTCGCGCTTCGGGACATTCGTCCCTCAGTCGCCAGAGGAATCTCAGGAAGCAAATTCAGCCGGACACACCCGCACCACCTAACCGCATCGCGGCCGCTGACTTTCGTTCACTTAAGGTGGTGGGACGTCGTGAAGATGGAAACGTTAACTGAAATTGCATTACAAACAATTAAAATTAAATATTCGGAGGTACACATTGATAGAAAGACTTATTGAAATATTCGAGAAGGCAAATAGAGATTTTTTAAAAAGTGATCTTGACTTATTTATATCTAAAGTTTCTGAGAGGACGCTTTGTGGTGCACTAATGTTACATATAAATAACATAATAAAAAGAACTGAATTTGCAGAATACAAGGTAGACGTGGAATATAATCGGAATAAAAATGGAAAATTCAAAACAATTGTAAAAACTATTTATGGACCTAAGGATGTTGGAGTTAAGATAAATTGCGATCTTATTGTTCATAGCCGAGGGAATAACATGAATCAAGATAATTTAATAGCGATTGAGATGAAAAAATCCGATAGAACAAAAGAAGAGAAAGAAAGTGACAAAATAAGACTAATTGCTTTGACCAAAGACAGTTATGATGATGTTTGGTCCTTTGATGGAAAGAGATTTCCGGAGCATGTATGTAGATATGCATTGGGCGTTTACTATGAAGTGAATTATAAGAAAAGAAGGATTAACATTGAATATTATAAAGAAGGACATATATTTGATGAGAAGGAAGTCGAGTTTTAAGATAGTATTTTCAATGTATATGTAGCTCAATGATACATACAACTTCAGTTAACAATATTCAAGCTGCGGCTCCGATGGAGCCTGGTCTGCGAATGGATTCCGGAGAGTGATTTCAGCAGACACCCCCTGTGGGGTTCATGAATACAATAATGTTAGGCGAAATCATTGTAAAGAAGGAGTATTTAAAGAATGAATATCAGAGGAATAATTCTTGAAGGGTATTCTAATGCTGGAAAAACATCGGTACTAAGAGCAATAAAACAGTATCAATCGCAAGATGAATCCGCAGAACGGAGTGTAGTTGTTCTTGGAGAACATTACTCACAAATACTAAATAACAATCATGGGGAGTATGTGAGTTTATCTCGAGATGAACATTTGAATTTACTTAAGGAAAGAGTAGAAATGCTAAAGAAACTTAATGATTGGGCAGTACATTTAGGACCAGCATCCAGAAGATCTCGGGGGCTTTTCTTCGTCCTAGAAAGATTCCATCTAAACCATCGTGTCGCTTTCCCAGAATATGATGCTACTGAAATCATCGACATTGAAAAGCAATTAACTGAACTAGGAGCTAAATGTATTCTGCTTACAATATCGGATGAAGTTGTAGAAGAAAGAATAAAGAGTAGAAATCCAGATGAATGGCTCAATAAGTCGAAGTCGGATATTGGACGAGCATGTAATGAGCTTATCGGTACTCAAAACAAGCTAAGATATAATGTAACAAGATCAATAGTGCCTACCTTAGAAATCAACACTGATAATAAAGAATGGAATGAATATGCAAGATTAATCATGAAAGACAATGACTCCGCCTAACATCGTTTTCACGCTTCGTCGCCTGTCGGCTCCTTGGTCTGCTTGATGCATTTCGGGGAAGTGTGGTCAGGCAGACAACTCCTGTGAGGCTAAGTCTTCGACCCGGCGCGCTGCGCCTTAAGCCTCTCGGGTTCGTGAATACAGGAACGTTATATGAAAGGGACGCTAGCTAATATTAAGGGGGAATCAGGGAATGTTTAACTTTTTTCGTAAGAAATCGAAAGAAACAAAGATCTCACTAGAAAACCAAATAGAAGTACTCAAAGATATTGGTATATCTTTCACAACTGATGATAGTGGTGTTGTTAAAGAGTTGTTGCATCATTTTGATCGAGAAACTTACGAAGACGATCCCTATTCTCTCTTACTTTCGATGATCGGTTCAGATCTTATTGATGAAAATGACAATGAAGTTAGATTGTCGAAGGATGTTTGGAGCTTTGATACCGAATGCGTTGAGAACGAAGAGATTTATTCGACAATCATTAATGAACTCGTAAGTTTAACTCGTGGTAAATTGCAAATGCAACAGGTTAAAAGCCATGTAGATTTTGATAATGAAGATGCTAAAGTATCGTTTATTTTAGATGATCAGAAATATGAATGGGAAATACATTTTGAAGATGATTGGATTGACTTTAATTTGCTGAGGAAGATTGGGGAACTAGCTATCAGAAGTGACAAGGAAAATTATTTTATTCATTTTAATGATGGTCAGAATCTTACAATACTATATACAAGTAAAGTCAAACACAAATTAATTAATGGTTTAATAAAAGATCGATTTTCTAAGTTAGTGTAGTCGAGGAAGGCGTCAACATTATATAACAATGTGTTTACGCATCGGCGGACAAGCCGCCTCGGTCGCCAAGAGATAAGTCAGGGAAGTGGATTCAGGCGACACATCCTACCACCCAACCACGGTCGCGACCAGTCGATCGAACTAGTCGTTCGATGAGCAGTTTAGGGTGCCAGGACGTCGTGAATACGTGAACGTTATCCGAAATTCATGCAGGGTATTTAGATAGAGCACTTGGTCCAGAATTAAATATGGAATATGTAGAAGATGAAGATTGGTGGAATTATAACATTAATCAAATCTCTAATCGTATAGAGAGTGGATGGGATCTGCCCCCATTAATTGCTGAAAATAGAGAAGGCTCTTTAAGTGTGAGGGATGGTAATCATCGACTTGGCGCTCTTCAAAAGTTAAATAAAGAAAAGTGTTATGTAATTATTTGGGATGATAGAAGTGTGGGGAATATATTAAAAGTTATAGAAAAGAAATCTAACAAGTAGTATTTGTAAGCTATTCACGAAGGCATGAACATCGGATAACAATATATTCACGTTTGGGGGCATTCGCGCCTCGGTCCGGCAGAGGTTTTTCGAAGAAGAGGAAGCAGCTGGACACATCCATTTCCCTAAGATAAGAGCTTTCTAAGGGGAATGAATGTCGCGAATATCAGAATGTTATAAGAAATCAGTGAAAAATATACAAGTCAAAACAAAAAGTGATTTAAGTTCTACAAGGTATTACATTCCATGAATTAAAAACAGGAGAGTAGTAATGGAAAATAATAAGTATCCCGAGAATTACTTTGAACACTACATTTTTAGTTTTTCAGGCATAGGTTATATGCCAAATGAAGCTGGATTTGAAAAACTAGCAAAGTTGTACATAGATATAGAAGGAATTGACGAATTTTTGAATCTAATAAAAGAGATACAGATCATAAAGACAAATAACGATTGGTTATACTTTAAAAGCATAGCTGAAGGTTTTGAAATAGAAGGCTTAGATATTGTTAAATTAAAAGAAATGGCCGAGGTCGCCATAAATATATTCAACACTATATCTGAAAGCCATGGATCTAGTGGAAATTAAATTGGATGTGAATACTTCAAAGAATGTAAAGTAATTTAAAAGCTATATATACCTTAATGAAGTGCGAAGTGAAGGGTTAAGGTAATTCAAAAAGAACACGGACATCTTATAACAAAATATTCACGCTGCGGACATTCGTCCTTGGTTCGACATGCGCTGGGTCGTGAATATAGGAATGTTATCTAAAACTACTCGAAAGCTGGTGAAAAAATGAACATAAACGAAACGATTGCTTTTATAGATAATGAATTAACTCAAACACTAATTGACTATCAAAACTGGTTTACTTTGAAGTTCGATTTGCTATCCTTCAAGCCTCAAGTTGGATGGAGTATTGAACAAGTATTAGAGCATGTAACATTAACTAATCACTTCTTATTGATTCTAATTAGAAAAGGGAAGAGAAAAGCAATTGAACTATCTGAAAAGAAAGATTTGAATACAATAATTGAATCATATCAAATCAACTTACAAGAGCTCGATGCAATAGCTAAACATAAATCTTTTAATTGGAATAGGCCAGAACATATGGAGCCTAAGGGAGATAGAGAACTAGGACAAGTAAGATCATTACTTAAAGATCAAATTAACGAATGTAAAGAGTTTTTGAAAGAGATGGAAAATGGAGAAGGAATATTGTATAAAACAACAATGACGGTAAATAATTTGGGGAAAATTGATGTTTATCAATACATCTACTTTTTGAGCCAGCATGCAAAACGACACATTGAACAAATGCAAAAAGTAATGGACGAGTACAGCAAATTCAAAGAAGCCGAGTAGCATTAGATAACTTTATACCCACGCATCGGGCCTGGCGGCCCTCAGTCCGCGGGAAGTGGATAGCATTGGAAGATAGTCAGCGGACACATCCGACTTCGTCGGACGTTGTGAATATAGGAAGGTTATCTGATAGGTCAAAGATTATAAAAGAGGTGCGAAATGGACTATATCATAGAGAAGTTCTCAAGTCTTCTTAATGAAAGATTATTATATAACGATATTCGTACAACTGAAGACACAATAAGATATACTTTTTTTGCCTCGCTTATTCTGACAGAACACATTAAACCTCATGAAATCATTTTAGAATATCCACATCCAGGAATAATAAATAAAGAAGTGGATGCTTATATTCCCTCTGTCAAAGAAAAGCAAGGTATTATTGTTGAAATTAAATATGATAGTAATACTCTGGCTCTAACTAACTCTTCGAGAACTATGAAGGCTGGAAAAATAGTTAACGACTTATTTCGATTAGCACATTTTAATATTGATCCTCATGCAAAGAAATGGATGATTTATGTAACAGATGAAGAGATGAACGGGTATTTTTCAAATATTAAAAACGGATTGAATGATTTTTATAGTTTGTCTTTGAGAGAACGCCTTAAAATAGATAAGGCTACATATCTAGCAAAGCTATGACTTTTCAAAAAGCTATTTTAATGAATGGAATAAGAAGCGTAGAAGTTAAAATTGTATATAGTACCTCATTGCCTAGAAAACACCGTTTAAAGATCTTTGAAATTTTAAGTAGTGAGTTCGAAGAAGTCTGACCAATCAAATAACATCATATTCAAGCTGCGGAGGTACGTCCTCGGTCCGGCATTCGCCGGACAACCAGCGTTCGCTGGGGTCGTGAAAACAGAAATGTTATCTGAAATAGGCAGTGAGGAATAATACAAACATAGAAATGAGGAAGACCTATGAAGTCAAGATTGATACTGATAGATGGAATGCCAGGCTCCGGTAAGTCAACGATTGGAAAAGTAATAGGTGCAAAGTTGAATAAAATGAGTATTCAGAATAGGTTTTATCACGAATTAGAAGAGAACCATCCATTGCGAATATACGATAAGACGTTTACTTCCTTTACTATTCAAGATGAAGCGGAGTGGTTTACTACAAAAGTTGAACAGCTATTCACTGATTTTGTCAATGAAAGAGTAGAGCGAGACGAAGTTACAATTATGGAAAGTTACGTTTTTCAGAATACGCTTGGTTTTGCCTTTAATATGCAAATGGACGAACAAAGAATATTAGATTTGACCAAGAAAGTACAACTTATTTTAAGTCGTCTCGACCCGATCCTCATTTATTTTTATCAAACTCATGTAGAACAACATTGGAAATGGATATGTAGTGTTCGTGGACCTGAGTTCACACAAGATCGTTGTGGACTTTATACGGATAATGATTTTATTGAAGCGGGCCATTTTTGGACGAAAAACCAAGATTTCATTTTCAATATCGTTCAGGAATGGGAGATACCAAAATTGGTCATAAAAAACGAAAAGTACAATTGGGAAGACTATGAGAATAAAGTGGATCATTTTTTGGAGAAATTTGAAGAAGATACTGACATCCGATAATTTAAGCAGACAACCCCGGGGTTCGTGAATACAGGAACGTTAACTAAAATTGATAGAAAGAGGAATGAAAATGGAAAACCAAATAAGAATAAGGCACCTTTCAAATCATGAAGAAGTATCTTTATTAAATTTTGAATTTTCAAAAAGATTTCCATGGTACACCTCGAATGACTATTTCTATAAGTGCTTGGAAGAAAATATAGAAGGCAAGAGAGTGACTTTAATGGCCTACTATGGAGATACATTGGCTGGGTGTTGCCACTTAATGTTTACTTCGGATTATCCGTATTTTAAAACAGGTAATATCCCAGAAATAAATGATTTAAATGTTTTTCCAGAGTTCAGGAGGAAGGGAATCGCAAGTAGAATGTTAGATGAACTTGAAAGAATAGCATCCAAGAGATCCAGACTAATTGGCTTAGGAGTAGGGCTCTATAAAGATTATGGTAATGCTCAAATGATGTACAACAAACGCGGGTATTACATGGATGGTCAAGGAATCGTCTATAACAATATTGAAGCAAAACCCGGAGAGAAAGTGATGGTAGACGACGACTTACTGATATATCTAACTAAAGCATTGGATAATGAGCTGTGAATGTAAATTAAAGAAGTGTCGAGATCAATTAACATTCTATTCAAGCTTTGGGCATACGCTGAGGCCGTGATTACAGGAACGTTAAGTAAAATTACCAAAGAGGAGTGAGCTTTTGATCCTGGAGTACTTAAAGAAGTATGCTCAAAAAGCATACGGAGAAGTTCATTCGATAACGACTTCCCCCGTTTTTTATTTGCTAATGATCCCAAGTTAAGGGAGAAGGAACTTTATCATAACTATTTCTACATCCATGGATTCAACCGATTGATAAAGCATAATCGAATATCATCAGAGAAATTAATCGAAACCTTTTTTATCTAGAGGAAGAGATTGAGCAGTATCTTAAAACATATTATAAGAGTAAAAACTTTATTTTGTATTTGAAAGCGGATTCCTTAGTGCCTGCATTTACAGTGACATTGCTTTCTTATTATGAAGACGAGGGTTTGAAGGAAAGTTGCTCCTTGCCTGAACTAATGGATTGGTATAAAGAAAATGCTTGTTTTGATGGATTGAAAATCATAGAGAATGAAACAAGCGAAGACCATGTAGAAGTACAGTCTGAAGATGTTTTTCCTATTGTTGAAAAGACATATATAAAGATCATAAGGACCTAGTCGGGTCGTGAATACGGGAACGTTATGTGAAATTACTGAAATGAGGTGCAGTAAATTAATTCCAAAAGCTTAATTGAATGGGCAGAGAAGTATGCGGTTATAGAGCGGACTAAAGAAGGATTTATAGCATATATGGAAAATTGGAAAAAAGAAAATAGAGGTGATTTCTGGGACACTTTTAAGGGAAAGTCAAATTTAAAGTTAATCCATTCAGAATTTTATTCTTTGCAACTGACATACATTAATGAATCTAATGACTTTGTGTATTGTAATTTAAATATCATGTACATTGGAGAGTATGTAGGGTGCTATAGAATGGTCTTTACAATGGATGGTGAAGTCGCAGACGTTTTAATTGATTTCGACAGATTTATGGATAAGACTATCAATGAAGGTACTACAAGAGTAGAGATTATTAAAAAAGCTATACAACAAGGATATTCAATAGATGAAATAGCTGTACTTGTAGAGCTAGATAAAGATTTAATAAAACCGTTATTTAAAAGTTAATCAAAACGTTAGACGAAATAACCTTAACCCCAGAAAGGATGATAAAAATGAAATTAGAGATTTTAAATGTACCTTCATTTTGGGGAGTGGAGATGAAGCAAAAATATTATCAAAATCACGAGGGAAATAAAAAGTTAGTTGTTCTTTTTCCTGGGCAAAATTATCCGTGTAATAAACCAACCTTGCATTTTGCAGGAACTTCCGCTATACAAAGTGGTTTTGACCTCCTGATCTTGGAGTATGGATATCAAGCTGCGCGAGCAGATCTTAATCGTGATGAGGTGCGAAGAGTCGTAGAAGACAGCTATGTGTCAGTCAAACAAGTCGTACATGAATATAATCAAGTTGTTTTTATTAGTAAGAGTCTAGGAACAATAATAGCTGGAGAAGTTCATGAAAAACTTGACGTGCCAATTAAGCATATATTTTTAACACCTATTAAAGAGACTATTCCTTACGTGAACAAGTTCAACGGAATTGTAGTATATGGGACGAAAGATCAAGCATTTAACGAAGAGCTGGCAAGTGAAATTAATAAAGAGAATGAAATCATTGCAATCATTAATGCCAATCATTCTTTAGAAACAAATGATGTCGAAGAAAGTATTGGAATTCTAAAAAAACTTGTAAAAATCTACATGCATTTTTTGAAATAATAAGTATTCAAGAAATTAAAAGGTAATTCCGTCTAACATAATATTCACGCTGTGGGCATATGCCCCAGGGCCGGCATTCGCTGGACACACAGCATACACTGTCGTGAATACAGGAACAATACAGTAACGTTAGATGAAAAGGATGTAAAGAATATAAAAAAGAGGTGTCATTTCAAATGGATATTGAGATTACAAAAATAACAAAAGATCAAGCAGATACTTTTTTGAATTTGTATAATTTATATTTGTATGACTTATCAGAATATAACTTTGAAGATCCAAAAGATGATGGGAAATTTGATCCAACAAATACTTACTTATACCTAGAGAGAGAAGAGTTGCATCCATTTTTTGTTATGCATCTAGGTAAACCAATTGGCTTCATATTAGTTTGTTCCCCTCCCTTTGTTCCAGAAGGAGTTGACTTTACAATACAGGAATTATTTTTATTAAGGAAATATCGCGGTACTAGAATTGCTTCGTTAGGAATAGAGAACATATTTAAGCAATTCAAAGGAAAAATAAGTATCGGTCAACTGGTGGAAAATAAACCAGCCGTGAGATTTTGGAAGAAATATTATGAAGAACATAATATTGATTTCTTCGAAGAACAAGAGACTATTGAGATTGATGGCATAGGATTACAAAAAGTGATTTCACAAACTTTTGAGATTCCAAAAAATTGCTAAGTAATTCAAAGCACGCGGACACATCCGCACCGACTAACCGCATCACGGCCGCTCCCGTTGGTCCGCTTAAGGAGGTAGTGAATACAGAAACGTTATAGTAATCAGCGCTAATTCAGAGACACATCCCATACTTTGTTTTTTATTAAACTAGTTGCTTAGTTGAGAAGAAATTCAAAATAAAAAATTAGCGAAAATACTGCCAGTAACATTAGAGATTAACATAAAAATTAAAGGAGAATGCTTGATGTTTTATGTTAATGCAAGAGCAATTGTTGAACGTAAAGGAAGCGATAATACAGAAATAATTATACAGACCCGAAATAAAAAGAATGAGGAATCAATAGAATTGCCAGGTGGAAGATTAGAATTATTCGAATCAATATTAGATGGCCTGAGACGAGAAGTATTTGAAGAAACAGGTTTAACTGTTATAGAGGTGGAAGGTAGTCAAAAGCGCATAGATACACGTGGGATTAACTCCGATTTTGAAGTTGAGTGCCTAGAACCTTATTGTGTATATCAAACAATAAAGGGTCCAGTTGATTCTATGGGTATGTATTTTATATGTAAGGTTGACGGCAATCTGTTAGAAACAGGAGATGAAACTACAAATATCAGATGGGAAACTGTTGAAGAAGTCTATAAATTGATGATAGAAGACCAAAAACAGTTTTCTGATGTGGATCGCGCGGGGTTAAAGTACTATTTAAAACACAGATTTGGAAAGCAAATCTAGGCAGGCAGCATTACATAACAAAGTATTCACACGGTGCCTACCCCTTAGTAAGCAGAGGGGTTTAGGATGTTATCGCTGATTGATGTGTATCAATATATTTATTTTTTGTGTCAACATGCAAAACGTCACCTAGTACAAATACAAAAAGTAATGGATGAGTATCGTTTGATTGAGTCAGAGTCACATCAGATAACATAATATTTACGCAGCGGCTCCTGTGGATCTTAGGTCTGCTAATTGGATTTCGAAGAGAGATTTCTGCAGACACCCCCGTCGGGGTTCATAAACACAGGAACGTTAAAGGGGTTCAGCAATACAAATTAAAAAGTAGGAAAAGAGTCATAAAATGAATGATTCCTATCATTTACAGTTTGGAAAATTGTGTGAGAAATTAGGGCTTGGTGAATTGGTGACGACTCCGAAACCGATATCAGGTGGTCTTTTACATCGGATATTTGCAATCAAAACGACCAAAGGGAAATTCGCAGTTAAAGCATTAAACCCACAAATCATGGCAAGACCTACTGCACTGAACAATTATATAGAAGCAGAAAGAATTGTGAGTATTTTATCTTAGCGAATATCTGTTCAACCCGCTAATGTATACGAAGACACATTTTTGCAGGAGCTTGATCAACAATTTTATATGGTATTTGATTGGATTGAAGGGAGAAGTTTAGAGCCTTTCGAAATTACGGAAGCACACTGCAAGAAGATTGGTTTTATGCTTGCGGAGATTCATCAAACAAAGTTTGCGCAGGTCGAACGTATTCCAAGCACTCCTAAAGGCGAAAAGCAAATTCCCTGGGAGTTTTATCTACATAATGGTGTTGCGGAAGGGGCTGTTTGGACAAACCACTTATCTAATAGTATCAAGCAGCTGTCATTCTGGACCGAACAAACTAACCGATCAGTCAAGCTGTTTGAGGCCGAACAAGTATACTTAGTCATCGTGATCTGGAACCTAAGAATGTCATGTGGGGCCAAAATAAACCCATAATTATTGATTGGGAGTCGGCTGGAGAAATCAATCCCAAACATGATCTCATAGAAACGGCAATTTATTGGTCGATCGATGAGTTGGGCCAACTAAACAAAAGCAAGTTCAAAGCCTTCTTAAGCGGATATCGGTCAGCTTTATGGAAATCTAGAAGCAGATTGGAAAGCTGTGTTGGAACTGGGCTATTTAAGCAATCTGAACTGGTTAGAATACAGCCTTAAGCTTTCATTGTGGATTGAATGTGTAGATGTTATTGAACAAGAGATGGGAACCGAACAAGTGATACACACCCTTAGTGCACTTGAAGAATATCAAAAAATGACTGTTGTGCTAGAAAACCGGCTGAATGATGAGGATGTTTCGAGGATTTATTCGAAATAGGCTGACATCCTATAACATAATAAGCACGCTTGCGGGAATACGTCCTTGGCCTCTGCATTCGCTGGACACTCGGCATACGCTGAGCCACGAATATAGAAACGGACCGTAAATTAAAACATGATTTGGGGGAACTCATGGAATATCAAATCATTGACTTGAGAGATCATTCAAATCTTCTAAAAGAAGCTATCGAGTATGTTGTGAAAAGATGGGGATTACATAGAAGAATATTCGAGGAATGTATAACTTCCAGTATGACAACAACAAGTCCATTACCTCGATGGTATTTTATGATAAATGGAGATGAAATCATTGGTAGTTACTCGTTAATGAATAATGATTTTGTGAGTCGACAAGATTTATGGCCGTACTTATCAAATCTATATATTAGTGAAAAGGAACGAGGGAAAAATCTTGGGTCAGTCATGATGGCGCATGCAAGACACGAAGCTTATAAATTAGGATTCAGTAAATTGTATTTATGTACAGATCATATTGATTATTATGAGAGGTATGGCTGGCTTCATTTATGTAATGGGTATCACTCTTGGAATAGGGAGTCAAAAATTTATGTAATTGATACAGATCAGAAATCCAAATGAAGGGTGGACCAAAATGCATATTGAGTTTAATGAATTTCTTATTTCTGATAACAAATCCTTATTAGATTATGAAACTATATGTGGCTTCTTATCAAGAAGTTACTGGGCTAGTAAAAGACCTAAAGAAAAGATTATACGATCATTCCAATCATCAGAATGTGTTGGTGTATATCATGACAATAGGCAAGTCGGCTTCGCGAGGTTAGTTACTGACTATGAGACGGTTTATTATTTATGTGATGTATATATAGACGAAGATTATCGCGGTAGAGGTATAGGAAAGAAATTAATCGAAAGTATAACGACGTCGGATAAGTATAAGAATTTATCTGGTATTCTCAGAACGAAGGATGCTCATGGATTATACGAAGAATATCAATTTGTAAAAGACAATGATAAATACATGGGGCGAATGCCTGATTTTTTAAGGGAAAAACCATAAAGTAGATTGTGAAAGTACACAGGAACAAACATAAGGAAATATAACTGGTCAATAGGAGGTTGTAAAATGGGATTTCCAACACATATCGTATCAGCGGGTGGAATTGTAGAGGACGGAAACGGAAATATACTTTTGGTAAAAGCTCATGATGATGGATGGGTATATCCTGGTGGTATTACTGAGGTTGGGGAAAATCTGATTGATGGTGTGATTCGTGAAATCAAGGAGGAAAGTGGAATAGATGTGACAGTAAGTCATTTAATTAACATTGTATCCAGCACGGGAGTACATAAGTGGTATGACGGAGTGACTGATGTTCCTACGAAGGTTATGTTTGATTTTGTATGTAAAGCTGAGGGAGGAGAGTTAAGTACTTCTGAAGAAACAAGTGATTGTCGTTGGGTTTCAAAGGACAGGGTTTTGGATTTTATTACTCTGCCAGCCATTCGAACGCGTTACGAAGCTTATTTAAATTATAGTGGATCGGTGAATTATATTGAGTATATTACCCCGACCACGACAGAATGTAATGTAAAAGTTCAAAGGCATCTATAATTTCTAAAGCACATCTTGTTTAGATTTATGAACGATGGGAATAGGAAGTATTTAACTTAGTATATCAAAAAAGGCGCTGACATTTTAATATAGCATCGTATCTTATTGCGGGTCTTGCCCTTGGTCTGCAAGAGGGAGTTCAAAGAAATGATTCTTGCAGACTATCCTGTGTGGCTAAGTTCATCAGCTCGGCGCGCTGTGGCTTAAGTCTGTCGAGGTTTATAGATACAAAGGCGTTATATGCAATCATAGCAATATATTTGAGTTCTATTCAAGGAGGAACAATGAATACAGAACTTAGAAACACAATGCAGAATACAATTGATCGTTTCGTATCGCCTAATGCTGAAATATTGAGTATTAAAGATTTTGACCTGGCTTACGGTACCTCAGCTGTAGAACTTAAAAGACATGAAATATTACTTAGAAATGATATTCATGATTGGAGTATCAATCTTATTTCAAAGAAAGCGTCACTCATTGAAAGGCGTACATTAAATTATCTTAATGATCAATCAGCAAATGTTCCATTTAGTTTTACATTAAATATGACAAGTAACAGCCGAGAATATCTTTGCATGCAGGATGTAGATTATGAAACAGATTACAATAATTTAGATATCGAACTGCTTCAAAAAAATGAACAAGCTGCTCTGGCAGATATACATGCGTTCAACTTTAAAAAATATTATAAATTGAAATGGCTTCCATTGCTTGATTCAGAATATATTCAATCCGTACTCAACGAGAAATGGGGACCGAATTGGAACAATGCAAAATCTGATCCGGATTTTATAAGTCATTTTGGTGATCTTATTCCAGAGATTGATAAGATTGCGGACCATATAGTTAAAGACATGGATAAAGTTCTCAAGGATGAACGTTCACATACCCTTATACATAACGATCTACATCCGGGTAATACATTAGTTTACAAAAATAGAAAGGTGTATTTCATTGATTGGGAAGAAGCACATTATGGTTCCTTATACTTTGATGTAGCACTTAGATACAGAGCGTTTTCTCAAGCCGAGAACTACAGAATCTTGCTGAATTCGAGGGGAATAAATCTATCAGAGGATAAATTCAAGCTGAATTATACAATTACGTCCAGATACTTGGGGTTACGATATATGTCATGGTTTTTATCCAAGTGGAAGGATGATAAGATAATGCTGGATGAATTAAATAAGTATATAAACATGACTGTATCCTAGATAAGAGATGAAACGACTTTAGTGAAGGGATATAACGTAATATTTATGTTGAGGACATTCGTTCTTGCTTCGCATTTGCTGGACAATTAAGATTACTGAGCCGTGAATACAGGAATCTTATACGAAATACCGAAAACGGTTTTTATTTTATCACTGATGTTAACTCAATAAATTTCATTGAGGTGTGTTTACATGATAGTTGATAATTTACTTGAAATAGTAGAAGAAAGTGATGAACGATACAAATGCTACGCTTTTAGTATTCCTATACAGATTTTTAAGAATATTATGAAAGGTGAGGAATTAGAAGAAGTACGAATATATTTATCTATTGATCTCCAGTTCGAAACGATAAAAAATATGATTGAGAGTTATATTCATTGGTTTACTATGTGTGAGACTGTACTACGTAACTATTATGAGAATGAACTTGGAGAAAGGTCGGCTCCTGCCTCGTGAATACAGAAGAATTATTATAAATCTCTATTTTGAAACCTCTCCAGAAAAACTTAACACCTAAAATGAATGAAGAGAAGAGGGTTAACTGATGACTTATAAATCCATTTTAATAGATCAAATATCGGCATGTTATAACGATAAGAGCTGGTTTATTCCGCTTGAGGACATATTGGAAGACGTAACAATGGAAGAAGCACTGACTGAGGATGACAATAAACAAACCATTTGGTCCATCGTGAATCATCTTATTTATTGGAATGAGAAATGGCTTGAGCGTTATAAGACAGGGGAATTTGTATTAAATCATGGGATCAACAATGATGAAACTTTTGCTTTGAATAAAGATCAATTGAATGATACTGGCTGGAAGGAAACATTAAATAGACTTGAGAATGTTTTTATCAGTTGGAGAGTTGTTTTAGAAGAAACAGATGAATCTAAACTCACGAAGCAACTTCCAGAATATTTTAATGCTCCTTGGTGGGGAGTTGTTTCTAATCTAAGCATTCATAATGCATATCATATAGGACAAATTATGTTATTAAAGAAACAAATTCGAGCTGGAAATAAAAATTATCGAGAATAATAAACAACGAGAAACTCGTATCTTCTTCATATGGATTTAACGGTTGGGTAAAAAGGATAGGTGAGATGACATCAAATTACTGTTTATTTGCAGCCGGAATAAATGGCGTAGCTTAACTGCTGAGAAAATTTTTGAAGGATACAATGGATATGAAGTAAGGTCGGCAGGAACCGAAACGGGAGCAAGAATCAAGGTTACGGAAGGGCACATTGGATGGTCAGAATTAATTTTTGTTATGGAGAAGAAACATGCGAGAAGATTAAAGGATAAATTTTCAACAATTCTAAAAGATAAACGTTTAATCTGTCTGGATATTCCAGATGATTATCAATTTATGGACGAAGAATTAATAGAAATGTTGAAAGCAAGAGTATCTGAATATATTGAAGTGCCTATCTAAATAAGGAGTTGATTATTTTGGACATTGAATTGGCTATATCTGTCGCGTTACAAGCTCATAAAGGGCAGCTTGATAAAGGTGGGCACCCGTATATTTTACATCCCTTAGCTGTTATGAACAGAGTGGAAAGTATGGAAGAGAAGATTGTGGCTGTTCTCCATGATGTCATTGAAGATTCAGAAGTCACAATTGAAGAGTTAAGAGGGTTGGGATTTTCGGAAGAAATTTTAACAGCCATTCAGTTGTTGACGAGATCAACAGAGGATAGTTACGAAGAATTTATTGAGAAGACAACAACGAATCGAGTTGCGAGAAATGTGAAAATCGCTGATATTAAAGAGAATATGGATATATCAAGAATAAAGAATCCGACGGAGGAAGACGTTCATAGACTTGAGAAATATAGAAAGGCATTGGAAAGATTAGAGCGTGAATAACATGTGAAAGAAACTAAAAAGAGGTACGTTATGTCCCAGACGATGACAATTCGTAGAATACAGATAAAATTCCAAAGTTCTGTTTTCACAGCAGTAGCCTTAAGACAGAAGGATATAAATATCAAAGTAAGAGAAGAGCTGGGTCATCTACTGTTAGTAGATGCTAAGGACTGTTCTGAAATGTTTTTATTAGCGAGTTTATTTCAGCACGCTATGTGTACTCACGACATTATCTATTTTGCGAGAGAAGATGAATCAAGTTGTGATTTACTGGTATTTAACGGTGCGATAACTCCAATAAATCAAAAAGATATAAAACATCTGAAAATAGCGATAAAGTATACTCAGCCAGGAACTTATACAATTCCGTTGATAGATTCTCACGATGAATCAATATGGATGACGTGGCAACATTGAAATACGATGAACAATTGAGAGTCATGGCGAACAAAGATTTAGCCGTGATTAATGCATAAGGCCAAATCAATAAAATGAGGTATGTCATATGACTGAGCCAGTGCAGTTTTTTTATATTGATGATCTTATAGGAGTGTGGTCTTCTGAAGCCTTTTTTTATGATGCATTTGAAGATACACAGTTAGAATTTCATGCGGATGGCACAGGATGTCATGCCTATTTAAGACCTGATGGTCAAGAGATTACCTTATTCAAATGGAAGTTAATGAATGATCGAATTGAATTTGAAGAATATCTCAGGGTATCCATTGAAGTGAGTGAGGTTATAGGAGAAGAAATATATTCGGCAGATCGATTTGAAAATAAATATTCAGCAAGGTTTTTCAAAGCTAAGGGATTAGATGTGGCTAATGAAGAGATCAATGTGATCGTATTCTATTCTCCTTTGATTGAAGGAATTAATTCACAATCATTTGGAAGGATATCAAAAACATTGGATAGATCACTTATTGATGTAGCCATGAGGTATGAGCAGGATATGTAATAGATACTGGAAGCTACGCTGCTCAGAGTAACATATACAAATACTCGATAATTGGAGTTCAGGATGAGTAAATTAATTGTTATATTGATAGGTATCCTTCTACTTATAACTGGTTGCAGCACTACACATAAGATCAATACCGATTCAACCAAAGAATTAACAAAAGAGCTGAAGGAAATTTTTCCGTCGATTGAAAGAGTTCATTTTACGTTTACCCGCCCAAATCTCTCTTGCAGAATAGACATGAGCAAAGAACCGAGTAAAGAAGAACTGGAAGCAATTCTTACAGAAATCGAGAGATTTACAACAATGGATAACATGAATGAGATTGCTCGCAGCGTTAAATGGGGACTGGAAATATCCAAAATTTATCTGGATATGAATACGGACAAGGATAAGAAAACAATTGAACATGCTTATTATGCGAGATATTTCAAAACATCCAACGCTAGTGACCATTCAGAATCAAACATTGAGGGCTATAAAATTTGGTATGAAATAAATGAAAAATAGTGGCGATTGTAACCTATTAGATTTCCAAATTGAGCGGAGGGTAATCTTGGGAGCGTTATCAAATGGGTCGATGATTCTTTTGGAATGAAGTAGTCCAGTCAATCACTGTACTACTTTTTATTATTTATGGGTTCAGAAATGGAACAAGTTGGGTTATATTAATTACAGTTGGGATTAGGAGGGAGAAAAAAAGAGTACAGAACAAAAGATGTGACAGTTTAACTCGAATTCAATTTTACATGGTCATAAGGAGAGAAAATGAAGAAAAATATTGGAAGCATTGTATTAACGGTTGGTCTGATTATAAGTTTGTTTTATAACTTTCAATTGAAAGAATATAAGGAAGTTCAACAGCATAATTACAATCTAAAATTAAATCATGGTCTTCAAATTGGAATAAAAGAATCCATTAATAATCTGGATGTTGTCATAAAAACGTTGAAGGATAAATCCCCAAAGGAACAGATCATTCGTTCATTAGGAGATTTAATAGTGTCATTGAAAGTAGGCGAAGAAGCATTTACCTTTCTAGATTCGGATTTTCAGGAAGAGGGGCAAGCATCAAGTTACCTTATTTATAATACCTTCAGAGATTTTTATGCATATGCAAAAGTAGATTTAATGGGTGACATTGCTTCAAATCAGTTCTCGCTTGATCTGGATTCCAGGAATAAACTGGTTAATGACATAGGTATTCTCAAAAAGGATCTAGAGTATATCGATAGTCAATTTAACGAGGATGTTCTGAAAGATCAGAGCCCTAAGTGGATTGAGGATAAATGGAAAGAGTTAGTTACAGAGCGTATAAACCAACATCCTGACTTCAAATTATATGAGAGAATGAAAATGGAGTATAATTTGTAAACGGAGGGGCGAATGAATGGCATTTTGTATCGATTTTAAATTGATTTGTATCAATGACGATATTGCAATATATGCTTACGGAGACTGCTCTGAGAAATTAGAAGGGCGGTTTGAATTGAATTTAGGACGCCTGCTCTCAGGTGAAATGAGCATGGATACAGATATAAAAGAAGTTGTTAGGGTAACCAAGCCGTGTTTAAGTGATGGAGAACATCAACACAAAGCAAACCGGGCATTCAGTAAGATCTATAAACATTACGTAAAAACGGACACGTATCTAAAAGAAGGAGGGTACTATGCCTGATTTTACTATATAAAACGAAGTCATTGAAGCTAGCCGTTAGAACAAGGCTGCTTCTTTTTTTATTTTTCACTTCGCAAATGGAACATTGTGGGTTATATTGGATATGATTTGATCCTGTAGTAGACGAATGGAGCGGTGCTTAAGATGAATTTAGATGAAAAGATTCGTTTTCCGATCGGACGCTTTGAGCCCCATTTTGAATTTACTGATGAGGATCGTAAACACATATTGGATCAAATTCCCGAGATTGCGAAGACCTTGAGAGAGAGTGTACAAGATCTTAAGGATGAGGAGCTTCGTACTCCTTATCGTAGAGGTGGATGGACGATCACACAGATTGTACACCATCTTGCAGACAATGATATGAACGCGTACATAAGATTCAAAAGAGCATTAACTGAAGAGGAACCGCTCGCAAGCTCGTATCGCGAGGATTTGTGGGCATCGTTACAGGAGTATAAAGATTTGCCATTGGAAGATTCCATACAGTTGCTTGAAATACTGCACAAACGATTTCTCACGCTGCTACGCGGCTTACAATCGGAGCAATTCAATCGGAAACTGCGAACAGAGGTATTAGGTACCATTTCGCTGGATGTCGCCATTCAACGATTGGTCTGGCATGGACAGCATCATGTTGCTCAGATTAAATCTCTGAAAAGTGTCACAGAAATAGGAGTGCTTAACCAAGAAGGAATTTACCCTCATTGTCCCATGGAAATAAGAGTCGTCGAAGTTGGAGGAGTAAGCAAACCGCAGCTTAAACATAAATTACAGCAGTGTTCAATTCGAATGAATGAATACGGAAATAAACTGTTTGATGATGAGAAATTTGTCATTTCTCCTACCAAGAGGCGCCTAGAGACGGTCGAGTTATCAGTTAGAAATCTAGGATTTTCGGATGGAGCTACGACCTTACAACTCTTTCAAATGGCAGATACTCTTGGTTTGAAGTTATGTCCTATTGATTTGGGTCCCTTTCTTAGAATTCAGCATTTGGATCAACCTGAGACATGCACATCAAGCCCTGAAAAAGGAAACCAAGCACCATCGGGTTCACTCACAATAGCCTCTGAACCTCTTCATGAGGATGATCATTTTCCAAAAGGCTTTTATCTCAGAAATATAGAAGACGAGTTGTGGTTACGAGGTTACATTGCGGATGATCTGCATGTGTGGAACCCTCACGACCGTATTATCTTTTGTAGAACTTGACTGTGTTTGATAGGAGAGTTGCATATGTACCATTACCGAAAGGGGCAAAAGAAAGATCTTACGCACATTATTGAACTCTCAATGCTCTGGCAAAAGGAAGACATTACAGTAGGCTATGAGAATGTAGCCTGGACCCCAGAAAAATTAGAAAAGAAGATGAATGATTACTTTTATATTGTGGAGTTGCGGGGTGTGGTTATGGGTTATGCCTTCGGAGAGATTAGGTGCGGAAACGCAGAGCCGGTCATTCCTCATGCTGATAGTTATTTGGAAATTCATGAGGTGTATATCCATCCTGAACATCGGAGTAAAGGAATCGGCAAAGAACTCATTAAGTGTTTAATCGATAAAGCAAGTGAGCACCAGATTGAGAGGGCTTTGGTTGGATCATCCAATCGAAGATGGAAAGATACGGCGTCATTTTACGAAGAATTAGGATTCCATATGTGGTATATCCAGATGTATAAATAGAAGGTGAGCACAACATGAGCCGAACAGTATATGTGATCTCGGGGCCGGCTGGGGTAGGAAAATCGACAACATCGCAACAGCTTGTTCAGGCTTTAAGTAAAAGTGCATACATTTCGGGAGACGCAATCAGTCATATTCCAGTGAATGGACGAGGTGAACCATGGTTATGTAAAGTTGGTAGATCGACCCACCCTGATAGCCAGGCATCAATGGAGACCCACGGATGCACAGATGGGTGAGCGCAGTTTGGTTTTGTTGGAGGAATTTGAAGCGTGCTCAGATTTAAAAGAACAAAATAAACTCTATACGCAACACTTACAGCCGAGAACAAGTGTCTGAAATCGTTGAAGAGTTACGAAACAATCCGAGATTTATCTGGAAAGGAGATTACCTAAGTTGAAGCAACTCCCCCAAATATTTTCTTTATTATAATTATTGTAGGAATCAGTATAGTCATACTTACTAAAACGATTGAACAGGTCATACCAAAATTGGGATATGCCGCGTTTCAGTCCGCAGTAGCAGGAAGTTACAGCCCGATTAACTATGAGATGAATTTGGATCTGAACTACTGGGTGGGAGGCATCTGCATCCTGGTGGGAGCAATTTACTTCATTCGTCACATCGCTTTCTTTCAACATTCGATTACCGAAATGAAAAAGAGAAACAAAGAGTTTGAGGATAAATATAAATAATATCAGGTAATCGTACGCTGAAGTTAATTATACTAATTTTCAGGTGGGTGATCGGAATGGAAGATCGAAGTCTCTTGGATTTTTATTTACGTATGAAGGAGACGGAAGCATATCAGTGGAATCTCTCGCCTGCAAGTTTGTATTTGGAATTGGAGACCAGAGATTTTTTAGCAAAATACTTTGACGTGTTCAGTGGCATGAATGCGCTTAACGTTGGCATTGGAGTATTGGGATGATTATATCGGTTACTTGTTGAATGGTGCGGGTTGTTTAACAAGTATTGATATTAACAAGGATATATGTGACGTATTCAAATACCGACAAACAAAGGAAGGCCATCCTAATGCCTCTGCTGTTATATGTGAAGACTTTTTAACATGTGAATTACCTCAGGATCATTATGATCTGGTCACCATGATTGGTTCTGCTCTTCAAGAGACAGGCGCATACCGGAAAGGTTTGCAGAAAATATCAGAGGTGTTAAAACCGAATGCTCAATTCATTTATATGGATTTTGATAGATACCACAAAAAAGAAAATCTATTCGAACTATTGCCTGAATTGAAGTTTGAGCTAATACATATCGGAGAATATAATCGATTTTCAAATGTCAGTTTTTATTGCATGAAAATCAAAAAGGAGGAGGGTGTATGAATCGAACTCTCATGATTAGTGATATTCATGGTTGTATTGATGAGTTTAATCAATTGTTACTTAACGTAGACTACAATTCAAAATATGATCAGTTGATCCTGCTGGGAGATTACGTAGATCGAGGTGCTAATAGTAGAGAAGTCGTTGATAAGGTCATGGAATTAGTACAAGAACATCACGCCATCGCATTAAGAGGAAATCATGACCAAAGATTTGCTGATCTCATATATGAGGGGACTTCCTCTATTCAATCAAAGTTTATGGAACATGGAGGACTTCAAACGCTTGAAAGTTACTGTCGACTGAACGATCAAGATTCAAGTGAAGACATAGAAACGGCAAGGAAAATTATAAAGTTGAATTATAGTCGTCATATTAATTTCTTGAGCAACCTACCTTTATTCTATGAGGATGAAAACCATATTTATGTTCATGCTGGATTGAATCCAGATTACAGTGAATGGAAGCAACAACCGGAGTATGATTTTATGTATATTAAAGATAAATTTATCCATAATGCATTCGAAGATCTACACAAAAAAGTTATCTTCGGACACACAAAAACAATAGACATACATGGATCAGCAGACGTTTGGTTTGCTGAAGACAAGATCGGCATTGATGGTGGATGTGCCTTTGGAATGCAGCTTAATTGTTTAGTTTATCAGAATGGGACTTACTTGGTAGAGCATGTGTAAAGTGTTGTGAACGGTCTCGCTTGAATGAATGATCGTTGGAATGAGTTTTAGTAGAAGCTGTAAAATATTTATAAATTCATACTTTAGCAAAGGAAGATATCATAATGGATAGAGGCAGAATTATATTTTTGAATGGTGTAACGAGTTCGGGGAAAACGTCTATAGTCGAGGCGATGCAATCTTACGATGATCCGTTTTTCTACGTGGTGGCGAATGATTTATTTGAAAATACGATCGGTGATAAACATCTGCAGACTGATTATTGGAAGTACCTAAGTGAAGCCATCATCATGATGTATCACACGGCTAAGGTATTCTCAGACCATGGCAAGCATGTGCTGATCGATGGGATCTTGGTGGAGAGACCGGAGCTTGCACCGCATTATGAACAAGTGAAAATAATTTTCGAAGGATACCCGCTGGAGATGGTGGAGCTATACTGTCCCCTTGATATCTGTCGTCAGCGTAACATTGAGCGGGGAGACCGCAGAGAAGACCAGTCTGAAGAGCAACATCGTATGATGGCGTCCGACATTCAGTACACATACTCGGTAGATACAAGTCTGCGTACGCCTGAAGAATGTGCCGAGATGATTATAAACAAGTTATTTAAAAGTGAATAGTATCTTCTATAGTATGAAACGAAGAGATAAGAAATGAAGCTGGGACGTCTAAAGTACGATGTTCCAGCTTCTTGACTATTTCAGTACGACAAGCAGAGAGGGCGAACAGAAATGCAAATTGCCAAACATAAAGAGCGCTCGAAAAAAGAAAGATTGCTTCTTCAATATATTACGTTGCGATGGGAAAAGGAAGTAAGAGGAGCCCCTTTTACGACTGCGCGAAATGATATGGAGAAAGCCTTCCGTTTACCGGATACGCTGTTCAGTTACGACACGTCCTATGGTCTGCCTTACCACCGAATGCTCATTTTGCAGAACAAGAACGGTTTTGAGAAGATTCAAGATAAAAGTGTCATTCTGAAACCTACTGCAAAGAATTTCAAATTGGGTTGTGTTTTGATTGATAGTAAGGAGCCCGAATCTGAAACTTCCGAATATGATGTAACCTTTACCTACTTCCCAGAGTGTGGGAAACCAATCCGATATGACAAGCGATATCAGCCTTTGACAGAGCGGGCATTTGGATTGACTTCAAACGAATATGGAAGAGTGGTGTACAACCGAAGGCATATCTATCAGGATACCGGAGAATGGTACTACGAGTTAAATATATTGAATATGTTACTTACCGAGCAGAAAGACCCGAATGTGTTGATTGATCAGGAGCCGCTGAACGTATACAACCAGATTGAGATTTTATATTAATGTAATTTAGATACGAATGATTGATATAAAATGAGCGTTAGGAGTGGGACACATAATGATGAATCCTCAAGAGATTTTACCGTTAGTCAAACGTTTAGAAGCGAATCATATTGCATATTCACTGGGTGGAAGTGCGATGTTGTGTTTTCTTGGCTTGGTTGATTCCGTGAACGATTGGGATCTGATGGTCGATTGCTCAAAATTCAAATTTATAGAAGCGATTGCTGGATATGAGTGGATCGAGAAGGAAAGCGGCGACAAAACTTTTGCAAGTAAATATAGAATGGAAATTGGGCCGTTAAATGTGGATGTCATTGGCGGATTTGCTTTTGATGTAGATGGAAGACGACTGGAGTTACCTATATCGCCTATTCGAAATGTAAAATGGCACGGAATGCATGTTTCAAGTCCTGAAGTGTGGTACGTTGCTTATCAGATGATGGGTAGACATGAGAAAGCGGATTTGATTTTAGATTATTTGCAAACAAGCAATGAGTATGTGAATCAGGATCTGATTAAGAGCTTGTTAGCGAACGACATTTTAACGTATGGGATTAGAAAAGGATTGAACACACTGCTTGAGACTTAACTTCACGAACAGAGGTGTATCAAATGCTATATCATTTCAGTGAAGAATCTGATATTCATATCTTTATACCAAGAGCGAAGCAGAATCGGCCTGAGTTTCCGGCGGTTGTCTGGGCGATTGATGAGCAACATGAATTCAGTTATTACTTTCCGAGAGATTGTCCTCGCATTGTTATTCGAAGAACGAACGACATTAGTGATGAGCATCATGAGTTGTTTTTTAAACACTCAAATGCAGACCTCATTGTAACGGTTGAGAACGAGTGGTACTCCAGGATCATGCAACAAACGTTGTATCGGTATCATCTGGATGCAGCGTCGTTTAAACTTTTTGATGAAACCGCAGGGTACTATATTTCTGATCAGGTGGTTACACCAAGTTACATAGAGAAAATAGATCATCTGCTAGAGAGGCTTTTGGCCAGAGGGGTTGAGTTGCGATTCACGACAAATCTATATCCTCTGAGAGATGCTGTGTTACAGTCAGACTTCCAACAATTCGGAATACATCGTTTCAATCATGCTAAACCATTGTAGAGGGCGGGGAATAGCCAGCTGGGGGGATGACCATGCTTTCTGCCTATTGGAGGTATTTCTTATATGTAACTGAACATAAGTTGAACGTTTTCATTGAGTGCTGGCATGAAGGGTTATATTTACAAGGGATATTTCATGATTTAACGAAATTTTGTCCTCACGAATTTTTCCCTTATGCAATCAAGTTCTATTCGGACCGTAAAGATGAAGTCACAGAACTAAGGTGGAAGAAGGCATGGCTTCATCATCAGAATCATAATAAACATCATTGGGAGTATTGGATCGTGAACAGAAATACAAAAGAAGCTCTGCCTATGCCGCAAAAATATATTATAGAGATGGTATGTGACTGGAGAACTTTTACGAGAAAATGGGGTCGTAGAGTCAAAGATTCCAATCTGGCAGAACGTATGATGAACTCGGAAGATATTATTTTGCATCCAAAGACGAGAGAATCGCTTGAACAGTTGCTTACTAGAAAGGGCGAATCGTGATGATTCATCTTCTACAAAGAGAAGGGGGAAATTTGTTGTGAATAAAGAAATGGAACATTTGCTTCAAGCTTTTGAAGAATGGACGCTATTTGTCAAAACGTTGAGTCGTCTCGAAGAAAAGACCTGGAATTCCAGTCTAGAAAAAGGAAAGTGGACGATCAAATCCATCGTAAGCCATATGATGTTATGGGATCGATATTTTTACAAGGAAGCGATTGAGAAGATTGCCCTGAATCAGCAGATTACGTTGAAGCTTCTGGATTTTGATGAGTTTAATCGCAAAGCTGTGGAGTACGGGAACCGCACAGAGCCGTCCGAAATTGTCGACAAGGCGATCACTTACCGTCACAAAATTATGAATGATATTCGAGGGTTATCGGAGGAACAGCTTTATCAACGATATGTGGATCCAGAGAACAAAGATAATGTATTTTACATTCCCCAATACCTTAAAGATTTTATATGGCATGACCAGCATCATATGGAGCCGTTAAAACAATATCTGGCCGGGGAGGGATTGTTGTGAGTATTCATACGATTACATTGGCTCAGGAAAATCTGATTGGTTCATTCTCCAATGTGGTTACGCCGATTTTAAAGATCAAGTCAGGTGATTCCATACGTTTTCAGACGCTGGACGCAGGTTGGGGCACGGGAGTAAGTTATGCGAAACGGATCAAACCTTTTCCACGACAAGGTGAAAAAGATGGAGGGCACGCCTTAATCGGCCCAATCTATATTGAAGAGGCGAAGCAGGGAAAGACACTCGAGATCATTTTCAATGAGATTATACCAGGCAGTTACGGGTTTACTTCCGCGGGTGGATATCCCAACTGGCAGAATCAGAAATTGCATCTAACAGAGGTCGAAGAACTGTCTCTAAATTGGACACTTGATCGACATGCGATGAGTGGCTCTTGTGAGGTACGGGACAAGTCATACAGCGTATCCTTAAATCCATTCATGGGTGTCGTGGGCATGCGGCCAGAATCAGGAGGGATTCATACGACATGGCCGCCGCGATATTGTGGAGGGAACATCGACTGCAAGGAACTAGTACAGGGAAGTAAGTTATATCTGCCTGTTCCTGTAGATGGGGGTTATCTGGCGATTGGTGATGGTCATGCACGGCAAGGGGATGGGGAAGTCAGCTGTCAGGCGATTGAATGTGCCATGGAGCTTGTAGATATCACAGTGAATGTCACAGATGATATAAAGCTGACCAATCCACGTGCGCATACGCCTTCTGGATGGATTACCTTTGGTTTTGATGAGGACTTGAATGAAGCAACGGTTCAAGCGTTGGATGGCATGTTGGGCCTGATGGGCGAGTTATATGGCCTGGAGCGGGTAGAAGCGATTGCGCTGGGAAGCGCAGTGATTGATCTGCGTATCACGCAAATTGTGAATGGTGTGAAAGGCGTGCATGCCTTTTTGCCCCACGATGCTTTTATAAGTGATTCAAACTAGCGGCAACTCTGAAAAATTTGCATTCTGCTAAACCAGATTATATGAAGCCCTCTACGATGTCATTTAGTCTGATGTTAGAGGGTTTTGAAGATTTATCCCCTTTAAGTGTTATGTTTTCCTGAAATTGTGCGGAATGAAATAGTGGTGATCAAAATATTCTAAATAATAACAGAATATGTATTGACCCAAAGCTTTTCATGATACTATAATGAAATGGGTTTCATGAAATCCGTTTCATTATCTCCTGACAACTTAGTAAGCGCTTTCTGTTGCAGGGGGAAGGCAGGTTTTCAAGTTCCCATCCGTGACAGCCTTGTGATGAGTTAAGTCATTCGAGGAAGTCATCCAAGCATGCTGCAAGCTTGATTCATCTTTATCTAACTTTGAGGGGGAGCGTGTGAAAGATGAAGTTTGTGAGAAAGAAGAGGTTCAGCCTGTTGGTGATATTCACCTTACTGGTAACCATTATTGCTGGTTGCAGTGGTGGAGGTACACCATCTGACACGGCGACTCAGCCACCAGCGGATAAAAACAAAGAAGCGGCAGTCGAACCTGTAGAGGAAAAACAGGAGCCTAAGGTAGATTTGAACGGCAGAGCAATCCGTATATCGAACTGGTGGGATGCATCTCCCAAAGGAGATTCGGAGGCAGATGAACGCGCTCGTGAACGTATCAAAAATGTAGAAGAGAAATACAACGTTAAAATTTCCTATTTGAATACAGATTACGGAGCAACGTCCGAGAAAATTTCTTCATCCGTGATGGCAAATGAACCTTTTGCAGAGATTGTACGTGTGCCTGACGGCAATATTTGGGGTCTCATGCAGGGGGGATTCCTCACACCATTGGATGATTATCTGAAGGATACACAGATCAAGCCCGATGTCATCGATTCGATGCGATTCGGCAGTGATAAAGTATACGGGCTGACGGGTTGGTATACCCCGAATGACAGCGGAATGTTTTACAACAAACGAATATTCAAGGAAGCTGGTTTGAAAGACCCGCAGCAATTGCTGGAGGAGGATAACTGGAACTGGGATACGATGCTGGATGCGGCCAAGAAGCTAACCGTGGATAAAAACGGTGACGGCAAGATGGATCAGTATGGCCTGTCGGGCGCGTATTACGTACTTCATGAAATGCTGATTGGAAGTAACGGCGGCAAGATGTATGACGAGGCAACGCAGAAGGCAGCGTTTGATTCACCCGAATCTTTGGAAGCGCTTAACTTTTTGTATAGTCTGTACAACGACCACAAAGTTGTGAAGGCTAACGCCGGTAATGATTGGGAAGATCCATCCAAGTTTTTCTCAGAAGGCAGCATTGCGATGTACCCTGGCGGATTATGGGAAGTAGAAGGTCGTATTCTGGATAAGTTAAAAGACGACTGGGGTTATGTTTACATGCCTAAAGGTCCAAAAGCAAAAACGTATCTGGATACAGTCAACAGTACAGAAAGTTTTGTTATTCCCAAGGGTGTGAAGGATGCCGATATCATCGTGAAAATTTGGGAAGAGCTTCAGGACTTTGACAACTGGCAGGATAATCACCGTCTGTGGTTAGAAAACATTTTGCCTGACGAAGCTTCAATTGCTAACGCGATGAATGACAATGGTCAGGTTGAACGTGTATACGGTGCTCGTGCTGGAGGATTAGGTGTTAAGGAAGCTCTCGGCAGTGTAACCGAAAAGTTTGTGAAAGGTGAAGTGACTCCATCTACAGGTGTTGCTCAGGTCATCGGACCTGCACAGGCAGGAATTCAGAAAGTACTGAAGGGCGAAAAAAGCAAGTGAAGTAAAATCATTTACTTAAGGGAGGCAACCCATGTTGAAAAAATTGATTTCTAACCAAATCATGTTCATCGTTTTGTTTGCCGCTTTGATTACGCTTTTGTCTGCATGTAGTGGTTCTAATGATAAACCAGCCGAGCCTGTTGCGACTAAACCAGCTGAGACGGAGACTAACACCACACCTGCCAAGGAAGAAAAGAAGGAAGAGGCTGCGCCAGCTCCTGATTTGAACGGGCGGGTTATTCGCATATCTCACTGGTGGGATGCCACTCCCAAAGGGGATTCAGAGTCAGATGAACTGGCACGTGAGCGGATCAAAATGGTGGAAGAAAAGTATAACGTGAAAATAAAGTATTTGAACACCGAATACTGGTCTACTTCTGAAAAACTGTCTTCCTCCGTGCTTGCGAACGAACCTTTTGCGGAAATTGTCCGTATTCCAGATGGTTTCATCTGGGGACTAATGCAGGGCGGATTCCTGACCCCGCTGGATGATTATCTCAAAGACACTCGAGTAGAGAAGGATGTTGTGGACTCGATGCGCTTTGGTGGAGACAAGGTGTATGGTCTCGAAAGCTGGTATTCACCGAATGACAGCGGCTTGTTCTATAACAAACGTATTTTTAAAGAAGCGGGATTGAAAGACCCACAGCAGTTAATGGCTGAGGATAACTGGAACTGGAATACGATGCTGGATGCAGCCAAAAAGCTAACCGTTGATCGCAATGGCGACGGTAAAATGGATCAATACGGTCTCGCTGGAGCACATTATGTGCTTTCAGAAATGCTAATTGCGAGCAACGGCGGCAAATTATACGATGAGCAGTCAGGCAAAGTGACGTTTAATTCTCCCGAAGCTATGGAAGCGCTTAACTTCCTGCATAGCCTGTACACCGAGCATAAAGTGATCAAAGCCAACGGAGGCAACGACTGGGAAGATCCAGCCAAATATTTCGGAGAAGGCACGATTGCAATGTATCCCGGTGGACTCTGGGAGGTTGAAGGCCGGATTGTAGATAAGCTGAAGGATGAGTGGGGATATGTTTATATGCCGAAGGGTCCTAAAGCGAAGTCTTATTATGAACCATTCGGTCAGACGGCAGCTTATGTTATTCCGAAAGGTGTAAAGGATGCAGATGTGATCGTCAAGATCTGGGAAGATCTGCAAGACTTTGATAACTGGCAGGATAACCGCAGACTGTCTCTTGAAAATATTTTACCGGATGAAACTTCAATCGCGAATGCGATGAATGATGATGGTAAGGTACAACGCTTGTTTGGCGGACGCTTTGGCGGTCTGGGTATTAAAGAGCAATTGGACAGCGTAACCGAGAAATTTGTTAAAGGTGAAATTACACCTTCCACAGGTATTGCACAAGTTATTGCACCAGCTCAAGCTGCAGCGAAAAAAGTATTAAGCGGAGAGCAAGACAAGAAAAAATAATGTATATAAGTTGACGGCCTCATTGCTGTTCTCGGTTAGCCGGGAAACAAATTTGTGGGCCGTCCATCTCATTACGTTTACCAGAGTCAGTTAAAGGAGGGGCATTGGGTGAAATTCACATTATCCCGAGTGACGATTGTTGTCGTCATGGTAATGCTCGTCGTGGTGTATGCGATATTCAGTTCCGGTGCAAGCGGTAGTTCGAAAACCGGAAATCGAACATCAGATCCGAGCCGTGTGATGCCGATATCGGAGTCTGCTGCGGAGGGTAGCTATGATTATTATCTGCAGCAATACCAGAACGAGAAGCGGCCTTCCAGTGAAATTGTCATTCAGGGAGCAGATTACACAGCTGCTGAAGGAATGAAACCGGAGATGATCACGGAACTCGGCGGCGAAACGGGCAAGTTTATACGAACTGAGGAAAGTGGTTCCGTGCAATGGGATGTAGATGTTCCGGAATCCGGCATGTATCACATGACGTTGCGCTATTACCCGATTCAAGGAAAGAGCTCTGCCATCGAACGTGAGTTATGGATTGATGGAGAGATCCCTTTCAACAGTGCACGCAACATGAGCTTTCATCGGGTTTGGGTCAATGAAAAATCCGAAATTGAGCAGGACAACAGAGGCAATGACCTGCGTCCGCGTCAGATCGAAGCACCGATGTGGCAGGAGTCCATCCTGAGAGATAAAGAAGGCTATTATGAAGAGCCGTACCAGTTTTATTTTTCAGCAGGGAAACACTCCATAAAGCTTGTATCGACCCGGGAACCTATGGTTATTGATTCGATCAAGCTGCATCATTACGAAGAACCGCCTTCCTATGCTGAACTGAAGCAGGAGTACGAATCGAAGGGATACGCGGAAACCAGCGGGCACTTGATCAAAGTTCAAGGGGAGCAGGCCGCATACAAATCATCACCGACATTGTATCCGATTACAGATCGATCCAGCACATCAACAGAACCGTATGATGTTTCTAAAATCAGAATGAACACCATTGGTGGAAACAACTGGCGAGTACCGGGGCAATGGATTGCATGGGAAATGGATGTACCGGAGGATGGCTTATATAAAATTGCGATCAAAGGCAGACAGGAATTGCTGAGAGGCATTTACTCCACGCGCTCGCTGCAGATTGATAACCAAACGCCATTCAAAGAGATGATGCAGGTTCCATTCTTCTATGATTCGGATTGGCAGATGCATGTGCTTGGTAACGAAGAAGAGCCGTATTTATTTTATTTAACCAAAGGAAAACATGATTTGCGGCTTGAGGTCAGTCTTGGAGCCATTGCGCCTTTGATCCGTCAGGTTGAAGCCAGTGTGCTTGAGATCAATGCGATGTATCGAAAAATTCTGATGATCACAGGCAATGTGCCTGACCCGTATCGCGATTATCAATTAGAGAAGCAAATTCCAGATATGGTGGATGTTTTTCATAAGCAAAGTGACATTTTGAATGCGGTCTCTGAAGAACTAATTCGTCTAACAGGAGAAAAGAGTGATAAAACCGCGATTTTGAATAAAACAGCTTATCAACTGGCTGATCTTGCCGACAAACCGGAAACGGTTCAGAAGCGATTGTCTCAATTCAAAATTAACGTCGGAAGTGTCGGTTCTTGGCTGCTGGAAGTACGGGAGCAACCGCTGGAAATTGACTATCTGCTCTTAGCTTCTCCTAATGAGAAGTTGCCAAAAGCAAATGATTCGGCCTTCCGCAAAGCAGGGCATGAGGTTTCGTCTTTCTTCCATTCTTTCTTCGAAGATTACGACACCATCGGTAGCACAGCGGATGAAGATAAATCCGTTACCGTCTGGATTGGTACAGGCCGCGACCAGGCGCAGGTATTAAAAGCGATGATTGATGATACGTTTACGCCGCTGACAGGCATTAGCGTCAATCTCAAGCTGGTCAATGCCGACGTGTTGCTTCGTGCGTCGCTTGCAGGAGAAGGGCCGGATGTGGCGATGCAAGTAGGCAATGATGTGCCGGTTAACTTCGGGATGCGGCATGCGGCAGAGGATCTGTCGACGTATCCGGGGTATCACGAGTTGATTAAACAGTTCAGGGCCAGTGCCATGGTTCCTTATCAATTTGAGGATCAAGTATTTGCGCTGCCGGAACAGCAAATCTTCAACATGTTATTTTACCGGAAAGATATATTGGAACAGCTTGATTTGGAGCCGCCGCAGACGTGGGAGGATGTGTATGCCATGATCCCGGTGCTGCAGAAGCACAACATGGAAATGGCACTGCCGCTTGCTCAAACTACGGGTGTACCGGTACTCGAAGTGAACCGGGCCTATGCGATGCTGCTCTATCAAATGGGCGGTTCATTCTATCTAGACCATGGTGCGAAAAGTGGTATGGATACGGAAACGGGACTGGAAGCATTCAAAGAATGGACGGATTTTTATACCAGCTATAAGCTTCCACTAACGTTTGATTTCCCGATGCGTTTTAGAACAGGTGAAATGCCAGTGGGCATTATGGATTACACTTTCTACAACTATTTGTCTGTATCTGCGCCAGAGATTAAAGGACTATGGGAGTTCATTCCGGTTCCAGGAATCAAGCAGAAGGACGGAAGCATCAAACGGGATGTGGCTAGTGGTGGCACGGCGACAGTCATGCTGAAACAATCCAAACATAAGGATGCCGCATGGGAATTCATGAAATGGTGGGTTAGTAAGGATGCGCAGGTTCGATTCGGACGGGAAATGGAAGGTCTGATGGGAGCTGCGGCGCGATATCCGACAGCCAACATCGAAGCATTACAGGAGTTGCCTTGGCCAATCCGCGATTACCGCAGTTTGGAAGAACAGTGGGAGTGGGTGCAGGGTGTTCCGGAGGTTCCTGGAGGTTACTTTACAGGTCGCCATCTGGACAATGCCTTGCGTGAGGTCGTGAATAACGGTACCAATTCCACGGATGCCATCTACGATTATGTGCAGGAAATTAACTACGAAATTCAGCAGAAACGAAAAGAGTTTAAATTGGACGGAATGCGCTAGGGAGGGACTCTTTTGCAAAAGACAGAAATGGTGAACAAAACCGGTTCTCAGCCCAAGCGCACGCCTGCCGGCATGCCGGGGAAATGGGAACTCTTTGTCAGAGATATGAAGCGGGATAAACATCTTTATGTTCTATTATCTCCGTATATGTTGTTGTTTTTACTATTTACAGTGTTTCCCGTCATCATATCCATTTTCTTCAGCTTTACCAACTTCAATATGCTGGAGTTTCCGCAATGGGTCGGCTGGGAGAATTACTCCAAGCTGCTTTGGAATGATGATGTGTTCTTGATCGGTCTCAAAAATACAATTATTTTCTCGGTGGTCACCGGCCCAATCAGTTACATCGCTTGTTTTGTATTCGCATGGCTGATCAATGAGTTGAATCCCAAGGTGAGAGCCTTTATGACCCTGATCTTTTTTGCACCTTCAATTTCGGGAAATGTGTTCTTTATTTGGCAAATTATTTTCTCGGGAGATTCGTACGGCATTATGAATGGTTTCTTGATGAAAACAGGCATTCTTTATGAGCCGATCCTGTGGCTACAAGATCCGAAATATATGCTGGCAATCATCATGCTTGTGCAGCTGTGGCTCAGCTTGGGAACCAGTTTCCTCGCGTTCATTGCCGGTTTGCAAACCGTGGATCGTACGCTGTATGAAGCAGGAGCAATCGATGGGGTACAAAATCGCTGGCAGGAACTATGGTACATTACGCTGCCTTCGATGCGGCCTCAGCTGATGTTTGGTGCGGTCATTCAGATTACAGCATCTTTGGCGGTTGCCGAAGTCGCTACGGCGCTGGCCGGTTTCCCAAGTGTGCAGTATGGTGCGCATACGATCGTCACTCACTTGATGGATTATGGAACGATCCGCTTCGAAATGGGTTATGCGTCTGCCATTGCAACGGTGTTGTTCGGTCTGATGCTGGGTTCCAACCTCCTTGTACAAAAGCTTCTGAAGAGAGTGGGGGAATAGCAGATGAAAATAGCCCTGCGTATGAAACGAAAAATTAACCGATCCTGGCAGGTCGACATCCTGCTGTTCCTGCTACTTGGCGGATTTGGCGCATTTATGGCGGTTCCGCTCATCTATGTCATCAATAATGCGTTTAAACCGCTGGATGAGCTGTTCATTTTCCCGCCAACCCTGTTTGTTCGCAATCCGACGTTCGAAAATTTCTCGGATTTGTTTCAGGTGATGAAAAATTCATGGGTTCCCTTTTCCAGATACATTTTTAATACCGTGTTTATTACCGCGGCGGGTACGTTCGGTCATATCATTCTGGCCTCGGCGGCGGCATATCCGCTGGCGAAACATAAATTTCGCGGACACAAGGTGCTGTTTACAGTCATCGTATTGTCGCTGATGTTCTCGCCGCATGTCACAGCGATCCCGAACTACATGATCATGTCGACCCTGGGGTGGCTCGACTCATATCAAGCGATTATTATCCCGGCCTTTGCTTATCCACTCGGCTTGTATCTGATGAAGCAGTTTATGGAGCAGATCCCGGATGCATTGCTTGAGGCGGCGAAAATGGATGGTGCGAGCGAATACCGGATTTTCTTCCAGGTCGTTATGCCACTCGTTAAACCGGCTTGGTTAACGCTGTTGATCCTGATGATGCAGATGTTATGGGGAACGGATGGCGGCAGCTTCATCTACAGTGAGCAACTCAAAACGATGCACTATGCCATGGGACAGATTGTGCAAGGAGGAATTGCCCGGGCAGGGGTAGGAGCTGCAGTAGCGGTCATCATGATGACGGTGCCGATCGTGACGTTTGTATTGTCGCAGAGCAATGTCATTCAAACGATGGCTTCATCCGGCATGAAGGATTAAGGGAGAGGGTGTTACAGATGAGATTGAAATCATGGCTAATCGTTCTGGCAGCTTCCCTGCTGATTGCCGGACTAGGACATAACCAGGCTCATGCGGCACCGTATGAGGGATATACCTACAACTATTGGGGAGATTCGGTGAAGTCACCGATTGCGTTTCTTCCCTCCAGAGTAATCACAGGGGATGAGGCCGGAACAGGAGCATGGCAGTCTCCGCTGGATATATATGCTGCGAAAGATGGCTTGCTCTATATTCTGGATTCAGGCAATGGACGGATCGTTGTCTTAAACGAGAAATGGGAAGCGGTTCGGGTCATTCAAGATTTTAAACATGACGGTAAAAAGGACAGTTTTAACAATCCTGAGGGGATCTTCGTGACGGAAGCAGGTCAGATCTACGTTGCGGATACCGAAAACAGACGGATCGTAGAGTTGAATCAAGATGGTACTTTTGTGCGTGCCATCGGTGCACCAGAGTCGGATGTGCTTAGTGATAACTTTGAATACTTTCCTCGCAAGGTTATCGTGGACAAAGCTGGACGGATCTATGTGGTTGGCCGTGGTGTCTTCGAAGGACTGATCGAGTTTGACAGTGACGGACGTTTCACAGGATTTATGGGTACCAATCGTGTGCAATTTGATCCGGTCGACCTGTTCTGGAAAACCGTATCTACCAAGGAACAACGTGAGAAAATGGTTCGGTTTATCCCGCTGGAGTTCAACAACGCGGACATCGATGATGGCGGTTTTATCTACACCACAACAGCGGACAAAAACTCGCTTTCTTCCGTCAAAAGATTGAATCCGTCCGGTATTGACGTACTTCGGGTCAACGGTGAATTTGCACCGGTCGGAGACTTGACCTTCAATCGCTCTTCCTTCGTGGATATCAAGGTGTCCAGTAACGGTGTCTATCGTGCGCTGGATTCAACAAGAGGACGGGTGTTCACGTATAACGAGGACGGTAATCTGCTCTATGTCATAGGTCAGCTTGGCAACCAGATCGGTACATTTAAAAATCCGGTCGCCATCGAAAGCTATGGGGACGCCATCTACGTACTGGATCGAGATCTCGGTCGGATTACGGAGTTCAAGGCAACAACGTTTGGAAGCCTGGTTAATGAAGCAAACCGCTTGTACAGTTCAGGCAAACATACGGAAGCGGCAAAATTGTGGCAAGAGGTACTGCGTCTTGATGCCAACTACGAGATGGCCTATATCGGGATCGGTAAATCAATGCTTCGAGAAGGAAAATACAAAGATGCAATGACCTACCTGAAGCTGGGAAACGATCGCGAATACTATTCCAAAGCTTTAGCGAAGTATCGGAGAGAATACATGCGTGAATATTTCGGGATGTACATGACTGTAGCAATTGCATTGTTAATCAGCGTCATCGTCTGGCGCCGGATCGTCAGAACAAGGAATGAGAGGGGGGTCAGAGATGTCGCTAATTAAGGAACTCAAATACTCTCTGCATGTTGCGGTACGCCCTTTTGACGGATACTGGGATTTGAAATATGAAAACAAAGGCAGATTGCGCGTTGCATTGCTCGTGCTTCTGGCTGTCACGGTAACGATGATCTTGAAGCGACAGTTTGCCGGGTATGTTGTCAATGATAACTATCCACTTTCACTTAACAGTATTAACGAGTTCAAGTACATCGTGCTTCCTTTTCTGCTCTGGTGTATTTCCAATTGGTCGCTGACCACGCTGATGGACGGGGAAGGCAAGTTCAAAGACATCTTGATTGCCACAGGATATGCGATGCTTCCGCTTATTCTGGTCAACATTCCTAATATTTTGCTGAGTAATGTGATCACGCTGCGTGAATCTTCTTTTTATTACTTGCTTGATTCGTTCGGTGTCATCTGGTTTGTGTGGCTGCTTTTTATCGGAACCAAGACGGTACATCAGTATTCAGTCATGAAAACAATGATGACGATGTTGCTTACGCTGGTTGTGATGGGTGTTGTAATCTTTCTGGGCTTGCTTTTCTTTAGCCTGATCCAGCAAATTATCAGTTTTGGTTATACCCTCTTTCAGGAGATTACACTGCGCGAATAGGAGAAGAAAGGAGGTGCCTGATATGAGAAAAAAGCGTACTGCGTTTGCAGCGGTCATTCTCATTGCAAGCTTGTTCATGTCTCAAAATGTCAACTATGCGGAGTCCGTATCGGAACGTGTGGTAACCACATCCGGAGATTCACAAGAGGCGGATCAGAGCAAGGCTGCTGAGTCGTCTGCAACACAACAAACTTCAACGGATCAAAAATCTACGGCGGCGGATCCTGAACGTGAGGGAAAAGAGCAATCCGCTGCGACCAGCTCTGAACCGAAGGCAGCATCTGCAAATCAAAAGAATAACAAAGCGGCGGCTGCTCCTGAGGGGATGGAAGCTGTTGCAGAAAAGGATGGCTTGATTCTATATCTGAAGCCGGAAACCACAGAGATTGCGGTCAAGGATCAGAAGAATGGTGCGATGTGGTTTTCTAACCCGCAGGATCGTGATCAGGATAGCATTGCGACGGGTTATAACAAGTCCCAGCTGAATGTGCAATTTGAATTGACGTATTACGATAATACGGGCAATGCGCTCAAATACGATAATTTTACGCACAGTGTAGAGAGTGGTCAGTTTGAAGTTGAAAAAGTAAAGGACGGTCTCAACGTTGTATACACGCTGGGTGAAGTCAAAAGTGATATTGAAGCCATCCCTAAATATATTAGCGAGGAACGCTTTAACACGTTAATTCTCGGGAAACTGGAAGAAAAAGACCAGAAAGAAATTGAGAAGCGCTTTAAGTATGATGCGCAGAACAAACGTTATGAAAGACGGGATTCATCTCTAAAAGGCGTAGGTTTGTCCAAAGTAACCCGAATTTTCGAATCCATCGGCTATGATGAGGCACAGATCGCCATAGACAAAGCGGCCTACGGTGAAGAGGAAAACGGGAACGCAAGTGTCGTTGTGCCTGTCCACTATCGGCTGGAGCAAGGACGTCTGCGTGTATCCATCCCGGAGAACGGTATCCAATACCCGGATACGATGAAAATTCAATCGTTGTCCCTGTTGCCGTTTTTCGGAGCGAGCGGTCCAAAAGATAAAGGATACAGTCTGGTGCCGGACGGATCGGGATCTCTGATTTATTTTAATAATAAAAAAACGTCTGTGTCCCCATATAGTACAGCTCTGTATGGAAGTGATCATGCTGTAAACCAACTCTCCCAGATTCAGAAGGAACAGAAGGCGAGAATGCCGGTGTTTGGCATGAGTTACGGAGACAAAGGATACCTTGCGGTCATTGATAAGGGTGACGCGGTTGCGTCTGTTGAAGCGGATGTCAGCGGCAGGTTGAACCAGTACAACACGGTGCATTCCAGTTTTTCGCTCAGCAGTATGGAAGAGGTTACCCTGACTAATGGCTGGCGTTCGAGCACAGTCAAACGGTTTCAAGCACAGCCTTTTCATAATGAAATGGCCGTTGTGTATGAATTCCTGGATGCAGATGATGCGAGCTATTCAGGTATGGCCTCGACTTATCGGGATTATCTGACGGAGCAAAAGAAACTCACCCGTTTAGGTGATGATACAGAAATGCCATTTTACGTGGAACTGATCGGCGGCATTCCGAAGAAAAAGTTTTTCCTCGGCATCCCTTACAATGCTTACGAGTCGCTTACCACGTTTGAAGAGGCACAGGATATTTTAAAAGAGATGCAAAGCCTTGGTGTGGAGGACATCCAGCTTCGGTACTCGGGGTGGTTTGGCGGAGGTATCCACCATGATATACCGAAGTCGATCGATGTTGATAAAAAGCTTGGTGGAGCTAAAGGTTTGCAAAGCCTGCAAGCTTATATACAAGAGAATGGCTTTGGATTATACCCGGACGTATCCTTCCTGGAGGCATTCCCAGAAGCGAAGGGATTCAAAAAAACGTATGCTTCACGCCAAATTACGGGTAAACTTGCGCAGTTGTTCCCGTACTATATCTCCTCCTTTACACGGGATGATGAAGCATCTCCGGGCTATGTCCTGAGTCCGGAATCGGTGCCGGGCATTGTGAGTGGATTTTTACAAGATTATAAAGAGACTGGACTTACAGGTCTGTCGCTTCGAGACTTAGGCGACCAGCTGAATTCCGATTTCAACCGCGCTAATGTGATCAATCGCGAGCAGGCCAAAGAGGTTGTGATGAAGCAGCTTGATCAGGTGCGCAGTTCCGATGCATCGCTTCTTGTAGAGGGCGGCAATAGTTATGCAAGCCCCTATGCCAGACATATCGTGGATGCACCTGTGAGCAACAGCGGGTTTAACATCACCGATGAAGCGGTTCCCTTTTTCCAACTGGTCTATCACGGCTTCGTGCAATATACAGGGCAGGCCTGGAATATGGCGGATGATCAGGATTCCCATGTACAGATGCTGCGGGCGATCGAAACCGGATCGGCGCCATATTACACGTGGTTCTACGCAGATCCATCTGCGATCAAACTGACGAGTTTTGACGCGTTATATTCAGCCGATTATCGGCGCTGGATTCAGGAATCAGCAGAGCGATACAAGGAACTGAAGAACGTGCTCCAAGATGTACAGAATCAAACGATTGTTAAACATGAGAAGCTGAGTAAGGGTGTGTATCAAACGACTTACGAAAAAGGTAAAACGGTCATTGTGAATTACAACGATGCTGCTGTGGAGTGGAATGGCACACGTGTGGCAGCGAAGAGCTACTGGGTAGGAGGTGACATGCCGGAATGAAACTTAAGAAATTATCCCTAGAGCAAAAAAACAGATATTACGGTTTGTATTTCATCCTGCCTTGGTTCATCGGTTTCCTGCTGCTTTTCATGGTGCCGCTGATCTCTTCGTTCCGATACAGTCTGAGCAATCTGCAGGTGTCCAATGAAGGATTTACGCTGGAGTTTATTGGGTTGGCCAATTTCCGTGAGGCGTTATTCTCTCATGAATCCTATGTCAGGATGTTGACGGAATCTGTAATCAATATTGTCGTCAATACACCGTTAATTATTATTTTCAGCCTGTTTTTTGCGGTGATTCTGAATCAGAAGTTTCATGGAAGGGTGCTGGCAAGAGCGATTTTTTTCCTTCCGGTTATTCTGGCTTCGGGTATTATTGCGAGTATCGAAAACGGGGATTTGATGCAATCCGTTGTGCGCAGTGCCAACGACATGACGGGCGGTGGACTGTCTGTGATGAAAAATCTGGATCTGACGATAATGCTCCTTGAATCAGGTATGAGTCCGATTCTGGTTGAATATTTGACAGGTGCGGTTAGCCGGATTTACGAGATTGTCAGTCAATCAGGCGTTCAGATTTTGATTTTCCTTGCGGGTTTGCAGTCGATTTCTCCATCGCTGTATGAGGCAGCCAAAATCGAAGGATCTACAGGTTACGAAGCCTTTTGGAAAATTACGTTCCCGATGCTGAGCCCATTGATTCTGACGAATCTGGTGTATACCATCGTGGACAGCTTCATCAGTGATCAGACGAGTCGGCTTGTGGTGGACACGGCCTTCAAAAGCTTTAACTTCGGGCTCAGTGCGGCGATGTCATGGATGTATTTTGCCGTGATTGCACTAATCCTGTGGGTAACGACCGCCCTGGTATCCCGCAAGGTCTTTTATCAAAACTAGTAATTCTGAAGGAGGCCTGACATGAAGACAGAAACCGCAGCAGGGCAACCGCCAGCGAAAAAGGAATGGATGCATCGCCTGGGATCCACGGCCTACTGGTTTGAAGCGATCAAGAAGTGGGCGTGGATTCTGGTTCGGTTTGTCTTGATCTTTGGCATTTCATTTGTCATTCTTTACCCGATTTTATTGAAAATATCGATATCCTTTAAAAGCATGTCCGATCTGTATGACCCAACGGTGATCTGGATTCCGCGTACGTTTACGCTCGAAAACTTTAAACTGGTCTTCACGGCGATGAACTATCCCAGCGTGCTGATGAACACCTTATGGTTATCCTCTGCGGTTATGCTTCTCCAGACGATAACCTGTGTGCTAGCCGGCTACGGGTTTGCAAGAATCAAGTTCAGAGGTAGCGGTTTGTTGTTTGCTGCCGTAATTTTTACCATCTTGGTGCCTTCACAGACGATCATGATTCCGCTCTATCTAAATTTTAAGAACTTTGATGTGATGGGCTTAATCGAGCTGTTTCGTGGCAGTCCTGCTAATCTCATCAACACATACTGGCCATTTCTGATTTCCGCAGCACTCGGCATGGGTGTGAAAACAGGTCTGTACGTCTACATTTTTCGCCAGTTCTTCAGAGGTATCCCACGTGAGATTGAAGAGGCAGCCTACGTGGACGGTGCTGGATATTTCAAAACGTTTGGACGTATTATTTTGCCTAACGCGATACCTTCAATGGTTACGGTTATGCTGTTCTCGTTTGTATGGCAGTGGAATGATTCTTTCTTCACCAATATGTATTTAAATGAACCTAAAGTCATGTCCTCGATGATGTCGTCCTCGGGCTTTACCATTGCGACGTATCTGACGGGCGGAGGTCAGGCCGCGGCATCTTATACACAAGATCCGTTTTTCATGTCCATGATGATGAATACGAGTGTACTGATGGCCATTTTGCCGCTGATTATCATTTATCTGTTCGTTCAGCGTCATTTCGTGGAGAGTGTGGAACGTTCCGGTCTTGTAGGATAACAGGATTGGAGCAGTGAACTGAAGGGGAATATGTCCTTCATAACTTGAGAAGGACACTGAATTTGGAAGCTTATAAGAGGCTGCCTACGTAGATGGCAGTCTCTAACCCATAGCTATTTTAACGGCTTATCGGCAGAGGAGGATTAGGAATGCAAAGAGATAACCCACAAGCAATAGATAGGCTGGATGCACAAGTCACGATTGATGGAAATAAATGTTATCAGAGCATAGACAATTTTGGCGCGTCGGATGCGTGGTCGATGGAACCGCTAGGGAAGTATTGGAGTGAGGAAAATAAAGCAAAGATTGCCGATCTGTTATTTTCCAGGGAGCGAGGAATCGGGTTGTCCGCGTGGCGTTTTAACATAGGCGCAGGTTCAACAGAAACCGATCAGGATCGAATACCCGACCCCTGGAGAAGAGCCGAAGCTTTCAAAATATCAGAGGAGCACGAGTATGACTGGAGTAAACAGTCTGGCCAACAGTGGTTCCTTCAAGCCGCGCGTGAGCGGGGAGTTGGGACACTAATCGCTTTTGTAAATAGCCCACCGGTATGGATGACCAAAAATGGGCATGCCCAGCCTGATCTTGAAGTGGGTTCGACGAATCTGAAACCAGGTTATAATGGAAAGTTCGCGTCTTATCTGATTGATGTTTTATCCTATTTCAAGGGAAAAGGACTCGCTTTTGACTATATTAGCCCGATCAACGAGCCGACTTGGGATTGGAATCAGTCTTGGCAGGAGGGGAACCGTTACAATAATGATGATCTGAAACAAGTAATTCTGGAATTATACCGCCAGTTACAGCATACCGGTCTACAGACACGGATCAGTGCACCGGATGGCGTGGAAATTACGTCGCTCTTGGACGATGAGTACTATCGCCAGTTTGCGGGAAGTGGCACGTATTCCAGCGGCGCTAACAAGCTGGGCACAGGGAAGTATAGGGAATACATAAAGGATATGATTGGTGATCCTGAGGTGAAAGAAGCGATAGGGAATAAAATGGCTTCCCATTCATACTGGTCCGACTACAGTAATCCCGGAGACGATCGGTTAGTCAGATTGAGGCAATTGCTGCACACCAACATGAAGCATTACGATGAAGAGAGCAAGTACTGGGTGACGGAATATTGCATTCTGGGGGATTATGGTCCCGGACGTGATTTAGGGATCGAGCCTGCGCTTCATGTGGCAAGAACGATTCATTTTGATCTGGTAGAAGCGAATGCGGCAGCATGGCAATGGTGGACAGCGGTTTCCAAAGTAGATTACAAAGATGGATTAATCTATACGGATTTTAATGAAACCGGCGATGAGCAAAATATTCTTACTTCGAAAATGCTGTGGGTACTCGGTAACTATAGCCGATTTATTCGGCCTGGTGCGAAGCGAATCGACTTGACCGGACTTGGTGAGGAAGCCGACAGCGGTTTGTTAGGTTCTGCCTATGTCCATGAGGGAGAGCAAACCGTGACAGCTGTTTTTGTGAATCATGGTGAACAGGACAAATGCATTCAACTACACCTCCATGAGCTGGGATTAAATGAACGAATTACCACAATGCAGTCTTACGTAACCAATGCGGAATTGGATCTGGTTTGTCAGGAGAGAGTACCCGAAGCGGAAGAAGAGCAGACTTTTATCGTAAACATTCCAGGAAAATCGGTTGTGACCCTCACTGGCGGCGCACAGAAAGTGGAAAGTGGCGAGTAAGAGCTTCACTTGATATTGCCCATGACACTTGAAGCTTGAACCATGCAGAAATGTGTGATAAAGCGGAATGTTGTCATGGGCTTTTTTTCGATCATGGGATCTGTCGCGGCTGGATAAGACTCTACATTTAAACTCCAAATTGCTTTAGATGATGGTCCAGATGTTTATAGATTCCTTTTCCCCATTGCTCAGGTGTTAGTTTTCCGAAGAAAGGGTGGGGATGATGGGAACATTGATCTGGGCCTCTTACTTGAAAAGTAGTGATCTGCTCTTTTAGTTTTTCTTTCTCGGTCTCAAACACTCGATCATCATCAATAACGATGGTTGGAATGGTCGACATATTTTGTGGTAAAGGTTTTTCATTGTAAAACATCGGTTTGGCAAACCGTCCAACAAGTCTTCCTAGCAATCCTCTTGGCGGGAACGTATTACCCAAAGGGATATCATGAAAAGCTGCACAGTGAGCTAACATTTGAGAAACCTGCATGGTTCCCCACAGAGGTGTGGAATCTTCACGGAGTCGATCAATACGATCTGTAATTTCAGTAGCATGTCTTGTTTCAAAAATACTTTTCATCGAAGCACCCCGATCTATTATAGTAACTGTTGAACTGGAGACAGTATTATTCCATTATTGAGAGGTTTATTCGGATATGTTCAACAATAATAAAATATGGTAAGTTTAGTCAATGAAATGAGAAAAATAATGTTAGCAAATTTGAGGTGGATATTTATGGAAAACAAGGAAACATTCAATCTCGTAGCGATTGAATATGAGCGTTACAGACCCGTCTATCCGAGTGAAATGTTTGATGATATTTTTACATATGCGAAGCTTGATAAGCAAGATTCTATTCTTGAAGTTGGTTGCGGAACAGGGCAGGCCACTGGTGGTTTGGTAAGTAAGCACTACACCAACATAACGTGTATTGAATTAGGTAGCAATTTGGCACAGTTTACCGCAGATAAATTCAGATCGTATCCATCCATTCAAGTGATCAACACTTCGTTTGAGGAATGGAATGAAGAAGGAAAGCTTTTCAAGTTGATGGTGTCAGGGACAGCCTTTCATTTTATTGATCCAGAGATCGGTTACCGCAGGGCCTGGGAAGTGCTTGAGGATGAGGGATGCATAGGTTTTTTTTGGACAGTTCATGTTCCTGGCTACGACCAGCTGCATCGAGAAATCCGTGCGCATTACATTGCGCTAGCCTCTCATTTGGATGATTCTCAATATCCTTCGCCCGATGAAGTCATTCAGGAGCGCAAAGAAATAACGGAGCGTTCGGGCTTGTTCACAGACATTAAGGTCAAGGAATATAACTGGATACAGTCCTGTTCGAGCGATGAGTATGTCGCACTTTTAAATACAAATTCCAAGCATCAGCAGCTTTCTGAGGATGTTCGGAGTACGCTTTTGGAGAGAATTAAACGTTCAATAGATCATGCAGGTGGAACGATAGACAAACATCACAAGGTTGCTCTTTTTTTAGGTAGAAAAAAAGTGTGAGAATGCAGGTTCTATCATTTTAATCAACAGGAGATGAAGAAATATGACTGACACGCGTTCAACTTACAATATCCAAACCGCAGTATTAAGTTTCAATGAGGAACTAGAGAGGTTAAAGATGCAAGCGGTCATGGGATGGTCCAAAGAATTTCGTAATCTGTCGTGGTATGGGCTCAAAAATGGAATGCGTGTATTAGAGGTCGGAAGCGGACCAGGCTACATCACAGAACAATTATTGAACAGTCTACCGGGCAGCGAGATCACCTCGCTTGAGATTGATCGTACGTTACAGGCACAAGCCAAAGAACGGCTGAAAGACGTTTCTTCCGAGCGACTGCAGTTTGTGGAATCTTCCATATATCAAATGGATCTGCCAGATGACTCCTTTGATTTTGTGGTGGCTAGACTGATCTTTCTTCACCTGAACAATCCGATCGAAGCTGCGCAAGAAATTTATCGTGTGCTCAAGCCTGGTGGCCGGCTGGCCATTATTGATGTTGACGACGGTATTTTTGGGGCGGTGAATCCGGATATACCGGCGTTGCATAGCGTATTAATGAAAATCGCCGACTATGTAGCCCAACATGGCGGTAATCGGTTAATTGGCAGAAGTTTGCCGCGGCTCCTTGCTGAGAGTGGATACATTGATGTTGACATTGATGCGGTTGTTCAACACAGTGACATCATCGGTATAGAGGGTTTCAAGCAACAATTCAATCTCCAGCGTTTTGTACATTTTGTTGAAAAGGGCATCATTAGCCCGGAGGAGTTTGCCCAGTTGCAGCGAGCTTTTGAAGCTATCAATCATTCGCCAGAAGCCTATGCCATGATGAATTTTATTACTGCTTGCGGTACGAAGCCATTGTAAGGGCTATGAGGGACGGAGGATGAGGAAGAATATCGTTCATGCTTTTCGGGAAACAGTGGTGCGAGGCGATCATCAGGAGATGATTAACTTATTAAAAAAATACGAGCAAACCGGCGAACTCGCTGTGAATGAACGCGGCTGGGTATACTGGAATATTTCAGATGGCTACGCCCTGTTAAGAGAGCCGGAGCTACTTTATGCCAATCATCTGGCATTTTACGAATGGGGGAAGGAGACTCTTCTCCCTGAACAGTATCATTGGGTCGTTTCCGATTCCACACAGGCTTTGTCATTGTCTCTGGGGAATTACTTCGAGCATTGGATTGTCTGGTATCGATATGCTTGCGATCATGCGCCAAAATTGGATTCCAATCGCGCCGTTCGTTTTGAGAGCCACCGGGCCTTGGGCGGTACGTTCTGGGCATTAGAGAGATACAGCGAGATGCCGGAAGTCTTAGAACATATGAAACAGCTTACCTGGGAAGATCAGCAGTGGGACAATCTTCTTTTCGCCCGGATTACATATAACAAACAGCGTCTAGCTTATCTGTATCACTCCAGAGACGAAAGAGAAGTAGATTTACTTATGCATGAAACGATGCATTTAATAGATAACATTGATTGGGCTTCCTTAGAGCCCATGAAAAAAGAAGAAGTTGTCGGCAGCTGGGAAGATGTGAATTCATGTAGAAACTCACAGCGAGATATTCATATTGCGTTAAATAATCTGGCTTGTATTCTAGCGGATATTGAACAGTCTGAAGAAAGTGCGAAATTGTTCAGACAGCTACAAGATAGGGGGTACGTCTTGAATGGATATGCTTTTTCCAAATATATTTATTCGGTTTGGAAGTCAGAAGGGGCAAGTATCGCTCGAACAGCGTTGGCTGCCAATAAATCTTTTGAGCTCTCTGAATTGACTAAACATAGTCCTGTTCTTGTCGAGATCGGAGATCAGATTTGAGTACGCGTTAGTGAATAGCACTTAATGGAAATAAGAAAGAAGGAATCATAAAGTGATACATGACACCTTGTTAAATCGATTCCCAAATGTAAAAATCGTTGGATTAACTGGCGGTTATACGAATACGACCCTCTTACTTGAGGGAACTGACATGAAGAGGGTTGCCAAAATCTATCATGTGAATAATTCAGATGCAAAGACAGAAATAAGTGCACTGACGCTGTTAACTCATTCTGGGGTGACTCCTCGAGTGTATGATTATTTTGAGCAAGATGAACGGCTATTTGTAATGATGGACTATGTCACGGGCGTAAATGCACAGAAGATTTTGGATCAAGATAGACTTGACCAAGGCAGGAGAATGTATGAGCAACTGGGTAAATATCTCGCCAAAGAGGTGCACTCCGTCAAACGAGACGACCAAGAGACAGAGTTGCCTGTTATCATGAAATCCGCTGTTGCTGTGGATGGACTTAAGTTCATGCCTACTGGAATCAAGAGCATGGCAAAAGAAGTATTAAGCATTCCAGATCATGGGGAACAAACTCTGATTCACGGGGATTATGGACCGCATAATGTAATGTTATGCAACGATTCCATGTTCATTTTGGACTGGGAGTGGGCAGGCTGGGGGAACCCGTTATTTGATGTGGCATGGGTTGTCTGGTTTGTGCATTTACATTATCCTAATATGGCCAAGGAACTGTCAGGAGCCTTCTTAAGTACATATACAGAACATACAAATGTCCAAATAACACATGATTTAATCCGAGCTTACGCCACATCCAAAGTAATACAGATCATGAACCGCATCAAGAATGCCCACCCGGATGTACAGAAGGAATGGTTGCGAAGATTAGAATGGACGCTGCAAACGAACTTTTGTGTAAATGAATAGTGAGATGAATCACACCGAAATACCTAAGCCAATGTGAAAGGAGTGATGCAGTATGAGAAAACAGTTGAATACGTGCATTAAAAAACGAAGAAAACCATTAGGAGGAATTTTAAATGACTATTCAGGTGAGACCTGTTTCGATGGATGATTGGTTTGCTTGTACTCAATTGCAGGTAAGTGAAGAACAGAAATCAACGTTCCCTGCACCGGTTGTATACTGGTTGGCTGAGTCTAGGTTTGTCAAAGATTTTCAACCTATGGCAATTTACAACGATTCAGATTTGGTAGGTTTTGCGGTGTACTCCGATCAAGAGCCTGACGAGGGTGATTATTGGCTGCCTGCACTGATGATCGATAGCAAATATCAGGGCAGAGGATATGGAAAAGAAGCACTCCGTGCTTTGATTCAAAGGATGCAAAAGGCATTAGACTGCAAACGCATCCTGATTGGACACAGACCTGATAATCACGTTGCAGGTGCCTTGTACGAATCTCTCGGTTTCCAGCGGATCAGTGAGGAACTTATTGATGGAGAGGTTGTTCGAGCTTTGAAATTAGAATACAGAGGGATTGAATAACTTCTCTATGATGGATTGAGTCCGCTGAGCATGGCTTGTTTAGAAGGAGGTATAGACGAAGATGAACATATTCAAACGGCTGACCTTTTGGTTAGTCCTTTTCTCATTACTGGTGTGTTTCAACAACCTATCTGGTAATGATGATAAAAACATTTTGATATATTTAACGAATCCATTCAATCCGCTATTAAACCGCTGGCTAACAGACATCAATATGAACCCGGAGACAACGTACTTGTTTAAACCTCTCATTTGTGGATTACATCTGCTCTTTTGGACAGCATTGGGTCTGATTATTGATAAATTAATAAAGAAGGATAAGATCAGGAAACAAACCGGGAGGTAACGGATATGGCTCGTATATATGGAGAACGAATCGTACTCAGAGAGTATCTCCACCACGTCGTAGACTAAGAGCTATGGCGTGTTTTTTTATTTCCAGCATTTAGATGGTTGAGATCCTTTGAAATCATTTGCAACAATTGTGATCAACAATACAGCAATATAGTTCATATTAGTTCGAAATATCTGTGATACAATTCATTGTAAAGCGCTATCATTACAAATGATTAAACTATATTGCTATTTATATTCAGAGAAGGGAGATCTTTATTGATGTTAACTATACACACCCCGACGAATATGGCATTGCAGGAAAATGAAATTTATGTGCGCTCGGAAGCTGACAATTTTCAGGATGAATGGCCCATTCATACACATAACGGGTATGAGATTCATTATTTTATCCAAGGGGATGCAACCTTCTTAATCGGTGATCGAATCTATAAGCCGAAGCCCGGGGATATGTTTATTTTCAGAGGCGGAGTCCCTCATCGGATCAATCCTTCGAGAGAGATTGTGTACAAGCGAAGTTTTGTTAATTTTACGGAAATATTGCTATTAGATATGCTTGAGCTTAGTCAATTAGAGAATCTGATGTCTATTTTCCGTCACCCCGACGGTTTATTGGTACATTGGTCCCCGGAGGAGCGTGAATACATCTCAAGTACATTTAAAGGGATTAAAGAGGAGATGGATGCCCGAAGTGCGGGATGTAAAACGATGGTTAAATTGATTCTTACTCAGTTGCTACTGCGGATTTATCGAAAAATGACTACGGAGCAATCGGTCGATCCGATTCTGATTTCCTCACAGAAGCAGTCCAGTGTGAGCCGAGTTCTTCATTATTTGAACCAAAATTATGCGGAAAATGTTTCACTCGATGAACTGTCCAAAACGCTGCATTTGAACAAATATTATATTTGTCATTCTTTTAAAGAAACTACGGGATATACGATCAGCAATTATGTCATACGCAAAAGGGTGGCAGAGGCCAAAAAGCTGTTGCTTTCTACCGATGCACCGATTTTGTCCATATCCGAGACATTAGGCTTCAATACACCTGTGTATTTCAGCAGAGCATTCAAACAATACGTTGGTGTTTCACCACAGTTGTTCCGTAAAAATGAATTGCTTCATGTATCCCAAAATCATTAATTCTTCTTAAGGAGAGGTTAAAATGACAAGAAAAACATGGTTTAAGATGAGCATCAGCGTGTTACTGACAGCTGTGCTCATCCTGCTGAGCGCTTGTGGAAGTGCGGGTAACAACGCTAGTGGGAAACAAAAATCTCTTGACTTCTTATGGTTCTCTGATGGGAAAGAAGGAGAAGTCATCAAGGAGATTATTAAGGAATACGAGCAAAGTAATAGCAACGTAAAAATCAATCTGATTGAAGTTGGCTTCAAGGATATTCAAACCAAGTTGAAAACGATGTTGTCTGGAGGGAAACCACCAGCCTTGAGCCGGGTGACGGATACGGGGTCTTTTGCCAATCAGGCTGTTGATCTTACCCCTTATGTAGAGAATGCGGAACAATTCCAGGATCAATTTATCGACTCCCTTAAACCTTACTATGTTATGGACAACAAACTGGTAGCCGCGCCGATGGACGTTACAGCGAATGGATTGATTTATAACAAAACCTTATTTGATAAAGCCGGTGTCAAGGTGCCAACTTCTCCAGATGAAGTATGGACTTGGGACGAATATATCGCTGCATTAAAGCAGGTGATGGACAAAGGCGGAGCGCGATATGGCATGGTTTGGGATGTCACTCCCCATCGTTGGTCTACGTTGTTGTACCAGAATGGCGGAAGCATCTTGACAGAGGATGGCAGTGCTGCCGCGATTAACAGTGAAGCTGGAATTCGCTCCATGGAGATGTTCAAGCAGCTTCATCAAGAGGGTATCATGCCTGAATCGGTATGGCTCGGCGGAGAAAATCCGAACAATTTGTTCCGTTCCGGAACTGTAGCGGCGCACTGGGCTGGCAACTGGATGATTAGCAATTATAAGGATATTACCGACTTCGAATGGGGTGTCACCTACATGCCAAAAGGAACGCAGCGTTCTTCCGTACCAGGAGGGAAGTTCCTTATGGCCTTTAAGGGTAGCGGGCAGGAAGAGGAAGCTGCAAAGTTTATTGAATATTTGACGTCCAAGGAAGTGAATTCCAAATATAATCAGGAGTCCTTGTTCATGAGTCCGAGGAAGGACAGCTCCACACTGAATTATGAATTTGGAAAGGAGATGTTTGAAGTTTTCTCGGATGAACTGAAAAATAGTTCTCCGCTTGCAGCGAATGATTGGTCCAGGCAAACGCTTATATCCAAGATTTCTACGGATTTGAAAAATCATATTATGGACGTGTTATCCGACAAAGCAACCCCGCAGGATGCATTGGATCAGATGGCTAAGCAGATTAATGAAGCCATAGGCAGTCAATAAGGTCTAACCAAACACAAAGTTAAACGCAAAGCCAAATGTTCATCACGACCGGGGGCTTACCGATTCCTGTTAGGCCTCCCTTTCGTTTAATTTATAAGGAAGGGGCATGCAGATGAGTGAAGCACAACGAACAAATCATAAAACATTAAGCAAACAGAATAGGAAACTCGTGATCGCTCCGTATCTGTTCATACTTCCAAACCTCCTGATCTTTAGTACATTTATCGTCTTCCCCTCTTTATTGGGTCTGTACTATTCATTCCATGTCTATGATGGGTTAAATCCGATGAAATTTAATGGGCTGGACAATTATATGAAGATTCTGACGGATCAGGAGTTTTGGTCAACCATAGGAAGAACAGGCATTTATGCTGTGATTGTTGTTCCATTAATTTATGCAGCAGCTTTGGGCATTGCGTTGTTGCTGGCGCGAGAGATTCGAATGCGCGGTTTTTTCAGAGCCATCTTTTACTGGCCGACCATGATTTCTTATATCATTGTTGGTTTAACCTGGAAATGGATTTTCGGAGATTCCTTCGGCATTCTGAATCATCTGTTAACGATGGCAGGCGCAGAACCTGTAGGCTTTCTAACCTCATCTTTCTGGGCCAATACGGCTGTAATTGTGGCGACGGTATGGTCACGAGCAGGATTTTTCATGGTCGTTTTTATCGCAGGTTTACAGGCTATACCTACAGATTATTATGAGGCTGCCCGTTTGGACGGGGCAACAGGAACCAAGGTGTTCCGCTATATTACCCTTCCGCTGTTGAAGCCGACAAGTTTACTTGTGGTTATGCTTTGTCTGATAGACGCGTTTAAAGCGTTCCCACTTATGTTTGCGCTTACAGGAGGTGGGCCAGGTAAAGAAACGACCTTTATTGTTCAATATATTTATGAGATTGGATTTAACAGGCAGGAATTAGGTCTTGCCAGTGCCATGTCTGTCATTCTATTTATGCTCATCGGCGGATTCTCGGCACTTCAATTCCGCCTATCGAAAGGAGGGGCTGTCTGATGGTCATGAAACCTATGGTTAAAATCACCATCTACGGTATGTTAAGTGTGGCCGCAGTGTTGTGGCTACTACCTGTGTTATGGGTTGTAATTTCTGCCCTAAAGACAAATAGCGATCTGTATAGCTTTCCTCCTAAATTGTGGCCAGATCCAGTGACCTTTGAACATTTCAAGGCGGCATTCAAAAAAGGCGATTTTGGCTTGTATTTTATGAATAGTACGATCGTCACGCTCTCTTCAACGTTGCTACTGTTATTGATCAATTCCATGGCAGGCTTTGCACTCGCAAAGTATCGCTTCCGTGGAAGCTCCATTATACTCATTGCTTTTATCTCAACACTTATGATCCCGATTGAGGTCATTATGATCCCGATCTTCAAAGTGTTAAGTGCACTCGGTTTATATAACAGCCTGCTTGCCATCATCATTCCGCCTGCAGCAACGCCGACGGGTGTGTTCCTTATGCGGCAATATTTGCTGACCGTACCGGATGAGTTGTTAGAAGCGGCTCGTATGGATGGAGCGGGAGAATGGAAAATTTACTGGAGCATTATTCTTCCGATAGCCAAGCCCATTCTGGCTGTCCTTGCGATCTTTTCGTTTATGTGGAGATGGGATGATTTTGTATGGCCGTTAATTGCAATCAGTGATCCATCCAAATACACCATTCAGCTGGCACTCTCTAATTTTATTGGAGAATACAACGTCGACTGGGGAAGCCTGCTTGCCATGTCCGTTATTACGATGCTTCCGGTCTTAATTGTTTTTATGGTTTTCCAGCGTTATTTTGTCAGCGGTATGATTACTTCAGGCATGAAAGGATGAGTTAAATGGTAGAATCCACCCAGGACGGGACGGATACTTTGAATTACAAGCCGATGAAACTAGGCGGAAATCAGGTCATCAATCATTGGTTGATCAGTGGTATATATACGGAGCCTGTTACCTTTGTTCCAACAACGATGGAGGGAGATATTAATGATTGGCTTATCGATGGATTTGCCATTCACGAAAACCCGTGCAGGCAAGAGTTTGTTGAACATAGAAGATCACAGCCTGTATCCCGATTTTTCGATCAATGGAGTGAGTTTCCGAGTCCGGGAGATCCATTTCGAGGAGAGCAGGATGGGATGTCATGGGAGATCTATTCTCCCTGGGGTAATCCACGAGTAGAGAAATCAGGCTTCTGGTTTGTGCCCACTCATCTGCGTAGTTATGCCGCGACACGTCTGGTCTCTCCGACCGCTCATAAGGCCTCATTCCGAATCAAAACGTATGGAAGCCTGACACTGTGGATCAATGGAGAACAGGTAACGGATTTTGCGCCGTTTGTTCGTAATAAAGAGCAGGAAATCGTGATTCAAGCTGAGCTTACAGCCGGAGTCAATGAGATTTATGCCTGCTGGGAGGATCTGGCTGAACGAGATACGATGTATGCTTTTGCCGTAGAATACCTTGGAAACGAAGAATTGCATGTTTCGCTGCCTATTGCTTCTCATTTGGTAGAGCCTGTGCGATCCGCCGAGCGCGCTCTGGAACAAGCTTACTTTCCTTCAGATATTTTTAAAGGCGAACAGATTAAACTTAAGCTTCCGCTTTCCTTGCCAGATATCGTCAGAGAGATGCATGTTGAGTATGGCAATTTCTTTGATGGCACCGAAAATAAGACGATACAGATCGCCGAGAAGGAAGCGGATCTGGTTCTGGGACATACCAATGAAATTGGACATCATTACGTCTATTTCACGCTGACCATTTCGGTTTCAAACGTAGTTCTCACCAAGAAGTTTGGTTGCCAATCCTACGATACCCGTTATGATGAGGCTGCTCATCAAGCCAAAGATATTGAAACCCGCAAATTGCTGGCTCTGCAATGTATTGCCGAGAAGGGTAGCTCTAACATTCACACAGCGATCGCTATGCTAAAAACAAATGGCAATGTGCAAGACGCGGAGACCATGTTGTTAGAAGGTGTGGAGGGCATTGAAGAGCGGAAGGATTGTAGTGATTTTTATCTCGTAGGGCTGTTCCGGCTATGGAGAGATGAACGAGATAGCGGGTTGTTCAGTGAAGCATTCTGGGAGCGGGTAAAAGCAAGTATCCTGAATTATCGGTATTGGATCGATGAACCTGGCGATGATGTGATGTGGTTTTTCAGTGAGAATCATGCGTTGTTGTTCCATACGAACGAACTGTTAGCGGGGCAACTGTTTGGGGAAGAAATGTTCACGAATAGTGGTGAAACCGGTGAAGTACATCGTCAGAAGGCAGAACAGAGGCTTGCTTTATGGTTTGAACGCTTTATGGAAGAAGGATTGGCTGAATGGAATTCTAGTGCGTACATTCCCATTGATGCAGTGGGACTCTTGCATATTTACGAGTTTGCTCAGAATGAACAACTTAGACAGCAAGCGAAAAAAGCAATGGATTTGTTATTTTATTATATTACGATTCAGATGCATCAAGGGGTGATGTCCACCACGTTTGGGCGTAGCTATGAGAAAGAATTGCTGGGGAGTTATGCCGCGGGGACAACGTCCATGTGCTGGATCGGTTATGGTGTCGGTCATGTAAACAATTATTCAATTAGTAACGTGGCTTTGAGTTTATCCGATTATATCCCTCCTGCCGCTTATCAGGAACATCTCTTGCTTGAGGAAAATCAACAGTTAACGTTTACCAATCAGCAGGGCAAGGGAGGGTATGCCAGACTCTATCATTATCGAACAGCGGAGTACGCTTTGTCTTCCATCATTCGCTTTCGACCAGGCAAGCCAGGTTATCAGGAGCATGTCAACCATCTGTCCCTGTCGCCAGAGGCGCAGGTATGGGTGAATCATCCCGCAGAGATATACAAACATGGGGATGGTAGGCCTTGTTTCTGGGCTGGAAATGGTATTTTGCCTGACGTTGTTCAGCATGAAGCGATAGCTTTGATGATGTTTGATATTCCGGCAACGCATACTTCGGATTGGACACATGCTTATTTTCCTACGTCATTTTTCACGACATGGGAGAAACATGAGAATTGGTATTTTGGCCGTCTGGATAAAGGGTATGTGGCTCTATATGCAGCGAATGGAACGAGCATGGAGGAGAACGGAGTGACAAGAGAGCGTGAGCTTGTTTCCCCTGGATTGCGTAATGCCTGGATTATCAGAGCAGGCAATGAATTGCAATTCGGATCATTTAGCCATTTTGTAGACCAAGTTCGTTCTTCCAGCCCGCAATTTGACAGTACTTCTCTGACGCTTAGCCTGACCGATCCGATATACGGTTCCGTTCAGTGGGGAATGAATAAACCTTTACTTGTTCAAGGAGAGGAAATCGTACACGCAGGTCATGGTGTTAGGGGACAATTGCATCTAGATGACATTAAACGTTGAATCGTGTGCACTAAAATCTGGGGAGTGAAACTAACATGCTGAATCAAGATATGCTTATGGAGAAAATAAGCAAGGTATCGGGTGCGATGAAATCGATGAAAAACACAAGCATCAACGAACAGTTCCCTATTGGACTGATCGACATTCATCTGTGGGAATGGCCGCAAGGGGTCGGACTTTACGGTCTCCTTCAGCTCTATGAAGCAACCAACGATGCTGAAGTGCTTCGTTTTCTTGAATCCTGGTATGATGCCAGGCTGATGGAGGGACTACCCGAGAAAAATGTGAATACCTGTGCACCGTTGCTTACTTTGATGGCACTAAGCCAGCTGACCGGAAACAAAGCATACGAACGTGTCTGTGAAGAATGGAGTAGCTGGATTATGGAAGAACTGCTGCGGACCGGAGATGGTGCGTTCCAGCATATGATCACGGGAGATGCGAATGATGGACAGATTCTGATCGATACTCTTTTTATGACGGTGCTGTTTTTGGCCAAAGCAGGAGTGCACTTTGAGAAACCAGTCTATGTGGAAGAAGCCAAACGACAGTTCCTTGTGCATATTAAATATCTGTACAATAAACAAAGCGGATTGTTCTATCACGGCTGGGATTTCAATGAAAACCATAATTATGGGGCTGTTCATTGGGGAAGAGGCAATGCATGGTATACGGCTGGAGTGATGGATTTTCTAAATATCATCCCCATTGAAGATGGGCTGAAGTCTTATCTGCTGGATACAGCGACTGCGCAAGTCAGAGCACTTAGCAAGCTGCAGCATGAGGATGGCATGTGGCATACGGTACTGGATGATCCAGACTCCTATAAAGAAACGTCCGCAACGGCAGCGTTTGGATACGGAATTCTCAAGGGAATCCGTTATGGTTACCTCGATGAATCCTATCTTGATACGGGGATGAGGGCGCTTGAAGCTGTGTTGCAGCATATTGATGAAACCGGAGTTGTACAGCAAGTATCTTATGGAACACCTGTAGGGCATGATGCCCAGTTTTATAAAGAAATACCGATTAGTCCGATGGGCTATGGACAAGCGTTGACGTTATTTATCCTCATTGAGGGCTTAAGGTCTTCAGTTGTTGCTGAAGTGTCTTAAAAAAAGATAATACTATCTTCATGATTTGATTAAAAATCACCCTATAGCGAAGCCCTTTGAAAGGCTATTCTAGAGGGTGATTTTGATTCGTCAGTACTCAGATGTAATCCTATTTTGGTTGATTTCCGTTATACCCGTATTGATAAAATCCTCAACAGGAAGACCTTCACTTGCACGCAGCAACGTTTCAATAATTTTTGTCCCCCATACCTGCTCATTTTGCGAAATTACGGATGATACCTGCCCATTTAACAGTCCTTTTTCACTAATTGAATTGCCACCAAAAGCAATAAGATGCCGGTTCAACCCTTTGGCTTTCCAAACGAGAGTAGAAGCTGAAACGGATACAAAATCCAGCCCCACAACTGCATTAAAATGGGGGTGTGCATCAATCATGGATTCAATATCGTTGACTGCTCGGTCTTCATTACCTTGATTGTATCTGACTTCCAAAATTTCGATGTCGGTGTCATTGCGAATATAATCAATGAATCCGTCCAGACGTTGCTGCAGACCAACGATCTCTTCCATACCACTTTCGACTAAAATCATGCCTTCATTATTTAGTAGCCTGGCTGTGGTCTGAGCAAACTGTCGTCCCGTTTGATAATTGTCCGCTCCGACATACGCAACCCGCTCGCTGGAAGGTGCATCGGATTCAAATGTAATCACCGGAATACCTGCTGCCGTAGCTTTATGAATGACCGGTGTGAGCGCGGCAACATCAATAGGAGCGATGGCAATCCCGTCAACATGTTGTTTGATCATGTTTTCGAGAATGCGTATTTGCTGTTCGGTACTTGCTTCGTCCGGCGCATTGACGGTAAGAGTCACATGATGTTTTTCAGCAGATTGTGCAGCATCCATCGTGATCATCTCATATGTCGGATAGGTCATCGGATAGATAATTCCAAAGGTTTTGTTTTTGGCCACGGATGGTTCCGCAGCTGTAGTAGCATACTGGCTTGCTTCCTGACGTTTGGGATGTAGAGCGCCTGTATCCGAATTTATCGTTGAACTCGAAGTGCTTTTCGAGCAAGCAGTTATAGTTAATACAAGCAAGATCAACAACAAGAGCCAGCCAGCCCTTTGGAGCTTACTCATACATGGGCTCTTTTCTCATGTCCACAGATGTTTCATCGGGTACCACGGCCCCCCGAGTGCGATATTCCTTGGGCGTACATCCGGTTGTCTTTTTGAATATATTTGAAAAATAGTGTGGATCGTTATAGCCGACCTTGAATGCAATCTCAAACGTCTTGTTGCTCGTTGTTTTGAGCAATTCTTTGGCTTTGCCGATTCTCACTTGGGTTAAGTATTCCGTTATGGTTTGACCAGTTTCTTGGCTGAAAATTTTACTGAGATGACTTGGGCTAATACGCACATGTGCTGAGATGCTCTTCAAGGAAACCTGCTCGTTATTGTATTGCCCAGACACATACGCTTTGACCTGATCAATGACATCACTGTATTTGCCAGAAGATGCTGCTCTTCGCTGCCATAATTGTTCGAGCAGATAGCGCAAGTATTGAGTGCAGGCTTCCCAGCTTGTAATTCCCCGAATCATCTGCTGTAAGCTCCGAATGTTCTCATCCGGGTCAGCGCCCATACGAAAGATTTGATTCGCGAGTCGGAAGGATTCTAGTGTAAGATCGTTCAACAAATAAACGCCATATGATGAAGCATTCCAGTCTATCGACTGTAATGGAGCTGCGAATTCCTGTACAAAGCTGTCACGCAGATGGGGATCACCAATCTTGAGAAACTCAAGAAACCGACTGCGATCTAACAAAATATTCATTTTCTCATCCAGGTGAATCTCCCGCAATGAGGCTTTGTTTTGCTGGGTCAAACGCGTAATATATTTGTCTTCATCTGCTTCAAGATAGGAAACATGAATGCCTTGCAGGCGCTCCTGATTGCGGCCAATGCCAATAACGACACTGCAGTTGAACTGCTGCTCCAGATCCAGACGAATCTGTCCTCGAAGCTGTTCCAGATAAGCCATAATACGGTTTTCGGAGCTGGATTTGAGCAACAGCACCCGTTCCGTTCGACTACGAATGTAAGAGAGGAGCTCCACATCGACGCTACAGAATTCCTCCAGAATCCGAAGTGTTTTATTTAATAATAACTCCGAGTTTTGAGAATCATCATGGGGTCTGATATCCATAATGACGATGGTGTAGAATTTCGCCGAAAGAGACAGGGAAAGCTTTTTGGCAGAATCGATGGCATCCGATGTACCGATGAGACCCCCGCACAGATCGGCGAGCAGTTTTTCTTTGGTCATCGAAAGACTACTCAGTCGTTGTTCTTCTTCATCCATCTTCTGACTGACTTCATGCAAAATCTGAAGAAGTTCTGTTGCGCTGACGGGTTTAAGACAATATTCAGTAACGCCAAGACGGATCGCCTCCTGGGCATAACTGAACTCATCATGTCCGCTCATAATAATGATCTTGATCTGGGGTTTTTGTGCACGGATGATAGAGGCCAGCTCTAAACCGTTCATAAACGGCATTTTAATGTCGGTAATGAGAATATCAGGTGCCCATTCTTCGATTAAGGGTAAAGCCAGCTCCCCATCCGGTGCATCTCCGCAGTAGTGAAAACCTTCCTTTTCCCATTGTACGCTGTTGCGTATGTTCTCCCGAATCCCGATTTCATCATCGACAATCATCACCTTTTTCAATGCTGTACCTCCTTGCTTTTGGGGATGCGAATCTGAAATGTACTTCCTTCCATATACGTGCTTTCCATCTCAACGCCATAGGAAGGGCCAAAATAGAGACGAATGCGGTCATGCACATTCAACAGACCAAACCCTCCGTCTTGCTCATTTTCTTGAGGAGAGCGGGAGCCTGCTGGTTGTTCTAATTTTTCTCTCAACTGTGTCAGTTGTTCAGTGTTCATGCCAATGCCGTTGTCCCGCACGGTGAGCACAATGCTAGTATCATCGGAGTAACCCTGAATCGAGATGAGTCCTTGACCCCGTTTGTTTTTAATGCCATGATAGATGGCGTTTTCGATTAGAGGCTGTAGTGTCATTTTCAGGATGGGATACTCTTGAAGCTGATGCTCAACCTTGATTTCGTATGTCAAAATATCGTGATACCTCATCTGCTGAATTACCAGATAATTGCGCGCATGTTCAAGCTCCGTCTGGATCGATACCCAATCAAAGCCTTTGTTCAGACCCAACCGAAAGAACTTGGAGAGTGCCTGAACCAGCTTGATCACACTTTCCTTTTTTTCGGCTTCGGCCATCCAGATGATGGACTCCAGCGTATTGTATAGAAAATGCGGGTTAATCTGCGCTTGCAACGTTCGCAATTCGGCTATTTTGACTTGTTCATTTTCTTTGATGCTTTGGTCAATCAGCGTTTTGATTTTCTCCAGCATGATGTTGAAACTTTGCCCTAAATCCGCGATTTCGTCCGAACCGGTAGGGGTGACTTTGACCTCCAAATATCCGCTGGCTGCTTTACGCATCTTGTTCATGAGAATTTGGATGGGATGAATGAGTCTGTTATTCAGGAAAAAATATAAAGAAATCGCAAAAAATGCGCTTAATAAAACACTGATGATAATTAACTGGCGAATGCCATTGGCCTCCGTAATAATTTCTTGAAAAGGCGCAGCTCCGATGATTTTCCATCCCGTCTGCCTGGATGTACTATATACAACAAACTGCGGTTTCGAGCCTGCGGACAAGTTAAAGCTATCTTGCTCTGCGTGTAGAGGCACGGAGTTGATCTGGTTGATGATGGCGAGAGATGCCTCGCCCGCAGGCGGTGTGAAAAGTGTTTTCCCATATTGATCATTAATATAAAAGAAGCCGGAATCTTTAATTTTCGTCGTTGTCAAAAAATCATCTATGAATGAATCATTCATATCAATCACAATAAAGCCGATCACTTCATGTGTAATGCGTTCTTTGACGGTCGTCATAATTGAAAGCGCATTCTGTTTTGGATATACAAAACCATCCAAACGGTTATATTCCGCATAAGGTGCAGCATGAGGAATTCGCAAAATAGCGTTTGGGTACTGTACCAGATACTGAAAATAGGGATTGCGAAGCGGATTACGATCCAGCTTGAATACTCCTTTTCGCTCACTGATGCCTTTGCCATAGAAGTTAACAAACGAGATGTTAAGTACCTTATCGTATTTGTAGGTTTCACGGTAGAGATTGTAGGTCTGTAAAATAGCCTTTGCTTCGCCATACGACTCGGATTGCGCGTACAAATACTGTAGAACTTGTGGATTCTTGCCCAGTTCTAGCAGCCGCTCCGTATCTTCAAACATGATGTCGATGTTTCTGGCAAGCTGGTCCGCAGCCAGTTGGGTGGAGGCTTTGTTGTGATTCGATACAACGGTATATGACTTGTGGTACGAAATTAATCCAACGATAATCAGCGGTACAGAACTGAGGATGATGAACATGCTGAGTAATTTAAGTCTGAGGCTCGAAGCTATCCACCTAACAAGTTTCAACGTATTCCACTCCATTTGAAGGGATCAGGATATAAAGGTGTTATTATTATAACATGAATTTAGACAATGAAAGCGTATCGCAAAATAGTACACCATTCACTAAAAAAATTACACGTTTATATAACATGTCCTCCACAATTACTAAATTATTACATAAAATTCGCATCACATTCCATATTAGTGCATGTTGCAAGCGTTTTATAATGTGATCACACCACACAAGGTGAACTGAAAAAGGGAGGATCACATGATGCGAAGCAAAAAAAAATGGGGACTGGCCATCACACTGGCGATGGTTATGCTTGTAAGCACAGCGTGTAACAGCAGCAATGGGGCATCCGGTACAAATCAAGCGAGTTCTGGAGGAGATAGCGGAAGTACACCTGCGACTTCCAAAACGATTACACTTGGTTTTTCTCAAGTGGGTGCGGAGAGCGGCTGGCGTTCAGCCAACACCAAATCCATTCAGGACTCCGCCAAAGAAGCCGGGTATGATCTGAAATTCTCGGACGCTCAGCAGAAACAGGAAAATCAGATTAAAGCCTTGCGCTCCTTTATTCAGCAGAAGGTGACTGTGATTGCCTTTTCCCCCGTGGTGGAATCCGGCTGGGATACAGTCTTAAAAGAAGCGAAGGATGCAGGCATCCCGGTCATTCTGACGGACCGTGCCGTGGATTCACCGGATAAATCTTTGTACAAGACATTTATCGGTTCCGATTTTGTGGAAGAAGGACGTAAAGCAGGCCAGTGGCTGAGCGATAAGTATAAAGATGCACAAGAGGAGATAAATATTGTTGAACTGCAAGGTACAACAGGTTCTGCTCCAGCGAATGATCGCCAGGAAGGTTTTATGGAGGTCATTGGTTCCAATGCCAAACTGAAAGTAATCGCGTCCCAATCGGGCGACTTTACACGTGCTAAAGGGAAAGAGGTAATGCAGGCTTTCCTCAAAGCGCATAAAAAAATCGATGTTCTTTATGCACACAATGACGACATGGCACTTGGTGCCATTCAGGCGATTGAAGCTGCGGGTTTAAAACCAGGTGTAGATATCACTATTATCTCCGTTGATGCGGTGAAAGATGGTATGCAGGCGGCTGCCGATGGCAAGATCAATTTTATCGTGGAATGTAACCCGCTGCTCGGACCTCAGTTGATGGAGGCGGTTCAGGCTGTGGTGGACGGCAAAGAGATTGAGCCGCGCATCGTCACGGAAGAAACGACCTTTACATCGGAGCAAGCCAAAGAAGCACTGCCATCACGGCAATATTAAAAGCAGCTGCGGTTAACACCGAAAAGTCATTTTTCGACCTCGCTGTCGCTAAATGACTTTTTTCTATCCCAATCGGAAAGCCGCTCGAATGCGAACGGCTTCTACAATAAAGGAGAGATGGATGTGGAGGATCATCATGCACCGATCCTGCAAATGACGGGGATCACCAAACGTTTTCCAGGCGTTAAAGCCCTCTCTGACGTTAGCTTTCGCCTGTTTCCAGGTGAGATTCATGCACTAATGGGTGAGAATGGCGCGGGAAAATCAACATTGATCAAAGTACTGACAGGGGTGTATTCGATTGACGAAGGCACGGTTACGATGGACAATCGAACGCTTGCCATATCAGGGCCGCTAGAGGCACAAAAAGCGGGGATTAGCACGGTATATCAGGAAGTGAATCTTTGTCCGAATCTGACGGTAGCAGAGAACATCTATATCGGGCGGGAGCCGATGAAGCATGGCCGAATCAACTGGAAACAGATGAACCAAGATGCGGAGAAGCTGTTACGTGAACGATTAAATTTGGTCATCGACGTGAAAGCGCCGCTTCAGTCCTATTCGGTAGCGGTACAGCAACTCATCGCCATTGCAAGAGCGCTTAGCATCTCGGCCAAAGTCCTTATTTTAGATGAACCCACTTCCAGTTTAGATAAAAATGAAGTGCAGCAGCTCTTCCAGATTATGCGCAAGCTGAAGAGTGAAGGACTGGCGATTCTGTTCGTCACGCATTTTCTCGACCAGGTGTACGAAATGTCGGATCGTCTGACCGTGCTCCGCAACGGTGAACTCGAAGGGGAATACATTGCTGCATCGCTTCCACGTATGGAACTTGTACTCAAGATGATTGGCAAAGAACTCGAAATACTGGAGGATCTTCCTAAGCAAACGGGCGAAGGAAAGTCAGAGACAGAAGTGGAAGCAGACGCAAGGGAAGTTATGATTACCGCAACGGGATTGGGACGAAAAGGAGCCATCGACCCATTTGATTTAACGATTCGTAAAGGAGAAGTTGTGGGTTTGGCTGGATTGCTCGGATCGGGGCGTACCGAGATTGCTCGTCTGATCTTTGGCGCAGACCGTGCGGACGAAGGCAAGCTGACGGTTGCGGATACAGGTAACTCGGTAAAGTCACCGCGGCATGCGATTGACCAACATATTGCCTTTTGCTCAGAGAATCGCAAAACCGAAGGGATCATCGATGATCTGACGATCAGAGAGAATATTGTTCTTGCCTATCAGGCGACACGGGGCTGGTCGAAGCCTATTTCGCGAAAAAAACAGGATGAGCTTGCGGAGAGATATATCAATCTGTTACAGATTCATCCTAAAAATCCGGAGCAACTAATCAAAAACCTGAGTGGTGGCAATCAGCAGAAAGTATTGCTTGCGCGCTGGTTATTGATGAATCCCGATCTGCTAATCCTTGATGAGCCTACACGCGGCATTGATATTGGGGCGAAAGCAGAAATTCAGAAGCTGGTGCTCTCGTTGTCGAAGCAAGGCATGGGTGTTCTGTTTATTTCTTCGGAGCTGGAAGAAGTGATTCGGGTTAGCGACCGGGTAGCCGTGCTGCGAGACCGTAAAAAAGTAAAAGAGCTCAGTGGTGAAGAGATCAATCAGCAGCAAATTATGAAAGCGATGGCAGGAGGTTGACGTCATGATGAGCAGGATGCGAAAACATCATTTGTTTTGGCCGTTATGTATGCTCGGTTTACTTTTATTATTTAACTTGCTTTATTCGCCCGATTTTTTCTCGCTTGTGATACGTGAAGGCAATCTATATGGCAGTCTGATCGATATTCTCAATTTCGGCGCTCCGCTGATTCTGGTCTCCATTGGTATGACTCTGGTCATTGCAACCGGCGGTATTGACCTGTCAGTAGGTTCGATCGTAGCGATCTCGGGGGCAATGGCTTGTATGACGATCAGCAAAGGAACGGATCAAAGCTCACTCTGGCTTGTTTTGAGTGCACTTGCGTTATCGATCGGTCTTTCCCTGGTTCTTGGTATGTGGAACGGAGCACTGGTATCCGTAGCTCGAATCCAACCTATTATTGCAACGCTCATTCTTATGGTGGCTGGCCGAGGTGTTGCCCAATTAATCACTGACGGACAGATTATAACGGTGTCCAATGCACAATATCAGTACATTGGCGCGGGTTCACTCGCAGCGTTGCCTTTTTCAATTTTCATCGTATTGACGGTACTGCTCGTTGCTGTAATTCTCACCAGAAAAACAGCACTGGGGCTGTTTATTGAGTCGGTTGGCAATAATGCACGGGCCAGCCAACTTGCTGGCATTCGTTCCAAAACCGTCATCCTTGCCGTTTATGTGTTCTGTGGTCTCTGTGCGGGGATTGCAGGACTGATTCTTAGCTCCAATGTATCCAGTGCGGATGGCAATAACGCCGGCTTATGGTATGAGCTGGACGCTATTCTGGCTGTCGTGATCGGCGGGACTTCACTGAATGGCGGACGTTTCTATCTGATGGGTACGGTGGTCGGTGCGCTGATTATCCAGACCTTAACGACAACCATCTACATGATTGGTGTGCCGCCAGAGGTCACACTCGTTGTCAAAGCCTTTGTTGTGCTCGCCGTATGTCTAATCCAATCCGATGCTTTCCGCAAGTCCTTGGCAGAGCGCCTGAAAAAGCGGAAGTTTCCAGCTGAACAAGGGGTGAATCGCCATGTATCTTAATCGAAAGCTGCTCCCGGTTCTGGTCACCTTTGGCTTACTGGCTGTTATGATTGCCATTGGCTCGTTCCGTTACACGGGTTTCTTCTCCACACAAGTTCTGTTTAATCTGTTGATTGATAATGCTTTTCTGATTGTGACGGCGATTGGCATGACCTTTGTCATCGTATCCGGTGGCATTGATCTGTCGGTCGGTTCGGTCATTGCGCTGACCACGATTATTAGTGCGAGTTTGGTTGAAAAGCAAGGCTGGTCGCCCACAGTAGTCATTCCCATGGTGCTCATTATGGGAGCGGTGTTTGGCACATTGATGGGAGCCATCATTCATTATTTTAAAATTCAGCCCTTCATTGTGACACTCGCCGGTATGTTTCTGGCAAGGGGGCTCTGTTATGTCATCAGTACCGACACCATTACGATTACCAACTCGTTCTATACGGACGTTGCACAAGCCAAGATTCCTCTGCCTGGAGGCAGCTTCGTTTCCATTAATGTAATTATAGCTCTGATCATCTTATTGCTTGCCATCTTCCTTGCCCACTACACCCGTTTTGGACGTAATGTGTACGCCATTGGCGGAAGTGAGCAATCGGCCATGCTGATGGGTCTACCTGTAGCCCGCACAAAAATTTTGGTGTATACCTTTAGCGGGTTTTGCTCTGCACTGGCAGGAGTTGTATTTACATTCTACATGTTATCCGGCTATGGATTACACGCGATGGGTCTCGAACTGGATACGATTGCAGCGGTTGTGATCGGGGGAACATTGCTGACGGGCGGCGTTGGTTACGTAGCCGGCACGTTCCTTGGTGTATTGATCCAAGGGGTTATCCAAACTATAATTAGTTTCGAAGGCACGCTCAGCTCCTGGTGGACAAAGATTGTAATCGGTCTGATGCTGTTTGTCTTTATTTTATTCCAACGACTTCTCAGTGAACGGCGAGTATCCGCCAAATCATTGCATTAACCTGTTTCAACATGAGGTAATTAAGCTTCTCAGCCTCATCATTATCGATTAATCCGTAAAATCAGGTTGCAGTGAGTGGATTGGCGGTTGTAAAAGATGTTAAAGGGGGAGGGGTCTGGTGAAAAAAGTTGTGAGCTGGTTGGGTCTGCTGCTTCTGTTGTGTCTCTCTGGCTGCACCCTGGTTGAGTCCGAGTCCAAACCTCTTCCTGTCCCATCAAACGTTGACTCACTGCCCTCGTTAGAGGATTGGATGCAATCACAGGAATATAACCTGCCTTCCAAAGAACCAATCATATTGGGCTTTTCGCAGCTGGGTACGGAGAGTGCTTGGCGTATCGCCAATTCCACCTCCATTCAGGATGCCGCCAAGGAATCCGGGATTACCCTTATTATAAAAAATGCAGAGCAGTCTCAGACGAAACAATTTGAGGCTGTTCGTTCGTTTATCAAGCAAAAAGTAGATGTGATCGCGATTGCACCGGTGGTGGAATCGGGCTGGGATGATATTCTGCAGGAAGCGAAGCAAGTCGGAATTCCGGTCATCATCGTAGACCGCTCCGTTGACGCTCAAGATACCTCTCTGTTTGTAACGACGATCGGCTCGGACTTCTATGAAGAAGGCGTGAAAGCCGGAAAGTATATTCAGGATCGGCTACGGAATATGCCAGGAACGATTCGAGTTGCTGAACTGCAAGGAACAAGTGGATCAACCCCGTCTATTCAGCGTGGGGAGGGCTTCCGAAGCATTTTAGGGGATAAAGACCACATCTTGTTCTCGCAAAGTGCCCCTGCTGATTTCACAGAAGACAAGGGCAGGCAAGTGATGGAAGGTTTTCTTCAGGTCGGGGAAGAGGAGCGGCCACAAGTCCTTTTTGCGCATAATGATGAGATGGCTTTTGGGGCGATTCGGGCGATTCAGGATGCTGGCTTGAAACCTGGTGAAGACATCATCATTGTGTCGGTAGACGGATCACGTAAAGCGCTGCAGATTTTGGCGGACGGACAGATTAATGCCGTGGTGGAATGCAACCCGTTACTCGGACCTCAGCTGATGCAGGCTACCAAAGAAATTATGGCAGGGCGTACACTTCCGAAACGTATGGTGCCCCGAGAGGATATTTTCACACAAGAAAGTGCGAAGCGTGAGATGCTTAATCGAAAATTTTAAACGGCCAGATTTTGTAAGAAATCCTGTTGGATAATCCCGACGGGCGCACGGATGATTTTCAGGATATCGAACTTTGGTTACATTTATAACGGGCTAAAGGAGATCGACCCGGACCTGCATCATTTTTGTTTAACGGCTGAGTTAGAGACGATATATAAGCGCCTTGCTCAACGTGGAGATGAATTCGGCGGCTGGCAATATCAACAAGCTCCGAAGTGTGTTGAAGCGTTCAAGGAAGCTGCATTCGAAACCCGAATAGCGACAGATCATCTGGCAACGGACGAAGTGATTGATATCATTTTGCACAATTTGAAGGGTTGAAGCCAGGAGGAGGTACGATGAAGAGAGGAATACAGTTCACCATTCCCAATGCCTATGGACGATTTCTGGGAGAAATTCTGAAGTCGATCAAGATCGCGGATTATGACTGGTTTGTTGGCGGGGAAGAGTCTTATTTAGTGGTTGAGAATAGCTTGGGAGGCAGTCTTTTTCCAGATCGGGTTATGGGCATGGCAGGTGAAGAGTTGCAGAAAATGATTGATGATAACAAGTATTATTTGATCTTTGCCAATCTGAAGGCCTATCCGAGAGGTACAGCAATTATAGATATAGAGACTTACGAAGACTATGCAGAGAGTGAGTGTCAGCTCGTATTGCTTGTCATAGATAGCAGTTACGTTGCGGTATACATTAAAGATACTGAAATACGGGAAGAAATGTTCGAGCATATCAAGAGACTGGGATACGAAGCGCTGGATTATATTACGGATGATAATGACGTAAGAACAAAACTGTCCGTCTGGTGATAACTGCTGGAAGTTCGGGAACAGATCATCCTGAAGTCGGATAGACTATGACATATGTTAGGAGTAGAATGGGATGTGCTGAATTGCAAATGAAGTTAGAGGAAGTCCTTTAGAAATATGAATGCGTTTACAAGAAAGGGGCGTAAATTATTGTCGGATTATTATTGGGATAACCAAATAGAGTATCTGAGAAAAACACGCTGGCTTTATTATAACGATGATTATCTCGAATTCTTGGTTGAGCGGGTTTGGAAGATTAAGCAAGCCGTACATATGATCGATTATGGATGTGGTTTTGGTTACATGGGACTGAAGCTACTCCCGCTACTGCCTGTTGGTTCACGGTACACGGGAGTAGATCAAGGATCAGAACTGATTAAACATGCGAAAGAACTCTACGCACATACGTCTTATCAGGCCGAATTTATAGAAGGTGACATTGAAACGGTGCAGGTCGAACGAGCCTATGACATCGCGATAAGTCATGCTTTTTTGGTACATATGACAGAACCACGTGTGATATTGGAAAAGATGATCGGCAGTGTGGTGGATGGAGGTCGAGTGATTTGTTTCGAGCCACACTGGATTGCCAACATGGCGAGTTATGCATTGGATGGCATGGAGCAGTCCAGCATTGTGCACCTGGGCGTACTTCAGAAATTGTATGAGCAGGGTGCTAGAGAGAGTGGAAAAGATGGAAATATAGGTATGAAGATTCCGACACTGTTAAGTCAGCTTGGTGTTAGAGGCGTGGAATGCCGAGTAAGCGATCGGGTAAACTTTCTAGATCAACAGATGGATGAGCCAGATAAACATACGTTGTATAACGCGCTAAAAGAAGAAGGGTTAGGAGCCGTTCCGGGTAACCGAAACGAAGTCACTGTCCACCTCATTGGACGCGGATTAACTTCCGAGGAAGCCATCCATCAGTATGAGGCAGAGGAGAGTTTTGCTAGAGAGTTCAATGGAAACTCGTATATGACGTATGCTCCGAATATGAAAATCACTAGCGGGATTGTAGAACGATGAATCTAATGTGTACCGAAGAAAGGCAGTAATTCTTACGGTTGAAGGCAAGCTGACTGCTGTATGCCGTGATCAGGAGAAATCTTATGTGGCAGCGGTATTTGAAGGAGCGACTGGATATTTTTTTTGATTATGACTGGGGTGTATGGGATACGGATTTATTTACTCGATGGGGAAGGAAGGGGATGTGCAACAACAGCCAATAAGTCAGGAATGGATCGCTCGGATTCCTTTATTTATGGAGTACCGAAATATAAGTTCATTCTTCTGGTGGTTGAAAGATTGGAACGGAGATGAAGCGAGCTTATCTGAACATCAAAAAGGGGCTATTGCATCAGCAGTTAATCTGGTCCAAAATGATCTAACGTTTGAAGGTTGTCGTTTTAAACTATAGAAGACCAAATGGAGATGTTAAAGCGAGGAGTAGTGTGAATTATGGAGACAGAAAGGCTTATATTTCGTGAATACACTAAAAATGATTTTGAACATTTATATACGATGACCAGTGATCCAAACGTGATGAAATACATTCGCCATGGAAACCCATGGACGAAAGAAGAAACGATGCAGACGTTAGAGAAATTTATCCATTGGAATAAGGCAGGCAAAGGACTTTTGCTTGCCTTTAACAGAGAAGATCAGCAACTTGTTGGAACGTCTGGATTGATCCCGCAAGTGATTGATGGCACGGATGAGCTTGAAGTCGGTTATTGGGTGCGAGAGCCCTATTGGAGACAAGGCTACGGGTATGAGCAAGCCAACGCATGGAAGGAGTACGGTTTGCAACAAGGAGAGAAACGTTTGATCTCCTTGATCCAATACGGAAACGCAGGCTCGATGCGAGTTGCGGAAAAGAATGGCATGACCCATGAGAAGGATGTCGACATCCTAGGTAAACAAGTTGCCGTATTTTCTATCGAAGTGTAGTAATTAACCGTTGAATGAGGAGATCACATGAGAACACACATCATCCAGATTCATCCCGTTACACGAGATAATTGGGAACAGGCACTACAAATTTCACTACATGAAAACCAAAAACATCTGGTTCCAAGTATTACGGAGGCACTCGCTTACGCCTATATTAAACCATGGGATGAAGCACTTGATCCTTACGTTTTGCAAAAGGAAGGCAACATCATTGGATTCTTTTATATAAGTTATACACCGGAAAGTACAGATAATTATTGGATTGGTGGCTTTCAGATCGACAAAACGGTTCAAGGGCAAGGTATGGGAAAACGAGCTTTAAGAGCCATCATCGATTTTATCACCGATAAACATCCGTTATGTCATATCATTTCTCTGACCATTGAACGAGACAATCATATTGCCCAGCACTTATATACAAGCATGTCATTTGTAAGCGAGAATCTGACCAATCCGGATGATGAGGTTATTTACAGATTGGAAATAAGATGAATTACAAAGGCAACATACATCGTTTAAAGGGAGGCATTCTTATGAGAATAATCGATTATAGCCAGTATTACTGGCAAGATGACAAGGTGAGGCTGAGAGCCTTTGAAGAAGAGGACTGGGAGAGTTGTTACACAGAGGGCTTTGACTCTCCTGCACGTATTCTGCTTGAATGTGCTGTTGAGCTTCCGCCAACGATTGCTGGAGCCAAACGATTTATAGAACAGAACGTAGCATTCTCATCAACCAACGGTCGTATTATGTTTACCATCGAAAATCTTGAGGGGCATAACATCGGTGGCATTAATCTGAATAGCATTGATGAACGAAACGGAACGTTCAGTATCGGCATAGTCATCGATCAACCTTATCGTGGTCAGGGATATGGCACAAGCGCGATGAATATTTTGCTTCGTTATGCGTTTTTGGAGCGCAGGCTTCATAAGTTCAACGATTATGTGCTGGAGGGTAATGAAGGATCGGCTCGAATGATGCAGAAATTGGGTTGTGTGCAAGAGGGAATTCGTCGTCAGGTTGTTTATATTAATGGGAAACATATGGACTTTATTATGTTCGGATTAACAAAGGACGAGTACCTCGCTAATCGAGATGCAAAGCGGGGGCTTTAATATGAGTACCATTACTTTGCAGAACATTACACTCGATAATCGGCGTGCCGTATTTAATCTGGAGGTCGCGGAGGAACAGCGTCGGTTCGTTGCCTCCAATCTGTCGAGCGTGGCTTCCTGTTATGTCCTTTCCCAGAACGGAGGTTATCCCTTTCCTTTTGCAATCTATGCGGATGACAAACCTGTTGGTTTTGTAATGATCACCTATGGAATTACAGGGTACGACCTGCCATCAATCGCAGAAGGTAGCTACTGTATTCTGAGGCTGATGATTGACGAGCAGTTCCAGAATCGCGGATACGGGCGCCAAGCTATGGAAAAGATTTTAGACTGGATTCGGACCTGCCCTGCAGGCCCTGCTCAATATAGTTGGATATCGTATAGTGCAGAAAATGTACATGCTAAAAGGTTGTATGAGAGCTTTGGTTTCCGTGATAACGGTGAGATCTGCCATGATGAGTATATTACCGTTTTGGAGCTCTGATTATAGAGGAGGGGTCACCTAAGCAGGAGCAACACCTGAATATTAAGGCTTAGAGGATGTAAAAAGGAGACAAAAAGAATGATTACATACCAAATCTTGAACCTGGATCATGCAAAACAGTTACATGAAATTGATCGTTCTGAGTATATCGACCTGATCTATGAGGTCAGTGCACAGGGTTTAGTTGAGCACAAACAAGATCACGAGTGTGCCAGTTGGGGTCAGGGGCAACTGGAAGAGATGCAGGATCGTTACGTTTATGAATTGCAGCATGGTGGAATGGCTTATGGGGCTTTTGATGGTACGAAATTAGTAGGATTCGGTGTGCTTGCCCATCAATTTAGAGGAAAAGAGCATAATCAGTTGCAGCTCGATCTCATGTATGTATCCAGAGCGTACAGACGACAGGGAATTGGGACACGAATTCTATCTTTTTTAAGTGAAGAGGCAAGAATTCGTGGAGCGCAATCCTTGTACATCTCGTCAACCGAAACGAGATCAGCGGTATCTTTTTACCAAAGCCAGGGCAGTGAAGTGACAGGTGAGTTAGACGTAGAATTGTACACCAAAGAGCCCAAAGATATTCATATGGTAAAGGAGCTTAACGGATGACGACGGTTGGTTTGTTAGGAACAATTCATAATGCAGCGCTTAGAGAGCGTTACAACTGTTCGAGTGAAAAATGCGATGAAGGATTACGCAGGTAAGCGAATTCTCTGCATTGTCGGTGCGGTCACAATTACATATTTCAGGATGAGTTACAGAAAGAGGATGTTCATTGGATTTATCCTTTGAAGTAAAAGGAGAACGTATGAGAAAAAAGATAGCAAAAGTTTGTAAATATACCTTCTTTACCATCTTAGGAATAATAGTGGTTTTTCTCATTGTTCCTACATGGACACCGAGTATCGAAGGGGAGAATAGTATAAGCCATCTAGAGCAGATTGACATTAACGGTGAAGGGCACGAAGTGATGATCAGGGGAACAGATCGAGCCAATCCGGTATTGTTATTTGTTCATGGTGGACCTGGGTACTCAGAGATTCCTTATGTAAGAAAATATCAGCGTGAGCTTGAGCGGCATTTTACAATTGTTCATTATGATCAACGCGGTAGCGGAAAGTCGTTCCATTTTACAGAGGATTACTCGAAGCTGACAACTGATGTACTTGCAGATGATTTAATAGCACTGACAAAGTATGTTACTGAGGAACTGCATCAAGAGCAGGTGATCTTGGTCGGGCATTCTTTTGGAACGTATATCGGTATCAAGGCGGTTGCAAAAGCTCCAGAACAGTTTAAAGCTTATATTGGAATTGGACAGGTGGCCGACACCATTCAGAGTGAAATGGAAACGCTGGATTATACGATAAAGCAGGCAAACGCGTCAGGAAACAAAGCTGATGTGAAACAATTAGAGTTATTGCGTGATTCCGTACAGCAAGGGAAAGGACTGACTCCTCGAACGTTTGTGCAAAAGTATGGAGGTTCAGCCAGACTCATTAACGAGAACGCTGATTATGTTAAAGGATTTCTGATAAATCCGGAGTACAATGGGGTGGATGTCATTCGGTTTTATACTGGAATTCTCCAATTGCAAGATCGTCTTGTGCTAGAAGCATTGGATCACCCATTGCCTGAGATTGTAGACGAGATCCGAATTCCGACTTATTTCTTCATGGGACAATATGATTATATGACAACTCTTAATGCAGCCAGGGACTACTTGGAAATGTTGAAAGCGCCCGAGAAAGAACTGGTTATATTTCATGAATCCGCGCATTATCCTCAGTTTGAAGAGAAGGACAAATTCATGGCTTGGCTGGTCGAACATTTCAAATTGGATTAAAAAGTGTAATAACCTGTCAAAATGGACAAGAAAATGAACTTTATTTACCATAATTGTGTTATTATGTTGGTGCGAACCGTTTTTTCGCATAATCTATTCATAGAGAAGGGAGGAATAGTTTTTCTTATTTCTTCAATCTAATCAATCAATCAATCAATTTCTTTAACCATCCAGATGAATCACTAGAATAACTGCACTGCTTGTTCCAAATTAAAATAAGCGGAGGTATTGTTATGACGAAAACGTTTAAAAAAATTGGCATAGCCAGTTTGGCACTGCTTTTTATGGCCACAGCGGCGTTTGCGGGATGGGGCTCCAAGGCGGCTGCTGCTGACATGAGATCATTAACCGCTGCGCAGATTACTGCAGAGATGGGTGCAGGCTGGAATCTGGGTAATCAGTTGGAAGCTACCGTGAACGGTACACCGAATGAAACGTCATGGGGCAATCCAACGATCACACCTGAGCTGATCAAAAAGGTAAAAGCGGCAGGTTTCAAAACGATTCGTATTCCGGTTTCTTATCTGAACTATATTGGAAGCGCTCCCAATTATACAGTGAACGCATCTTGGCTTAATCGTATACAGCAAGTGGTTGACTATGCGTATAACGAAGGTTTATATGTAGTCATCAATATGCATGGAGACGGGTTCCACTCGATTCCGGGCTCGTGGTTACATGTGAACAGTGGAAATCAGAACGTCATTCGTGAGAAGTATCAAAAGGTATGGCAACAAGTTGCCACCAAGTTCAGCAATTATAATGAACGTCTTATTTTTGAATCCATGAATGAGGTGTTTGACGGAAATTACAACAATCCGAATACGTCTTATTATGGTAACTTAAACGCGTACAATCAGATTTTTGTGGATACTGTTCGTAAAACGGGTGGCAACAACAATGCAAGATGGTTGCTCGTTCCTGGTTGGAACACAAACATTGACTACACTGTGGGCAATTATGGTTTTGTCGTTCCAAGTGATAATTTCAGATCTTCCGCCATTCCAAGCTCTCAGAAGCGAATCATGATCTCGGCACACTATTACTCGCCATGGGATTTTGCTGGTGAAGAAAATGGAAACATTACGCAATGGGGAGCTACCGCGACGAATCCTTCCAAAAGATCGACATGGGGGCAGGAGGATTACTTGGAATCTCAGTTCAAGTCCATGTACGATAAATTTGTGACTCAAGGTTATCCAGTCGTTATGGGTGAGTTCGGTTCCATTGACAAATCTTCTTATGATTCCAGCAACAGTACCTATCGAGCGGTTTATGCCAAAGCCGTGACCGCCAAGGCAAAAAAATATAAAATGGTTCCAGTTTATTGGGACAACGGATTCAACGGCCAGCATGGATTCGCGCTGTTCAACCGATTTAACAATACTGTAACACAACAAAATATCATTAATGCTATCATGCAAGGCATGCAATAACTGATATTGTCAGAAGGAAGAATCCAGCGGCGTGTTTCTTATTACCAGGAACATGCCGTTTTAGTGTGTTTTCTCAAGCAAACGTAGTGCCAGTTCACTCGTAATTTCCCATGAATTTTTACACAAGCCGCAAGCAGAATTCATTAAATGCCACACAATCATGGTTATACTTAATTTTGCTTTGATCTAGCGAACTTGAAGGATTGGGTGGTAGACAGAATGTTGAAGAAGCGTGAGCTGCATGAATGTCAATCTCTGCACAGCTTGATGATGGATCCCGCAGTTTCCCCTTATGTTCGTTATGCATGTCAGTCGCAAGAGGAATTTATGTTTTTAACGAGGCAGTTAATCGCAGAAGAAGAACAGGGAACCGCCATAACACGCACGATTTTGAATGAGGTTGGAACTGCAATCGGAACCATTGATCTGTATCACATTGTCAACCAGACTGGATTTCTGGCAACGTGGATCGGTGCCCCTTATTTCGGACAAGGATACAGTCAAAGAGCCAAGTCCGCTTTTTTGACAGAACTGTTTCTTGAACAAGATATACAGACGGTTTTTATGAAAATACGCAAGCAAAATGTTCGCTCACGTAAAGCGGTAGAGAAACTGCCATACGTTACATTTTCCAACGACCTGTATCCAGAGGTTACGCAGGCCATTAATTCGGAGCAGTCCATATATGATTTGTACCATGTCGAACGTGCTACTTTTCTCGAAAGTCATATGGAATTGCACCATATTTTAGCTACGTAAGATGACTCGGGAGTGTAAAAGAGTATTCCAGGCGCCGTCAGAGATGACGGCGCTATTTGATATACAGGGAAACACGACCTTATGAAACTAGGTATAGCTTCATTCGTAGAAGCATAGGTGAAAACTGCTGGATTAAGAGCTATTGTATACCTCGTTAATAGCTTTATAGAAAATTCCTTTATGGAAGAACATGGATTATAATTGAAGTAAAGTCTATTGAAGGAGGTCGTTGTTTTGACAACGGAGGTATGGATTCCAATGGATGAGATCCAGGATCAGGAGCCGATCTGGGCAGGTACCAAAATTCGAATATATCAAGAGCAGCCTCTGGAATACTTGCTCTCATACATATATGGAAATTCGAATGAGCTTCAACTAACCTGCCTAACCCAAGGCGAGGCAGGTAATATCGGAGGCGTCATTGCTAAAGACCTGCCCAACCACTATGCACTGGCTCAAACGCTAAAGACCTTTTTGTCTGGAGTGTACAGTGAGATTTTTTTTGAATAAGAAGGGGGTTATATTTTGAATCAGATGAACAAGATTCTGGGTGTCGTATTAATGGTTGCGAGTGTGTTTATATCCACACTTGAACGAATGTCCATCCGATTATCAGCAGCATTGGTTGAGTCGGGAAGCGGATCGGAGCAAGGTTTGCGAGAAGTTACGCAGACGGTAGATGTACCCACGGGACTACTCGTATATTTCATGTTTTTTGTTGGATTCGTATTGCTGGTTGCCGGTTTCCCGGGGACCTACAAAAATAAAAACAAGAATAGACATCAATACGAGCGGCCAGAGAATTATCAATAGAGGAGGATTCAAGTTGTCTGAACTACCGGAGGAGAAGTTAACGGGTGGTAACGTGAATGAAGTTGTGCGCGTTGGAGATACAGTTCGCCGTAGTGCCCACCCGAATCGTTATGTACATAAACTGCTGTTGCATCTGGAAAAGGAAGGCTTCCATCAGGCGCCGAGATATCTTGGCATGGATGAGAAGGGTAGAGAAATGCTCTCTTACCTTGACGGAGACGTCCCGGGTAATGATTATCCGGAGATCGAAAGTTACATGTGGTCCGACGAGTCACTGATTGCCGTTGCCCGTTTATTAAGAGCCTACCACGATGCAACCGTAAATTTCACCACGGTAGAACAGTCTGATAACATTTATCCAGATATAGGTAGAGATGAACGCTCACATGAATCAGTAGATACAGATTCAAAGAATTCCGAAGTGGTCTGCCATAACGACTTTGCTTTATACAACATCGTTTTCAGACATGGTTTGCCGCAGGGTATTATTGATTTTGATCTGGCCTGTCCGGGGCCGCGTATGTGGGATATCGCCTACACTTTATACACGTGTGTACCCCTAGCCAATTTTTCACCCAAGCTTGAAGGCCAAGGAAAATCAGTTACCTTATATGATAGCGAAAAGCACGCAAAGGTTCGGAAAAAACGTATCGCAATGTTTATGAAAGCTTACGGGTTAAATGTGCCACCTAATCTTAAACATTGGGTGGTGTCCCGTATTCGCTTTATGTGCAAAACATTAGAGGATCGTGCAGCAGCAGGAGAGTTAGCCTTTGTGAAAATGGTCGAAGAAGGTCATCTGGCTCACTACGAGAGAGAAGTGATTTTTCTGGAGCAACATTGGCAAGAGTGGACATAGTTTTTGTCGTAACCTTTTCGGGTAAATGCAACGTTAAAACGGTTTGTATTCTATTTTTTCATTGGGGGAGAAAAAGATGGAAACGAAGATCGTTACATTGGCTGCATTTTATGTTGCAGGTTATCGTATTGAAGCTACGGTGGAAGAGTTTGAGGCAGGATTACGACAGAATCTTTATGATAAGTTAATAGAGAAGAGGGATCAGATCAAGCATCGGAAAAACGACCAGGTTCTCTTAATGCAGCTGTATCCGTCCTATGAGGATTTTAATGCCAAAGTAGATCCATTCGCACATGTATTATGCTATGAAGTAAACGAGCCGGAGGGCACGCCGCCTGGAATGATTATTCATCATGTGCCAGCTAGCTCATATATTACATGTACGCACAGAGGACTAGAATCCGACATAGGTGATACATATGACTATATTTATAGACAGTGGTTAGAAGATGCTGGATACACACCTGAGTGTTATGATTTTGAAATCTGGGATGAACGTTACCAGCCGCATAGTGTCAATAACGAGATCGATATTTATGTGGCTTTGCAATCTTAATTATCGAGTTTTCATCGTGTTAGATTATTGAGAAAGAAGATGAATTTAATAAAATGAAATTATTTGGCTTAGGCGGTTTCATATTTTTGATCTTTATATGTTCTTTTGTGGCCGTGTTGTTTCCTGCCTTTTTCCCCAATTGGGTCTTTCTACGTTTAATTTTTGTTGGCCTTTCAGCATTTTTTTTGGTTATAGGAATGTTTCACGGGATGAAATCGATTCAAAGGAAACTAAAACGGCTAACCGTTAAATTTTTATTTGTCATTCTCGGATTTGCATGTTTATGGTATGTTTCTCCTCAAGCTTTGGCTGGTGTTCTGGATCTTGGTTCGTATTACAAAAAAGAGTATGTTACGGTATCAGGCAGGCCAGACTACGTGGGGTCTATGAGCGTTAGGAAAATAAGAGAACAGACTATTGAAATAAATGGACTGGAACTGATTAATACAAGGAAGATTGATTTGGATGATCGATACAAAAAAATGGAGATCAGGATGTTGCCCCGTTCAAAGTATGTGATTAGCATTAAAATTTTGGAGTAAATGGGGGACTCTCCACCTTTCTCAATACAACCTGACTGACTTCGTATATAATGAGAGATGACTCTATAAAGCAACGAACTACATACTATTGCGAGGTGCACTTCGACTTATGCCAACGATCTATGATTTCACTGTGACGAGAACGAGTGGAGAGCGTTTCCCGCTCTTTCAATATGAAGGAAAGCCTGTACTGATTGTGAACACGGCAAGCAAATGTAAATATACACATCAATTTGATGACATTCAGAAGTTATATGATGAGTACAAGGATCAGGGGTTGCAGGTCATTGGATTCCCGTGCAACCAGTTTGCGGAGCAGGAACCGGGTAGCAGTGCGGAAGCCGAGTCTTTCTGTCAGATCAACTACGGGGTGAAATTTCCGATGTTTGCGAAACTGGATGTGAACGGAGAGGAAGCGCATCCGCTGTACGACTTTTTGAAAAAGTCAGGTCCGTTCGCCGGCTTTGACGAGAACGATATTCAGGCCAAACTGCTCAAGCTGATGGTTGCAGACAAAGCACCAGAGTGGCTGCACGGCGATGCGATCAAATGGAATTTCACCAAATTCCTGATTGATGCAGAAGGTCAAGTCGTTCGGCGCTTCGAGCCGGTGGATTCCATGGACGAGATCAAAGCAAGTATCCGAGAGTTGTTATAAAAGGTTAGCTTAATATTAGCGGGGCAACCAAGCATAACGTTGTATCCCGCTTTCTTTTTTTGCACAGGAGGTGATGACGTGCCAAGCATGATGCAGTTTAATGCCCCACTGGCGTATACGTATAAAGCCACGAGTCAGTTTGACCCGGGTAACTCGGACGGTTTCCATTCGCATCCGCACTATGAGATTTATTATTTTCATGAAGGTGAATGCACCTATATTATTGGGGATCGGGTATATGCTCTGGAGCCGGGGGATCTGGTGTTAATGCATGGACTGACCTTGCATCGGCCGCATCCCAAAGTCGGTAAACCGTATGTTCGGACTACGCTTCATTTCGACCCTTCTGCCATTCGTAAAAGCCTGCACCCCGAGCGCATCCATGAAGTGCTGAAGCCGTTCGATGAGCTGGGCAATTGCCGGGTGAACCTCACCGGTGAGATTCGCACAGAATTTGAAGCACTGCTGCATGATCTGCACCAGTTATCTTCTCACTCGTCCAGATTCAGACAGGAGCGTATGCATATCCGTGTGTGTGACCTGTTATATTGTGTAGCAGAGATCTGTCAGGGACATGTGCAGGAACAGCGTTCTTCATCGGAAAAAGAAAGACATGTCCAGCATATCATCCGATATGTGGATACGAATTACATGCATGACATCGGTCTGGATGATCTCGCTCAGGAACTACATCTGTCCAAGCCGTATTTGGCAGGTATGTTCAAGGAGATGACGGGGCTGACCATATTTAAGTACTTATATGATCGGCGTATTAATCAAGCGAAGCTGCTGTTTCAGTTTCAGCCCGAGATGAGTGTGACGGAGGCCAGTCGATTGTCTGGTTTTAAAAGGCTGTCTCATTTTAGCCGAATATTTAAACAAAGCGTGGGCTGTTCGCCTGATCTGTATCGAAGTCAGTTGCATCGGCAGCTGTAGGACTGATAGGGAAGTTAAAACGAAGTTTATCGCTTATATTAGAGTAAACGAAGAATAATTGTATGTCATATGTAGAAGCCGACCCGCAGATTCATCGCGGCCGGCTTCTTTGGCTTTTCTTTTTATTACATTTGAACAAATAGCGACCAAGGATCAGCACACTTCACGTAACGAAGATGTTTAGAATTCCATGCGAACAGGTAAAGAAAGGTAATGAGGAGAAGACGATTATAGGAGGCGAAAAGGGATGGAAAAGGACACACCGAAACAGCTGCGGGAAAAAGGTACACAGGATAAGATGCAAAATCACCCGGAGCAAAATAAGACGGAACACGAAAGCATGCTGGATCGATACGAGCAAGAACAAACGGTTGACCCGATTCCTATGCAAGATTTGAATATGGAAGCGCAGGAGGAAAAGAATAAGGATCAGACGAAAAGTAATTCGTCTACAGAAGAGAAGTACCGGGCAGACTATCGTAAGAGGCATTGAAAAATTTATGAAAATAAAATAGTTTATTGACTAATGTATGTTACTATATTATAGTTACCTTGTTGGCAATGAACTACAAATGACTTAGGAGGCGTATACGAATGTCTACTTTTTTTGATGCGTTGAAGAACAGAAGATCTTATTATGGAATCAGCAAGGAATCCACAATCTCGGATGCGAAAATTCAGGAAATCGTCGAAGAAGCGGTAAAGTATACACCAACTGCATTTAATTCACAGACATCCCGGGCGGTTGTATTGCTTGGTGAACAGCATGATCAATTATGGAACCACACGGAAGAAATTTTGCGTGAAGTTGTGGGCAACGAAGAGGCATTCCAATCCACAGCTGAGAAAATGGCAGGTTTCCGCAGCGGCTACGGTACGGTTCTGTTTTTCGAAGACAACAATGTGGTAGCACAGCTTCAGCAAAACTTTGCTGCTTATGCAGATAACTTCCCGATCTGGTCTAACCAATCTAACGGTATGCTGCAACTGGTCATCTGGACTGCGCTGGAGCAAGAGGGACTGGGAGCATCCCTGCAGCACTACAATCCACTGATTGATGAAAAAGTAAAGCAAGAATGGAATATTCCAGAGCACTGGAGACTGATCGCTCAGATGCCATTTGGTAAACCAACTGCAACACCAGGGGAGAAAGAGTTCCAGCCGATCGAAGAGCGCGTTAAAGTACACAAGTAATTCTTGAACATTACCAATATTTAACCACATACGGCCTCGCTTCAATTTGATACGATAATGAAGATCGTAATCTATTGAAGTGAGGCTTTTTAATGTGAAAATAGTAAATGATAATAGAGCTTTTCGAACCTTTCATTCCGTGTGGAAAATCGTGTTGAGCAGTGCCATTTTATTCAGTTCAGTGGTTGGAAATGGGAGCTTCGTTAACGGAGCGGGGAGCCAGCAACCTACCTTTCAGGATACAAGCAAAAGCTACGCAAGAGAAGCCATTACGCGATTGGTACAGAAAGGGATTGTGGCAGGAACAACGGAGCACACGTTTGAACCGAAAAAGGCGGTCACACGTGCTGAATTTGCATCATTTGCGGTACGCTTGCTCGGACTAAAGCCAGTTTCAAACAATATTAAACCTTTTGCAGATATTTCTGCGAAAGCTTGGTATTACGGCAATGTGGCTGCGATGACTAATCTATCCATTCTGGAGGGTAAAGGCCAGAACCAGTTTCAGCCGAATGCTTCCATCACACGGGAAGAGGCAGCTGCTTTGCTTGTTCGTATGCTGAAACAGCGCCCTGTGGCAAGCGATAGTATATACAATACATATGCAGACGCGGCGGATATCTCAAGCTGGGCTCTTCCATATGTACAGAAGGTTCATCAGCTTGGATTGATGCGCGGAAGCAACGGCATGTTCCGGCCAGCTGACCAAGTTACACGGGAAGAGGCTGCGGTGATGCTGGACGCGATCCTGCAGAATTACACATGGGCCACACAAATCCAGCGGAAGCAGGATCATGGGATTCAACTGGGGTGGCAGTACAATTCATCGACAGCAGCATTTATAAAACAAGTGGAGCAATCGCCTGTTAACACCGTCGTTCCGCGTTGGTTTTTCCTGAATCAAGATATGAACGTTTCGGATCATACCAATACTACATTGATCTCTTGGGCATCTGCTTCAGGCAGAGCGCTTTGGCCTATGCTTGGTAACCGTTCCAATAAAGAGATGACGCATCAGATGTTGTCCAGTTCAGCGAACCGGGAAGCGGTTGTCAGTCAAGTGAGTGTTTATGTTAAAAAGTATAAATTCGGCGGCATTAATGTGGATTTTGAAAATGTAGATCCTGTCGATCGCGAAGGCTTTACCGCGTTTGTGACTTCGCTAACGAAATCCTTGCACGCTCTTGGCGCTGTTGTATCGGTCGATGTATCTCCCAATCTCGGTTCAGATTGGACGGCAGCCTTTGACTACGTCAAGCTTGGCGCGATCTCAGATTATATGGTGCTTATGAGTTATGAAGAGCATTGGAGCGGTGACCTCAAGCCAGGTTCGGTAGCTTCCCTTCCATGGGTGAATCGAGCGCTGACAACGATGCTCTCCGAGGTAGATCGGTCCAAGACCATTCTGGCGCTTCCGTTGTATACGAGGGACTGGTCTACCGTGAATCCTGCATCAGCTTCCTGGGACATTACACTGGGCGAGCAAGGAGTCCGGGCAGCGGCATCAGGTTCTCTAAGAAACTGGGATAAACAGTTGAATCAGTATATGATTAAATACACGTCTAACTCGGTGGCAAGAGCGATCTGGGCGGAAGATAGCCGCTCTTTATCAGCCAAAGTGCAGATGAGTACTCAACGAAGCATTGCAGGACTGGCTTACTGGTATATGGGCGGCGAAACTGCGGATGTATGGAATGCCATCACCAATGCCATGCGCTTCGAATCGTATCAGTTCTAACACACGAAGACCTAAACCATTCGTCTGAAACCGGAGGTTTGGGTCTTTTATTTTTGGTTTAAGCTATGGAATAAGTCAGGCCGTTTAAGCCTGTTTGTACGGTTTAATGTATAGAAGGACAAGAATCGTCTTGAAAAATATAAAGTTAAAAAGAGAGAGTATTGGATATTCAGGAGGGAATAACATGCGAGAGATGGATTGTATTATTGTGGGCGGAGGGATTGCAGGGCTTCAGGCGGCCATCCAGCTAGGACGTTATTCATCGCATCAAGTACTGGTAGTCGATGCTGGGGAGGGCAGATCAACGTTGTGCCGAACCTATCATAACATTCTCGGTTACCCGGATGGGGTGTAGGGCAAAGAATTACGGGCCATTGGCAGGATGCAGGCTGAGCAGACGGGCGTTTTGTTTGAAAAGGATCGAATTATAGAAGCTGTGCGTGTGCATGAGGACAAGATTAGGCTTAAAGGGTCTTCTGGAACTCTGTATCAGGCCAAAACAGTGCTGCTGGCAACCGGGTTGTCGGATCGAATACCTGATATTCCGGGACTTAAATCTACGCTCGGCAGAACCGTGTATGTATGCCCTGATTGTGATGGTTATGAGATTCAAGGGAAGCGAACGATCCTGCTGGGAGCTGGTGAAGCTGGAGCGAATATGGCCATGACATTAATTGAGCGTACTGACGATCTCTTATATATCAACCACGAGCAGACCGCTATCTCTGCTGACCTTCATCGTCAAATGAAACAAGCAGGAGTTCGTTATCTCGAAGCAGCGGTACAGGAAGTACAGCAGATGGGGGACGGTCATATTACAGGTGTCTTAACCGAAGATGGACAGATTTTCGAATCGGAACGTGGATTTATCGCGTTTGGCGGAAACCGGGTTCACTATGAGTTAGCTGAGCAGCTCGGGGCCGTCATTGCAGACAATAAACATGTAGAAGCGAATCCTCGTAGTATGCAGGCGGCTCCTCACGTGTGGATTGCTGGAGATCTTGGACTTCATGCCGAGCAAGCGACTGTTGCTATGGGCGAGGGCGCGATCGCGGCGATATGGATTCACAAAGCGTTACAGAAAATAGCTAAAGGTTAATCGGTATATTATAAAAAAATTACAAAAAAACAAGTCCTCTCTTTTCCTGTCGGTTGAAGAGGACTTGTTTTCATGCTTTTCTTCTTTTGAGGATAGTGAGAAGCAAAAGCAGAATCTGTTCTGACGAATACTGGAGTGCGAATGCTTATTTATCCAGTTCATTTGTTGCATTTTTATTGGAAGAATGATCATGTCCTCTATGGGTGAAGTCTTTGCGAATGTTATCTACAATGTCTCCGACGACTCCTTCAATCATGTCCGTAGGACCTGGATTTCTTTTGTCTGGTTCAATGACGGTATTTACGCCAGGCTTGAGTTCATCGTTTGTTTTGTCATGTTTAGGCTTGTCATTCATGAGATCTCCTCCTTAAACTCGGTAATAATCAATGTTTACTAACATAACCAAACATCTACATGTATATGTAAAACGTTTAACCCAACTACCATTTTTGAAACGGCTGATTAAACTTCAGCGAGACGTTTATATTATAAATGACCATGGTTGTGAAGCTTATTGCAAGCTCAACATAAGTCACAAAAATGAATAATGCAATTAAACTAAAGGAGGTAATAAGTATGAATGAACAAAATCATGTGATCCACAAAGACGGACAGGTTTCCACAGATCAGGTAGACAACGCAATTGAAAAGATTGCACCGGAGGAAAGAGACCACATTTTACAAAATTTTGATGCATTCAAAGAATACCTCGGTAAACGGATTGCCATGGGCGAATCCATCGGTTTAAGTGAAGAACAAATGGCTAAAATTGCACAAAAAGTAGCAGATCATCTGGCAGCTAACGAAGAACCACGCAACCGGGAAGAGAAACTCTTACAGGAACTCTGGAACGTAGGTAAAGAAGAGGAACGTCATATGCTGGCTCATATGCTTGTTCGTTTGGCGCAAGACACCAGAACGAGCCATTAAAGAAGTTTAGGCATAAATGGACTGTACAAGCATAGATTAATATAGATGCAGGAGAAACCCCGAATGCAGCTGATTTGGGGTTTCTCTATGTGAAGCGGTGGACAAGCTCAGTAGTAATGACGTGAATTGTAACTATTTTTAATCTGGCTGATACTTTTCAGAAAGTGTTATGAAGTATGATGAGTACAACATAAACGAATCGTTAATGTTTGGCGTGTCCGTTTGAGAAGAAAAGCTTTCGTTTAATAATTAAAGAGACGTTTGAAATAAGGAGAGATGCTGGCATGAAAAACGCGGCGAAACAATGGAGATATCGGATGATCGGTGCAGCAGTGGCTTTACTTGGCATCATCGTGCTGACTACATATTTGCTTACCCCTGCGAATGCAGAGGAGCGTACCAATGTTCAGTCACCTTCTGCTAATAAGGCCCAGTTGGCCAATTCCGAAGTGTATACGGCTTATATTGACGGGATGCGTGTAGAAGACGGAAAATTAATGTTGACTGTAGATAAAATCGGCTGGTATCAAGGTGAGGAAGCAGATGCCATTTTCAAGCAACGAAATCCGGATGCGGGCATGGACGAAGCACCTGACGGTTACTATATTGTTAATGATAACAAAGAACAAGAGCAGGTTGAGGTCAAAGCTGACGCCAACGTTCTGATGCAACTGTATGACCGTGATGGTACGGTTCAAGGGGCAGATATTCAGTGGAATGAACCCGTGAGCTTGACCAAGTTTGAATCGCTGTATGGGGATAAACGAATGTTGGATCTGTCTGTGTTCCCTTACCACCTGACGATTCAAGATGGAAAAGTAATTAAAATTGTACAACAGTACATTCCGTAACGGGATAAAAAATATAAATAAAATTTAAACGACAGAAGGCATTCTTTCCGTTCAATTAAACGGTGAAGAATGCTTTTTGTTATGACAAATGGTTGAAAGCGATTGTAATTCGTTGGTGGTACATGTATCATTATAGGAATGGCGTTTTTACATCATTCAGGAGGCTTCTGATGCTTAAAGACATGATTGCATTAACCAAGCCCGGACTGTTAAGGTTGAATGTATTTGCGGTTGCCGTCGGTTTCTGGGTTGCTTCACAATGGGATATCGCATGGATATCTCTGCTTATGGTCGTGATTGGTTCAACGCTCGTGATTGCTTCGGCTTGTGTCATCAATAATTATTGGGATCGTGAGCTGGATCAAAAGATGGAACGAACGAAAAAAAGGATGGATTACATTAATCATCTAAAACCAGGATTTGTTCTTGGTTACGGCTTGGTGCTTGGAGTCGCTGGCTTAGCAATATTGTTTCTACTGGTGAATCCGTTATCCGGCTGGATGGCTTTGCTCGGTTGGTTTGCGTATATCGTGATCTATACGATATGGCTAAAACGTACATCGACATGGAGTACATCGCTGGGGGGGATTGCAGGGGCGATGCCACCTGTCATTGGGTATACCGCCGTAACGAATGAAATCGATGCAGGAGCTTGGCTGTTGTTTGCACTGTTATTTTTGTGGCAGCCCCCACATTTCTGGTCGCTGGGTATTCGCCGTGTGGAAGAGTATCGTGCTGCTGGCTTTCCACTCTTACCAGTTGTCAAAGGTGTGAAACGTACCAAGCTACAGATGATTCCTTATGTTTTTCTACTGATTCCTGCTGTATTCCTGTTGTATTATTTTGATTACGTTGGGCTGGTATTTCTGATTATATCTCTGATTAGCAGCTTGATCTGGTTTGTACATACACTTGGCGGATTGAAAACACAGGATGATGAGAAGTGGGCAAAGGTCAACTTTTTGATCTCGGTCAATTATTTGATGCTCATATTCATCTTGATGGTAGTGAATACAACTTGGTCTTAAGTAGTGTAGAGTAGGGATTCCCTCAGAGAGCACATTTTGGAATAAAACGGACAACCTCGTTGTTGGTATTATTACAAGATGTGCTTGTTTATTATTAATTGTTATTGGATGTGACAACAACATGAATGATTTGCAACAAGCGATTTGCCTGCGACAGGAAGGCAAAGTGCGGGAGGCAATTGACTTGCTGCACCAAATTACGGAGTTTGATCCGGAAAATGGGGAAGGCTGGTATCAACTCGCATGGGCACATGATTCGCTAGGCCTGGAACGTGAGGCTGTGCCTTATTATGAAAAAGCACTGCAACTGGAGCTATCGGCAGAAGCTCGGGCTGGTGCAATTCTTGGACTGGGGAGTACCTATCGTACGCTTGGACAATACGAGCAGGCCAAAACATGGCTGCTTGCAGGAATATCGGAATTTCCCGAGCACCGGGAGTTTGAAGTATTCTATGCTATGGTGCTCTACAATCTCGGCGAACACGCAGAGGCAATGCAACGGCTGCTTGTTCAACTCGCGGATACTTCTGGAGATTCGCGGATAATGGACTACAGCCGGGCGATACGCTACTATGCAGATCAGCTAGATCGGGTCTGGGAATAATATTGAATTGTTTGAAATGAGCCATTGCTGAACATCTTCGATAAAACGACGTGCGGCTGGCGAAAGGTTCCGAAGGGAAGCACAAGCTAAACCGATCATTCGGTAAGGGTCACCTGCAATTGGCACGAGCGCGAGTGATTCCGTATGATTTTGCAGCACCATCTCGGGAAGAAGACTGATGCCAAGTCCGTTACGTACCATGGCCATAATAGCCTGATCCTCGGCTACCTCATATACAACATTTAATTTGGCAGCATGCTGGCGAATCAAACGTTCAATTTCGTTGTCACCGCCCCATTTGGGAAGAATGAAAGGCTGCTCTAGCAAAACGTCAAAAGATACAGATTTCTCTGAAGCCAGAGCATGATCCAGAGGCAGGATGCACATGATCCTGTCTTTTTGCAATGTGATGGTTTCGAACGGCGACGAGTCGCCAAGAGACAAGAATCCAAGGTCGATGGCACCGCTGGCAAGCCAGTTCTCAATCTCGGCATAGTCACCTTCCCACAGTTTAATCTCAATTCCGGGGTGGCGAAGCCTGAACTGCTTGAGAATACCCGGAAGCCACTGGGTTGATACACTAGCAAATGTCCCGATTCGTACCGTGCCAATCTCGGCACCGCGAATTAGGGAGATTTCCTGGTTCATTAGTTCGGCCCAGCGGATGATTTCACGAGTATAACCGAGAATGCGCTCACCTTCCGCGGTGACTCGAACACCCGAGCGGCTGCGATGCAGCAAGGAGAAACCATATTCGCTTTCCAGGCTGGCGATGGCATGGCTGACGGCGGATTGTGTAATATTTAGGGCCTCGGATGCTTTGGTCAGACTGCCATATTCGACAACCGTATTTAGAATTTCGTATTTAATCAGTGACATTGGATAATAACATCCTTCCAAGTTAAGCATACATTCCTATACATGAGTTTGTTTCATAATAACTATTATAAATATTCATTTTTATAATGCAAAGAGATCGTTTATACTTGCCAAGGCGAGTTAGTTTAGTACATATATACAACGTAGCTCAGACTATTATAGAAGAATGAAGGTAGAAGTTAGATGAATGGCTTACAGGGAAATCAGATTCAGGCATCGCGAAGAGCGGATGTACAGATGTTGCTTGCAACCGTTATTTGGGGTTCTTCTTATCTGTTTATGAAATCGGGACTAGCTTCAATGCAAGAACTAAATTTAATTGCTTTGCGATTTGGAATCGCCTTTGTAGCGGCAGGGCTGCTCTTTCACCGCCGTTTGAGAAGTGTAGATCGTGGTACGTTGCTTGCTGGAGGCGTGCTGGGTACAGCGTTGTTTGCTGCGTTTGTATTCATTACCTATGGGGTACAGCGAACGACAGCGTCTCAGGCGGGATTTTTAATCAGTTTGGCCGTCATTTTTGTGCCAATATTAACGACAGTCTTGCGCCGGCGCTTGCCGGACAAACGTCTAAGTGTCAGTATTGTGGTCGCAGTAGCAGGGCTCGGATTATTAACGCTTCAACATGAAATGAGCCTGCATCTCGGGGATTTGTTATGTATTCTGGCGGCATTGGTTTATGCCGTTTATATTATGATCGCAGGTAAATATATACCGAATCATGATCCGCTTACACTCGGAATCGTTCAACTTGGTGTAGCAGCTCTGTTAGGGACCGTTGCTACATTTGTGTTTGAAACACCGCAGTTGCCAGATACGCCGGAATCGTGGGCCTCGATCCTGGGACTCGGAGTATTATGCAGTGGGCTTGGTTATATTTTGCAAACTTTTGCTCAGCGCCACGCTTCTCCTACGAGAACGAGCCTGATCTTTTCGCTGGAGCCGCTGTTTGCCGCAGCGTTTGCTTTTATTTTTCAGGGAGAGTCCCTTACGTTGCAAGGATACTGTGGAGCGGCATTGATGCTGGCTGGCGTATTGATTACGGAGATCAAACTGCCGCTGCATGTGTTCAGACGCAGAAAGCGCCCGGCATTATAGTGTTAAGTGATTCTGTTTGTCCATCCAAACATGTTTAGTTGAAGACATTCGCCCATAGATAAACGCTAGATAAACGAAGTTACAGGTTATTCCGTCTAACTCCGTTCTAACCTAACAAACCCCGAATGAACAAAACATGTTTTGTTCATTCGGGGTTTTATGCTACACTGGATGAAAAATCAGGAAAATCGGGTGAGCAAGATGGGCAAAAGAGTGACCATGCAGCAGATCGCAGATGCTGCAGGAGTATCCAAGTTTGCAGTTTCCCGTGCATTGACGGGCAAGCCTGGGGTTAGTGAGCATACGCGCGAGATGATTGTCAGAACCGCAGGGCAACTGGGTTATTTTAAAATAGAGCCAAAATATAATGCAGTTGATTCTCTTACATCATCCGGCAGCACAGCGGGGAAGAAAAACGAAGGTACTATATTGATTTTGTTTCCGAATATACGCTCTCAAAATCGTTCTTCCTTGTATTGGGGGCCTGTATTCGACGGGATTTCAGCGCGTTTGAATGAGCAGGGCATGGATATTTTGACGCTGACGGAGCCTTCTTCCGATCATATGTTTTCGGTTCTCAATCCTGATGCCATTCGGGGTGTCATTACGGTAGGCACGATCTCAACGCCAGTTCTGCTCGAAATATATCGCTTACGCATTCCGCTCGTCATGGTGGATCACGAGGATTCGGCAATACACACGGATACTGTATTTACTGACAATGTGAAAGGCATGAAAGAGTTAGTTCTTATGCTCGCAGCAAAGGGATATAAACGGTTCCAGTTTGCTGGACAGCTGCCCGATGCGGTTAGTTTCAGGGAACGGTGGCTAGGGTACCGGATGGGACTTGAAGAAATGCAGTTACAGGCAGATCAGCATGTGGGGCTGTTGGTGCAGGAGTATGAGGAGATGCAACAGGCGGTCAGAGAGCTGAAGCTCGAAGATTTTCCAGAGGTAATCGTCTGCGCGAATGACCACACGGCATTTATTATCATTGAGGCTTTGCGAAGTCGCGGCGTTCAGGTGCCCGAACAGTGCGCGGTAACAGGATTTGATAATACGCGGACAGATGATCCTATTATGGCTACGGCGCATATTCATAAAGAACATCTAGGAGCACGTGCTGTAGATCAGCTGTTATGGCGCATCAGCAATCCGAAAGTTCCATATGAGCGCAAGCTGATTAATGCGGACATTATTATGCGGGATGAATATCATTCGTTTCGGGCATAGCCCGGTGCAGTTTTTAGTTTGCCGGCCTTCTTAGGAGGATGGAAACAAAAGAGAAGGAACAGACATGAACAGACATGGAGGAGTAAATCTCTATGTCTTTTTTGGTGATTGGAGAGATGATCAGAACAATTAAATTTACCAAATGCATTGACTGTTATACGGCTAACATGTTAATTTTGTTTTGTGAATTGTTTGCTTTTATAATAACAAAACCTAACAAAATACGTTGGTTACTATAACAACTTGGGAGGCTGTCATGAGCACAAACCTATCGCAACGATTTGAAAACTGGACGTTCAAGGCTAGTGAAGATCAGGAATGGATGCCGGCTCAGGTGCCTGGATGCGTACATACCGATCTGCTGAGATTAGGCAAGATTCCTGACCCGTTTTACGGGACAAATGAGAAGGAAGTGCAGTGGATCGACAAGAAGGACTGGGAGTACCGTACAACGTTCGATATTGAACCTTCCTTATACACGCAGGAGCATATTGAACTTGTTTTTGACGGACTGGATACGTATGCGGATGTATATGTGAATGACACACATGTGTTGTCTGCGGATAACATGTTTCGAGTATGGAAGGCAGATGTAAAAGCATTAGTGAAGGAACAGGAGAACATGCTTCGCATTCATTTTCGTTCTCCCATTCAGGAGGATTTGCCGAAGCTGGAGAAGCTGGGATATGCCTTGCCTGCATCCAATGACCAATCCGATGTGGGCGGTCTCGGGGATAAACGAGTAAGTATCTTTGCGCGCAAAGCGCCATATCACTACGGCTGGGATTGGGGTCCGCGTTTTGTCACCAGTGGCATCTGGCGTGAAGTTAGGCTTGAGGGATGGGCAGATGTGAAAATTCATGATCTATTTATCCGGCAAAATAAAGTAAATGCCACATCGGCACAAGTCACCGCCGTGGTAGAAGTGGAAACTTCACAGCCTGTAGATACCGTTATACGCATAGGCGCGGATGGCCAGCGCTGGGAGAAGGACGTGTCTTTGCAAGCTGGTTCCCATACGATAGAGGTTCCCATCTTGATTCAAAATCCGAAACTTTGGTGGAGTCGTGGATTGGGTGAAGCGTATCGATATACGTTTGCTGCCGAAGTACTTCAAGGTGAGCGTTCTGTCGCATCGTGCGAGGTCAAGACAGGACTTCGATCCATTCGTCTTGTTCGTGATCCGGACGAAGCCGGGGCTTCCTTTTATTTTGAACTGAACGGAGTTGCGGTGTTCGCCAAGGGAGCCAACCACATTCCAAATGATAGTTTTATCACTGAAGTGACACGGGAACGGTACATGCATGAGATCATATCGGCAGCTGACTCCAACATGAATATGCTGCGTGTATGGGGCGGTGGCTTTTACGAAGAGGATGTGTTCTACGATCTGTGTGATGAATACGGTATCATGGTGTGGCAGGATTTTATGTTTGCGTGCAGTATGTACCCGGGTGACGAAGCGTTCCTGAACAGTGTCCGATATGAAGCGATAGACAATGTGAAACGTCTGCGCAATCATCCGAGTATTGTTCTGTGGTGCGGCAACAATGAGATTGATTCGGCTTGGGCGCATTATATTGAACATGGTGGATGGGGCTGGAAAAAAGATTACAATGCCGAACAGCGCGAACGCATCTGGGCGGATTATGAAGCGATTTTCCATGACCTTTTACCAGAAGTGGTCGAAGCGTATGCACCTGGCATCGACTACTGGCCTTCTTCCCCGATTGTATCGCTGACAGGGGATGAAAAACAGCACGCCCATCCGTCTACGTCGGAAGGAGACATCCATTACTGGGGTGTGTGGCACAATGTTGAGCCTTTTGAGAATTACAATACTTATGTAGGCCGTTTTATGAGTGAGTATGGATTCCAGTCGTTCCCGGAATACAAATCGGTACGCACGTATGCCGAGGAAGAAGACTTGGCCTTGGAGTCAGAGGTCATGCTTGCACATCAGAAGAACGGTGCGGGTAATCGGCTGATCAAGCAGTATATGGATATGTATATGCATGAACCGAAGGATTTCCCATCCTTCCTATATATGAGTCAGGTCCTTCAAGCGGAAGCGATGAAAACCGCAATTGAAGCCCATCGCCGCCGTAAACCGTACTGTATGGGCACGCTCTACTGGCAGATGAATGACTGCTGGCCTGTCGCTTCGTGGGCAGGGATGGACTATCTTGGTCGCTGGAAGGCATTGCAATATTACGCGAAGCGCAGTTTCAACGATGTATTGGTTTCCGTGGATGGTACCAAAGAAGACGTCACGGATATCTATGTGATTTCCGATCAACTTAAACCTGTGGAGGGGCAGCTCCAAATTCAATTGATTGGATTCGATGGCACGGTGCACCGGGATGAGACACTTGAAGTAAGCGTGGCAGCCAATTCAGGCGAGAAGTTGTTGTCTTTGCGCAATACAGACTGGCTTGAAGGACATGATGCTGCGACGACGCTCCTGCGACTCGCTCTCCATCAAGAGGGAGTAACAGACATTGTCCAGGAGCATTACTTCGTGCCTGCCAAAGAGCTTGCGCTTCAGCCTGCGAGCATCAAAGTCAGCGGAGGAGCCGATGAGGATGGTGTGTATCTAGTGCTGGAAAGTGACGTTCTTGCCAAGCAGGTGTGGATGTCTTCGGAAGTTGAAGGGGTCTTCTCGGATAACTTCTTTGATCTGATTCCCGGGTTTCCGGTAAAGGTGAAGTTCACCTCCAGAGAAGGGTTGCAGCAAGCAGACGTCATTTCGAATCCAGGAGCGGCCCAGGTTCGATCCATGGCTGACTTTATTCGTGTGAACTGAATGTGAGGCAAGTAGAAAATAAGACGTAGCAACGAATGAAACGGTTGAAGTCTCTCGCAAAGAGGGATTTCAACCGTTTTTTATATCAGGATGATACCAATATTTACATCGTAATGATTTCGTAATATTTTGCTTAGAGAATCGTAAGTTGTTTTCCTTATTGTAGTCCATGCAAGCAACTAAACCATGGAGAGTGATAACAATGATGAAAACAAGCAAAAGCAAAAAAATGATTGCAGCAGCGGTGTTGATGATGTCTTTGACCTTTTCGGGATTAGCAAGCGCAAGTACAGCAGAGATGAAAATGATTAAAAAAGATGGTATGGAGCTTGCTCAATTGAGACAGGCGGCAAAAATGTACGGTTACAGCATTATGTGGGACAGCAAAGACCGCTCGGTAACGTTAATGTATATGGAAAAAATGCACGACACGATGATGAAAGATGATATGACAATGAAAGACGATATGAAAATGAAAAATGACATGATGATGGACGATGATATGATGAAGCAAGATGACACAACGATGGCTGATAACACGATGATGGAAGATGTTATAATGCCTGCGGCTAAAACCATTAAAGTGTGGGTTGGTTCTAAAAAAATGATGGTAGACGGCATGCAGGTTAGCTTGAAATCGATGCCTACGATCCATGAGGGCAACACCTATGTGGCGAATACGGTCATTTCAAAATACATGATGCCGATGAAGGCTATGAAGTGAAGGTGACGAAGTAAACGTAAAGAATTGTAAGTAAAGCAGATCAATAATACTGAAACATGGTCCTTGCCCTGTGATATGATGAGGCCAGATGCTTGTTTTGAATATGGGGTGAGTTCATTGAATGAGCGTATCATGGTTGCTGATGATGACAGTAATATTACAGACGTTTGTCGCAGGTACCTGGAAAGGGAAGGTTATTCCGTGGTAACAGCTAAGGATGGCATGGAGGCGATTGAGCTGTGGCGCAGTCACGCGCCGAATCTGATTGTGTTAGACCTGATGATGCCACGTAAAAATGGCTGGGAAATCTGTAACGAGATTCGGCAAACCGAGGATGTACCCATTGTGATGCTGACGGCTCGCGGGGAAGAGCAGGATCGACTGATGGGTCTGACGATGGGAGCAGATGATTATCTGACCAAGCCGTTTAGTCCGAGAGAACTCGTTCTACGTGTCAAAGCGATATTGCGCAGAATGCGAACGGTACAGGTGTCGCCTGCTACTCATTCATCGCATACGATTCGTTATGAAGGGCTGACGATTGATTTTGTGAAACGCGAGGTAGAGATTAACGGACGGCTGATTGACTTAACGGTTACCGAATTTGAGATGTTGTATTTGCTGGCGAGCCACCCGGGACAGGTATTCTCGCGTAGTCAGATGTTAAGCAAAATCTGGGATTTTAGCTACGAGGGAGACACGACGACTGTAACCGTGCATATTCGGAGATTACGAGAGAAGATCGAGCAAAATGCTTCAGAGCCGAAATATATTAAAACCGTTTGGGGTATAGGTTACAAGTTTGCAGGTGGATCATCATGAAACTACGCACGTATCTGGTATTGTCCAGTCTTCTGGGTATTGGTGTATTGTTGATTTGTTTGTTCGTCAGTTATTCCAAAATGCTTCTCACCATCGATCAATTGTATTGGTTGTCAGGTATAACAGCCGGAGTAGGTTTACTTTCGTTTGTTCTCCAGTATGTATTAACGAAGCCGTTAGAAAAATCAATAGCTCGTATTACCGAGCGTACAGTGAAGGTAGCCGAAGGGGATTTCCATACGGAAGTCCCTCTCATCGGACCACAGGAATTCAAACTGCTGGCACAGCAATTTAATGAAATGAGTTCCAGGCTGAAGGATAGCTTTGACCATCTTCATCAATCCGAATCGGCCAGGCGAGAGCTGATTGCGAATGTATCTCATGACTTGCGTACACCGCTGGCCTCGATTCAGGCTTTTGTGGAAGCACTTGAGGACGATGTGATTAAGGATGAAGCGACCTTTCAACGTTATCTGAATACGATTCGCCTTGAAACGAAGAGGCTGGGAGGGCTGATCCAGGACTTGTTTGATCTATCGAGTCTGGAAGCACAAGGGGAGCCATTTAATCCAGAGCCCAGTCATGTTGATGAGTTGTTGCTAACCACGCTCGAGAGCTTCTCGTTCCATCTTGCCGAGAAACAGCTGAGTGTGGAGATTGAGCTGCCTGATCGATTGCCAGCTGCCATGATGGTAGCTGCACAGATGAAACGGGTTCTCTCCAATTTACTGCAAAATGCTATCCAGCACTCTTCTACAGGAGGCACAATCACGCTTACTGCAACAGAGCAGGGGGCGTTTCTGCGAATTGCGGTGATAGATCAAGGTGAGGGGATTGAAGCGGAAGAAACGACACGTATTTTTGAACGGTTTTACCGGATTGATAAATCTCGTAGTAAAAGTAGTGGTGGTGCGGGGCTTGGGCTCGCGATCGCTCAATCGATTGTGGAACGGCATGGAGGCGAAATTGCTGTTCAAAGTACGAAGGGAGAAGGAAGTTGTTTCTGGTTTACCCTTCCGGTGTGTGTCAATCGCTAGCCATTGGCATTGAGAGATTTGATCATAGGCAATAAAGTAAAAACGTGCCACCCGGTATTTCGGGCAGCGCGTTTTTTTATTTTATGTAGAGCGGCATATTGAGGTGGACATCAAACAAGTAAGTAGGTAAAAGAGGAAATATACGTTACGGATTGGACTGTTCGTTTTTGATTTGTTGCAATTCGCTCAGGCTGAGCGTCAGATCATTTTCTGGATTTGCACTGACAATCACCTCAGACTGGGATTGCTGGCTGGCCTGGTCTGATTTTGCAACAGGTTTGACTACATAGAGGCTTTGAACGCTGTTCAGCAGGCTTGCAGGGGTGTCCGCATATGTTTCAAGAAAAAGTACATAATCCTTGGCCTGCATAAGCTTAAGGCTGTCATCGTTGACTATTTCGGTGTTACCCAGTTGTCCGCCAAGCTGTTTGACTTCAAGCCGATCCCCGGCTGTGTAACCACCTTTGTAGGATTCAGTCACCTGAACCGTATAGATCGTATAGATTTTGTCAAAAGAAACCTGTGTATCTGCCGCGCTTCCCGCTGCGTTCATATTATTCTGATCTGGGGACTCAGCCAACACCCTGTCATCTAAAGCTTCAACCCGTGTTTGGATGACATTGCCCTTCACAATGGTGTCGGCCCGTTGGGACAAGGCGTCTACACTGCCATAACTGGGATAATCCTCGGATGCGATGATTGTGACGGGAGCGTCGGGGGGAGAAGCGGCCGGAGTTGCTGGAGAGCAGCCGACGGCAGACAAGATAAAGATGGACGAGACGAGCAAGGTAAGTACTCGATTCTTTTTCATGGATTGGAATCCTCCTTGGTAATAAAATGTAAATGATACGGAATGATGATATACGAACGATTAGTATCTGGATCTGACATTATTGATATCGAAGGTCTGTGGTTTGGTCATGGAATTCCGGTTGCGTGTGTAAGACATAATGGAAGGACTGTTCGTTGTAGGGTTGTCACCAAGCCAGACGGAGTGGCCCAGTTCATGGACGAATACGCTTTGTATAAAGTTGGATAGATTGGATGCATCAGCAGTAATGGTGGAGGCGTTGAGTTCGATGCGGAAGTTGACAACCTGATTGCCGGAGACGGAAGCGTAGTTGACACCGTAAGCGGTATTATTGAAGTTGCCAGCGGTGATCGTGTTTGGAGAGTTATTCGTTTTGACGAATTGCACTTTGGCTCCCGCATTGTTCCAGTTGGCAAGAGAAGCATCCATCGGACCCTGCCATGCAGAAGCGTAGTTGTAGGTACGGATTGGAATGGTGGAGCTTGGGTAGCCGTAATTCAAAAAGGTTGCTGCATAGATCGTGCTTCCAAACATCGCAAGCGCAGAGAACAACATCAGGCTCATCAAAATCTTCCTTTTCATACTTAAAACCTCCAATAAATGTATATTTTCTCTATTATAGTAACAAGGAAATGTGTACCTGAAATGAGTCTCAAGTCGTTGTTTTTGCCGTGGAAAAAAGGAAAAAACCTGTACTACAAAGGAATGTTGTCACAACGAGTCGCTTTCTGTCCGGGGAACGTATGCATAAATTCCCTTAACTCACAAATAATACACTCAACCTGACTAGGAAAAAGGAGTGTATAGGGATGTGCGAACGTTTTTCACTCGCGGCTGATCTGGATGAAGTTCGGGATCATTTCAAGGTACAACGTGTCATGTATTACTATAAAAATCGCTATAATATCAGTCCAACGCAACATACGCCGATCATTCTGCATCAGGATGGAGAACGTGTGCTGGATGAGTTCCGTTGGGGATTTATTCCGTTCTGGGGGAGGGATGCGGTGAACGCCAACTTAATGACTGTGCATGAAAACCCCGCATATTATAAGTTGGTGGAGACCAAACGCTGTGTTATTCCTTGCAATGGGCTGTATTACTGGCGACAAGAAGGCAAGAAGCGTTATGCCGTACGTGTGGTCATGCCGGATCGCGGACTTTTTGGCATCGCGGGGTTGTATGAAATATGGAAAGATACACGTAAACAGCCGCTTCGTACCTGTACGATGCTCATGGCTGGCGCAAACCTTGCGACTCGTGAGTTTGGCAACAAGATGCCAGCGATTCTTATGGATGATGAGATCAACACCTGGCTTGATCCGGCTAATACACGGGTGACACAGTTGCTACCGCTCCTCAAAACGTACAACCAAACAGATATGAATCTGTACCCGGTCACACCGATGGTGGCGAACGACGAACATGATTGTTATGAATGTGTTGAAGAGATGGAGCAAAAGCTGGCATACGTGCGGAGTTACTAGGAATGACTTAGGTGTACCAGAGAATTTGCTGAAGATGTAGCTGCTTCCATGTTTTTTGTTTCTGAGCTTTTGGAATGGTTAAAAGAACAGGATGGGGTGTCTGAGGACATGCTGTCCTTTTTACATTCGCGTGGTTTCCGATGCGTGCTGACAGGGAATGGAAAAAGAAAAGTTGCAATTGAATTAAAACGTAATTATAATAGTTACAGTAATTGAATGTATATATCCATATATCTATTTAAAGAGATATAATTCAGGAGGGAACCACGAATGAATCCAAAGTATTCGAAAATGTTTGAACAAGTTTCGCTGCCAAGCGGCATTACACTGAAAAACCGGATCGTGCTTGCTCCTATGACTCATATGTCCTCTAACCCAGATGGAACGGTATCCGATGCTGAGCTTGCATATTATGCGCGCCGCACAGGTGGAGCTGGCATGTCGGTTACAGCGGTAACTCATGTTACGCCTAACGGTATCGGCTTTCCAGCGCAATTCGGCTCTTATGATGACAGCTTTGTGCCTGGACTGAAATGTCTGGCTGAAACGATTAAACAGCAAGGTTCTGTTGCTGTACTGCAAATGTTCCATGCAGGGCGTCTGACACCGGAACAAGCCGTTCCTGCAGGCCAAGTGGTTGCACCTAGTGCCGTTGCTAGTGAGCGCCCGGGTTCTCCGGAGCCGAGAGAAATGACGGATGAAGAGATTACATCGGTCATTCGTGATTTCGGTGAAGCGACTCGCCGTGCCATTGAAGCCGGTTTTGACGGTGTCGAGATTCATGGCGCGAACGGTTATTTGATTCAGCAGTTTTTCTCTCCGCATTCCAACCGACGTGAAGATCGCTGGGGCGGCAGTGTAGAGAAACGTTTAGCGTTCCCATTGGCCGTCGTAGATGAGGTACAACGTGTCGTTGCCGAGCATACCAAACTTCCGTTCATTGTAGGCTACCGCTTCTCGCCGGAAGAGCCAGAAACGCCAGGATTAACAATGGAGGATACGTATGCACTGGTTGATGCTTTGAAAGACAAAAATCTCGACTATTTGCACGTTTCCTTAAATGAGTTCTGGTCTAAGCCAAGACGTGGTGAAGAGGATACACGTGCTAGAATCGAATTCATCTTGGATCGTGTTGGCGGTAAAGTACCTGTAATCGGTGTTGGAGCCATTCATACCGCCGATGAAGCGGCAGAAGCGCTGGAGACCGGTGTACCGTTGCTTGCGATTGGACGTGAGCTGATCATCGAGCCAGACTGGGTCGAGAAGATTGAAAGCGGACGTGAAGAGGATATTGAGACCATTCTGACGAAATCCGATCAAGAGCGTTTGGTAATTCCTGATGGATTGTGGAATGCGATTATCCACACGCCAGGTTGGTTCCCTATGGCAGAGGATAAATAATGTATCGGAATGACTGGATGGAGGGGGCGCAAGCCTCCTCTTTTTCATATATTGCATGAATGTTTATGAATGTCATTTCTTGTAGGTCTGTGAAATTCTCCTTCCAACTGCTCTATGGTATGATGGGATAACAGGATTAACTGGTATATTAACGGTTTGGAGTGAATGAAAATGCTCGTTGCGGAACGATATGAAAAAATTGTGGAATGGGTGGATGCGCATGGAAGCATGCGTGTCACTGAGCTTAGTGAGCGCTGTGGAGTGACCGAAGAAACAATTCGCCGTGATTTGGACAAGCTGGAGCAGGCGGGCAGGCTCAGACGCTCGCATGGTGGAGCGGTGAGTGTGAAATACAAGGATGAGTCGCAAACCGAGATTCCATATCCCGAGCGTGCTGTTGCCCATGCCGATGAGAAGCGCCGCATTGCAAGTGAAGCAGTGAAGCTGGTGGAGCCTGGTGACCGGATTGCTTTGGATGCAAGCACTACTGCGTGGTATATGGCAGCTGGACTGCCCAATATTCCGCTGACGGTGTTGACCAATTCAATTAAGGTTGCAGCGGAGCTAAGTACGAAAGAACAGATTCGTGTCATTGCTACAGGCGGACAGCTTGCCTCAAAATCCTTGTCCTTTGTCGGGCCACTCGCAGAGCGCTCGCTGGATGCGTATCATGTGGATAAAGTGTTTTTGTCTTGCAAAGGCGTACATCTGACCAAGGGCATCAGCGAGTCGAATGAATTACAGGCTTTGGTGAAGCAGAAAATGATTCATATTGCTGACGAAGTCATTTTGCTAGCCGATTCGAGCAAATTTAACATCCAAGCTTTTACAAGGGTAGCTGGCATGGAGAGTGTTGGGAAGGTCATCACCGATCAGGGTGTGCAGGATGAGCATGTCAACGCGCTGAATGAACTTCAAATTCCGTGTATACGGGTGTGACGGGAATTAAGGATTATAAACGGTACAGAAAGGATCGATGGCAATGAAACATCCGTTTCACTTAAAAGCGGTATGGAATGGCGGACGTAACAGTGAGGGCACGATTGATGCGGGAGGTCTGAAAACCGTCATTTCTATCCCGCAGGAGATGGGCGGCCCTGGTACAGGAACGAACCCGGACGAGATGCTGCTGGGGGCAGCGGCAACCTGTTACCTGATTACACTCGCTGCGATGCTGGAGCGTTCAGATATTACACCTGACGAGCTGACGCTGGAATCGGAGGCAACGGTGGATGTGACCAATAACATCTTTACGTATGAACGCATTGTGCATCGGCCGCGAATTGTACTTCCACCAGATGCACCCGAATCAGATCTGAGCAAGGCCGAGAAGCTGGCGCATAAGGCGGAGGCATCCTGTATGATATCTCGCGCAGTAGCTGGCAATGTGACGATGGAAACGCGTCCGGTGATTGTAACCACTGGAGCCGACGCAGTGTGATATAATTGATGGGTAGACGACATGATTCGTCATTTGTGCAAATAAGGAGAAATTCAGGATGAAAAACCAGAAGCGCAAACCCAATCGAATGGCACGTTTGACTCGTGCAATGAAACTGAATTTCCTCAAACTTTTACGTGCTCCGGGTGGTGCTCATAAGGTATCTACCGGATTTGCTATAGGGTTCGGTCTTGAACTGATCGTGATCTCAACTGCATCCCTGATTTATCTTGTGTTTTATCCGATCGTGCGTTTGTCTGGTGGTTCCATGCCAGCGGCCATCGTAGGTAACGTTGTGGGCAAACTGACATTTCTGCCGATTATTCTGATGCCACTTGCGAAACAGATAGGTTCATGGATTTTACCAGCCCACAGTATGGGACAGGGGCCTATGCATGAGAGCGCATGGAGGGAACTGTTTCATGGGAACTGGTCAGCGGTAAGCGAACTGTTGCTCGGCGGACTAGATATCCTGGCAGGTATGAGTGTGCTTGGGTTAATTTTGGGATTCGTTTCGTACTTTGTCGTCAAATATTTCTACGTCAGAGCTCTTCATCGGCGGCATGAACGCCGGCTGGAGAAGCGCCGCCAAGCGGCAAACGCTTCAGGCCTTAGCACAGCGTCTGTGCTGATCAGGAAGACATCACAATCATAATCGGCAGGAAGACCATGGAAACAGCGGTGGTCCACAGAATGCAACGGGATACAAATTGCGGAGATGCACCGAACTGTTCAGCCAAAATAACAGCGTTCACAGCCGTTGGCATCGAGGCGAGGATAAGCAATACAGGGAATAATGTTCCTTCGACTTGCAGGGCTTTCAGTATAAGCCAGGATAAAATCGGTGCTGCAACCAACCTGACAACTAGTCCGGCCCAAAAAGCCTTACGAACATTAGGTTGCCAAGGTGCTGTATCTCCTTTTGGTCGTAGCATCTGTGCGCCCAGGATCGCCAGAACAATGGGAGAATAACCGGTAGCCATCATCGAAACGCCCCCATCCAGAGCATCAGGAAGAGAAATGCCCGAGCTCCGGATGATGACTGCGATCACAGCTGCATAGATGGTGGGCATGCGGAATACGGACAGCATCGCGTTTTTCACCGTGAATTCCGATCTTGCGGCAAAGAAAATACCTACCGTATTGACGATAATCATCTGTCCAATGACGTACACCGAAGCCTTGTCCAGACCAAGCTGACCAAAAGCTAGCAGCACAAGCGGGAGCCCGTAGTTCACACAGTTCGTGAATGTGGAGACGAGGGTCAGTCCTGCTTTTTCAGGTGCACCCAGACCAAAAATTTGGCTTACGATCTCAGCTAGAGCCCATAGGGCAATCAAGTTGAGGATGGAGAACCAGAAAGTGCTTGTAACATCAGTCCAGGTAATCTCTGCGTGCAGCAGGGTATGGAAGATAAGCGCAGGACTTAAAATATAGAGTGAAAACGCCGAAAGCGGCCGTGTATCCCAGTCCTTGAAATGTTTTAACAATATTCCGCCAATGACGGGCAAGGATATGGGCAGAAACACATGGTAGAGCGTAATGAAAAACGAGGTAAACAATCTGTTCAGTCCTTTCTAGATGAAAAACCTATCTTATCATAGCAGGAAATGCTCGACAGTTGAATGTATAAGCACATATTCCTTATACAGATGCGCATTGCATTGCGTTAAACATGTCGGGCACAGGTGGAGCGGGCAGGGGTCAGATTGCTATTTTGATATGGCAGATTTATTATAGAAGAGGTGCAACAAGATTACATACACATAGAGGAGGAAACTGTAATGAGTGAATCAAAACGCTTGCTCGTACTAGTCGGCTCTTATGCCGAAGCGGAAAATGAGGGCATTTACGCATATGAATTAAATGAGGATACAGGCAGTCTGGCGAAGCTGGACGGCATTGCGGGCGTGAAAAACCCGACGTTTGTTAACGTGGGCGCGCAAGCAAACAAACTATATGCGATTGGTGAAACGGCGTCTGCTGAGGGCAATAAAATGTCTGAAGCGGTAGCACTGAGTGTAGATCCTTCGAATGGTAAATTAACTTTGCTCAATCGCAAAGACTCCATCTCTGCTCCACCATGCCACATTCAGCGTGACCCTTCCGGTAAATATTTGATCCTGTCCAGCTATCACGGTGGACTGGTAGGACTCCAGGCACTCACAGACAACGGTGAAGTTGGAGCGCTTCTGGACGAGAAGAAACATGAAGGACACGGCGCACATCCTGAGCGTCAGGACAAGCCACATGTGCACTCGGCATTCTTCAGCCCAGATGGTAAATATATGATGGTACAGGATTTGGGCGCAGATAAAATTGTGATCTACTCCATTAACGCAGACACCAATGAACTGGTGCTTCACAGTGAAACGAAAACCCATCCGGGCGCAGGACCACGCCACTTGGCGTTCCATCCGAATGGTCAATTTGCCTATGTGATCAACGAAGTAGATTCGTCAATCACATCTTACAAGTATGATGCAGCTGCAGGCACACTGACTGAAATCTCCAATATTTCAACGCTTCCTGATGGCTACGACGGGGCTGAGAATACAACCGCTGAGATTACGGTTTCGAGCGATGGCCGTTTTGTATATGGTTCCAACCGTGGACATGACAGCATCGTAGTATTTGCAGTAGATGCAGACAAAGGTCATCTGACCCTGGTAGAGCATGTCTCCGCAGAAGGACAGCACCCGCGTCATTTCGCATTGACACCGAATGGTAAACTGTTGATTGCGGCTAACCGTGATACGAACAACATGGTTACCTTTACGGTAGATCAGGAAAGCGGTCGCTTGAAATACACAGGTCACAGCACAGGCGTATCCAAGCCGGTATGTGTGAAACCTGTATATCTGTAATCGGTCGATGTGTAAATAAATATTGACATACAGCGCTTATGCTGCTATGAAAAATTGAGAAGAACCCTGCCTGAGAAGACAGGGTTCTTCTTTTTCTTTTTTTGAAAATCATTATGATAAAGGAAAAAGATCCATAGCACGAACCCGCTTAAATTTATGTTGAACAGTAACGCTGTTAGTAATAATGCTCGTTGAGTTAGTTGAAGGTGGATGTGTAATTGAAAATAATTTCTCATAACAACGGAATATTATCATTAGTTTCGCCCAAGTAACTACCTCACTTGAAAGTGCGTACTTCCTAAATAGATAGTCAGGCTCTACAATGAACTAGCAGCCACCATTACGAGATGCTGGCCTCAGCAACGGATCGTTGGCTGTAAAGTTAATAGCATGTTGATTGGCAAATGGATCGAAAAATGGATTGAAAACTATTTACTCAACCTCAAATACAAAGGAGACATAAAACATGAAATTACAACTCGCACTTGATTTGGTTAACATCCCGGAAGGTATCGCACTGGTTAAAGAAGTTGAACAATATATTGATATCGTCGAAATCGGCACACCGATTATTATTAACGAAGGATTGCATGCTGTAAAAGCAATGAAGGAAGCGTATCCTAACCTGCAAGTCCTTGCAGACCTGAAAATTATGGACGCTGGCGGATATGAAATCATGAAAGCAGCTGAAGCGGGCGCAGACTTGATCACCGTTCTGGGTGCAAGTAACGATATGACGATCAAAGGCGCTGTAGAAGAAGCGAAAAAGCAAAACAAAGAAGTTCTCGTGGATATGATCAACGTGCCTAACCTGGAACAACGTGCACGTGAAGTTGACGCTCTGGGCGTAGACTACATCTGTGTTCACACCGGTTATGACCTGCAAGCGGTTGGACAGAGCCCGTTCGAAGACCTGCAAACGATCAAAGGTGCAGTGAAAAATGCAAAAACCGCAGTTGCTGGTGGTATCAAATTGGACACATTGCCAGAAGTTGTGAAAGCACAGCCTGACCTGGTCATCGTTGGTGGCGGTATTACAGGGCAAGCAGATAAAGCAGCTGTAGCATCCGAAATGCAGCGTCTTGTTCAGCAAGGATAAGCAGATGAGCAGCAAACAATACGCCGCAGATATCCTGAAGGAATTGGAACGCACGTTAAGCCAGCTTGACGATGCCGAGATGCAGGCAATGGCAAAGCAGGTGTTAGCTGCGGAACGCATTTTTGTAGCTGGCGCGGGTCGTTCAGGTCTCATGGGAAAAGCATTTGCGATGCGATTGATGCAGATGGGACTGACCGTTTACGTCGTAGGCGAGACCGTGACACCGGGGATCGGTTCCGCAGATTTCCTGCTGTTATGCTCTGGTTCTGGAGAGACAGGTGGGCTGGTTGCCATGGCACGAAAAGCGAATCAAGCGGGTGCACCTGTAGGCTTAATCACGATTAAGCCCGATTCCACAATTGCACAGCTGGCACAAGCGGTCGTTCGTCTGCCTGCCTCTGCAAAAGAAGATACGGCGGGAGCCGGAGCGGATGTTACTATCCAGCCCATGGGTTCCTTGTTTGAACAAAGCTTGTTACTCAGCATGGATGCGCTGATCCTCACCATGATGGAGATGAAAGGCATGACTGGTGCAGATATGTTCAGCCGGCACGCGAATCTGGAGTAGTTCGATTAAAGTGCTCACGCGTTTAATATAGCTAAAAATGAAGTAGACCGGAGTCCTGTGCAAATGGGATTGCGGTCTTTTCTGTGAAAAAGATGAGCGAACTTTGCATTCGGTCCGTGCTGTAGTAAAATGAAGTATTAGAGTTTGATATCGTACGAGATAAGGGGGGACTTGGAACCATGGCGTCCGAAGTCAAAGAACGCATTAATTTAAAAGAAATCAACTGTGAAAAGGAATTAACGTTGGCGGTGATTGGCGGCAAGTGGAAGCTGATTATATTGTGGCATTTGGGTCTGGAGGGCACTAAACGTTTCAGTGAGTTAAAACGCCTGATCCCCCATATTACGCAAAAGATGCTGACCAACCAGCTGCGGGAGCTGGAGGAGGACAAACTGGTGGAACGCAAGGTGTACGCCGAAGTTCCGCCTCGAGTCGAATATTCACTGACGGATCATGGGCAGAGTCTGATGCCGGTGTTGCATGCGATGTATAACTGGGGCAAAAACTACGGTGAAAATGTCATCTGGAAAGCGGACGAATTGAATATCTTATAGTACACCGATGAATATCTTGAAGAATCAGAAATGAATGATCGATTAACGAAACGTCAGGTAAACTGGGCAACTCCAGAGCTTGACGTTTTTTTACTTTTCCAGCCGGATTGATTTCTGCGGATTTAAACCAAAAGTCTCATAATCAGGAGATGTCATGTATCGATTAGCAGAGTATGATACGATGAGAGATATTGGAAATGCAAGGAGGATGACAATCAAGATGGAAAAGATACGTTTACGTTCCGAGGTTATGGAAGAAACAACCTGGGATTTGCGTGATTTGTTTGCAACCGATGCGCAGTGGGAACAGGAACTTCTATCGCTGCCGGATGCTGCTTCTGATATCGAAACATTCAAAGGTACACTGGGTCAAAGTGCGGGGCAATTGCTCGCTTGTCTTGATGCTCGTGAAGCTTTGCAGGAACGAATCGGTAAAACGGCGGCTTATGCGCGCTTAAAACAATCCGAGGACAGCACGAACCCGCTAAATATCGAGAATGCCGCTAAAGCTGGTGATATTCTGTCTAACTTGTCGTCCAGCTTGTCATTTGTCAACTCCGAGATTGTTTCACTGCCAGAAGGCTCAATTGAGAAGTATATGAATGAACTTCCGGGTCTGGAACCGTACAAGCGCAGCCTGGAGAGACTTATTGAAGAAAAGGCACACCGACTCTCGCCTGAAACGGAGAAAGTGCTAGCTTCGCTTGGTGAAGTACTGGATTCCCCCTATCGAATCTATCAACGTGGCAAGCTGGCGGATATGACTTTTGATGAAGTGCTGGATGGTGAGGAGCAGTCACGTCCATTATCGTGGTCTTTTTACGAAAATAATTACGAGATGTCTCCCGATACCAAACTGCGTCGTTCCGCTTATGCCTCCTTTACTGAAACGTTGGATCAATACAAAAATACGTTTGCTGAAGGATATGCTACTGAGGTCAAAAAACAAGTGGTGCTATCCCGTCTGCGCGGATATGAAGATGTGACGGACATGCTATTAGCTCCACAACAAGTGAGCAAGGAAATGTATAATAACGTTCTGGATATTATTCAAAAGGAGCTTGCGCCGCATATGCGCAGACTGGCTGCACTGAAAAAGCGTGAGCTTGGACTTGATAAGCTGATGTTCTGTGATCTCAAGGCTCCGCTTGATCCGGAATTTAGTCCAGCGATTACCTATGATGAAGCGTGCACGTTGATCCGTGAGGCGCTGGATGTACTGGGGCCGGAATATGGGGAGATTGTCGAACGGGCCTTTAATGACCGCTGGGTTGATTACGCGGACAATGCAGGTAAATCCACGGGAGCGTTCTGTTCCTCTATCTATGGCGCGCACTCCTACATCTTGATCTCTTGGGCGAATAATATGCGCGGAGCGTTTACCCTGGCGCATGAAGTGGGGCATGCAGGCCATTTTATGCTAGCAGGCAAATATCAGCGGCTTACCAATACGCGGCCGTCTCTTTATTTTATTGAAGCACCTTCGACAATGAACGAAATGCTGCTGGCAGATCATCTGTTGAAACGTTCCGATCATCCTAGAATGCGTCGTTGGGTGATTTTGCAATTGCTTAATACGTATTATCATAACTTCGTTACACATCTGCTGGAAGGTGAACTACAGCGTAGGGTGTATGCACTTGCGTCGAATGATAAGCCAATTACTGCAAAGACGTTAAGTGAGCTGAAAGGTGCGATCCTTTCCGAATTCTGGGGGCCAGAGCTGGTAGTGGACGAAGGGGCCAAGCTAACGTGGATGAGACAGCCGCATTATTATATGGGCTTGTATCCCTACACGTATGCAGCCGGTCTCACAGCGTCAACAGCTGCAGCACAGAAGATTAGAGAGGAAGGGCAGCCTGCAGTGGATCGCTGGCTTGAGGCACTTAAATCCGGGGGAAGCCTCGCACCGCAGGAATTGATGAAGCTTGCAGGTGTGGACATGTCTGGGTCTGAACCGATCCGCACAGCCGTTTCTTATGTCGGCAGTCTTGTGGACGAACTTGAACGTCTGTATTCCTAATCCGGCTCATATAGTATAGGGACAAGGCAGAACGGGTTGTCTGCAAATGAACCATTTCCTGAACGGGAAGCGGTGAACTGTTATTTTGCGTGGGGAAAGGAACGATGTGTTATGACGGTTACGGGCATATTCTCGTCAGTGGGCCAGTTGAGTGTAGATGGCTTTGGGGGATTAGACGATATGAGCGGCGTGCCGGGATTTGAAGGCAATCAGAGTGGTTTTTTTTCTGGATTTAATGAGCTTGGAGCTATGGGCACGATTGTCCCTATTCTGATCGGCATCGTATTTCTGGTTGTGGCAGGAGGTATCGTATATGCGATTTTCTCGGGTGTACGAACCTGGTCTTCCAACAATGCTGCGGCTGTATTGACCTTACATTCCAGAGTCGTGACGAAACGAACCGAGGTTCGAGGTGGAAGTGGGGATAGCAGTGCCAGAACGAGTTATTATGCGACCTTTGAGTTTGACAATGGGGAACGCCTGGAATTAAATGTTGGCGGACAAACCTACGGAATGCTGGTGGAACAAGATCAGGGGATGCTGACATATCAAGGCACTCGATTTAAACATTTTGAACGAGATCTCCAGCCTCAGTCTGGGCAACCTGGGAATTAAGAGTGAATCATTTTTCATAGGAAAAGCAAGCAACGGCTACTTTCGGAAGGGAGTGAGCCGTTTTTGTTATTCAATGAGAAAGCGAATTCATGGGTATTCAAACGTTTACATTGATGATATACTCGTAAAATAAAGCAAAACAGTATTAAACAAAGAAAAACAAACAGTAATTTAGTAATTAAATAAAGATATAAGCGAAGATGAAGACAATAACAACTGAAAGGTGGGAGAGAAGTGAGTGTACTGGCTTATGATTTGGGTGCAGGAAGCGGCAGAGCGATACTTGGTCATCTGAATGATCGAGGGATCGAAACTCGTGAAATTCACCGATTCAAAAATGAACCCGTGAAGACGGGTGATCGGATGCACTGGGATATCTTGCGGCTGCATCATGAAGTACTGCAGGGCTTGACGTTTATAAAACAACAAGGTGAAGTGCCGGAGAGTATGGGCATCGATTCTTGGGGCGTAGATTTTGGTTTGCTGGGCAGCAATGGTGAACTGCTTGGTAATCCCTATCATTATCGTGACACACAGTTCAACGGTGTAATGGATACAGTTTGTCAGGAGATAACGGCTAAGCGAGTTTTCGAGCGCACAGGGATACAGTTTCTACCGTTTAACACATTGTACCAACTCGCGGCACTTAAGCGAAGCGCTTCTCCATTGCTGCGCGAAGCGGAGCGTTTTCTAATGATCCCTGATTTATTAAGGTATTTTCTCACTGGAGAAGCGGTAAATGAGTTCACCAATGCTACAACAACACAGTTATACAATCCGGTGCTTGGACAATGGGATCGTGAACTTCTCGCTTATATTGGTGTTTCTGAGCAATGGTTCGGGGATGCGGTCCTACCGGGGAGCGCTGTTGGACAATTACGCAGCAGCATATGTCATGATATTGGTCTTGCGCCCATTCCCGTCCTGGCAGTAGCAGAGCATGATACCGGTTCGGCTGTGGCAGCGGTTCCAGCTACGGAACGAAGCTTTGCTTACTTAAGCTGTGGAACGTGGTCCCTGATGGGTACTGAACTGGATCAGCCCGTCATCAGTGCGGAGAGTATGGAACTGAACTTTACGAATGAGGGTGGTGCGGGGGGAACATATCGTCTGCTCAAAAACATTATGGGCCTTTGGATCTTGCAGGAATGCATGCGGCAATGGGAACGTGAAGGGCAAGGGATTAGCTATGGCTCATTACTTGCTAAGGCTGAAACAGCACCGGCGTTTGCCAGTCTCTTCGACCCGGATGATGCGTTATTTCTGCCTTCTGGCAATATGACGGAACGCATTCGTCAATATTGCCAGAAGACAGGACAGCGTGTTCCAGAGGATCAGGGCAGTATAGCCAGGGCTATTCTGGAGAGTCTTGCTTTGAAGTATAGAAGGGTTCTGGAATGGACGGAGCAGCTGTCAGAGAAAACATTCGGCGGACTGCATATGGTGGGCGGCGGCATTCAGAATGAGTTATTATGCCAGTGGACAGCGAACTCCATCGGCAAGCCAGTATGGACAGGGCCAGCGGAGGGAAGTGCAATCGGCAATATGGCTGTGCAATGGATCGCGAGCGGAACGTTTAAGGATATTTGGGAAGCCCGCCGCGCTATTCGTGATTCATTCCCGGTTAGCGAATATGAACCGCAAGACAGGTCGGCATGGGCAGATGCTTATGAACGGTTTTTGCGGATAACGGTTTTATCACCGGGCACAGAAAGCGGGAGTGAGGTGTAGACATGCTCGCGGCAGAACGATATGACCGGATCGTAGAGCTAGTTAATATCAAGGGCAGCATGCGTGTATCCGAGCTGAGTGAACGTTGCCGGGTAACCGAAGAAACCATCCGCCGTGATCTGGATCGTTTAGAAGAGGCTGGTCGGCTGCGCCGATCACACGGCGGAGCGGTCAGTGTCAGGGAGGAGCAGCCAGAGATTCCGTACCGAATTCGGGAAACGACACATGCGGTGGAGAAGAAACGGATTGCTGATGCGGCATTGGCGCTAATCGTGCCGGGAGATCGCATTTTGCTGGATGCCAGTACAACAGCAGGTTATATGGCGGCGAACATGCCGGATATGCCATTAACGGTGCTGACCAACTCGATTCAAGTCGCCACAGAACTCAGCAGTCGGGATAACATCGAGGTGATTTCCACTGGTGGGCAGCTGGCTGCGCGGTCTTTATCCTTTGTTGGCCCACTCGCTGAGCGTTCTCTCGAAACCTATCATGTGGACAAACTTTTTTTATCCTGCAAGGGTGTGCATCTTGAGAGCGGCAGCATCAGTGAATCCAATGAGCTTCAAGCCAGATTAAAACAGAAAATGGTAGGTACTGCAGATCAGGTAATCCTGCTGGCTGATGCGAGCAAGTTTGGCCTTCGGGCTTTCGCCCGTGTGACCGGACTCGATACGGTACACACGGTTATTACGGATCAACCCTTAAGCGAGGAACAGATTTCCTTGTGTAGTGCCTACCACTTGTTAATTCGCACGGTATAACGATAACGAAGCGTTAACCTGAAAACATTTGTTTATTGGAGTGTGTAATGATGAAGGTTTCCTTATTTATAACCTGTCTCAGCGATGCCATTTACCCCCGAGTGGGGGAAGCGATGGTTCGATTGCTGGCCGCTCACGGTATTCGGCTGGAGTTTCCAAAGATACAGACCTGTTGTGGTCAGCCCTCGTATAACAGTGGATATTGGGATGAGACTCGGGTAGCTGCCAAGACGATATTAGAAGCGTTTGATGACAGTGATTTTGTGGTTTGTCCGTCAGGCTCATGCACATATATGATTCATCATTATCCAGAACTGTTTGCAGATGAGCCAGAATGGCTGGATAAAGCGAAGCGCCTTGAGGCCAAGGCTTACGAGTTCACACAATTTCTTGTACAGGTGTTAGGTGTAACCGATCTCGGTGCACATTTTCCGCATAAAGTAACTTACCATCCGTCCTGCCATGGCAGTCGTCTGCTCGGGGTAAAGGATGAACCGCTGGCCTTGCTTTCCAACGTGAAAGGGCTTGAACTTGTTCCACTCCCTCATGCAGAGGATTGCTGTGGATTCGGTGGTACGTTTGCGATTAAAATGTCGGATATTTCCGGGGCGATGGTGACCGAAAAGGTGGATCATGTGAAAGAAACACAAGCCGAAGTTCTCGTTGGGCTAGACATGGCTTGCCTGATGAATATTGCGGGCAATCTGCGGCACCGAAATGAACCAGTGCGGGTGATGCATCTGGCCGAACTTTTATATGAGGGGGTGCAGACACGATGAGCCAACCTGGTGTTATGGATGAAACGGTCAAATCCCGTGCGGGTCTGGCACTGAATGATGATTTTCTCCGCAAGGCGGTCAAGTTCACAACAGAACGTTTGCGTAATGGCAAGAAAGCTGCGTCGGAAGAGCATGGCAACTGGGAAGAATGGCGGGAGCGTGGACGCCAGATTCGGCTGCATACAATCGCACATCTCGATTATTACTTGAATGAGTTTGTGAACAACGCCCGTGCGAACGGGGTGCATATTCATTTTGCAGATACATCAGCGGAAGCGGCTTCCATTGCTCTTGATATTGCGGCGCACAAGCAAGCTTCAACTGTAGTGAAATCCAAATCCATGGTGTCGGAGGAAGTGCATCTGAACCATGTGCTGGAATCGGCAGGCATAGAAGCCATTGAGACCGATCTTGGCGAATATATTATACAGCTGGCGGGTGAAGCGCCTTCCCACATCGTCATACCGGCCATTCACAAAAACAGATATCAGATTGCGGAGTTATTATCCAAGGAAGCTGGAGAGATACTGGAGCCAGATACAACGGTACTCGCCGGGTTCGTCCGCAAAAAGCTGCGCGAGAAATTTTTGGAGGCTGATATCGGTTTGACAGGTTGCAATTTTGCGATTGCGCAGACGGGTTCGATGGTTTTATTTGAAAATGAAGGCAATGCCCGTATGGTATCTACCGTGCCAAAAACACAGATTACACTTATGGGCATGGAGCGCATCATTCCGTCATGGGCAGACCTTGAAGTTATGGCAACCTTGTTGCCACGCTCTGCTACCGGACAAAAGCTCACGATGTACATGTCGGGCATTACAGGTCCTCGCCGCTCGGCAGATGCAGATGGGCCGGATGAGATGCATATCATTATCGTAGATAATGGACGATCTTTACAACTCGGTGATCCCGAGTTTCAGGAACTGCTCAACTGTATTCGCTGCGGAGCATGCCTTAACGCTTGTCCGGTATATCGACACATTGGCGGTCATGCTTATGGTGGAACCTATAGTGGCCCAATTGGGGCGGTGCTGACTCCAGCTTTAAACGGTAATATTGAGGAGTGGAACGATATTGCGAGTGCATCGAGTCTGTGCGGTGCTTGTTATGAAGCTTGTCCCGTCAAAATTCCACTGCATGACATGCTCGTATATTTACGCAGACGTAAGGTGGAAGAAGGACATGGCAACAAGCTGGAAACGATGGGGATGAAGGGCTTTGCGGCAGTTGCGGCAAACTCCAAACGTTTTGCTCTCGCTATTCGGCTTGGACAGATCGGACAAAAAGCGGTTGTGCGGAATGATGGTATTTCACTGAAGCTTGGCCCGCTTAAAGGCTGGAATACGTATAGAGTAGCTCCCAGTCTCGCGAAAAAATCCTTCCGGCAACAGTGGGATAGTCTGGATCAAGAGTTGAATCAGCAGGAACATGCCGCTATGGATACATCTGTACGAGAGCGCATGCAACAGATTGTTCGAGATCGCGGGAAGGGAGGTTCGAAGCATGGGAAGTGAACATCAACAGTGGCTTGCATCTATGGAGGAAAAGTCGCGGCGTAGACAGGAAAAGTTTATGGACGATATCGCCGCGAAGTTGAAAAGACCTAGGCAGCGTCATGCGCCGATCCATGCTTTTCGAGGTGCCCCGGACTTCTGGAATGAAATGGAATGGGATGAGGAACAGCGAATACAGGCGTTTACAGATAATTTTGTCAGTGTCGGTGCGCATATCGGCCGCATGTCAAATATGGAAGAAGTAGCACAGTTCATTGCGAACAAAGTGAATGAATTAAGTGCTAAATATCTAATTCGCCAGAATGAACAGACGCTTACGGATCTGGGACTGGAGGAACAGCTTCCAGAAGTACAAGTTTCCGTGTGGAATAGTGCTCTGGATGTAGACTGGAAAGCCCGGGCAGCCGAAGCGGATATCGGTGTAGTCATGGCGGATTATGCCACAGCATACACTGGCTCAGTAACTGTACTTTCTTCCCCGGAGAAAGGACGTTCCGTCAGTCTTCTGCCAACCGTGCTGATCCTGATTATTCCGCTTGAACGGCTGCATACAAGGCTTGGAGAAACACTGAACCGTTTTGACGAAGCAGGACGCGCGCAGCTACCGGCAGGCATTCATTTTATATCAGGTCCCAGCCGATCGTCCGATATCGAAAATGATTTAACTATTGGGGTTCATGGCCCAGGGATTGTGTATGGTTTAATTGTCGGTTAGCTTTCGGATCTCTAGCCCGCCTGAAACAGGGAGTAACTGTAAACATAGAACTGTCCTTAAGGTAGAATTTCTGCTGAGGACAGTTTTTATTTTTTTTAGAAGTGAGGATGGCGAGAGAGAAACTGAGACTTTAGGACAGTTGAAGATTGGAACTGGAAATGATATGGTAAAGATAGACATAGAGAAATGCCCATTTTTTTTACTCTAAATTGACCGGATTACGATTATGGTCAGTTGGTTTTGGGTATGACATATTACACACAACACACACGTGAATAAAAGATGGATTTAACTGAAATCTGATTCAACGCGCTATGCTTCAGGAAACATCATTTACATTTGGAGAAAAAGAAGGAGTGAGAGCTATGTCACCCGTTTCAGTGCCTCAGCCCAAAACGTACGGTCCACTGGGCAATTTGCCACAGTTGAATTTTGATGAGCCGACCCAGTCCTTGGTGAAGCTGGCAGGCGAGTACGGACCTATTTTTCGCATGGATTACCCTGGAAGAAGCGAGCTTTATATTTCAAGTGAGAAGTACGTAGCCGAAGTGACGGATGAATCCAAATTTGATAAAAGAGTATGGGCCCCGCTTGCGAAGGTACGTGCTTTTGCCGGGGATGGACTCTTTACCAGCTGGACGGACGAGCCTAACTGGAAAAAGGCACATAATGTGTTGCTTCCAAGTTTTAGTCAGCGTGCGATGCAGGGCTATCATAACAAAATGGTAGATCTTGCCGTGCAGCTTGTGCAGAAGTGGTCAAGACTGAATCCCGATGAAACGGTGAATGTACCGGATGATATGACTCGTTTGACGTTAGATACCATTGGTTTATGTGGGTTTAACTATCGCTTCAACAGTTTCTACCGTGAAGAGCCACATCCATTCATTACAAGCATGGTACGTGCATTGGATGAATCCATGAGTTCGTTGCAGCGTCTGCGTTTGCAGGATAAATTGATGATCAGCAAAAAGAAACAATTCGATCAGGATATCCGTTCCATGTTCTCGCTAGTGGATCACATTATTGCAGAGCGTAAAGCGCAACCGCTGGAAGGGGCAGATGATCTGCTCTCTCACATGCTTAGCGGCAAGGACCCGGAGACAGGTGAAACGCTGGATGACGAAAATATCCGGTATCAGATTATTACATTTCTGATTGCAGGGCATGAAACGACAAGTGGTTTGTTATCGTTTGCCGTGTACTACTTGATGAAAAACCCGGATAAGCTCGCGAAAGCCCAAGCGGAAGCAGATGAGATTCTGAAAGACCCGGTGCCAACGTACAATCAGGTTCGTCAATTGAAATATATACGTATGGTGCTGAATGAAGCACTACGCTTGTGGCCAACCGCGCCAGCATTCTCTTTATATGCAAAAGAGGATACAGTGCTCGGCGGACAATACCCGCTTCAGAAAGGGGACAGTGTCAGCGTGCTCATTCCCAAGTTGCATCGTGACCGTGAGGCATGGGGAGATGATGTGGAGGAGTTTCGGCCTGAGCGATTCGAAGACCCAAGCAAGGTGCCACATAACGCGTATAAACCGTTTGGCAACGGTCAACGCGCGTGTATCGGTCAGCAGTTTGCGCTTCAGGAAGCGACGCTCGTGCTGGGCATGGTGCTGAAACATTTTGACTTCATCGATTATATGAATTATCAGTTAAAAGTCAAAGAGACATTGACACTCAAACCCGATCAATTCATCATTCGTGTACGTTCGCGCGGAGGTCAGCCTGTGATGGCTGTACCTGGTGTGGCTATGCAAGAGCCTGCTAACACAGTGAAAAAGCATGAACAAGATGTGGTAGAAGCACACGATACTCCCTTACTTGTACTCTACGGCTCGAATCTGGGGACGGCTGAAGGGATCGCACGCGAAATAGCGGATACCGCGAGACATCAAGGTTTCCGCAGTGAAGTCGCTGCACTGGATGATCGCGTCGGCAGGTTGCCGAAAGAAGGGGCTGTTATTATTGTCAGCGCATCGTATAACGGTCAGCCGCCAAGTAATGCCAGAACGTTTGTAGAGTGGATTCAGCATGCCGATCAGGGGGAATTCGAGGGCGTAAAATATACGGTTCTCGGATGCGGTGACCATAACTGGGCCAGCACGTATCAGCGGATTCCACGTCTGATTGATGAACAGCTGTCCTTACGGGGAGCCAAGCGTTTATCATCTCTTGGGGAGTCAGATGCCAGCGGAGATTTTGAGAAGCAGGTGGAGGACTGGACAGAACAACTATGGCCTGACTTGGCACGAACGCTGGAATTGAATCTGAATACGGGAGCCAAAAGTGAACACAGCTCCCTGTCGGTACAATTTGTTAGTGGCAGGGCGGTTACACCGCTGGTTGAAACGTATGACGCACATGTTGCAACCGTGCTGGAGAATCGGGAGCTTCATGATGTAGGGAGCGAGCGAAGCACAAGACATCTGGAGATTAAGCTGCCGGAGGGGATCACATATAAGGAAGGTGATCATCTTGGCGTGTTGCCGCAAAATCCACCAGAGCTTGTGGAGCGTGTGCTGCGTCGTTACGGTTTCACGGGAACAGAGCATCTGGTACTGGATGCATCGGGGAGAAGCGCGGCGCATCTGCCACTGCAACGGCCAGTGAACTTGTACGATCTGCTCAGCCATAGTGTGGAATTGCAAGAGGCCGCAACACGTGCGCAGTTAAGGGAACTTACTGCATATACGGTCTGCCCTCCACACAAGAAGGAACTTGAAGCGCTCTTGGATGAGACATTATATATGAAGGAAGTTCGTGGCAAACGGATATCAATGCTGGACTATCTGGAGAAATATGAAGCATGTGAATTGCCGTTTGAACGTTTTCTTACATTATTGCCTTCGTTGAAGGCCAGATACTACTCCATATCCAGTTCACCACGGGTACAAGCAGCGCAAGCAAGCATTACGGTAAGTGTCGTAAAGGCATCTGCGTGGAGTGGAAAAGGGATGTATAAAGGTATTGCTTCCAATTATCTGGCTGATCTGAAGCCTGGTGATGAGGTTGTTATGTTTGTTCGTACACCGGAATCTGGCTTCCAGTTGCCTGAAAGTCCAGAAGTGCCGATCATTATGGTTGGACCAGGAACAGGGGTAGCCCCATTCCGTGGTTTCTTGCAGGCGAGACATGTGATGAAGGAGGAAGGCGCGCAAGTTGGTGAAGCACATCTGTACTTTGGCTGCCGCAATCCGGAGCATGATTATTTGTACAAAAACGAGCTGGAAATTGCAGAGCAGGAGGGGCTTGTACAGCTGCATACAGCCTTCTCCAGGATTCAAGGGGAAGAGAAGTGTTATGTTCAACATCGGATGAAAGAGGATGCACATCTGTTAATTCCTTTGCTGGTAAATGGGGCGCATTTATACATCTGCGGAGATGGCAGTAAAATGGCTCCCGATGTGGAATTAACGCTAAAGCAGGCTTATGCAGATACTCAAGGTAAGACGGTAGAAGAGGCAGAAGCCTGGCTGAATCAGCTTCAAGAGCAAGGTCGTTATGCGAAGGATGTCTGGACAGGCATTTAATTGGATGGAGCGAACGTGTTCTAATATATGCATGGATGCAGCGAGTATGTGTAACAAGGTAGGCATTTAACCTCGCGGTGAGAAGCGGAGACAACCGATTCTCACCGTTTTTTTCTCCATGGACATGTTGCTTAGGCATTCAACTTGAGCAAATTCTTCATATCGCTCCTTCGGCTCGTTCTAATCTATCTACGACGGATACAGCCACGTTTCCCCTTCAAGGTTCGCTTGCGAGGGCGATAGATGGACTCCACGCTGGAAAGCGGAAACAGAATACGTGAAGGAACTCTGCCTTTGCCTTGCAACTCAATATAATTGAGTCCAACGCCGACCAGTCTAATATTTCGGAATGCATTGCGTGAAGGGAATGTTGTACGGATGCCAACCCGAATCCCTCGCTGTGTGCGCGGAACGTTGAATACTCGAATCGAATTTAGGCTTAGCGGAATAAATAATTGATGATTGATTTTGACAAAATTACGAGGGAATACCCGACGAATGCGTCCAGGCTCCAGACCGGAACGCGGGGCGTTAAGCTCAGCAAGATGTCCCTGCAATTGGGCCAAGCGTTGCTGGAGTGTTTTGCCTGTACGAAGATGCTGCCAGCTCATAATTCTTCCTCCGTTCGTCATTTATACCTAGTATATGAACGAAGCAAGGAGGAAGGTGAATACTTGACAGCCCATGTTGATGCCGGAGTGCAACGTACATGAGACGTACAATGGAATGTACAAATGAAATGAAAATCAGAAAAGGCATAAGATTAGAGATTCGAGGTCTCTGATCTTATGCCTTTTTACATGTGCCTTATTAAAATTGTACCAAAGTATCGACTTTGACCGGTAGGCCTGTTGCAATCGCACGATTGGCTGCAATGCCTGTCAAAATCGAGCGAGCGCCATCTACATGATTCGCCGCACGATGGAATGGATCTTCTGACGGTGCGCCGAACAGATCGTTGAGCAGTACAGGGTCGCCTCCGCCATGGCCGCCTTCTTTTTCCTCGACTTCAACGTCATAAGGTGCGCCGAACATTGGAAGCACGCGCAGCGTTTTGCCAATCAAAGCACCTTCTTTGCTTTTGTCACCCAGGGAATTAACGTAGGATTGTTCGATAATGCTCATTTCGATACGGCCTTTGGTGCCGTTGATCGCAATGCGGTAACCTTCCCACGGCTGATAAGCAACAAGGGAATACGTCAGGATCGCCTTGTTCCGATATTGGACAAGAACACCCATCGTATCTTCAATGTTGATTCCTTCACCAAATACACTTTGATCACGCTGGTATCCATCTTCAGTCTCGGCATCCAGATACATCGATTTCAGATGGGCATCAGAATCCAGATGCAGGGCGAATGGATCATCCTGTGCGAGCGGATTACCTGTAGCACGGTTGTAGAATTGGGTAACCCCGCGATCCTCGGCATTTTCTCTACCGTAGAACATCAAATCCCCAAACGCAAAGACAGTATCTGGCTGTGAGCCGATCCAGAAGTTTACGAGATCGAAGTGATGCGTCGATTTGTGAACCAGCAGACCTCCACTATTGCGCTTGTCCCGGTGCCAGCGGCGGAAATAGTCCGCACCGTGACGGGTATTCAGTAGCCATTCGAAATGCACAGAAGTCACTTTGCCGATGGCATCGTCCAGAATAAGCTCCCTTATTTTCGTGTGATGCGGTGCATAACGATAGTTGAACGTCACGCGTACATTCTGTCCGGTACGCTTCACTGCATCCAGAATGTCCTGACATTTCTCCTCATTAATAGTCATCGGTTTCTCCGTAACAACGTCACAGCCGAGCTCCATTGCTCGAATGATGTATTTATGGTGAGTCCGATCCACGCTGGTCACGATAACGTAGTCTGGCTTCTCGTTCTCAATCATCTGGTCAAACTGATCTGCCATGTATGTAGGCACCTCAGCATAGTTATATTTTTCTCGCAGCAGCTTGTTCGCATAATTCATACGCACTTGATTGATATCACAAAAGCCGACAAGTTCGGAAGTAGCGCTAAAATCCCGGGTCAAAGCACCATAGAAAAATTCGGCACGACCACCAGTTCCGACTAATACATAACGTTTTTTGTTCCCCACCTATATCGCCTCCTTGAATGTAGGTTTAGACTATAACAAAGGAGCACTTCTTTCACCGCATTTGATGCGTAACCGCTTTCAAATGCCGCATATTTTGCTATAATTGTGAAAAAGGAGAGAGTGACATGACCGAAGCCATTCGTGCAGATTATCATGATGCAACGGATTTATTACATATAGAATACGATCGCAGGATCGGATACTACTCTATGCCAAATGATCATTTTCATGACCATTATGAGTTGTATTATTTACTTTCTGGTGAACGCATTTATTTTATCAAAGATCGTTCGTATCTGGTCAAAGCAGGGGACTTGGTATTCGTAGACCGCAATACGGTGCACAAAACACTGGAAAGTGGAATGCCGGACCACGAACGAATCGTGCTGTATATGCAACCGGAACTGTTTGCCGCTATGGCGGTAACGAGTGAGCTCACAGAAGGGTTAACGGAGCCCTTTCGCTGGGACATACCGATTGTGAGATTCCCCATTCAGGTCGCCAAGGTGACAGAGGAGATCGTGGCAGAAATGGTCCGAGAAATGCGTAATCCCGACGAGGGAAGTGGAATGTTGCTGCGTCACCGTACGTTAGAGATGTTGCTGCACACGTACCGTCACCGTCATCTAGGACGTATACAGTCGGATGATCAAGACCCTGTCCTTCACCCCAAGATTCAGGTCGTTGTCCGTTATCTGAATGAGAATTACCAGAATCCAGTTACGCTGCCGGAGGTCGCAGGCAAGTTTAGGATTAGTCCACATTATCTAAGCCGGCTGTTCAAACAAACGACGGGTTTTACGTTTAGCGATTATCTGAATCTACTGCGGGTAAAGGAGGCTCAGCGTCTACTGCGTGAGAGTGAAGAGTCGGTGACCGATATTGCCTTGCTGGCGGGATTCGGCAATTTTTCGCATTTTGGCAAGATGTTCAAGCGTGCGGTTCAGATGTCACCAAGAACGTACAGGCAGGAATACAATGGACGGGATGGAATTAAAAAAACACAATCAACAAAAAGCTAAGGATTTAACACTATTAAGGCACCGGAAGAATTCAGCGAATGCATGACCTCTATTTACTTTCATGTTTAATATGAAGTTTTATATAATCATTTATATAGTACCGCTGGAAGCATGTATAAGTAACATTTAGAGGCTTTTCATTTTATTAAAAATAGAGAGGCGGCCTGATGATGAAAACAATCGAAGCCAGACTACAGGAATTAGGAATCACGCTCCCGCAATCCAGTTCTCCTGCGGGGAAATATGCGAACGCCGTCATTGTAAATGGAATGATGTATGTATCAGGAAAAGGTCCGGCTACGGATGAACGCGGCAAGCTTGGCGTGGAATTTACGACAGAACGGGGATATGACTTCGCCCGGAATGCAGGACTGGAGGTACTTGCAGTTGTTCGGGACGTGCTAGGTTCGCTGGATCGGGTTAAAAAGGTAGTTAAAGTGCAAGGGTTCATCAACGCTTCGGCTTCCTATCAGGAACATCATAAGGTGCTGAACGGGTTCTCGGATCTGATGATCGACGTTTTTGGAGAAGAACAGGGAGTTCACGCCCGTTCCGTCCTAGGGGCCGTTTCTGTGAGAGATCAGCTACCGCTGATTATTGATTCGATTTTTCAGGTGGAGGAGTAGTTTGTATGACAGATTTTGATTCGATTGACTCCATGATGCTTGAGTTTCCCGAGAGCTTTGATACGGAACGTCTTACGATTCGCTCACCGCAGTGGGGTGATGGCGCTGATGTTAATGAGGCCATTCGGGAAAGTGTGGAAGAGCTAAGGCCGTGGTTACCATTTGCAGAGAACATTCCTACATTAGAGGAGTCAGAGGTGTCCGTACGTAAAGCCAGACTGCGATTTTTGGAACGCAGTGACCTGATGTTACACTTACGCGATAAGGCTACAGATGAGTTTGTCGGCAGCAGCGGTCTGCACCGGATGGACTGGAATGTACGCTCTTTCGAGATTGGTTACTGGGTGCGAACCTCCCGGTCGGGTGAAGGTTTGGTCACAGAGGCTGTGCAGGGGATCGAACAGTTTGCAAATGTACATCTGCAGGCCAATCGCCTTGAGATTCGTTGTGATGCCCGAAATGTCCGCAGTGCCAGTGTAGCTAAACGGCTCGGTTACACGCAAGAAGGAATACTGCGCAGGATAAAACAAGATCGCACAGGGGCATGGGTAGATATGATCATTTTTTCCAAAGTAAGAGGGATTGAGTTCGATTAAAAAAGAATCTCACATACTCAGGAGGATTAGCGGATGAAGCTGATTGGGCAAGGAAGAACGGCGGAAATCTACCATTATGCAGATGATCTTATTTTAAAATTATACCGGACAGGATTCTCAGGAGAAGCCGTACAGAATGAATATCGCATTAGTCAGTGGGTATATGGAAAGGGATTGCCCGTTCCTCGTGCTGTAAAACAAATGCATCATGCTACACGTACGGGTATTGTATTTGAGCGGTTTGAGGGAACAACATTGTTAACGCTGATGATTCAGCAGCCGGAATTGCTGGAACAGCTATCCTACATCATGGCGGAAACTCATTATAAAGTGCACAGGGTACAGGATGAGGGTAACTTATTGCCTTCTCAGAAAAAGATTCTGGAGCACGCGATGCTGTGCGTATCGGGCTTCTCCGATATTGAACACGAACGACTGATTCACTATTTGTCTGTATTGCCTGAACAACGGGCGATTTGCCATGGTGATTATCATCCTGATAATGTAATGCTGAGCAAGGACAGAGAACAACATTGTGTCATTGACTGGATGACGGGCATGGCGGGTAATCCCGCGGGTGATGTGGCCAGGACATGGGTAATATTAAAGAGCGGCAAGCTGCCAGACGATGCGGAACCTGCGATTCGGGAAGGATTCGAGCGGGCTCGAAGTTTGATATTGGAGCAGTATATAGGGCATTACGTCGCTCTTTCCGGGATCACTCGTGAGCAGATTGATGCCTGGATGTTGCCTGTCGCTGCGGCACGTTTGGACGAAAGCTTGCCTTTCTCGGAAGAGGAGTATCTCCTTCAGTTTGTGCGGGACAGACTGCGCTTGCTGGATGAAACGCTTCATACAACATCATGAAAACAAAGAGGGTGGAGAATCCATGCTGCACGCGCTGGAAGTGATTCAACGTTATAAATCAGGAAATTCACAACAACAACATCTGCACCAAGAGCAACAAGAGCCGCAATGGCTGCAATGGTTAGTCGCGGCGGAGAAGCCGCGAATTAATCTGGAACGGATTCACTCCATTGCCGAGCTTCAGAAGACGCATGCGGTATTGGATTACACCGAGCGCACACTTCACATGCTGGATGGAATGCAGCTTTCGTTCTGGATTCGGGAACTTCTGGAAGAGGTGCTGGCCTGGTCGGAAACGGCAAAAGGAGGTTCACTGGAACAGCGCAGAACGTGGCAGCAACAGGGAATTAACCTGTTCGTACATAATATTGGCTCGGCACAGCTCTATCAACGATACGCAACAGATCGAGATCGAGAAAATGGACTGGAATCGGTAGCGTCTCCGAGACAGGAGATCATTCGTATTTTAATATCAACACATGGACTGATTGGGCAATACATACGGGGTGAAATTCCGTATGCAGAGAATCTACCGTTGCGTGCTTTGATTACTGAAGGCTGGGTTACCGGCGGTGAACTTCGTATTATGTTAATGGCTCTGAACCAATGTATTATTGAAGCGGTTGATTCTGGTCTTTGGGAGCAGGTTCAGGATGAAGTAGAGCAAATTGTAGACTGGATCGTGTCAGGAACGGAGCATACAGACTGGAGCGTGAAGGAGCGATTATCTCGCCTAAGAAGTAATTCAATCCGTCAAGGTGAGGCGATTGATGAAACGTATGCCAAGCTGAAACAACAGTTTCCTGTAGAGCAACAACTGTCTTCTCTTGCATCACGTACGTTGTGGTATGTGGAGTCAGCCATGCGGGATTTTTCGCTGGAAGAGATGGTCAAGGTGTTTTTACTTGCACTGCATAGCGAAGAATGGGAGAAGAAAATAGAGGGGCATTCAAAGGACTCTTCCGTGACCTCTATACGTCATATCAGCTTCGAACCGTTAATGAACACGATGTATTACGACTACAAGGGTGTCAAAAAGCTGAATATCTACAAGAAACGTATGATTGAAAAATATCTGGAACAGTATTCATGGGAACAGATTAGCGCTGGAGAGCAACTGTCTTATCCGCATCTGGGACATCGGATTGAACGATACCCCGACCTGCCGGATACGTTGTTTGTAACCTTTGAATTCTCGCCTGCAGCCGAGAAATTGATCGCTTTTTGCATTGAAGCAGAGAAATCTCCGTTGTACGAACAGGCGGTACTACTATTATTTGACCTGTTTGGCCTGCGACGGGATGCATATGATCGGTTCCACAACGAAGAGACGTACCTTTCGGATATGAATAGTTCGGGAGACTACAAAAAAGTGCTACTCGAACATATGGTGGGCAAACGTGTGCTTGATATCGGCCCAGGTGGCGGTGTGTTGCTGGATTTGATTGAGCAGGAGAAGCCCGAGGTTGAAGCGATCGGCATTGATATTTCGGCCAATGTGATCGAGGCGCTGGAGCGCAAGAAGCAACGGGAGTCCCATCGCTGGCATGTGATGAAAGGCGATGCCCTGCAACTGGATCAGTATGTGGAGCCGGGAACAGTGGATACGGTGATCTTCTCCTCCATTCTGCACGAGTTGTATTCCTATATTGAGCGTGACGGACGCAGATTCAATACAGATACCGTGGCAGCTGCGCTGCATAGTGCTTTTCAGGTGCTCTCGCCAGGCGGAAGAATCCTTATTCGGGATGGTATTATGAGCGAACGGGAGTCACAGACACGACGAATTCGATTCCTGGAGACGGATGGGGTAAGCTGGCTGGAACGTTATGCAGCAGATTTCAAGGGGCGAGAGATCACTTTTGAACGTATAACGGATGATGAAGTAATGATGCCGATTAATGATGCGATGGAATTTCTCTACACCTATACTTGGGGGGAGGAAGCCTATGTGCATGAAGTCCAGGAGCAGTTCGGCGTATTTACACCGCAAGCCTATGAGAAATGCATACGCGACACGTTAGGGGAGCAAGCGGATATCATCATGTTGCGTCATTTCTTGCAAGAGGGATATACCGAAGCGTTGGCAGATCGGATTGTTTTTATGGATGAGAAGGGTGAACCTGTATCCTTACCTGACAGCACCTGTCTGATTGTGATCGAGAAGAAGAGCAGGGTAGATGCATGAGCGCAGAAGCTTGTACAAGCTTGTATTTTGTGCGACACGCAGAATCCAGGTTCATTGAAGGTCAGGAGCGCGAGCGTGGACTGACTGAACAAGGGGACTTGGATGCAGCAAAGGTCGCCCGGATTTTGCATACAGAGGACGTCGAGGTGTTTTACTCCAGTCCGTATCTTAGAGCTGTGCATACCATTCAGCGTCTGGCTGATTTGTGCGGGAAGTCTGTATTCATTGAGGAAGATTTACGTGAGCGTACGCTGTCGAGTCCTCACGTAAAACATGATGATTTTTATGAAGCCAAACGGCAGTTGTATCTTGATACCACGTTTGCTTTTCCAGGTGGAGAGTCTGGCATTCAGGCTCAGAAGAGGGCGGTTAACACGATTGAACAAATGTTAGGCGAGCACAGGGGGAAAAAGGTCGTAATTGGTACACATGGTGATATCATGACCCTTATTTTTCAGCATGTTGACCCGAGTTATGGTTTCGAGTTCTGGAAGAGCACGACGATGCCGGATATTTACAGGATGGATTTGGATCAAGCTGACAAGATGTTTCAGATTAAACGAATGTGGGAGTGAAAGATGTGAAAATTACGTTTTTGCCGGGGACATATACGGTGGACGAGTTAATTGTGACACCGTTACAGGATAGAACATACTGCATATTTGATCTGGAAGGGACAGGTATTGATACGACTGTGGAGAGCATCACTCAGTTTGGCGCAGTGTCTTATAAAAGGGGAGAGGGAGTTAGTGAATCTAGTTTTTCTTCTCTAGTTCGAGCATCTAAAATGATCCCAGAAGCGGTGGAGAAACTTACCGGTATTACGAATCAAGCGATGTTACAAGCTCCTCATTTTAATGAGGTGTATGAGCGATTCTGTAGCTTTATCGGAGACCAGGTGCTCGTGACTCATGCGGGTTATGAATATGATCTGCCCATGCTGGAGCGTCATTGTCAAGAGTACGGGTTAACGATGTTTACTAACAAGGTTCTGGATACTAAAGCGATGTTTACATATATTCATCCCGAGGTAACGGACGTTGTTTCAACGGATTTTCTTATTGGATATTACGATCTGGATACAGAAGGTATTCATAGACATGATGCGCTGGCTGATTGTGGAATTATTGCTCGTATTTTCGAATGTGTGCTTGAAGAATATGAGAAACGGGGATTAGATCATTTTACAGCAGATTCAAGTAAGCATATGAAACGTTTTGTTATACCTGAGATGTATTTGAAGAAGGAGAATGAAGGAGTGATGGGATGAGCAGAAGTGATGTAAATATATTGTTGCAAGATTTGAAGGAAGGACGGCTGCCGGGCGAACGGAATTTCAAAGGACTGGATGTAGATGCTTATCTGGATGAGCGTGATGAAGCCCCATTTGCAGATGAGTGGATGCAGGCCTATGAACGCTATGCCGGGGACTCGTCCGTTGCGGAAGATGAAGTGTTGCGACAGATCAGGGAGACAGCATTTAAACGAACACTTTCTTTAACAGGTGAACCCGAGTTAGCGGGTTATGTCAGTGATGATTTTGGATTGATCGGTTGTTACTTGCTACAAGGGGGCGAGCAGGATGCGTTTGTGGAACGGTTGTATGAAGGTTACGTTAAAGCGTAGGGAGATCACAGATTCTATACGTTTGAATAGTGAGGAAGAACTTTTTGAGATGATTAGAAAACACAATGAAGAGAGTCTTGACTAAGCCTAAATTCTAAAATTTTATCTGCCCGAGTGATAGGGGAGCCTTAATCAGACATTTAACAATACTGACCCGAAGAGACGCGATAAAACTGCCCCTGCATTCGTAGCGGGGGTTATTTTTCATCAAAAATGCTTCGTTTGTATAAAAAAGAGTCTTCAAATGTGTATTGTGAGCTTGGGTCAACATCATGTACAATTCACCTAAAGAATAATATGAGAATGATTATCATTATAGATTAGAGTGTTCTCATGATGACATTTACAGAAAAATACACTTAGGGGGAAACACATGATGGCAAGACGGAGCAAAGGGATACAAAAGTGGTTGATGTTGTTACTACTCACGGCAATGGTGATATCCGGTTGTAGCGCAAAGACGGAAACGTCAGCACAACAGGGAGATGCCAAAAAGAGTACCAGTGTGGAAACGGAAACTTCGAACGCTGAGACACGGGTTGTTCAGGATGAGTTTGGAGAAGTAACGATCCCTGTTCATCCACAGCGTATTGCGGGTATATATGTCGAGGACTATCTTAAGGCGTTGGATATTACACCCGTTGTACAGTGGTATCATCCCACATGGGGGGTACAGGATTATTTGAAGTTAGATGCGCCCAAATTTGATATGACAGGAAGCATCGAGGCACTTTTGCAATATAACCCTGATCTGATCATCGTCGATGGTGGGGTAGATGCGGCACAATACGAACAATATAGCAAAGTAGCACCAACTTATCGTCTGAAGGAGAGCGTTCTCCAGGATTCCAATCAAGTATTGACGACCATTGCTGATATTGTGGGACAGCCGGAAAAAGCTGCTGCATTTGAACAGCAATTCAAACAAAAAATTGCAGATGCGAAAGCAAAATTACAACAAACCATCGGAAATGAGACGGTTGCGGTTGTGAGATTAAACGTAGCGGACAAAGGACTGGCGTTATTCGGGGTCAAAAATCGGTATACCGGATTTATTTACTCTGCGCTTGGACTTAATCCTCATCCACTGGCACGAGATATGAAAGAATACCAAGAGATTCTGTCCGAAGAGGCAATTCCAAGTCTGGATGCCGACCACATTATCGTATTTCCTTCGAACGGAACCTGGGATTCCCCAGAAAATCAGGAGGCCATCCACATGTTGGACGGAAAACTGTGGCAGTCGCTTCCTGCGGTTAAAAATAAACATGTCTACATGATGGAGCGGTCCCACTGGCAGTCTGGAGCAGTTATTGCGAATTCGATGAAGATTGATGATTTGCTGGAAAAAATGACACCATAAGTTGTGACTTAAATAGAGAAAGTTCTTCAGCGTGGCTTGAAGAGCTTTCTTTTTTCGTTTACACTAATTTTAATTGATAATAATTCTCATATGAGGAAGATGGATGCACAATGTACGCTTCAATACAGCACATAATGACCAAGCCGTGGCTCTGCTCCTTACAAAGCATACAATACGTAGATTATACATTGGAAACAAGTTCAACTTATTCATATAAGCAAACGGATGTTCACTCTTTCATTGTTGTGGTACAAGGAAGGGGCATTTTAGCATGTTCTGGTCTCCAAACAAAGCTGGAACCGGGTTCTATATGTTTAGTGCGTGCAGGTGATTCTTTCTCTGTAACAGCTAATGTTGGAGAAGAAGAGGCGTTCACGTTTTATAAAATGGATATGAATTCGATGTTTGAAGGTAGTTCTTCCGACAAGTTAATGCCGATCCATCTGGAGAAGCAGACTGTTAACCGTGAATTAAGTTTGGTTACTGACAACATAATATCCGTCATTGAGTTTACATATACCCCTTGGAGTGCCTGTCTGGAGTGTTTAGAGCAGTTATATCGTCAGCAACAGGTTACAGATATGCATGATGTATGGGATGTGCAAATTCAGTTCCAGCAGTGGTTCCGAAATGTCATTCGTCAAAATGATCCAGAGCTTCAACTGAATTATGATCGAACCCATCTCCAGCAATCCGTTGGATACATTGAATCGCATTACAATCAGATGCTCACAGTGGACGGGCTTGCTTCTCGAGCCGGTCTTTCCAGAACAAGTTATACACGGCATTTCAAGAGATTAACAGGCCAGCTCCCCCTTGATTATGTGAACCGTGTTCGCTTGGAACGTTCGAAACAGCTGTTACAGATAACGGATGATCGTCTGCATGATATCGCAAGTCATGTGGGATTTAACAATGAGTATTATTTCAGCAGGAGGTTTAAACAATATGCAGGGATCTCGCCTGGTGTATATCGCCGCCATCACCGTCAGGAGGTGAGCGTGTTTGCTCCTTATCTGGAGGATTTCCTGTTGGCGCTTGGAGTAAAGCCAATATTGCAGGGTTCGCATCGGGCTTGGGGCAAACAACGTTATTTACAGCTGGATGATGTGCCCGAATTTGACGTCAGTCAGCGGGATGCCGAGTTTCAGGCGGAGCATATACCCGAGTTTATTATGCTGGACATGGGATATAAAACGTGGAATTTGGATCGATTTGAGCAGGTGGCACCCGTTTATTATGTAAATCATGACGGTGAAGATTGGCGTGCCATTTTGAAATCGGCAGCAGACGTGCTTGGCAAAACCAATCGCGTACAGGAAGTTATTGATATGTATGAAGACAAAGCGACTGAAGCCAAAAGACATCTTCAAGGACGTATACGCAAAGAATCGGTTGCTTTTCTCCGTGTTTCAGCTTTGGAAATTACACTTTACGGTGATCAATGTGGTTATGTAGGCCCGGTCATCTATAGAGATCTTGGTCTTAACCCGGATGAACATGTGCAACAGTGGACACAGTGTGAGCGCAGAGTCAGCATTACGTTAGAGCAATTATGTCAGCTTGGTGCGGATCATCTACTGATTACTTTTGATACTCGTGACTCTTTAAGCTCCGGAGAAGAAAGACAATTGCTGGACAGAACGGAGTGGAAGCAGCTCCCTGCCGTGAAGAGCGGTAATGTTTATGAGGTAGACTTTTTGACGTGGATGAACTACGGTGTGATCTCACATGGGAAGAAAATCGACGATATTTTGAGGTTTATAGGGTAGTAGTCGTTATGCAAAATGTACGCAATAAAGGCTCCTTCAGCTCATGCTGGGGGAGTTTTTGCTTTGAAACGGGATCGATTTTAATACAAAAAAAGAATAACGTTTACAAAATGTTGAACCTGTAGTCTTTGAAGATGCTCCCGCATCATAACATTAGAGTGAAGGCAGCGCTGCTTAAGGTTTAAGGACGCTGCTAAATCGATCACAGCCATGGACGGCAGATGGGAGAGCTGCAATGACTAAACGGGTAATGTTGTTGGAAGAAAGTGGGGCAGACTTAACAGGGATGACGCGCAGCATGGGGGCTGGTCTCGCACAACTAATACAAGCTGGATGGTCTGATCCAGCGGGAATGGTCGTCACGACGGATGGCTGCCGCGCATGTTCTACCCGTCTTGGTCAACTTTCCGATGAAATGATGGAAGAGCTGGGTAGTGCCATCCGTCATATGGAGCAACAAACAGGCACATCTTTTGGTGGTCCAAACCATCCACTCCTGCTTGATGTGCGATCAGATGAAGCTTATTCTTCTTCGGCATTAGAAAAATACGCTATATCTTATGTGGGTCTGAATGATGAAACCGTCGAAGGTCTCGCTCACCAGACAGGCAATCGTTTTTATGCGCTTCAATGTTATCTGGCCGTACTTCAGCAGTACGGGCACATGGTTCATGGCATTCCTTATAAGATGACATTAGCGAAGCCTTCAGATTCAGAGCCTTATTTTTCTGGAGAAGCGGAGCTTGAATCATTGATAGAAGAGAGGAAGGGTTTGATTCAGGCGATCAGCGGAGGCCCTTTTCCACAGGATGTATTTTCTCAACTTCAAGCATCCGTTCAAGCGGTGTTTTGTACTGCTGACAAGATGAATCAAAGAGATAATCGCCTTGAAGATCAGGCAAAGGAAGAAGCAACAAACGGAGCAGTAAACGGGTCAGCTGTGCTTATACAGGCCATGGTACAAGGCAATTACGCTGATTACAAAGGTACAGGGAAAGTCTACACTCGTAATCCTGCAACCGGTGAAAGAGGCATGATAGGGGATTATCTTCCATCAAGGAGCAAGTCTGGTATGGTGCATGCACTCTCCTATTTAAAAAGAAATAACTCCAAGCGCTATACAGAGCTTGAGATGATCTGTACGGAGTTAGAGAGACGCGTAGGGGCAGTGCTGGAACTTTCCTATGTGGTGAAGTCGGACTCGATCTGTATACAACATGTGCAACCTGCGAGATTAAGTTCATTGGCTATGATCAGAAACGCAGTCCATTTCGTACATGAGGGGCTGGTTTCAAAAGAGGAAGCTCTCCTCCGAATAAGATCAGAAGATGTAACAACGTGTGTGCAACAGGAGCTGCCCGAACTGAAAATTTTGCTGGAATGGGCTGATGACATCAAAGAGTTATCTATTCTCGCCAAGGTGGAACATGTATCAGAGGCTAGGCATGCGCAAGCATGGGAAGCAGAGGGAATCGGGTTATGTGTAACCGAGACCATGCTGTTGTCTCCGTCAAGAAAGCCTTATATGCAGAAGATGGTGTTGGCGGATACGGAAGCAGAACGCAGGCGCGGTTTGGAACGATTGCTGCCAATGCAGCAGTCTGATATGGAGTGTCTTTTTGAAGTGATGGACGGACGACCGGTGAACATTCAACTATTTAATTTTCCGCTACAAGAGTTGTTCCCGGATGTAAATGTGCTGGAGCAGCAAAGTAATGATTGGGAACTGGTTTTATCCCAGATTCATGAAATGCAGCTGGAGGCTATTTTCCGGGCAGCGGTTAAAAGTATCCGTAAAGGGCTATGGGTTCGTCCGGAAATCATGATTCCGCATGTGGAGCATGTACATGAAATTCAAAAAATGAGGGCATTGGTGGATCATGTGGCGAATCAGGTACTTGGTGAAGAGCGTCGTCATTGTGTATATAAATTAGGGGCAGCAGTCACCTCACCCAAAGTTGCATGGACAGCAGCACAAATCGCTCGTTATGCGGACTTTATCTCGTTTGATGCAGATATTCTGACACAATCTATCTATGGCAACACGCGTGAGGAAATAGCGGGGCGAGAGCAGGTTGTCGGAGAGACTGTTCAGATCGAATGTAATTCTTCTCATACTTTTGATATAGAAAGGGTAGGCCGTTTAGTGGAGATGGCGGCAACGCAAGGGAGAATTCGCAAACCACATCTGAAAACATCCATAACCGGTGAACATATCCAAGATACGGCGTCCATTGCGTTTCTCCATAATATCAAGTCAGTGGCTGTATGTTGCAGACCCGAGCAGATTCCATGGGTTCGAGTTGCAGCAGCACAGGCAGTCATTCAAGCATCGCGCAACAATCAAAGCATGCAGAATGAGGATATATCCACGATCGCCTAAGTCCGCTATAACCTCAATGGAACAGAAACACGAAAACTGTTATACTGAAATATGCGTTTTGTAAAATGAACGTAAAATTTCAGATAAGGGTTGAAAACGACCATGTTTACATCGACAAATCAAAGCAGGCAGTCAACATCACGGGTCTTATTTGCCGTCTTGTTTATTTTAATGTTGCTGAAATTATCGCTTCTGCGTTTTTTCTTTTTTAATGGGTTATCGGGCGTGGGAATGTTAACCGATGCACTCGCTGCGCTCACCATTGTATGCTTGCTGGATCTCATTGTGCCGCTGAGCTGGAAACGAACGGTATATGGGGCGTTTAACGTTCTGTTTTCCCTGATTTTGTTTGCAGCTACGCTATATAATGCACACTTCAGTTCAGTTCCCACGTACACCGCATTGAGTGAACTGGGGCAGGTTGCCCAGGTCAGAGGAAGTATCGGGCCGCTGGTTCGGCCGTTACACTTTATGTTTTTTGCCGATATTATTCTGGCTATACCGGTCTGGTTGATCAGACGCAGACGCAGCAAGGGAGCGTATCGCAGCAGTTATCAGGAGAGCAACCTGACATTTGGAAAAAGTCGCAGACGCTACTGGGGCAAACTGGGCGTTGCACTTACAGCGGCGTTCTGTATCGTTTTGTCGGGCAGCTTTATCGTCAAGGGGGAAACGATTGATAACGAACTGGTACGGGCTGAAAATCTCGGTTTCCTGAACTACCAGGTGTCCTCAGCAATTCTGACGAGCAAGGAAAATGAGGCGATTGCCAATGGCAATATTAACGAAACGATTGCCAAAATTAATGCTTTGGTGAGCCAATATCCATACCAGAACAAAACGGATAACGGTGCAGCGGTGAAGGCCAAATATTTTGGTCAAGCAAAAGGCAGTAACTTGATTGTGCTTCAATTGGAATCCTTTCAAAATTTTCCGATTAACGCTTCGCTAAACGGGCAAGAATTAACGCCAGTCCTAAATAATCTTGCGAAAGAAAGCTATTATTTCTCTCATTTCTTCCAACAGATCGGCCAAGGAAATACGTCGGATGCGGAGTTTATGTCGAATACGTCCATTTATCCTACAGGAGTCGTACCGATGTCAGCCGGGTATAGTGACCGTGAACTTCCAAGCCTGCCCAAACTGCTGGCGAAAGAAGGGTATGAGTCCGAGACATTCCACGTCAATGACGTGACCTTTTGGAACCGCAACAAGATGTATCCTGCCCTGGGTTTTACAAGATACTTCGATAAACCGAGCTTTACGAATGACAAATTTAACGATTTTGGGCCATCGGACGAAGAATTGTATCGGGTGGGTGTGGAAAAAATGACTGCGCATCAGGCTGCAAAACAGCCGTTCTATGCTCAGTTCATCACAGCGTCAAGCCATTCGCCGTTTACTGTGCCAGTTGATCGTGCACGAATTGAAATTCCGGCGACGATTACAAACAAACTGTTGCATGATTACTTGCAAGCAATCAATTATACCGACTACGCGGTGGGTCAATTGATTAACGAATTGAAGGCCAACGGTTTGTGGGATAATACAACGCTTGTGCTCTATGGAGATCACTTTGGATTACCAGAGGAACCGGAAATTACACAGCAGATTCAGGAAAACCTGAATATCCCGTACGATGGAAAAGTAAGCCGATTCAACATTCCGCTGATGATTCATACGCCGAAACAAACGAAAGGGCAAGTGATTGAACAACCGGGTGGTCAACTGGATATTCTGCCTACGGTCATGAATCTGATGGGCGTATCACTTGCGCAGGAGAAGTTCACAGCGTTTGGGCATGACTTGCTCAATATGGATCACAATGCATTCGGTATTCGTTATTACCTGCCGACAGGTTCATTTGTGAATAATGACATCATGTTCATTCCTGGTGCGGGCTTTGACGATGGAACGGCATATTCGCTCAAAACGTATGAACCGGTAACGAATCTGGAACCGTACCGTTCCGATTACGAACATGTGCTCAGCTTGATGAAGTTGTCTGATGAATACGTGAAGCTGTTGCCCAAACGAGCACCTTAATTCTAGTGGGTTGAGTAATGGAGTGTCATGTAAGTAAGCTAGACAAGTAAAGGTAGATTATTAAGGTAGGTCGAGATAACGTCCTGTAACGCAGCCAGCATAAAAACTGGCTGCGTTTTTTATTTTCTTCTCCAGAACGTCAGGGGAGGAAAAAAGAGTTGAAGGTAATGTAAAGTTTGAAACTGTAATTTTTAATGTTACAATGGAAGAGTAAGCTAAAGGGAAAAAGCACCTTTATTTCATCACTTCACAGACGAGAGGAATGAATATATATGAAACTGAGTGTATTGGAGCATGGACACATTAGTGAGGGTCGCCATGTGCATGATGCCTTGCAGGAGGCTGTAACATTAGCGAAACATGCCGAGCAATTGGGATATTCCCGGTTTTGGATGTCTGAGCATCATGGCGGAGGAGCACTGTCCTTTTCAAGCCCGGAGATCATGATTGGCCATGTGGCTGCCCATACGGAGCGCATTCGAGTAGGATCAGGAGGCGTTATGCTGCCGCATTACAGCGCGTATAAAGTGGCGGAAAACTTCCGTTTGCTTGAAGCTTTACACCCTGGACGTATCGATCTCGGCATTGGGCGTGCGCCAGGAGGAATGCCTATTGCCAGCAGAGCATTGAACGAGGGCAAATCATCCAATGTACAGTTTTTCCCGCAGCAAATTGCCGATCTTGGTGGTTACTTCCACGAGCAGTTGCCTGAAGATCATCGTTTTGCTTCACTTGTAGCGGGGCCTTCCGTTCCAACGGTACCCGAAGTTTGGCTCTTGGGGTCCAGCTCGGAAGGAGCAAGGATCGCCGCGGCGCAAGGGACTGCGTATGCATTTGCACAGTTTTTCGGAACACCAGGCGGTGAGGAAGCGATGAAACATTATCGTCGCCACTTTAAACCTTCTATCCTAAACGACAAACCTCACTCCATGATTGCGGTCTCCGCTTTCTGTGCGGATACGGAAGAAGAAGCCGCTGAGCTGGCTCGCAGCAATGAGTTATTTTTCCTGCGACTTGGACGCGGACTGGAACAGAAGTCTTTTCCTTCTCTGGAAACGGTGAATAACTACCCATATACAGCGATGGAGCTGGAACAGATTCGTCAGCGCCGCTCCTTCTCCATCATCGGCACGCCAGATCAGGTGAAGGACAAAATTATTGCGATGGTTGAACGTCATGAAGCCGATGAAGTGATTATTGCGTCTGCCATCCATTCGTTCGAGGCACGTCTGCGTTCCTTCCGTCTGATTGCAGAAGCTTTCGGTCTGAATCAGAACTAAAGCAGGATTATACCTACAGGATCGGGAATATAAGTCTGGATAGGACTGGAACCTTGCTAAACTTGGCTGCAGTTGTGTTGCAGCAGACAGGGTTCCGGTCTGTATTTTGGACTCACCCTGAAAGAGAGGAGATTCACTTGCGCAGATGTGTCATCAGTGACATTCACGGTTGTTACGATGAGTTTAATGCACTGTTAAAACAGGTTCATTACGACCCGTCGCAGGATGAGTTGATTTTGCTGGGGGATTACGTAGACCGAGGCCCTAAAAGTAAACAGGTCATTGAGCAGATTATAAATCTAAGACAAGAGCACCAAATCGTTGTTCTCAAGGGAAATCATGATGCCATGATGGTGAAGGCTTTGACTCATGACGTAGAGGAGTACGATTTACATTGGATTCGCAATGGCGGATTACAGACGCTGGCGAGTTATCTGGACATTGCGTATGATGGTGATCAGATGGACTGGCGTGCGTATGCTCAGGACAAACAATGGATGCGCTCTCATTACATGCATCATCTGCGTTTCCTGGACGAGCTGCCACTGTCGTATGAAGTGCCAGGATATATTTTCGTACACGCTGGGATTAACCCGGATGTTCCCGACTGGAGGAACCAGTCCGAACGGGATTTTATCTGGATTCGCGAACCTTTTTACAGCAGACCTACAGCACTTCAGGACATTGTCGTGTTTGGACATACCCCTGTGCAATATTTGCAGGATGAGCCCGGAATCTGGATGGACCCGCGGGGAGACAAGATCGGTATAGACGGTGGATGTGCTTATGGCGCTCAGTTGAATTTGCTGGAGATTAACGAAGCAGGTAGTTTGGAGACATTCTTTGTGAAAAAAGGATTGAAGACGTTCGGCCCGGAGCTTTAGTTTACCGTTATCGTTGCACAAACCTGGATAGATGTGCTAATTTATAGAGTTGTAACGTTATACTATGCAATCATAAAAAGATACATATCCTATTGATGTGAGAGGAATGAAGCGAGTTTGGCTATCTATAATCTGGATCAACTGCAGCACCATATTTTACTCTGTAATGGCGGAACATGTATGCGTAATGATGGAGAAGAAGTCACTCAGGCGGTGCGGGACGAAATTGCGAAACAACAGGCTGGAGGATTCATTCATACAACACGTACCAAATGTAATGGCCGTTGTGATGATGGATGTGTAACGATTGTGTATCCGCAAGGAGACTGGTACGGTAAAATGACCCCGGAATCAGGCCGGGAGCTCGTGCAAGCTCTGTGTAAAGGTGACAAGCTGGACGGACATCTGATTACAAATGTAGCGAATACACCTGCAAATTAGAACAGGCATGGATGCCGGCTGAGAACGAGCGCGTCGTTCTTGCTTCCCTGCGTTTGCCACTAGCGAAACAGGCCTTTGGCATAAGCTCTGATTAATTCGCTGTAAAGGGATTGGAATTAAGACGTATAAGCGCTATAATCAGTAAGGTATGATTCAAACAAGGATAAGTTTAACTTAAACTCGAATTGACGGAGGGCTATGAATATGGAAAAAGTACTAATTTTCGGCCACAAAAACCCGGATACAGACACGATCTGTTCAGCCATCGCTTATGCAGACCTGAAAAGCAAATTGGGACAGGAAGTGGAAGCGGTACGCCTGGGTGAAGTGAATGGCGAAACACAGTTTGCACTGGATCGATTCAAAGTTGAAGCACCGCGTCTGATCAAAACGGCGGCGAATGAAGTAAACAAAGTCATTCTGGTGGATCACAACGAGCGTCAGCAAAGTGTAAGCGATATTGAAGACGTAACCGTTGTTGAAGTAATTGACCATCACCGTATTGCTAATTTTGAGACAAGCCAGCCTTTGTATTTCCGTGCGGAGCCTGTAGGCTGTACCGCAACGATTTTGAACAAAATGTACAAAGAGAACGGCATTGAAATCAGCGCGCCGATCGCAGGTCTGATGCTGTCCGCGATTATCTCGGATTCCTTGTTGTTCAAATCTCCAACTTGCACAGAGCAAGACGTAGCTGCAGCACGTGAACTGGCTGCTATTGCTGGTGTGGATGCCGATAGCTATGGTCTGGACATGTTGAAAGCTGGTGCAGACTTGAGTCAGAAAACAATCGCTGAGCTGATCTCTCTGGATGCAAAAGAGTTTGCTATGGGTACAGCGAAAGTTGAAATCGCCCAAGTAAATGCAGTTGACGTTAATGATGTACTGGTAAAACAGCCTGAGCTTGAAGCGGCGATTGAAGCGATTATCTCTAGCAAAGGACTTGACCTGTTCTTGTTTGTCGTGACGGATATCTTGAACAATGACTCGGTTGGGCTGGCTTATGGTGCATCCACTCAAGCGGTTGAAAAAGCGTACAACGTAACGCTGACAGACAACAAAGCATTGCTTAAAGGCGTTGTATCCCGCAAATCGCAGATCGTACCTGTTCTGACTGAAGCATTTAACTCGTTGTAATACGGGGCACGATATGACATTGCGAGAACTCATTGCAATGCCAGATCGTTAATCTTAACGCAACGTAGGTAACGTTTTTAACGTTTATAAAGTTTTACAAAATGTAGTTTATTATTTAAGCCTGCTCTGATCTTCAGTGATCAGGACAGGCTTTTCATGTCAAGGAGGAAGATGCATGGCTCAGATCATTAAAAATGAAAAGATCAAAGCGAACGAAGTGCAACTTACCGGTCTGAATGGAGAAGACCTGGGCATCATGTCAACGCGGGAAGCACTGGCACTGGCCAAACAGCATAAGGTAGACTTGGTGTGTTTGTCGCTTATGACCAGCCCGCCTCCGTGCAAACTGATTGGTGCGGGCGCTGCCCGTGAAGAAGCACAGCAGGCGAAGAAAAAGGCAGACAAATCTCCGGATAAACGCAAAGTAAAGGAAATTCGGCTGCATCTGCAAATGGAGGATCATGACCGGGATGTGAAGCAGTCACAAGCAGAGCGTATTCTGAAAAAAGGTGACTCCGTGAAATTGGTCATTCAAGTGCATGGAGCCAAAGAGGGAGAGGCAGGCAAAGCTTGGGCAGAAGAACTGTGCAAAGCGTTGAAAGAGCACGGCACTAAAACGACAGGAGTTCAGGTTAGCGGCAAGCAAGTTGTGGTTCAGCTTGATCCACCGAACTGATAATTTTTTTGTTAAAGTCACACTAAGCTACGTTGGCTTGCTCAAAACGGTTGGTGATTCAGGCGTTGATTCCATATATAACATATTGCAAGAAGCCCAATTTCAAGTCAGCGCCATCGCTGCTTTTGATTGGGCTTCTTGCAATGTATAGGTTATTCTATTTCTAGTGACCCGTGACTGATTGCATCATGAGACATTCAAGTACGCAAATAGCGGCTGCCGCCCACTCGAACATACATTTGTCCAGGTAACACGGGTGTGGTTACGTCCGGGTTGCTGCCGGCAGCATTTTTGGCATAGCGGGATAAATAAAGAAAGTCTGGATATATGACCATATCCATTAAATAGGCCGAGGTCATGCTGCCGGGAAAACGAAAATGATTCAAGGTTCGGATAATTTCCTGACCGCTTGCAATGCCAATACCGTGTCCGTAGTACAAATTTTCCCTCAGCATAATGGTGTTTTCGCCTTGCCATTCAGGGGTTTCGGGTGACACATCTGGATTTTTGAAATAAAGCACATCTCCAGGCAGAGCCAATTCCTTGCCATTCTTTTCTGTCAAACGCAGATCACTGTCGTAATGCCAATCAAAAAGCAGCAGGTTACGGAATAACGAATTAAAGGCATCCTCACGTATGCTTCCAAGTACGCCTCCATAGAGTACGATAACGGTAGCGGTTGCACACTCGAAAGCATATAAGCGCCCGTTTCTCCATATATCTCGGATGCCGTCTGCGGGTGTTACATCCGGCCTTAGCTCGAAACCGCCCTGTGCATTTCGATTCCAAAAGGCAGGGTTACACCTGGAGTCTTCGAATGAGGCAAAGCTTACACCGCTTCGGTTCAATCCTTCGGCTGCGTCAACAAGGGATTCCCTTAAGTCCCATTCAAAGTGAAGATGATCCATGGACTGGTACACATATCGAATGGGACGGTTTTGGAGCTGCTGTAACCAGTACCATTCAAATGCAGACCATTCGGAGGGCGACAGTTGAATCGGTTGATTCGCAACAATAATCATGGGCAGTAACCTCCGTTCTTTCATGACATCGGCTATGCTGAAAAGCTGTAGATTCTAACAAGTCGATTGTTGTCATATTTTTTTGCTTTTGTTTCGTTTAACTATCGTGGTATTTGGGGTACTACTCTATAAGATATAGTTATGTTCAGGTCGATCCGTTCATACGGATAACATTCACATTCTCAGTAAAGTTACATGTTGTCTTTTCATTGAAGGCACGTGTTACACTCTAACTATAGCAACATTTACATTCTCAGTAAGGGAGGATATGTAGTGTCGAACTCCATCACACAGAGCCGGTCTCTGTTCGAACAATTATACACACACGCGCCAATCGGCATTGCTGTCGCTTCTCATGTTAATGGACTATGGGTGCAGTTGAATCCAGCTTTTTGCGAGATGCTTGGATCAACGGAGGAGGAACTGTTGCATACTTCCGTTGTACATATGATTTATGAAGAGGACCTCAGGTACGAAGAGTTTCGCCGTAATTTCTGGGAAATGACCAACGGTGAACAGCCGATGTACGAAACAGAGGTGCGCCTGAAACGAAAAGATGGTACGTTGCTATGGGCAACAATCAGAGCTTGCATTGTCCGGGACGAGGTAAGCGGAGAGCCTTTATATTTATTAGTACAAGCTGCAGATATTTCGAAGCAAAAAGAGGCGGAAGCAACACTCCTTGAACAGCGTCAGCAACTGGAAGAAAGTAGTCGCATTTCGCGCATCCTGGCTGAATCGTCCATGGATTTGATTGCGATTCACGAAGCGGATGCCGAACGCACGTTCAAATATGTATCACATGCCAGCAGAAAAATGCTCGGTTATGAGCCTGAAGAAATGCTCGGACGTTCAGGAATGTTCTGTATTCATCCGGAGGATATCCCGACGGTGCAGGCTTATATCCGCGGTCAGATGATCGGGCTCACTCCGGAGCGGATTAGTTATCGTCTAGTTCACAAAGATGGTACCATTGTATGGGCGGACACGCTGACCCATTATGTTTGTGATGAGTCGGGAAATCTGCTAGAGATGGTTGCGGTCACACGTGATATTACAGAAAGCAAACAGCAACAGTTAAGTTTACAGGAGTACAAGTCTTTGTTCGACTGCAACCCTCTAGGAGTAGCTTCGTTAGATTTGGACGGAAACTTGCTGAAAGCGAATATAGGGCAGGAACAATTAACAGGACATAGTAAGGATGAACTGTTAAGTCGATCTTTTGACCATCTCATTGATCCGGTAGATCTGGAGAAGACACGCTATCATTTTGAAGAATCGGTAAAGGGTGTAGCGCAGCGTTATGAGATTGGTCTGATTCATAAGGATGGACAACGAATTGAGACAAGTGTGATCAATGTTCCTATTTTACTAGAAAACAGAGTGGTTGGTGTCTATGGCATTACGAGTGATGTTACAGCAGCCAAACGTTACGTCGAAGAGATTGAAAATTTAAGTTATGAAAGGGCACTGATCTTAAATGGGATGTCCGAAGGTGTGATTGGGCTCGATCTCGATGGAAACGTGAATTTTGCCAATCCTGCAGCGGCGGAGATGATGAATATCTGCCCGAGTGAGATGAACGGTAAACCTTTGGAAAAAATGATGATACAGATGCAGAGCGAAGGCATTCCATATCCGACGAACGGCACACCTATTTTGCAGGCTGTGCGTGAAGGAAGGGCCTTGTCTCGAACAGAATCGGTTTTTTGGCGTCAGGATGGATCGAGTTTTCTTGCGGAGTTCCAACTGAAGCCGATCATGGATCAAGGGAAAACACGCGGTGCTGTGCTGGTCTTCCGTGATATGACTTCGGTAAAAGAAATCATTCGTGCCAAGGAAATAGCAGAGCATGCCGACCGTGCGAAATCTGAGTTTCTCGCTATTATGAGCCACGAGCTTCGCACACCACTAAACGGGATTATAGGAATGGCACATCTCTTGATGGAAACGGAGCTGAATGAGGAGCAACAGGGATTTGCCGAGATCATGATAGATAGCGGGGAGTCACTACTCTATATTTTGAATGAAATACTGGATTTCAGTAAAATCGAAGCAGGCAAAATGGATCTGGAACAGGGGCCAGTAGATATTCGGGACATACTAGGCAGTGTAATGGAGCTGTTCTCCATTAAAGCCTCAGAAAAAAATATTGAACTTTATAGTGAAATATCGGATCATATTCCCGAACGTGTATGCGGAGATGAGACGAGAATTCGCCAAATTCTGATTAATTTGGTAGGTAATGCTGTTAAGTTTACCGAAAAAGGAAGCGTCACGATCATCGCGGAGATGGATTCTTCGCAAGAGTATGGTTCAGAACAGCTGATGCTTTCGTTTAAAGTCAAAGATACAGGCATTGGCATTGCATTTGATAAACAGCATCAATTATTTCAATCCTTCTCCCAGTTGGACCCATCGATTAATCGGAAATTTGGAGGAACAGGTTTGGGACTTGCCATTAGCAAGAAATTAGTTGAGCTGATGGGCGGAGCTATCGGAGTTCAAAGTGAGATTGGGCAGGGAGCGGAATTCCGGTTTACCATTGTGCTGGACAAGTGGAGAGAAGAAATGATGTCCGAAGAAGGCAAGGTTGCTGTCACGGTAGAACTGCCGGAACGTAACCGTCTTGCACAAGGCATTCGGATATTGATCGCTGAGGATCAGGCTGTGAATAGCCATCTTCTGGAGGAGATGCTTCGCAAATTTGGCGGTGTGTGCGATGTCGTGGGAAATGGAGAACAAGCTATAAATTTGCTTGCAACTACCCCTTACGATCTGATTTTCATGGATATTCAAATGCCTGTGATGGATGGGATTGAAGCGACTTGTGAGATTAGGAAAATGCATCCGGAAATCCCTGTGATCGCTGCGATAACAGCCTTTGCAGGGGAACGAGATCGGGAAGCGTGTTTGCAATGTGGAATGCAAGACTTCATAAGCAAACCTTTCCACTCTGCAGAAATTATCCGGGTACTGAACACATGGGTACCTTATATTCATTCCCAGCGGGCGAATTAAACAGTAGTATTTGGTAGTGACAGTCGTATGGGAAACGTAAAGGTAATAACCCGTTGCAAATAATAATGTGTATCCCGGGAACAGATAAATGGTGAGCAAGGAATGATAAACCTCAAAAAACCTGTATCTCCAATGGAGTACAGGTTTTTTGAGGGTTTAAAGCGGATTTTTTTGTGATTCTCCATACCCAGAGACAACTCAGGACCATCCTCCGATTAATCCTGAGAGCGTTACACATTCATCATCTTCCAATTCTGCAATCAGTGTGAGCTCTTCATTATCCTGCGGGTTCACCGAAAATAACTCACGGCGTCCGTCCTCGTGCTTGATGATAACTAACTGATTACCACCTTTTGTATGAAACTGGTACTTCACCCCGATACCAGGCAGGGCGCATTCCCGGATATTCATGAAACTTGTTCACCTCTTTAGTTTTTGCTTTAATCATCGTTAACCGTTCTTACAGTACGGATGTATTCTACTATCCATAACACCGTTTGGCAAGTCACAAATCTCATTGCCCGGCAGGAGTCATCAATTTTCACGATTTACAAACGAATTTTGCTGTCGTCTTGCCCGTCTGCGCCGCATGAAGAACCAGATGAGCAGGGACAGAATCAGTACAAGGCTGGCGATGGCGACCAACAGGATATTCCGGATATTTGGAATTTGTACCGTCAAATCCAGTTTATTCTTTTGCAAGGGAGAAACGTTCCAGATCAGCGTTTTACCCCCATCCTCTACCTGATCGGCATTGGAATCCTGGGCTTTAATTGGCAGAGAAAGTTTAAAATCAAAATTCACATCTTTTAACAAAAGCCGTTTGAGAAAACCCGGAACGCTGTTGATCCTATCTTTAATATCCCCATCTGGCATCGATTCCATAAGGTCAGCTTCGGCAAGGATATGCAGTTGGGATGTGAAAAAACCTGATGTCTTGGATTGTTCGATATGAATTCCTGGCGGCAGCTTCGAGGAATCGAATCCGGTCATGTTGCTTTTTTCATAATGGGTCGTTGCTTTCAACACGTTCTGGTCCGCCTGTTTGGTCACTTCTGTCTTAAAGTTATTCCGTTCCAATGCTTCAGCTAGCAAGGGCATTAGATTGTCTTGTCCAATTTTGCCAAGAGCTGAGTCCGACACGCTCAAATTCAGATCCAGATCGGTCGTTCCATTTGTATTCACTGTTACATGGGCTTCTCCATCTGCACAGGCAGACAACATGATAAGCATGAGGGCAAGCATAATAGAAAGCGATAATTGACGTATATAATTGCGAGTTGACATGAAGTTCCTGCCTTTCTGCGTAGGTCTAGTGCGGTTATGTCCATATCTATCCAATCCAGAAGTATAGTATACAACGGAACGACTGGAGATGCGAACAAGATGTATAAAGCAAGCTCTACGGTGAGATAACTATGGCGCTGGATGGAAAAAAGTAAAGTGAACGTGATGTTTTTGGTTGATTAAAATTAAAGATTTCGTATTTTTGTCAATACTCTGTTAATTCAAAAGGTCATTCCGCGTGTACACTAAGATAGAGATGAATATACGGGCAAGGGAGGTACATTCATGACTTATATTATTATTCTGGCTGTGATTATGGTTGTGGGTATGATTGGAATGGGCTGGTTCTATAAGATTGTTGACGAAGACAAACATTAATTGTGGAACCATCCATAGGAACAATTGAAAAAGACAAGCCTATAAGCTTGCTTCGCAGATGCGAGGCGGGCTTATTTGATATTTGTGTAAAAAAGCATTTGACCGATGGACAAATATTTTTCGCAAAGTTGGGATTTTTAGGCTTCACTTTTGTATAATAGGGGATAGCTTCTCGGGTTTTTCCCGAAATTTGCCAAACAGGAAAGGGTGTACATAAATGAAGTTTAGTGAATACACGTATACACGTCCCGATCTGGAACACATCAAGACCTCTTTCGGTGAACTGCTGAAGGGATTCGAAGCGGCGGCTTCAGTGGAAGAGCAAAGTGAATTCATGGACAAGATCAATGCTTTACGTAGTGATTTCGAAACACAGGCACAGCTGGTCTACATCCGCCATTCCATTGATACGAATGATGAGTTTTATAAGGCAGAGAATGAATTCCTGGATGATAGTCAGCCTGTTGTTCAGGAGTATATTACCGATTTTTACCGTGCGCTGGTGAACTCCAAGTTTCGTGCAGAACTAGAGCAAAAGTGGGGAACCCAACTGTTCCAGCTCGCTGAGCAAGCTTTGAAAACTTTCAGCCCGGAGATCATTGAGGATCTTCAAAAGGAGAACAAACTTTCTACGGAATACAATCAGTTGATTGCTTCTGCCAAAATTCCATTCGAAGGCGAAGAGCGCACACTGCCTCAGCTTCATCCGTTTGAGCTGTCTACGGATCGCTCGATGCGTGAACGTGCTTCAGAAGCCCGGTATACATTTATGGCGGAGCACGAAGCAGAATTTGATCGTATTTACGATGAACTGGTGAAGGTACGTACACAGATTGCGAAAAAACTGGGGTATCCAAGCTATGTGGAGCTTGGTTATGACCGTATGAACCGTACAGATTATAATGCGGAGATGGTCGCTAATTTCCGCGCGCAAGTCCGCGACTACATCGTACCTGTTGCAACCAAGCTTAGAGAACGTCAGCGCAGCCGGATTGATGTCGATACGCTTTATTTTTACGATCAGGGTTTTAGTTTCAAAACGGGCAATCCAACACCCAAAGGTGATCCGGACTGGATCGTAGAGAACGGGAAACGGATGTACGCAGAACTTTCACCAGAAACAGATGTGTTCTTCCAGATGATGACAGACAACGAATTAATGGATCTGGTGAGCAAAAAAGGCAAACAAGGCGGAGGATATTGTACGTTCCTGAACGATTACAAAGTGCCGTTTATTTTCTCCAACTTCAACGGTACGTCGGGTGACATTGATGTATTGACCCATGAAGCAGGACATGCCTTCCAGGTGTATGAAAGCCGCAATTTTGCAGTGCCGGAATATAACTGGCCTACTTTTGAGTCCGCAGAGATTCATTCGATGAGTATGGAGTTCTTTACTTGGCCGTGGATGGAACTGTTCTTCAAAGAAGATACAGACAAGTATAAGTTTGACCATTTGTCTTCCGCATTGTTGTTCATTCCTTACGGTGTCGCTGTGGATGAATTCCAGCATTTTGTTTATGCGAACCCAGACGCAACACCGGCAGAGCGCAAGCAGGCTTGGCGCAACATTGAGAAAATCTATCTGCCGCATATCAACTATAAGGATAACACGTATCTGGAGCAAGGCGGATTCTGGCATAAACAAGGTCATATCTTCTCTTCACCGTTCTATTACATTGACTACACGCTGGCTCAAATCTGTGCGTTCCAGTTCTGGAAACGCAGTAATGAAGATATGAAATCAGCATGGGCTGATTATCTGACATTGTGCAAAGCTGGTGGTAGCCTGTCCTTCACAGGTCTGGTGGAGCTTGCTGGATTGAAATCACCATTTGAAGACGGTTGTGTGTCTTCTGTTATTGGTGATATTGAAGCATGGCTTGATGGTGTAAACGACAAGGCATTGTAATCGAACGAGTTATCAAATTTAAGGCGGCTTGGACCCTGAGGGTGTCTAGGTCGTCTTTTTTATGATCAAAGAAACCAAAAAAATCCGGTTAGTTGTATAGGACAATGTAACATTCATCAATTGATTGTGATTTATTTCACTATAGCTGGAAACGGATTCAGTTACAATAAAGGTAGTAAATCAGGGTTACAGGAGGCTGGTTCAGATGGCAACGCATGCATATTATGTCCCACCCGCGAATTTGATGGGTAGAGGGTGTTTGCAGGATGCAGCTCCAATGATTGGACAGATGGGTATACGTAAGGCACTGGTAGTTACGGATCAGGCACTGGTTGCATCAGGTATTGCCGAACGTGTATTGTCTACGTTGCGGAAATCAGGGTTAGACTATGTCGTATATGATGAGGTACAGCCCAATCCAACATGCGGGCAAGTGCATGAAGGGTTACAAGTATTCCAGAACCATGGCTGTGACGCCATTATATCGATAGGCGGAGGTTCACCGCAGGATGCTGCAAAAGCGATTGGAATCGTTGCTGCAAACGGTGGACACATCCGTCAATATGAAGGACTGCATCAATCCAAAACCAAATCGGTCCCGCTGGTAGCTGTGAATACAACAGCTGGCACATCAAGCGAGGTAACGATGAACTACGTGATTACAGATGAGGAGCGAAAAGTGAAAATGGTGATGGTAGACCGAAACTGTCTAGTTGATCTGTCGGTAAATGATCCTGAGCTTATGCTGAGTAAACCTGCGAGTCTGACTGCTGCAACGGGCATGGATGCATTAACCCATGCGGTTGAAGCGATGGTTACACCAGGCGGGTTTACAGTTACAAGTGCAACGGCAGCAGCTGCGGTCAAATTGATCTTTGAATATTTGCCAAGAGCAGTGAAGGATGGGACTGATCTGGAAGCGAGAGAGTATATGACTTACGCATGTTTCCTGGGAGGTATTGCTTTTAACAATGCGGGTCTCGGATATGTTCATGCTATGGCACATCAATTAGGCGGGGTGTATGATCTGCCACATGGTGTGTGCAACGCGATGTTGCTTCCTTATGTTGAAGAAATGAATGCCAAACATGTACCGGACAAATTCCGTCATATCGCTAAAGCGATCGGAATGGATGTAAAGGAGCGCACCGATGAGGAATGTGCAGAATACGTCATTACTGAGATTCGGAAACTGGCCAAAGAAGTGGGGATTCCTGAGAAGCTGTCCGAACTTGGGGTACAGAACCCGGATGTGGAGTTGCTTGCAAGTAATGCAATGAAAGATGCTTGTGCACCAGGTAATCCGTATCAACCGTCGAAGGATGAGGTGATGAACCTTTTCCGAAAGATAATCTAGAACAGATACAAATAAATTATAGAGAAACGTGCGTATCTACGCCGATATCGACAATTGAGAAAAAAATAATGTTACAATTGAGTCGCTGAGATCAGCGGCTTTTTTGACTTGAACAGATATGTATTGTGGGATACGCTTACATCTGTTGTTGGAAAAGTTAACGATGTTGGCGTTACATATTATGATGGAGAGTTTGGTTTATATATATCGTTAATGGAGGCCATGATGAAACAGGATCAATTACATGTAAAAGCACCTGGCAACTGGATGAATGACCCGAACGGGTTTATCTATTACCGAGGAGAGTATCACTTATTCTATCAATATTTCCCGTATGGCCTGCAGTGGGGCACCATGCATTGGGGGCATGCGACCAGTCCGGATTTGGCCACATGGACGCACCATCCAATCGCTTTATTTCCAAGCAAAGGGTATGACCAGAATGGGTGTTTTTCTGGAACGGCACTCGAAGTGCAGGGTCAATTATTTTTATTTTATACCGCTGTCAAATACGATGTGCTTAATGAAGAGAACGTTCATGTGATTGTGAATGATCAATTCGAGTCTAGTCAGGCTTTGATGATCTCAGAGGATGGTTATACGTTTGATAACATTACTTCTAAGCAACAGATCATACCGCCGATCGTCGATTCTGTTCTGGGGGATCGCACGCATACACGTGATCCAAAAGTGTGGAAGTACCGGAATCGGTATTATATGATTTTGGGCACGAAGACGAGAGATCAACAGGGGAAGCTTTTGTTTTATTCAAGTGAGGATCTGCTCCAGTGGACATTTTTGAACAGCTATACCAAGTCAGGGCTAGGGTATATGTGGGAGTGCCCGGATATTTTTAGTTTGTTAGATCGTTCGAGTGGAGCCCAGCAGACTGTACTGCTGATGTCCCCGGAAGGAATTCAAAGCGAACCGTTGTATACAAGTCACGCGATGTGCAGTTTGGTTTCCTTCAAAGAAGAAAGCTGCGATATCGTCATTCCGGATCAATTGAATATGGTCGATTATGGTGGGGACTTGTATGCGCCTCAGACGAATCTGGATGCCGAAGGACGCCGAGTCATGGTAGCCTGGATGCGAATGCCGCTACCTGTAGACAATTCCGGTGAGAAGCCGTGGATTGGCATGATGGCCTTGCCACGAGTCATCGAGGTCGAGGACGAACAGATATATTTTCGAGTGCATCCTGAGGTAGAGACTCACTTTAAGACACGTATCCCTGTTGAGCAAATTAATTACGCCAAGCCATTTCAATTGAAAGTTGTGTTGCGGGAACTTCAAGTTCTGGACATTGGCGGTTATCGAGTATGGCTGGAAGATGGAAGAGTACATACCGATCGTGCAGAAGTATTTAGAGACTTGGATCAATACGATCTTCAGTTTCAGACTCCCGAGCTGCATGGAAACTGCGAACTCAACATCTTTGTAGAGCCCAATTTGATTGAAATTTTTGTGAATCAGGGGCAGTATGTATTAAGCAATGTGGTATATGATCTGAAAGCATATGTCAGCTACGAGGGCGAAATCGAGTGTAACATAGGATAAGTATAGCTTTAGAGCCGGAGAAATCCGGCTTTTTTGATGCATGTAAACCATCCTGGTCATCAAGTTGCATGAGTTTACCATAATATTACCAAGAGGATTTTAATTCGTGTCTATCGAATAGATTAAACTAACAGCGGCATTTACAGGAGCGCGTCAGGTTCAAACCAGCGATGCACTGACTTTTTTTCAAATTTGCTGTTACCGCAAGATTCCCCGATCGAATTCCTGTTTAATGGGTAATAAGTTTATCTTTTATTACCTATCGTTTGCACAGTCTACAATGCAAGCAAGTCCTTTTCTACAAGATCAACATGTTCTGCAAGACCAACACCATTTACATGCGTTAAAACACACCGTCAGCGTCACGTCATCTGCATTTCAAAGAACTTCGATTCAAACAGGGTCATTGATTTGATCCGCACCAACATTCCAGTGATCATCTAACGAAAGACGTCCGGTTACATATGAATGATGTCTTTATTCCGTTACACATCTGTACAGCATGCTCCTAATCAAGACAGCCGTGTTTTCACAACAGAATATCGATTATGGGCTCTGAAATGAATCAGAATGAATGCACGTGGAGGAGGCTGTAATGATGGCAAAAAAAGAGGTTGTAGCGATGCTGCTCGCCGGAGGGCAGGGTAAACGATTAAAGGGATTAACCAAATCACTGGCAAAACCCGCTGTTTATTTTGGGGGTACCTACCGCATTATTGATTTTCCGCTCAGCAATTGTTCGAATTCGGGTATTGATACCGTTGGCGTGTTGACCCAATATGAACCACTTGTCTTGCATTCTTACATCGGTATTGGCAGTGACTGGGACCTGGATCGTAAAAATGGCGGGGTTTATGTGCTTCCACCGCATGAACGGGAAGACGGAAGTAGCTGGTACCGCGGGACTGCTGACGCGATTTACCGTAACCTCAACTTTATTGAACAATTTGATCCCGAACATGTGCTGATTCTATCCGGTGATCATATCTATAAGATGGACTACGACAAGATGCTCCAGTATCACAAGGAGAAAAATGCCGATTGCACCATTTCCGTGATTGATGTGCCGCTGGAAGAAGCGAGCCGCTTTGGCATTTTGAATACAAATGAAGACTACAGCATTTATGAGTTCGAAGAAAAGCCTTCTCAGCCCCGAAGCACGCTTGCTTCCATGGGCATCTATCTCTTCAAATGGGATGTGCTGAAACGTTTCCTGATTCAGGACGAACAGCAGGCATCCACCTCCTACGATTTTGGTAAAGACATCATTCCGTTGCTGCTTGAAAATGATAAATCTTTAGTGGCTTACCCGTTCCAAGGATACTGGAAAGACGTTGGAACCATTCGCAGTCTGTGGGAATCCAATATGGATTTGCTGGACGAGGAGACTCCCCTGAATCTGAATGATCCGAACTGGCGGATTTTCACCCGTAACCCGAACCAGCCAGCTCAATATATATCGCCTGCCGCCAAGGTGCGCAACTGCATTATCAGTGAGGGCAGCATCGTGCACGGTGAGGTGAATCATTCCGTCCTGTTCTATGGAACCGAGGTGGGAGAGAACAGTGCAGTAATCGATTCCGTTGTTATGCCTCGGGTCAAGATTGGCCGTAATGTGTCTATCCATAAGGCTATTATCGCTGAAGGCTTAGTTATTCCGGATGGTACTCAGATTGCCCCCGCGCCTGAAGACGAGAGTGATATTTTACTGGTAGATCAGGAAGAACTGGAACGACAGTTGCGTCATGGAATAGCGAATTGATTGACCAAAATGTTGGCAAAGGATGGTGCGCGGCATGAAATCACTAATTGGAGTTATTAACCTTGACCATGAACTGGAAGAATTGAAGGAATTGACGTACTTTCGCTGCGGAGCCGCGGTACCTTATGCCGGGCGTTATCGTCTGATTGATTTTGTCCTGTCTAACATGATGAATGCGGGTATTGAGAGCATAGGCGTATTTGTTCGCCGCAAATACCGTTCACTGATGGACCATCTGGGAGATGGTAAGCCGTGGGATCTGGATCGTAAACATGGGGGCATGTTTATTCTTCCTCCGGATTGGAACGACCCGACGGACACGTCGCAGGGAGATTTGCAACATTTTCACAACAATCTGGATTTCTTCCACAGAGGGGCCGGGCAATACGTTGTGCATGCAGGCAGCCGGCATGTGACCAAAGCCGATCTTCAGGATGTCTATAAGTATCATATCCGTAAGGGAGCGGACGTCACACTGGTTTGCAAAAAAGTAGACCAACTGTTACCTGAGCATGAATCCTGCGTCAAAGTCGATCATGATGAAGATGGCAATGTGGTGGACATTCACCAATGTGCTGACCATACGAATATATATACGGAGATTTTTATCATGGAAAAAGAACTCTTCCTTAAACAGGTGCAGCGCTGCATTGAACATGGGGAGACTCATTTCTTCCGTGACGCCATCCTGAAAAATCCGAGCGGATTGAAGATTGCGGCTTATGCCTATGAAGGATATCATGCCGTAATTAACTCGATTGACAGCTATTACCGTAACAGCATGGATCTGCTGAATACAGGACAGTATGAACAACTGTTTAAAGAAGATCCCGTGCAAACCAAAATCAAATACGAAGCACCCGCCAAATATCTGGAATCAGCGGATGTCAAACATTCCTTGCTTGCCAATGGATGCATCGTAGGCGGTGAAGTTCAGGACAGCATCCTGTTCCGGGGTGTGCATGTGGCTAAGGGAGCCAAAATTAAGGGTTCAATCATTATGCAGAAATGTTACATTGGCGAGGGAACTGTGCTGGAGAACGTCATTCTGGATAAAGATGTGAAACTAACCGGTGGGCAGACGTTAATTGGTGCTCCGTCGAATCCGTATATTTTGGCCAAAAGTACTATTATTTAAAGCGAAAATCTGTCCGATATCATCCATAACTGTATATATAAAAAAATATAATCCTGCGGGTAAGTTTTCAGGTTCGTGTCTTTTTGAACGCATGAAGTGCCACCGTCAAAGTTGCTATGTTGGTGCAAACGCAGTGGAGGGAACGAAATCAATTCTGGAGAAGCGAAGCGTTCGCCTTTGTCTCTCCATTTCTACCTTGTAAAAGGTGATCAGGAAATGGAAGAGACGACAGCGATCGAAAGAATGATTCGTGACTGAAACGGGTGCTCGGCTCCAACGTCCTGCTTTATAAGGTGTAACCGCATGCTTTCGAGCTAATCACGAACCGCCCTCACCAGCAGGATTTCACCGGGAGGAACCTACTTTTGTTTGACAACAAAGAAACGTTCAAATCGATCTTTCAACGAAATCTCGTCAGCAAACTGGGCAAACCAATTGAAGAAGCTACCAAGGAAGATGTGTACCATGTGCTAGGCAGTATGATTCGGGAATATGTAGGTCAGGACTGGGCAGTCTCAAATCAGGGATTCAAGCAGCGTCAAGATAAACAGGTGTATTACTTCTCGTTGGAGTTTCTGATTGGTCGCCTGCTCGGCAACAATCTGCTAAACGTTAATGAGCTGGAACTGGTTCGTGACAGTCTAGAGGAACTTGGCTTTTCACTGGAGTGTATTGAGGAACAGGAAGCAGATGCAGGGTTAGGCAATGGGGGGCTGGGAAGGCTTGCTGCCTGTTTCCTGGACTCCTTGGCCTCACTGGGCTATGCGGGACATGGATGCGGTATCCGTTACAAGTACGGTCTTTTTGAGCAAAAAATTATCAATGGCAATCAGGTAGAGTTGCCTGATAACTGGCTGGAAAAGGGCAATGAATGGGAAGTACGCCGTCCAGACAAAAAGGTGGAGGTCCAGTTCTGGGGCCGGGTTGAGGCCTATGAACAGGATGGACATTACCATTTCGTGACGAAGGATGCTGAATCGGTCGTTGCCGTACCGTATGATGTGCCCGTTATCGGTTATGGCCAGTCACATGTCAACACATTGCGGTTATGGAGTGCAGAGCCGAAACGAGAAACGTCATTGGACACCCCTTCGAACTATTACGGATACCTGGATTACAGCCGTTCCGTGGAGTCGATCTCTGAATTCTTGTACCCGGATGATTCCCAATACGAGGGCAAGTTGCTGCGTTTGAAACAGCAGTACTTTATGTGTTCCGCAGGAGTGCAGAGTGCATTGCGTACATTTAGCAAGCTGGGACTGTCTTATGACCGCCTGCCGGACAAAGTGGGCTTCCATATCAATGACACCCATCCTACGTTAGTCATTCCTGAACTTATGCGAATTCTAATGGATGATAAGGGTTATGGCTGGGATGAAGCGTGGGATATTACTACCCGCACGGTATCTTATACAAATCACACGACACTAAGCGAAGCGTTGGAAAAATGGCCTGTATCCATGGTCAGCAAGCTGCTGCCACGTATTTATATGATTATTGAAGAGATTAATAAACGTTTTTGCGGGTTGCTCCTAGAACGTTATCCGGGTGATGACGAACGTATCGAGCACATGGCGATTGTTGCGAATGATCAAGTTCGCATGGCACACCTTGCCATCGTAGGCAGTCATAGTGTCAATGGTGTGGCTGCACTGCATACAGAGATTTTGAAAGAGCGTGAGATGGCGCCGTTTTATGCTCTGTACCCTGAACGTTTTAACAATAAAACCAATGGCATTACGCACCGTCGCTGGTTAATGCATGCCAACCCAAAGCTGTCGAATCTCATTACAGAAACGATCGGCAATGAATGGATCACGGAACCTGGCAAACTGGAGCACCTGGCTGATTACGCCGATCAATCCGCGTTCCAGGAGCAGTTCCGTTCGATCAAACGAGATAACAAAAATCGTCTGGCGTCTTATATCCTAGATCATACGGGTATACCTGTAGACCCTGATTCCGTGTTTGACGTGCAGGTGAAAAGGCTGCATGGGTACAAAAGACAGCTCCTGAATATTTTGCATGTCATGCATCTGTATAACAAGTTGAAAAGCGATGCTTCGTTTGATATGGTGCCGCGCACGTTTATTTTTGGAGCGAAGGCAGCACCGAGTTATTATTTTGCCAAAAAAATTATCAAACTGATTAATACGGTGTCAGATACCGTGAATCGCGATGCAACGGTAAATGACCGGTTGAAGGTCTTTTTCCTGGAAAACTATTCTGTCTCGCTTGCCGAGAAAATTATCCCTGCGGCAGATGTGAGTGAACAGATCTCGACAGCGGGGAAAGAAGCCTCCGGTACAGGGAATATGAAATTTATGATGAATGGCGCACTGACAATTGGTACGATGGATGGGGCAAACGTGGAGATGGCAGAGCAAGTCGGTGAAGAGAATATGTTCATCTATGGCTTGCGTGCCGACGAAGTGCTGGAATATTATCGGAACGGTAACTATCGGCCTAACGAAATCGTGAATCAGGATGAACGTATTCGTGAAGTCGTGGAGCAATTGGTGCATCCGGGAGCATTCTGTGATAGGGATGGGGAGTTCTGGGATATTTATGACTCATTGCTTGCACATGGCGATGAATATTTTGTATTACGTGATTTTGCAGCGTACGCTGATGCACATGCAGCGATTGATCAAGCGTATCGTGATGTTTCGGATTGGACTCGCAAGGCCGTGCTTAACACAGCTCATTCAGGCATTTTCTCCAGTGACCGAACAATAAGTGAGTATGCAACCGATATATGGGGCATTCATCCTGTGTCTGGGCACTGGAATGGTTAGGATAGAGGAGACTCAAGTGAAAAAACAGAACGGATAAATTAGCATTTAAATTAGCTTTACAAACGGAATTCCATTCTCTCTTGTTTGATGTCTGCATCTGGCAGTGGCGAAGTCCACTGCAGGGCTGCGGACATGAACAAGAGATTTTTGTTATCAACACCATAAGTTCGCATTCAGAATCAAAAAAGGGTTGAATATTTCAGTCATACTAATTGAAGAAACAGACCAGTAAAGTCAGGCCAAAGTAAAATACATATCTTAAAAATGAATAGGAGACGGGACATATGGATCACTATGCACGTATTCAGCTTGCCATCGAGCATCTGGAGCTAAATCTGCAGGAGCCGTTCAACATGAAGGAAGTGTCGGCGGCCGCCAGTTTTTCAGCATTTCATTTTCAACGTTTGTTTCAGGCGATTACAGGTTTTACTGTTCTGGAGTACTTGCGCAGACGAAGACTAACGGAGGCTGCTTCGACTTTGCGAAACACGGCGCAGAATATACTGGAAATTGCGCTTAGCTATGGTTATCAATCGCAGGAAGCCTTTACCCGTGCATTTGACGCTCACTTTGGCGTCACACCGGCACGGTTTCGCAAGCTGGAGCAGGAGGCTTTAACAGAGGAGTTCATGCAGCAACGTATTGATTTTAATGAATATCGTTTACAGCTTGGCACAGCGTTTCATATGAATCCGCCACGTATGATAACGCTGGAGACAATTCAAATCATTGGTTATGACTATAAGACCAATCTAAACAATGAACAGCATTATGCGGAGATTCCCGGATTTTATCATGAATTCGGGCGTGAACAGAAGTTCATGAACATTCCAGAGCGGATTCGCCCCGATATGGCGTATGGTGTTGCGGCTCATTTTCAGGAGGATGGGGCATTTTCATTTATCGTTGGCGAAGAGAGTTCAGGAAGCAGTGATTCCTTAGAACCTGGATATACCTGTCTGGAGATTCCAGGCGGGCTGTATGCCGAGTTTACAACGGAAGGATCAGAGCAGGAGGTGCGCAAAATGATCTACGGCAGCTGGCTGCCTGCTTCCAAGTATGAGCGCCGGGAAGGGCCGGACTTTGAAGTGACCGATGTGTGGAAATCGACGCCTGAGCAGCTGGACATGAAGATCTACATCCCGTTAAAATAGACCTTACCGCTCATTTGGCGGATAACAAGGTCGGGAGGATAGGCATGAGCAGAAGAGCGTTGCTTTACTCCAAGCGGGTGCTTGCATTCATTACATTTCTAGCGGTTATATATACGCTCATCATGTGTAATCTTCTTTTTTTCAGTGGCAGAGCACCGGGGGTGAACTATCAATATAATCTTGTGCCTTTCGAGACGATTCGTCCCCTGCTCTTGGAAAGAGAAAGGTACAGTACCGAAGCCAGGATTAAAAATCTGTTTGGCAATATTGTTTTGTTTATTCCGCTGGGCATATGGATTCCGTGGCTTTTTCACAGGTATCGTTCCTGGTTCCGATTGACGTTCATTGTTGTGCTCATCCTTTTGCTGGTGGAAACGATCCAGCTGATTACACGTGTAGGATCTTTGGATGTGGATGATATTATTCTCAATACGGTTGGAGCCTGGATCGGATTTGCCGGTTTCCGCTTACTGATAGGCTCGCCAAGAAAGACTCGAAGCTGATCGCGCCATGCGATTGCGGTTTCGGGCCTTTTGTCTTTTTGTATAAAACCTAAGTTCAGGTGTTTATAAGGGTTTCTTTTCGGATAAAACATATTAACGGGTGAATTGCTTCACAAGAGAAGAAAGCGAGGTGGGTGTTATCGTTTGGTGGAAGGAAAGTGTGGTATATCAGATTTATCCAAGCAGCTTTAAAGACAGCGACGGAGATGGATATGGCGATTTGCAGGGAATTTATGAAAAGCTTGATTATTTGCAAAAACTCGGCGTGGACGTCATCTGGCTGTGTCCCATCTATGATTCACCAGGTCATGATAACGGATATGATATCCGAGATTACTACGCGATTTTACGAAAATATGGGACGATGGAGGACTTTGACCGGCTGCTTGCTGAAGCGCATAAGCGCGGACTCAAAGTCATGATGGATCTTGTACTGAATCATACTTCGGATGAACATGCCTGGTTTGCGGAATCCCGTTCTTCCAAAACCAATGCAAGGCGTGACTATTACATCTGGCGTTCCGGTAAAAACGGGCAGGTGCCGAACAACTGGGAGTCTTATTTCGGGGGTTCGGTGTGGAAGCATGACCCGGAAACGAACGAATATTATATGCATCTATACTCGGAGCATCAACCCGATCTGAACTGGAATAATCCGGAGATGGCTGAAGAAATGTACGAGATGGTGCATTGGTGGCTGGAAAAAGGGGTGGATGGCTTCCGCTTTGACGCAGTAGCCCATATCGCCAAAGCCGATGGCTTGCCAAATGCACATAACCCGAACAACTTGCCTGTCGTGCAGGCGTATGAGCTGTTTTCCAATCTGGAGCAGGTCCATTCCATCCTCCGCAAGTTGAATCAGATGATTCTAAAGCCGTACGGCCCGATGACGGTCGGAGAAACTTCAGGACTTGGGCCCGAGCAGGCTTTAGCTTATGTAGGTACGGATCGGGATGAATTAAACATGGTGTTCCAGTTTGAGCACATGTTCATTGATGCCCGGTCTTCGGGCATTGGGAAATGGAACTATAAACCTTGGAAGCTCACGGAGCTAAAAGAAATCATGAGCCGTTGGCAGACGGTACTGCATGGCCGGGGCTGGAACGCCAATTATATGGGGAACCATGATCAGCCGCGTCCGGTGTCGCGTTTTGGAGATGACGGGAAATACCGCGTGCGTTCTGCACAGATGCTCGCTACCTGGATGTTAACGCTGGAAGGCACACCGTACATCTATCAGGGGGAAGAGATTGGCATGACCAACGTATCGTTCCCTGAGATTGACCAATACCGGGATATCGAAACAAAAAATTATTACAATCATTATATTGGCCAAGGGAAATCCAAGCATGAGGTGATGGAGGCCATCTGGCTAAAAAGTCGGGATAATGCACGAACACCCATGCAATGGGATGAATCCGAGCATGCAGGTTTTACGGCAGGTGATCCTTGGATTGAAGTGAACAGCAATTATAAGAACATCAATGTGGCGGATGCGGAGACGGACCCACATTCCATTCTGCATTATTACCGTAAATTAATCACATTGCGCAAGCAAAATCGGGTGTTGATTTATGGAGCATATGAACTGCTTTTGCCAGATGACCCGGAAATTTATGCATATACACGTACACTGGATGATGAGCAGTGGTTAATCATGATGAATTTTAGTGCAAACGAGCCAGAGATGATATGGCCAGAAGGCTGGAATGCAGAAGACTGCAAATTAATGATTGGCAACGTGAGCAGGCGTTATTCAACCGATGAAGGAGCTATTTTATTGCAACCCTATGAAGCGAGGGTGTATTGCAAGAAGCGCAAGAGCGGCGAGTAAGCAATGCGCAAGCAATGTGTGAAAGTGATTATTCTGTATTGCTGGCTGACGAACGTCGTAACAAGGAATGCAGTTTTGCGCTCGCAGAGCGTTCTGAATTATAATAATTAAAAAATATAGCTTAATATAAGTTGAATTTTTTTGTTCACACAGAGATATCAAGGACAACTTATATCAATGTCAGGAGGAATCTGATTTGTTGAATATTACGTACCACGGACACTCCAGTGTACAACTGGGCACAGAAAATAAATCACTCGTGATTGATCCATTTTTGCGTGGCAATGAGTTAGCGGTAACCAAACCAGAGGACATCAAGACGGATGTAGTCCTGTTGACACATGCACACATGGATCACATTCTGGATGCTGAACCGATCGCCAAAGCAAATAATGCCAAAGTGGTGGCGATTGTGGAATTGGCTACATATATGTCATGGAAGGGGCTGGATACCCTCGGCATGAATATGGGCGGTACGGTGGATCTGGAGTTTGCCAAAGCGAAAATGATTCAGGCGTTCCATACGTCCGGTATTGTGCTGGAAGAAGAGCAACGGATTATGTATGCAGGTTTGCCTGCCGGATTTATCATTGATATTGGTGGTAAAACGGTGCTGCATGCCGGAGATACAAGTCTCTTCGGCGATATGAAGATGATTGGGGATCGGCATCAAATCGATGTTGCCTTCCTGCCTATTGGTGGACATTATACAATGGGGCCTGAAGATGCACTACAGGCAGCGGAATGGTTTAATGCCAAACTGACGATTCCCGTTCATTATGATACCTTCCCTGCGATTCGTCAGGATGCAGAGCATTTTGTACAGCAACTGGCTTCCAAAGGATTAGAGGGTCGTGTGCTGGCACCTGGTGAGTCCATTTCCCTGTAAAAAGGAAGCTGATTTGAGGTCAGTTTCATAATCATAAAAATTTATAAAAAGCGAATGATGCGTCAAGAAAGATGATGCGTCATTCGCTTTTTTGTGCTGAGTATTCAATTTTGAGGGCAATTATTGGTCACCATCACAAAATGAACGAAATGGCATTGTAGCTTGAAAGTCAGCAATGATATAAAAAGTTACACGGAAACCAACCGGATATCCGAAACGATTGCAAACGGGGGAGCGTTCATGACATTTGTGAAATCTTTATTTTTTCAGATCATTGCAGCAGTAGTCATCGGTATTGGAGTAGGTATTCTGTGGCCCGATCTAGGAAGTCTATTGCAACCCTTGGGTACAGGCTTTATCAAATTAATCAAGATGCTGATTGCACCGTTGATTTTTATGGTCATCGTTACAGGTATCGCCAAAATGGGCGATCTGAAGTCTGTTGGTCGAATCGGACTTAAAGCGATTCTGTGGTTTGAGCTTGCCACAACGGTTGCACTTGTGCTTGGTTTATGCACAGCCAATCTGCTTCGTCCAGGGGCGGGAATGAATGTAGATCCTGCCAGCATTGACGCCAGCGGAATTGAGGCAAAAACAAAGGGATCCGAGCTTCCGCACACGGTTGATTTTATTATGAACATTATTCCAACAAGTGTGGTGGATGCGTTTGCCCAGAATGCCTTGCTGCAAGTGCTGCTTGTTGCCTGTCTGTTCGGGGTTGCCTTGGCAGCCACGGAGAATAAGGCCAAGGAGAATGTACTGAACCTGGTGGAACAGCTGCTTGGGATCGTGTTCCGGATGATCGGTTATATTATGAAGCTGGCTCCGGTAGGCGCTTTTGGTGCAATGGCCTACACCATAGGGGCGTACGGGGCGTCCACCCTTTCGTCTTTTGGATTGTTAATATTGGCTTGTTACGGTGCTGCCCTGTTGTTCCTGATGCTATTAGCGCTGGCTGCCTGGTGGATTACAGGGCTGAACTTTATACAGTTTGTCCGATACACTCGTTCAGAAGTGATGCTTGCGATTGGAACAGGCTCTTCAGAAGTTGTGATGCCGCGTATGATGGACAAGCTGACGAAGGCGGGGTGTGACCGTGCAGTCGTTGGACTGGTCGTACCTACGGGATACTCATTTAATCTGGATGGGGCTTCCATATATCTATCATTAGCGACGGTTTTTGTTGCCCAGGCTGTTGGTATTGATCTGACCTTGGGTCAGGAGATCACCATTCTGTTAGTGCTGATGCTAAGCTCGAAAGGCATGGCGGGTGTTCCCGGCTCAGCGTTTCTTGCTCTGTCAGCTACGGCGGCGGCAGTGAATGCTTTTCCCGTAGCAGCAGTGGCTCTGCTGCTTGGAGCAGACCGTTTTATGGATACGATGCGTGTTTTCACGAACTTGATGGGGAACTGTGTAGCGGCATTTGTAGTTGCCAGATGGGAAGGACTGCTGGATCAGAAACGGATGCGTGCTGTGCTCTCCGGTGAGATTAGTGCCGCTGAACTGGAAGCAGAAGAAAAGGCTGCGCGATCTGCTTTGAAGCTGAATCTCCGAGAGAATCAGGGCCAATCTTTAGCAACACCCGAGGTGCTTTAACTGTGAAATAGATTGAAGCTATATCTTTCAACCGTCTGAAGAACCGGGATAAATCCAGGGGAACAGACGGTTTTTTTGCGATGTAATACACATATCATGGAGTTTGCGAGACGAATTCCTCAAATAAATGTTACAGCCAAAACATTAATGGGGAATGAGTAGGAGAGAAGAAGAACAACCATATTTACGTTTCAACTTGTATATACATGTTTACTTATGTAATATAGATGAAGAAGTTAACAGGTGGGTTAGATAAGAGCAATACGACATATTGGAGGCGTTAACATGAGTTCAAAACATAAGGAGCCGTCCACATGGTGGAAGAAGTCAACGGTATACCAGGTATATCCGAAGAGTTTCAATGATACAACGGGATCGGGAACGGGGGACATCCGGGGGTTAACCGAGAAGCTGGATTATTTGCAGCACTTGGGGATCGACATTGTTTGGCTGCAGCCCGTATACGTATCCCCGCAGCGGGATAATGGGTATGACGTAGCAGACTATTACCGCATCAACCCTGACTATGGAACGATGGAAGATTTCGATGGATTGCTTGCCGAGTTGAAAGCGCGTGACATGAAGCTGATGATTGACATTGTGGTGAATCACTCCTCAACCGATCATGAATGGTTCAAGCAGTCTCGTTCATCGAAGGATAATCCTTATCGGGATTATTACATATGGAGAGACCCCGCGCCGGACGGTGGTGTACCGAACAACTGGCAATCCAAATTTGGTGGGCCAGCGTGGCAGTATGATGAGCAGACCGGACAATATTTTCTAACGTTGTTTGATCAAACGCAGGCAGACCTGAACTGGGAGAATGAAGAAGTACGCAAGGCTGTACGCGACATGATCAAGTTCTGGGCGGAAAAGGGAGTCGATGGATTCCGGATGGACGTCATTAACCTCATCTCCAAAGACCAGCGTTTCCCGGACGATGATGGCAGCGTGTCGCCAGGCGATGGACGCAAGTATTACACGGATGGACCGCGCGTGCACGAGTATATTACGGAAATGTACGATGAGGTATTTGGACCCTATAACATGGTGACGGTGGGGGAGATGTCCTCAACCACGCTTGCGCACTGTATTCGTTATTCCAATCCGGCTTCAAGAGAGTTCTCGATGACCTTTAACTTCCATCACCTGAAGGTGGATTATCCGGATGGACAGAAATGGGAGCTCATGCCATACGATTTTGAATCCTTGAAGCAACTGTTCAGTGAGTGGCAGACCGGAATGCAAGCTGGTGGCGGCTGGAATGCGCTTTTCCTGAACAACCATGATCAACCTCGTGCGTTATCCCGTTTCGCAGATGATGGAGAATACCGTGTGGAGAGTGCCAAAATGCTGGCGACGACTCTGCATGGATTACAAGGTACGCCTTATGTCTATCAGGGCGAAGAGATTGGTATGCCCAATCCCGTTTGGAATGATATTAGCGAGTTTCGCGATATTGAGTCCACGAATATGTATCGTTTGTTGCAGGAAGAGCGGGGCAAAACGGCCGAAGAGGCTTTCCATATTGTGAAGGAGCGTTCCCGGGATAATTCCCGAACACCGATGCAGTGGGACGGTACGGCTAATGCTGGATTCACAACCGGAACACCTTGGCTCAAGGTGGATGAGAGATATCCGTCCATTCATGTGGAAGAACAGATGGCCAACCCGGATTCCATCTATCATCATTACCGGAAGTTAATCGCTCTGCGCAAAGAGGTGGATGTGCTGACTGACGGTTTGTACGAACGGTTGGATGATGCGCACCCGGAGGTATTTGCATACGCACGAACCAATGGGAACGAGACATTAGTTGTGGTGTCAAATTTCCGCAAACTGGATACAGCATTTCAAGTTCCTGAAGCGGTCTGGAACAACCATATTGCAGATAAATCACCTGAGCTGCTTATCAGTAATACCGAAGTTAAACCTGAGCTGAAGCAGCAAATCACGCTCAGTCCGTATGCCTCTTATATGTGGCTAATCAAGCAGTAACAGAATAAATTCCATTTTATAAATAGGAAGTGACACTATGGCAATCGATAAAAAACAGGTCGAAGAGATCGTCCGGGCCGTCGGCGGCAAAGACAATATTGAAGCGGCGACACACTGTGTGACACGGCTACGGTTTGCTCTATATGATGAGGACAAAGTGGATACAGAGCTTCTCGATCAGAATGATCTGGTGAAGGGGCAGTTCTCCTCTCAAGGTCAATTCCAGGTCGTCATCGGACCAGGTCTGGTGGATAAAGTTTATGAAGAGATGATTCAGATTACCGGAGGCGAACGGTCTTCCAAAGATGATGTGAAGGCAGCCGCGGGCAAAAAGCAGAATCCGTTGCAGCGTGCGATCAAAACGCTCTCGGACATTTTCATTCCGATCTTGCCAGCAATCATTACCGCGGGTCTGTTGCTCGGGATTAACAACATTTTGACAGGCCCCGGTATCTTCTTTGATGGAAAATCATTAGTGGATGTGTACCCGGCATGGAAAGACCTTGCCTCCATCATTAATACCATAGCAAGCACTGCGTTTACATTCCTGCCAGCTTTGATCGGTTGGTCAGCGGTGACCCGATTCGGCGGCAGTCCGCTGCTCGGGATTGTGCTGGGTCTGATTCTGGTACATCCCGATCTGCTGAGTGCATATGGTTACGCTGATGCGGTGAACAAAGGCACGGTTCCGACTTGGAATCTGTTTGGCTGGGAGATTGAGAAGATCGGTTATCAGGGTCAGGTTCTACCTGTATTGGTATCGGCTTATCTGCTTGCCAAGATGGAAATTTTCCTGAATAAAAGAGTGCATGATTCTATTAAATTGCTGGTCGTAGCTCCTGTGACATTGCTGGTTACCGGTTTTCTGGCATTTACGATTATCGGACCGGTTACATTTGCAATTGCAAACGCCATCACATCCGGTTTGATTTACATCTATGATTCGTATGCTGCGTTAGGTGGTTTGATCTATGGTGGTCTGTATGCGTTACTTGTTATTACCGGTATGCACCATACGTTCCTTGCGGTAGACGTACAGCTGATTGGTAGCCAAGGTGGTACTTTCCTGTGGCCAATGCTGGCTTTGTCCAATATTGCGCAGGGTTCGGCAGCACTTGCGATGATGCTGGTATTACGTGAGAAGAAAATGAGGGGGCTTGCAGCAACCTCGTCCGTATCCGCTTTCCTCGGTGTGACCGAACCAGCCATTTTTGGTGTGAATATTCGTTACCGTTACCCGTTTATCTTCGGTATGGTCGGTTCCGCCATTGGTGGTGTACTGCTTACGATGAATAATGTTCAGGCCACATCCATCGGTGTAGGCGGTGTGCCTGGATTCCTGTCCATTTTCCCGGATAAATGGGGCGTGTTCTTTATCGGTATGGCCATCGTTCTGGTAGTTCCGTTCCTGTTGACCGTTGTGTTTGGACGGGCGAAGTTGAGAAAAGAAGATCAACTTACGGCGAAGGGAGGGTCGGCTTCGGGAATCACATCCACTGAGACAGCAGCAGGAACAGAGATGGCTGAACGTAATCGTAGTGCAGCGAAGCCTGGAAATGCATCTGCCAAAACAATCGAAGTCATGGCGCCATTGACGGGTACAGCGGTACCGCTGGAGCAAGTTCCTGACCCGGCTTTTGCTGAGAAACAAATGGGTGCAGGCATCGCAATCGAACCTTCGGGGAATCAAGTGGTTGCCCCGTTTGATGCAAAAGTGGCACATGTGATTAAGAGTAAACACGCGGTTATATTGGAACATGCGAGCGGACTTCAAGTGTTAATTCATGTCGGCATTAATACGGTATCACTTAAAGGTGAAGGTTTCTCTATGTACGTAGACACGGGTGATCGCGTGAGAGCCGGGGAGAAGCTGCTTGAATTTGACCGAACCGTCATCGAAAATGCGGGTTATCCACTCATTACGCCTGTCATTATCCCGGATGGTCAGGATATGGTTGAACGGGTTGAAACGGTGACAGGAGATGTCACTTCAAGTCAGAACGGCGTTCTCAAAATTTATCTGAAAGGATAAATTGATATTTGCTTGTAGTCAAAAGGAGCTGTGAAACCTACAGCTTCTTTTGGCATTTACAGGTGTGATTTTCCATAGGCATCATGATAAAATAGTTATGTGATCAAGTAATTACAAATTTTGATAATAAGTCGAAGTGGGCATGTTTGGCGTTTAAGTTGAATGTCAGTCATACGGAGAAAAAGCAGTTCATACAGTGGGTGTACAAGGAGCGTTCCTAGTCAAATGATAAGGAGGAGAGCCATGACTCGGGTAGCGGTGATGGTCATTCATGGACTGGGTATGCAAAAAGAAGACTACGCTGACAAGCTGATCGCTTGCTTGAGCAGAGAAATGGAACGTGTCATGGTGCTGCCAGGCGCCGCGAAACAGATGCTCGATATTGAACCCGTCTTCTGGGCCGACGTGTTCGAGGAGCGAGAAGAGGCTTTGTTTCAACAGTTGGTTCGTTCACCGGGATTAAACTACCAGGCATTACGCCGTTTTGTCATTCATTATCTCGCCGATGCGGTGGCATATCAGCCCGTAGAGAACCAAGGACATCATTATGATGCCGTGCATCGAACGCTACATCAGGCCATGCACGTTCTCGCACAGCGTAATGGGCCAGAAGCGCCGCTTTGTGTCGTCGCCCATAGTCTCGGAGCTGTCATTGCAAGCAACTTTTTCTATGATCTGCAGTATCCGTCATCTAATCGAATGCCGGAAATTGTGGATGTGAACTCGGCTTTGGAGCGTGGAGATACGCTGACCAATTTTTACTCCTTTGGCACAACACTGCCGCTATGGAGTTTGCGCTATGAACATTTCAGCCGGCCCATTCAGGTGCCTGCGCCGCAAGCCACGCATCACTTTCCACGACTGGAAGGGGAGTGGGTTAATTTTTATGAAAGCAACGATATTCTGGGCTATCCGCTACGTCCTATCGATCCGGCTTATGCGTCGGCTGTGAAGGAGGATATTAAGGTTCACGTCGGTGGACCAGCTACAAGTTGGAATCCACTGAGTCATGGAGGGTACTTTACCAGTGAGCATATGAACCGCAGAATCGCTCAAGGGTTAGCACGAACATGGACATGGGTAAATCGCTCAAAGTAACAGCGTGTTATAAGAGGCAAATGAAGGAGGAAATATCATGGAATGCAGGACGGGATGTGCCGCATGTTGTATTGCCATATCCATATCATCACCGATTCCCGGCATGCCTGAAGGCAAACCCGCGGGAGTGCGATGTATCCAACTGACGGACGATAATCGTTGCGGTATATTCGGTCAGGCGGGCCGCCCGGCGGTATGTAGTGGATTGCAGGCTGAGGAAGAAATGTGCGGCCGCACCAATCAGGAAGCATTTCATATTTTGACACAGTTGGAACGGCAGACAGCACCAGGCCTAAGGTGAAAGGACTTGTTTGATTATAGAAGGTTAATTATACTTAATATGGAATATTATTGATTATGAAAGGGGGATTAATAATGGATTGGATAAAACGTCTAGTGAAAGTGGTTGGCCATATGATGAGCGATCTGTGGATGGGGTCTTATCGCCGCAACTCCGATCATTATGATGAACAAGCTCCAAGTCCAGAAAATAAACCGAGATATTACACTTTTGTTGTTCTAGCAACGTTAGTCACGGTGGGTATAGTCGTTCTTATGTATAATCCAAAATACTGGTAGGTCATCAAGGGGAAATAATCAGAAAAAAGAGAGTATCCTGTGAATGCTGCAGCATTCACAGGATACTCTTTTTTTAGTTGTATATGATTAGGATCTGTCTGCAAGAACAGCAACAGAAGGCTTGGGCTCTCTAAACATAAAGAAGTACATCAGGGAAGAAATGACGTAGAGACAACCCGTAATGCTGAACGTAATCGCGTATCCCCAATAGGTTCCATATGTAGTAACCAGATATGACTGTACTGGTCCCATCGTAGCCCAACCAATCATAAACGAAGTTTGCATCATAGAGTTAGCTATCCCGCGGCGTTTATCCGAGATCCGATTCACTAATATGGCAGAATGAATTGGATTAGCAGCATTCATGAGGGCTTGTCTGAACAAAAAGCTGACAGATGCAATGAAAAGCAGGTTCGTAAAACCTGTGAATAACAGGAAGGGCAGCGATAATACTTGAAAAATAACTACGGCTCGTACACTGCCAACTTTGGCAGCTAACGTTGGGCCAATCAGCATGGATACAATGGTCATAATCTGACCGAGTGCAATCAGGATGCTCATGCCGCTTAACGATACGGCGAAGCGATTCGTAAAATACAAATTCAGATAAGGCACAACGAGCCCTGATCCTAAGCCGATCAGCAACTGTGTCACAATAAACTGACCAATCAGCTTGCTATCTCTTTTTTTAATACGTGTGTCATCATCAATGGGCAATGGTGTAATCACAGCACGAGTAAGCTCTGCTTCAGCCCCCCGAACAGAGTGTTGGCGAGGCTGAAGCTGTTTCGGTTTTAGATCTGTCCGAGACTCCTGATTCTCGGTTACAAAAAGCAACGGAATAAATGCCGCTAGTGTCGCAGCTCCGCCCATAAATAGTACCGTCTGCAATCCGGTGACTTTGGCCATGCCGGCAGAATGAAGCACGTCTGCAAGCACGCCTCCGCCCAGACTGCCAAGAACCTGAGAAGCCAGCACCAAAGAGGAATAATAACTGAACATTTTGAGGCGCTGGCTTTTTTTGACGTTCTCTGCGAGATAAGGAATGGCAAGTACCTGGAAAACACCAGCAAACAGGCCGGAAAATACAGCAAACCAAATCAACCCGCTCGCGGCATAATCGAAGGATCGTCCGATTAGAAAAGCACCGCTGAATAGCGCCCCGATAATCAACAGTTTTTTGCGGCTGAACTTGTCACCGCTAAATCCAATAGGAATGAACATAATTGCTGTAGCAAGAGATTGGATACTGACAATTTGACCATTCATGGTGTCATCGTAACCTAAGCCTTGAATGTACAGATTATAAAGAACCGAGAACATGCCATTTCCGATCTGATACAGCAGACTTGCCAGAAAGAACAGTTGAATATTGCGAGACCACCCGCCAATTTCAACATGAATCTGTCGTAAAGCTCTCAAGTAACTCCCTCCAGTCTGCCTGTGCAGTGATACCAGTGTAACAGGAAAGGCAGATTTTCGGAAGAATTGACCACTGTTTATTTTGTTGCAGGGGTATCTGTGACACGAGCAATCACAAATCCATCGTATCCTTTACTGCCTACAGTTTGTAGTGCCGTGGCTTCAAGATGGGGGTGATTTCCGATGCATTCGAGAAAGGTTCGAACCCCTTGAACTCTTGCGTCTTCACTGTCGGAGTGAATGACTTCCCCATCCCTGACAATATTATCTCCGATGATCAAGCTTCCTGGTCGTGTCAGACGTAAAGCCCATCTCAGGTAATCCGGATTACTCGGTTTATCAGCATCGATGAAAATCAGATCAAAGGGTTCAGGGTACTCTTCCTTTATATCGGGGAGGGAGGTTAGTGCCGGGCCTACTCGAAGATCTACTTTGTGCATTAGTCCAGCTCGGGTCAGATTGGCTTGTGCTATTTCCGCATGTTTAGGTTCTGACTCCAGCGAAACGATTCGTCCATGGTCTGGCAGAGCTCTGGCCATCCAGATGGTGCTGTATGCACCTAGAGTTCCAATCTCTAGTACGCGCGAGGCCCCCTGTATTTTCAGCAATAGCTGAAGGAACTTTCCTTGATTCGGTGTGACATCATGTGACGGTAGTCCTGCTGCAGCATTGGCTTCAAGTGCAGCTTCCAAGTCTTTGTCGTTTGGAATAAGAAGGCTGTTGATATAATGATCGACCTCATTCCAACAGGCCGGCTGGTTAACCTTGCTATCGTTCAAATCATACTTACTCATTACACATCTTCCTTTCTATGTTGCTGAATTAATATTTCTTATAATTCAACTATAGAGGTGGTTAACGTATAAATAAAATATATATTTTGTATGTTAATATATAAATAAGTTATACAATATGATGGTTAAAATTCTGGATCAATATTCCAGTAAGCAAGGAAGAGGCGAAAATGTATGAACTTGCATGGATTACGACTGTTTCACGCCATTGTGAGGTACGGCGGAGTTACCCGGGCTGCGGAAGAATTGAATATCAGTCAACCAGCGGTATCTTCTCAGGTAAAAAAGTTTGAGCGTGAACTAGGCATAGGGCTGTTCGGTTCCGAAGGGCGAAAGCTTGTACTCACAGATGCAGGAAAACAATTAATGGAATATGCCGAGCGTTTGTTCATGCTGGAACAGGAAGTGGAACAATTTGTAGAGGACATGAGGGAGGGGAAAAAAGGACTGATTCGCCTTACCGCGACTTATCTGCCGTCCAATTTTTTGCTACCGCGTTGGATTGCCACGTTTAAGCAGACACATGAGGAGGTCGAGCTTGTCGTAAGCACAAGCAATACACAGATGGCTTTTGACCAGTTGCTTCGTTATGAAGCCGAGATTGCGATATACGGAGGAAGTGGAGTCAGTCATCCGGGTGTGCATTGGGATAAGTTATTCGAGGATGAAATGTGGTTTGTGGTGCATCCGGATCATCCGTATGCAGGTCAAAACATTACATTGCACGAAATGATGGCTGAGCCATTCATTATGCGTGAGAAAGGCAGTGCGACAAGAGAACGACTGGCTGCCTTGTGTACGACCAATAACCTGCCCTCTCCACGAATAACACTTCAGTTCAACGGATTGAACGAAACGATTAGTGCAGTAAAGGCAGGATATGGTGCCAATTTCATCTCATCCCTTGTTGTAAGAGAGGACGTTAATCAAGGCAAACTTGCCCGTGTATATGTACAAAACGTACAGTTACAGAATACGATTGCCATCTGTACACGGGCAGGAGAACAGTTGTCGCCAGCGGCAAAACAATTGGTTCAATGGATCAGGCAAGAAGCACTTGCCATGCATTCTTGAATAAATTGTTCAATATTGTGAACGTGTTTCAGCAGCACATAATCGCAAGATGTCCTCTCACTCAGGATTACGATGTAGCTCCAGCTCTTTCCCCCAAGACGCGAATCTTGCTTGAAATGTAACACCGGCGATGACCAGTACAGGAATCCAGACCGCTATTAGAGGCATATGATGGAAAAGCAATGCTGCGACGATGACCCCGCCGAGATAGATCACAACGGCACCTGCTCGCAGGTAGGCGTCAGTGGACAGTGCTTTGGCCAAGGTGCGGATATTGGCATGTTTTAACCGATGAAGGATGCTTACAGCATCTTCAATCACGGCTGCCAGATTATTGGTGAGCACCGTTGTAGAGATTCCCGCAATACCAATTCTTCGGGCAGCCGTTGTTTGCATCCCCATGGCGACCGCAAGCAGTACAATTAACAGATAAGATAATGGCTCGGAAAAGGGACTGATCATAAGGATTGCAAACAGCAGAAGCAGTATGCTTTCAACGGAGAATACGGCAGTAACACGCGGGGACCAGCCATTTATGGTTTTGGTCTTTCCAAGCATATGTGCCGCGATTGCATTCCCCGCAATAAACCCGATGAGGGCAAGCAAAGAACGCAGTACGACAAATTCCTGAGCACGGGCAATCGCGATGCCTAGCAGCACGATATTTCCTGTCATATTGGCTGTGAGTACATGTCCAAGCCCTAGATATCCGATGACATCGACCATACCGGCGGACATGCAGAGCAGTAACATGGCGTATTTCTGGAGGTGATTGTGATTCATATTTTCCCGTCCTTTCAAGCAAACATAACTTCTCCAGTATACAGCTATTGTACCGCCTTCTTCAAAACGAAATCTGAACCAAAGCGGCACACGTACATTTCTAAAATTCGTTTATTCATGTCAGATGTTTTATAATGTTATAGAAGACATGTCATAAGACCAGCGTTCGTACGAACGTATATATGTTGGTTATCAAATCATAGAGGTGTCAAAAGAAAGGAAGAAACTGATGATGAATGCTCCGCATCCGATTGACCAGTTCAAGAAATTCAAATACGAAATTACACGATTTATGATGATTTATAAATTTGCGTTGGATCAGATGGAAACTAAGATTGAAGTGCTCAAAGAAGAGTTCCAGTCCCTTCATGACTATAGTCCGATTGAGCATACCAAGTCGAGATTGAAGTCTCCCGAGAGCATTATGAATAAAATGTTCCGTAAAAATCACGAGCTGACGTTTGAAAGCATCAAGGAGAATATTAAAGATATTGCCGGTGTGCGTATTACATGTTCGTTCATTTCTGATATTTATCGAATTAAGGATATGCTTTGCAACCAAAGTGACTTGCGTGTTCTCGAAGTGAAGGATTACATCCAAAATCCGAAACCGAACGGGTATCAGAGTTTGCATCTGCTTGTTGAAGTTCCGGTATATATGTCCAATGGTGAGGAACGTGCCTGTGTGGAAATTCAGATTCGTACGATCGCGATGGATTTCTGGGCGAGTCTGGAACATAAAATCTTTTATAAATACAACAAAGATGTTCCGGAACATTTGACAAGAGAATTGAAGAATGCGGCGGATTCTGCCAACGCATTGGATCACCAAATGGAACGCTTGCACCGTGAGATCCAGGAGATCAAAGACGCCGAGAACGAGCGGGATGAAGAGGAGCTACGCCGCATTATTATTAATAACCAGCAGTTTACCTTGCCGAACAACTTGCTAAGATTGCTTGGAGGCGGAGAGGACTAAGAATGGGCACTAGAGCACAATCTGAAGGCAAAGGAAATGTTTTGGATGAAAAGTAAACCCGCGTCATTACACATCCCTGCTACGCCGCGAGTGAGAATGGCGCTAATTCTTGGGACGCTATCCGCCTTCGGACCGCTGTCTCTGGATATGTATCTGCCAGCCCTGCCAACGCTGGCGGATGAATTCGGCTCGTCCACTTCGTACGCTCAGCTAAGCCTGACAGCATGTATGATTGGGCTTGCGCTGGGCCAGCTGCTTGCGGGACCATTAAGCGATGTGAGAGGTCGCCGCATACCGCTGATTGCAGGACTTGTGCTATATACGATTACGTCGATATTATGCCTTGTCAGCCCAACGATGGGCTCGTTTGTTGTGTTACGTTTTATTCAAGGATTGGCCGGAGCGGCGGGGATCGTCATCGCGCGAGCGGTGGTGAGGGACGTATACGAGGGGCCAGAACTAACCCGGTTCTTTTCTTTGTTAATGCTTATTAATGGAGTGGCACCTATTGCAGCACCAATTATAGGTGGACAAATCCTTACGTATACTTCATGGCGAGGCGTTTTTATTTTGCTAAGTCTTATCGGTGCGCTCGCGCTTTTCGCAGTCATCTTTGGTTTGGGGGAGACGCTTCCGACACAAAAAAGATCGAGCGGGGGGCTTAAGCAGACGTTGCTGACGTTTGGCAGCATAGCGAGGAATCGCCGTTTTATGGGTTATGCTCTAACACAAGGTTTCGCAATGGCAGGCATGTTCGCTTACATATCGGGATCACCATTTGTTCTTCAGAAAATATACGGAGTATCCCCTCAAATGTTCAGTATATGTTTTGCCATTAACGGATTAGGTATTATTTTTGCCAGCCAGATTGCAGGTCGGCTTGCCGGTAAGGTATCGGAGACACGGCTGCTAATCGCCGGATTACTTATGGCGGCTGTCGGAGGAACTTCTTTACTTATTGCGATCCTTGCTGGAGGCGGGCTGATTTCAGTTCTAATCCCCCTATTTATGGTCGTGTCCAGTGTGGGGTTGATTAATACAGCATCGTTCGCGCTGGCTATGGCGGATCAGGCGAAAGCTGCTGGAAGTGCATCGGCGTTGATTGGTGTTATGACCTTTCTGTTCGGTGGACTCGTAGCTCCCCTTGTTGGTCTTGGAGGAGAACATACGGCTGTACCCATGGGAATTGTGATTGCATGTGCTGATCTGGGGGCATTGTTCTTGTATGTTGTCATGATCGGTAGAAGCAAACCGAAACAGACCATTTCTACAACTCCATAGTGCTTTGGTATAACCAGGAACGGCCCGCAGGGAAGCATAGTCTTCCAATGCGGGCCGTTTCAGTTTGTCTGCCACTAACAAAGGGCGAATAATATTTGGGTGTTGAGCAGAATTCCTGGTGTTTGATATGGATAGAAATAGCCGACAACGAAGCCGAACAGATTAATGGCAGGCCACATTAAATACACATCATTATACGTAAAAACGAGCGACCAGCGGTTATAACAGAAGTTAGGGAGTACACGCTGCTCTTGATCGCGTGGCGCGGCTGCACCTGTCTGTGCAAATTGAACGGCTTGTGTCAAGCTTTGCGGTTGCTGCTGGAGGAAGAGTGGCAGTAGACCAGGACTGCTTTTGATAAGGTTATACAAAAATAACATCTCCGCTGGCGGCTGACCAACCGGGCGAGGATAGGCACTTAGCAAGGAAGGAAGATTTCCCTGAGCTAGCTGTGCGGGTACACCTGGAGCTGGGCCCGGACCAGGACCCGGCATGCCGCCAGGGAAATAGGGACCCGGAGGGGTACCTACACCGGGAACGAAAGGAGGATAGGAGCCTGGGCTTCCGGGAATGCCTGGCGGAGTTTGCCCTCCAGGGAGACTGCCTCCACCCGGGAAGAGTGGAGGGAATTGAATGGAACGATCTTCTCCGTAACTTGTATAACGACCATCATAATAACCTGCATAAGGGGAATAAACATGGTTCATGTTCCAGAACATCCTTCCTGTCATCTTATTCTGAAAACAGTCTATGACGGTATTCGCCTAGATGTGATTGTTTAACAAGTGTGTATTTCTAAACATGAGCAGTAAAGATGGGACATTCATGATTGCCGGCAAGTCTATACAAGTATTTTTTTGTTTTTATGGACAGTATGCATATATAATAACGATGAAGAAAGTAGAGGATTAAGAAGATGAGGATCAGCCTCATGCATGCGAGTAGGAGAGGGGACTTACATATGTATTCACTAAATCCGGAAGAACTTACGCCTAAAGATAATTATAAATTAATGAGCGGTTCGATCGTGCCCCGCCCGATTGCCTTTGTGACCACGCTCTCAGATCATGATGGAATCATTAATGCAGCGCCGTTTAGCTTTTTCAATGTCGTGAGCTCGGATCCGCCACTGTTATCCATCTCGGTTGGACGTAAAAATGGTGTAATGAAGGACACGGCACGCAATGTCCTCGCACATAATGAACTGGTTGTGCACATTTGTGACGAAAATATTATTGAAGACGTCAATGAAACGGCGGCTTTACTGGAACCGCATGAAAGTGAATTGGAAAGAACTCGTCTGACAACTGTACCCAGTTCCGTGGTCGCTGTACCCGGAATTCAGGAAGCCTTGATTCGGATGGAGTGCAAACTGTATCAGCATATTCCGATCTCGAATGATGCAGGCGTGCCTGTAAGTGACCTGCTTCTCGTGCGCATTGTGCATTATCATTTTAGCGAAAAGGTCTATCTTGCGGATAAAGGTTATATCTTGATGGATCAGTTAAAACCGGTCAGCCGTCTGGCAGGTAATGATTATGCCAAACTTGGTGATCGATTCACTGTCATTCGACCCGAATAAACAGCTGTGAAATGAACAGTGAGGACAGACAGCCCCATGTAGCATATACATGAGGCTATTTGTCTTTATTTCATTAGGAACATAATCATGTTTGATCATGAATAGACTTGTACTACATCAAGCATATCTCATGGTGTTAATCATAATTAAAATCCAATTTATATGCAGAGGAGCCTGGGTATGGGATATCGAAGTTTGGCTACTCTCATCAGTCGATATCCGCGGTTTATTATCATCTGCTGGGTAGTTATCATCGGGATGTCAGTCGCCTGGGCGTGGAAGCTGCCTGACATGGTTCAGGATCACGGGTTAAAGCTGGCTCGGGGACAAGCCCAGGCCGTAGAACTGATATTGGAGCAGGAATTTGGCTCCCCGCCTGATCCGGTTGTGTTACTTTTTAATAAACATCCGAATACTTCTGAGATCGCCTTCAGAACGTGGATTCAGGAACGGCTTGCCGCAGTCCGCACCTTGCCAGCGATATCGTCAGTAGTTTCCCCTTTTGATGTGAACACACAGGGAAGAATGCTGCGTGATGATCAGGCTTACGCTCTGGTACACATGGACATCCCGCCTCACCGGATGAAGCATCCACTAGCTCAATTACGCGAGGTTCTTGAAGTGGACAAGCAAGCTGATCTGCCTGGAACCGTGCAACTTACAGGGAAAACCGTTGTGCAAGAGGATGTAAATCGACTGAGCTTTCAGGATTTAGAACGAGCAGAGATCATAGGGATACCGATCGCATTAATCATTCTTTGCTTTGCATTCAGAGGACTGTATGCGGCATGTATTGCTGTCATGATGGGGATCAGTGCAGTGATTACGGCGATGGGCATAACGTCTTTGCTGGGTCATTATCTGGAGTTATCCAACTTTATTATTAACGTGATTCCAATGGTCGGAATGGCGCTCAGTATTGATTTTGCACTGATCATTTTAAGCAGATACAGGGAGGAACTACAGCAGCGTTACGCAAATAGAGGCAAGTCCAACGTCGAGCGTAACATCCACATGCAACGTGAACTTTTGCAACAGACATTACGCACAGCTGGCCGCGCCGTGCTGTTTTCAGCAGCATGTGTGTTTCTGGGTTTGCTGGGTCTGCTCTGGATCAGGCTGCCTATGTTTCTCAGTGTGTCGCTTGGAGCTACCATTGTTCTTGTGCTGGCGTGGTTGTTAAACGTAACCTTGTTACCTGCTATTCTTTGCCTAAGTGTAGACCGAGTATTTGCTCGCATAACACGCACATCCGGAGTTACAGGACAACAAACAAAGGATAGCACACTTGAACACAGCTTCTGGCACCGCTGGTCAGCGATCGTCATGAAACGTCCTGTATGGATGGGACTCGTAGGTACGACACTATTGCTGTGTTGCGTGTTTCCCGTTACAAGGATGGATTTGTCCGTACCCGATGCTTCTTCCTTACCTGCCAGAATGGAGTCCCGTCAAGCATCTGAGCAGATCGAGCAAAATTTCGGCCAGCAGCATATTTCTTGGCTTGATATTATCATCGGGAAAAAGGAGGAGCCGTCAACAGCCTCTCACTGGGAGACGGCCAAACACAAAGTAACCAAGCTTCAACAGGATGAAAGAGTGGTGAGTATCCACTCCCAAGGAGACGTTTCGAATTCTTTTATCCGATTAACGGTTGGTGTATACGGGGAAGCGGGTTCAGATGAGATGAAAGAATGGTTGCGGCAGACAAGGACAGATGATGTAACAGCTATGCCAGAGACCATTCCGATTCGTTATGGTGGTGAAGCAGTTTATGAGGATGAGATTATGCATGAAATTGCCCAGCAACTGCCCAAAGTACTGGTATTTGTCATGGTAAGCAATTATCTGGTGCTGCTAGTGGCATTCCGTTCTCTACTAATACCACTAAAAGCGATTCTGATGAACTTGCTTAGTCTGGCCTCTTCGTTTGGCATACTTGTATGGGTCTTTAACGAGGGTCATCTGGGAATGGAAGTATCATCAATCGCCATCATGATTCCGGTATTTATTGCTGGGCTGGTATTCGGCATATCGATGGACTACGGTGTTTTTATGTTGAGCCGGATACAGGAAGTGTACAGACAAACAGGGGACAGTGACACAGCGGTTCAACAAGGCTTGGCTTCAACAGGGCGTTTAATTACGTCTGCAGCAGGTATTTTGCTGGCGGTAACGGTTCCTTTTGCTTTTGCCGAGGTCGAAGGGGTAAGGCAATTGGGCATCGGCATCACGGCAGCCGTGCTTATTGATGTAACAATCATTCGGCTTGTGCTTGTCCCGTCCTTGATGAAATTGATGGGGAGATGGAACTGGTGGATGCCTGGTCAATAACAATAAAAGCTTAGAAGAAAATTTGAAGAAAATCGCTTGTAAGTATAAAACGGATATGAAAATTTCACGACAACACATAAAGGATATTCCGAAGCCTGAATCAGGGGAGGGAGTATCTTTTTTTTATTAAAATCAACGCCCACTTTTTAAAGTAAACTTTGTATTCAACTGAAGTATAGTCTCAATAATATCGTTCAGAAGAAAAAAATTGTCAAATTTAGAGTGAAAGTGACTTATATTATATAACTCTCATAGTAAATATTCTATTATTTGGTTGTATTAAATATTTTTTGATCAATATATATAATTTTATTCAAAAAAGGAGGCTGTGGTTGGTTTTTTGTAGGATACTTTAATTTTTCCAAAAACAATTTATGAGGAGGAAAAAACATGGATCAACAAATTGGTACAAACAGTTGGTTGTGCAGTGTTACTTGCTTCGGAGGTTGTTTGGTGGGTTGTGCAGCAGGATGTGCAGTGGATGGACCGGTGCCGATCTCGGATGTGATTGGTGCAACGGCAGTTAATGCAACAGCAACAACGGTTTCTACAGGAGCTACCAAGTCAGCATTATAGAGTAAATGTATATAAATTGAAATCTTAACCATTTAATTAAATCTAGGAGGAAGTAAATATGGATCAACAAATTGGTACAAATGGCTGGCTCTGCAACGTAACTTGCTTTGGTGGATGTCTAGTAGGCTGTGCTGCAGGATGTGCAGTAGATGGACCTGTGCCGATCTCCGATGTCATAGGTGCGACCGCTGTCAACGCAACAGCCACAACTATTACTTCAAGTAAGACAAGCTCTGCACTTTAAGTTCTGAGCTGTTGGTGGGGGCATTCCGAACACGTGGTGCGGGATGTCCTCTTTAGTACATTTTTAATCCAAGTTAAGGTGGGTTGCATAATGAATAATATAGGTGTATTTGAAACCAGGCAGGGAAACAAATACATTTTCGATGGTGCGACGAATATGGTTCTTTCCGCAAGCGAAGAGCTGGCTCATACGATTGAGAGTCACGACAAACTGGACAGAGAACTTATATATGAAAAAGCAGATTTACCGTTGAGGCAACTCATGAAGAAGTGGGATCTTTTCAAATTGCATGAGGTGGAACTGAGCCAAGATATGATTTTGGATGAGCTTAGGACCTATCCTTATCCGCAGATGATCCTTGGACTTACGGAGAATTGTAATTTGAGGTGTAAGTACTGTATTTTCTCCGGAAATTATGAAGAAATGAGAACACATACATTTAAACGTATGGAGAAAGAGACTGCGTTAAAAAGCGTACAAAAGTATATCGATTATATTGAGGAATGGAGAGCGTATGCTCCGGATAAACAGCCTGTTATTTCATTCTATGGCGGGGAACCGCTGCTCAGATTTGATCTCATTCAAGAAGTTGTCGCCTATGTAAAGCAAACGGGTTTCAAGACCATGTTTTCTATGACGACAAACGGAACATTACTTACAGATCGCATTATTGAATTTTTAGTCACGCATAACGTCATGATATCAGTCAGTTTAGACGGTTCGAAGGAAATGCATGATAAAAATAGAGTTTTTGCAAATGAGCAGGGAACGTTTGATGTTGTCTATGGGAATATTCGTAAGTTGCTCGCAGAAATAAAGAGACAGGGGAAGGAACAGATTCTCCCTATGATGATACTTAGCTGTTATGAAAATGAAACCGATATGGTTGCGATGAACGATTTTTTCGTACGTGAAAAACATCTCTTGAAATCGATGGGCGGAAGACTATCCAAAATTTTGGATACTGAATTAGGTGAGAGTGGAGCTGTTCATGAGAGTATGTCTGTGCTGCTCGATGAATACCTTCAGGAAATCAGTACACCAAATAACGAGGAGCGGGTTTCCGAGCTATTCTTCAAAGAGAGACTCTTTGGCTCCAGTCTTAAAGTGAGCCATAACCGTAACATTAACCCATATGGCAGAAACTACTCTTCAATCCTTGGTAACGCCTGTATCCCGGGGAGTCGAATGTTCGTAGACGTGGACGGTACCTTTCATATGTGTGAGAAGATAAGTTATCAATTCCCGATTGGAAACTGTGAAGAAGGTCTGGATATTAACGCGATCAGTCGAATCGTTGAAAAGTGGAGCGAAAAATTTACAGCACAATGTAAAGAATGCCCCTATCAATCGATTTGTGGACTATGTTACGCCAGCTGCGCTTCAGGAGATAATTTCGATATACAAGGTATCTGTACTACACGAAGAAAGGATATTGAGAGACAGTTGTCTATCTTATACAGCACTCTCGAGCAGAATCCAGATGCTATGCGTGATTTTTCAGCACATAAAGACAGTATCGACCGTAAGTATGATTCGTTTCGTTTTGTTATGGATAAATGCTGAGGTCGTTTCTAGCAAAGGGACATACAAATGGAGGTGTCTAATGTGTATTTTAAAACCGGGTCACATTGTTACATTGTACAGGGGGAGCGTCAAGCTTCATTATATGATTTGAGTGAAAATAATATGTTGAGGATATCACCAGCAGACGCATCAATGCTGCTTGAATTGAATAGGGGCGTACCTGTCGAAGAGGTAGACAACATAAATTACATCCTGCTCTCTCAGCTTATAGAGCAAGGCATGGGCAGCTACTATTCCCATAACGCCTATATCGAAAAGGTTCGTTTTGGCCTTCCGCCATCCATTCGAGATTTTGCCAAGAATAGAGTAAGAATATCTAATCTGTATCTCAACATTAACGATGAATGTAATCTGGAGTGCAGTTTTTGCAATACGGATAGTATGGTGCACCGAATGACCGGGTGTAAACGTTATGGCGGGTTTAGTCAAGATAATCTTATGGAGGAGAAGGATTATCGTATCGTATTGCAGCAGAGCAATAAGATGGGATGCAGATCATTGCATATCATTGGTGGAGAGCCTTTGTTGAAGTGGGAACTTCTCTCGGTAATCCTCGCTGAGGCGCGTCAACTCGGTTACAGTAACATCTTTATCTATACGAATTTAATGGACACAGGAGAGCTGAACTGGGAAGAGTTATCTGGTGTCAGCTTGGTTATCCATACGTCTTCCCATAATCAGGATTTAACCAATCGTATGATAGAAAATCATCCTGACTTCTCAAATTTCTACGAAAATATGAATAAATTGAAAAAAACAGGAATTTCCTTCTATTTTAATGTAGTATTGAATAAAATGAACTATATATTTCGAGAGGAGATTGTAGACTACTATAAACATTTCAATCCATTGGGTATGCAGCTCAGTTTTATTCATGAAATTGGTGATGACCCGGTGTATAACGAGCTCTTATTTAGCGACAAGGGCGCTCAAAGCTGTTTTACAGATCTCAGTTTTTTTCATAACGTCGACTTTCATCCTTGTTTGAATGGCAAGTTGTCCGTATTTCGAAACGGCGATGTATCGGTGTGTCCCATGATGAGAAATGAAACGATCGGGAATGTGTTGAAAGACTCTTTCAAACGGATTGCTGATCAACGAGACTACCAGGAGTATTGGACGTATACGCTGGATAGAGTAGATTCTTGCCGGAGCTGTAGCTCGCGGTATGCATGCTCGGATTGCCGGGCGATCGAGAGTAGTGCAGGTGGATCATTATCCTCCAAGGTGTATTGTAAACAAGCTTTAAAGGAGAGCTTGGTATGAACAATATAATTATGGTTTTAAGTATTGTGGCCATAGGTATACTGACGGTCTTTCTGAACAGGAAGGTCAAGAACAAAAGCAGGATGAGCATGATTCTGGCCATCGTTTTTGTCCTGTATATTGCAACATTTATGATTATTGGCATGTTCAAAAATTAATGATGAAAAAAATGTTTAGCAACCTTATGTACCTCAGGCCGTATCTTGAGGGCAGCAGGTTGCTTCTGGTACTCTCTTTTGGAGCTTTGGCAATGGTATCCCTAATTGCAATGCCAATTCCGCTTATTACAGGCAAAATTATCGATAATCTTTCTTCACCACAGGGAACTACGCATTTTCTCTATCAACAGGTCATCATTATTATCTGTCTTCATGTCATAAGATACGTTCTCTCTCTTATAGGTAAATACTATATTGTCAAGGCGGGAACTCGTGCTTCGAATGTGCTTCGAATGAAGATGATTGGACATACGGTAGATATGCCTATGGAGTTCATCGACAAACATGATAAAGGTTATCTGATGTCAAGGATTTCAGAGAGTGGAAGTATAGGGAGTCTTTTTTCTCCATCTGTAATTAACATTCTCATTGGGGTATTGGACGGTGTGATCTCGGTTATTTTGCTCGTGCGAATCCATTGGAAGCTATCGCTTATTGTTCTGGCCATTATTCCTCTATATGTTGTTGTTACTGTCTGGTACAGTCGACGGATGAGTGATAGCACAAGAAAAGTCAGTGAAAGCTCAGCTGAGATGGCGGGAGTTATGTTTGAGACCCTTAACGGAATTGAGGAAATTAAAGTTCAGGGGGCCAAGCAGCGCTACATATCACGGATTTATACCAAAACGGATCAGGTCATTACTGCGATTCTGAAACAGAACAGAAACATTAACGGATACATGGAAAGTTCTTCACTTCTCAGTTCCTTATCCGGAGCTATAGTATTACTGTTCTCCGGAATCATGATTTTGGGGAAAACGCTAACTTTAGGTGAATATGTATCTTTCACAGGTTACCTTGCAAAAGTACTGGGAAATGTCCAGGCTGTGGCTACCTTTGGAGTAACTATAAATCCTATAATGGTTAGTATTGATAGAGTAAGGGAGTATATGGATAATAAGGATGAGGAGTTTGGAAGACGGATGGTTCTCTCCGAACCTATTCATTCGGTTAACATCCATAATATCTCCTATGCGTATATTTCCGGAATTGAAAAGCGATCTGTGCTGGATCAGCTTAATGTCAACCTGTTTACAGGTGATATCGTTATTTTGAATGGAGCCAATGGCTCGGGCAAAACCACCTTTGTTAAATTGCTTCTAGGTCTTTACCCTGTGAATAAGGGAACGATCCTTTATAATGGCATGGATATATCATGTCTTAAGCTATCTGATCTGCGCAGAAGAGTTTCCTACATATCACAGAAGACCTATTTGTTTCAGGGTACGATTCTGGACAACATACTTCCGAATGCTCAGCCGGAACAACTAGTTCATCTGAGAGCATTGCTGGAGAAGTATCAGCTTCAACCATTTATCTCCGATTTTCCAAATGAATTGGATACGGAAATCGCCCACGGAGGAGCTAACCTTTCAGGTGGTCAGAGACAAATGATTGCTTTTTTAAGAACGGTGCTCGCAAATAAAGAAATGGTGATTTTAGATGAACCAACAGCGAACATGGATGCTGTCATGAAGAGCAGAGTTATTCAAATGATAGAGAATGAAGCGTTCTATAAGATTCTGGTTGTCATCTCCCATGATCCCGATTTGTTCTATTTAGGCAAACCTTTAAATCTTGGTGAATCATCCAGAGAAGATGGTGGGCAGCAGTTTTATATGAAAAATGAAGACCGTTAGTGATCATCCTTAGAGGGGGGAAATTATGGGATCTCAGATTATTGAAACACGTGGATTAAATCTGAACCTACAGGGAAGCCATGTACTCAAAAATATTGACATCACTACGCACTCCGGGCAAATCTGCGCTTTGATCGGGGAGAACGGAGCGGGCAAAACGTCAACGATTCGCTGCATTACAGGACTTTACCCTCCTACAACAGGGGGATGTACCATTTTTGGCGAGCCGGCGTATAACATGAGTCAGAAGAACAGGAACCGATTTGGTATCGTGTTTGACGAGGGAGGGCTGTATAGTGAAATGTCGGCCTGGGAGAACGTCCTTTTTTTTGCGAGCCTGCGCGGAATGGAAAAAGATAAAATTGCAGAACGCTACAACAGACTTGTACAACATTTCGAATTAAAGACTTCTTTAAAGGTCGGACGTTTTTCCAAAGGTATGAAACAAAAACTTATGATTATACGTGAATTAGTACACGAGCCTGAGTTGCTTATTCTAGACGAGCCCTTTAACGGCCTTGATCCAGACTCCAAAATTTTTTTAAGAGACAAACTCAGCGAAATCTGTTCCGATCGGGGCACTTCGATTCTCATCAGTTCTCATGATTTGTTTGATTTAGAGAAGATCGCAGATCAGGTTATTATGATACACCAAGGCCGAATTGTAGCAGATCAAGCACTTCAGACTATCACTGGAATCAGCGAACGTTACATTGTTACCTGTGACAACTCACAATTGGTGGTGAGTATTCTTCAGGATATTGAAGGAATTACGGTGGTGAATCATACTGAGCAGTCTGTGACATTCATGGTTGAATCGGAGGTTATTAAACAGCCGTTGCAAGTTTTAATGCAGCATGGCATAGAAATTCAGGAATTTTTTAAGGAAAAAAGCTCATTAGAGGACTTCTACAGAACAACCAAACAAGCAGCTGTACAAAACTAACGTTAAAGTAATCTTTTTGGGGAAGGGAGAGGCTGTACTTGCTGCCGTTATTAAGAAAAGATGTACAAACCCTCAATTGGAAAAGGTCTTTGACCATGCAAGTATTGATGTTTGGAATTTTTTTTGTGTTTACGATCGGTCAACTGGGGGAGTTGGAAGCAAGTCTGGGTTTGACGATCGATGGTCTTGTTCCACTGTTGCACAAGTTGAATGAGACCCGGGAACATCGTGTCATGTTTACCAATTCATTGATTGCTGTTGGTCTCCTGTCTTCTGCATTGGTATTTGCATTGTATGTCGGTATTCCTCACGTTCTCCAGTTTTTCACAAAAGAGAAAGCTGAAAAGAACTTGAGTTTCCTGCTTGCGGTGGTTTCAAAACCCGGTAAAATCATGCTGGCAGTATGGTTATTTGCTCTAATCCGTGTTGTAGCTATGGCTATCATTAATGGTGTTCTAATCTGGTTTATCTTTACTCTGCTTGGGTTTAGATCGGTGTGGACGACGAGTCTTTTCTCTTCGGGTCTGACCATTATTTTGTGTATAGCTGCTTTTTTGTATATGGCCAATGCTATTGTTTGGGCAACAAATGGAAGTGAAGCCGTGCTGAAAATTTTCAGAATATTCATTCTGGTGGGTATTGTCGCAGCATTTCCAGCGGTTAACTATCTTCGGATGGATTTCAGCTTTCTGGATTTTCGTTATGTTGCTTACAGTGGAATGATCTGTATCGTGGCAGCGTTCGTGTCACAGTTTCTGATGAGGTTATTTAAGGTTGAAAAAATCGTCTAGACGATGATTAATGTTATTTTTTGAGTTTAATAAAATGAATTCTCATCTGATCAAAAATGGGAATTCATTTTTTTATATGCATAAGAGATTCCTTATTTTTACTTTTAGTTCTATAATGGATAAGAATATGAGAAAACAAGTCAACCATTGGAATGTAACCCACGACAAGCAGGAGGGACACAAAGCTCATGCAGGATATTGATAACTACTTGTACCAACAAACCAGTCTTCGCGGGCACTCCGTTTACGATGCAGATCAGGATTTTACAGCATGGTCTAGGCAATTGCGAGACAGAGTTCAGGAGCGACTTGGCGGATTTCCGGCGGAAGCTGCCGAACTACAACCCGTTGTGCTGGAACGTACATCATGTGATGGTTACATCCGGGAACGGATTGAGATCACAACCTACACGGGGTTACGGATGCCAATTTATCTTTTAACCCCCGAAGATGTAAGCGCTACCGATGTGAAGAGGCCAGCTATTGTTGCTTGTCATGGACACGGCTACGGGAGCCGGGAGATCTGCGGAATGGAACCGGATGGTTCGCCGCGGGCAGGGGAGCCTGGATTACACAAAGATTTTGCTGTTGCGCTTGTGAAGCGTGGGTACGTTGTGGCTGCTCCAGAACTGCTTGGGTTTGGGGACAGAAGACTGGATGAGGATCGAGAGGCACCGCCGGGCGCAAGTTCCTGTACGAAAATCGCTGCACATCTGCTTATGGTAGGCCAGACACTTGCAGGACATCGGGTTTATGAATCAACGCGTGTGTTGGATTATTTATCCACCCGACCTGAAGTTGATTCAGAGCGGATCGGAAGCATGGGCATTTCCGGCGGGGGGCTGGTTACAGCCTTTACAGCCGCAATGGATGAACGATGCAAAGCGGTCGTGGTTAGTGGTTACGCAAGTACGTTTCATGGCAGCATTCTGGACCGCAATCATTGCCTTGACAACTACATTCCGGGTATTCTGCAGGAAGCAGAGCTACCGGATATCATCGGTCTGATTGCTCCGCGGCCTCTATTTCTGGAGATCGGAAGTGAAGATCTTGTATTTCCGCTTCATTCGGCACGGGAGGCTCACGAACGTTTGAAAATGATTTACAAGCATGCTGGAGCAGAACAAGCACTGGATGCAGATTATTTTGACGGTGGACATGAGATTAGTGGTGCAAAAGCTTATGATTGGCTTGAACAGGTATTGTAATTGTCATTGTAAAATTTCATCATGATCTGCATTCGGATGGGTACAAACGGTATCATTTTAATTCGAGAGGAGCATGGATTATATGATGAAATGGTCAACTTCTTTACGAATGATGTTATGTACTGTACTTGCTACAAGTATGATCGCGGTTGGGTTAGGGACTGACAGAGTTGAGGTGGCCGAGGCTGCATCGGATCATTACAAATTCGATTTCGGTGCAGGAGCAGTAACGAACGGATATACTGGAGTGTCTGCCTCGACGGCTTATACAGCTGCAAGGGGTTATGGATTCAACACACCGGCGAATATGAAAAATGTTTCCGCATCTGGTAGTGGTGTTGCAAGTGATGCCGTTCAATTTCTGAAATTTGGTACAAAAAGTGATAATACCTTCAATGTTGACCTGCCGAATGGTCTATATGAGGTCAAAGTGACGCTGGGTAACACGGCCAGAGCTAGTGTGGCAGCCGAAGGGGTATATCAGATCATGAATATGACGGGCAACGGCGCAACGGATCAATTCCAGATTCCAGTGACAGACGGACAACTGAATCTGCTGGTAACGGAAGGCAAAGCAGGTACTGCTTTTACGCTAAGTGCCCTTGAAATTCGCAAACTGTCCAACCAGCCTGTCACGAATCGTACGATCTATATTGGTGGAGATTCAACGGTGTGCAACTATTATCCGCTTGCTAGCAGCGTACAGGGTGGCTGGGGGCAGTTGCTTCCCTCTTATGTAAACAACACCACTTTCCAGGTACGTAACATGGCCACGAGTGGGCAGATTGCCAGAGGATTCCGTGATGATGGTCAGATGGAAGCAATTCTGAAGTATATCAAACCGGGTGACTATTTTATTCTGCAGCTCGGAATTAATGATACGAACGCCAAGAACAATACAACTGAGGCTCAGTTCAAAGAGATCATGCGGGATATGGTTCGTCTGGCGAAAAACAAAGGGGCAACTGTTATTCTCTCGACACCTCAAGGGCGGGCAACAGACTTTAATTCGTCCAATGTGCATCAGGCGGAGAACCGTTGGTATAACGCGTCTACGCGTGCACTGGCACAGGAAGAGGGAGTAACACTCGTAGATCTGAACAAGCTCAGCTCGGCATACTTCACTTCCATTGGGCCAGCAGCTACGCTTGCTCTATACATGAATGGTGATAGTTTGCATCCGAACCGGCAAGGAGCATCGCAACTTGCTCGAATCGTGGCTGCGGATCTAAAACGCCAAGGTTTAAACGGTTTCTGATAAGAAAGTAGTTTGGTGGGTAAGTTCTATCTGTATCGAAGTATACAAACGATATTTAGGTTATATAAGAAATCCCCCGGAGGAAAGCCGCTTACGAGCGATATCTCCGGGGGATTTTTTACTTATTTTCGCCAATGTATAAGTTAAATTACTTTTACACATTAACGGAGAGGACAGAAAAAACCTGAAGAAGCGCAAAGCGTTCGCCTTTATCACCGGATTTTTCCATTTGGAAAAGGGAGTCAAAAAAATCCGGGGATAACAGCGATCGGAAGGTTATTCTGTCATTGGAGTGTTCCGTGTAAACTATTCATTAAATTTATATAAACTACTCCATCATATCTTTTGCTTCGTGATTCATCTTTTTCCCTTTTAACAACGGTTCAAGTTCGTCTTGTACACTTTGCTCCCAGAGAGGCACGTCGGTCCGGTAGGCAGCGCGGCCGTTCAGGTGTCCCGCAACAGGCGCAGTGATGAAAACAAACACAATACCGAGCAGCAGGCGAGCACTGATGTAGTTGTCAAAGTACCAAAAGAAGAAAAATGCACCGCTGAGCACACAAAACACGCCGAGTGTCATGCTTTTGGTGGCAGCATGGGCTCTCAAATATACATCAGGGAGACGAAGGAGTCCGAAGGCACTGAGTGCACTAAGGAGGGCCCCAAGCAGCACCAGCAGCCCAATTCCCGTTTCAGTGGTGCTACTAACGATCTCCTTCATTTTTAAACACCGCCCCTCGTTCAATATAACGCGCAAATGCGACTGTGCTTAGAAAAGCCAGAATGCCGATCAGCAAAATGATGTCCAGATAAGCCTGCGTCTGCAACATCATCGATAGTACAGCCACAATTGCAATGACATTGATACCGATCGTATCAAGAGCTGTAATCCGGTCAGCCATGGACGGACCGCGAAGAACACGATACAAACAGGCCAGAATCGCTAGAGATAGAATGAGCAGTGAGATAAACAGTAGTGAGGATAACATTAACGTGTCACCTCCATGATTGCTTTTTCAAACGTATTCTGAATATCGTTTCGCAGTTTCTCTTCATCTTTGATATCCAGTGCATGGATGAACAGCTTACGCTGATTGCCCGAGATTTCAAGTGGCAGTGAACCTGGCGTCAATGAGATCAGCAGACACAGCAGCGTCACTTCCCAATCCGAAGATAACTGTGTGCGATAGGTGAAAATACCTGGACGAATGTCAAGCCGCGGTTTGATAATCTCTCGAATGACCTCGATGCTTGCTCGAACGAGTTCTTTGAACAGCAATCCAATCAATTTGAAGATAGCCCAGACTCGAACGATGTAGAAGCGCTGCGGGAAGAAACGTCGCATGCCTCCGATGAGGAGCAATCCAAGCATAAATCCAACGAGAAAACCAACACCATTCCAGGCGTTATTCAAAAACATCCAGACAAAGGCAATGATCAGATTGAGTACAATTTGAAAGGCCATAGACATCTACTCCTTCAATACGGCATCAATATAAATGTTGGGATGTAGCAGAATATCACCTGCGCGGGACGTGAGTTGGAACATACCTTCAGCCCCGAGGCCCATGACGATGATAAAAGCAAACAGAATTCCGGCAGGGATCAGCAGTCCGTTCACCGCATAAGGACGTCTTGCCATGCCTGCAGGAGGCTCACCCCAGAACGCCTGAATGAAAATGCGTAGTACCGAATACAGCATGAGTAGACTAGAGAGAACTGCAACGCCAGTTAAACCGTATAATCCGGCTTCGAAGCCGCCCTCAAAAAGCATCAATTTTCCCGGGAATCCACTGAACGGAGGCAGGCCCGCAAGCGCAAGCGCACTGATGAAGAACATCCATCCCAGCACGGGATAACGTTGAATTAGTCCGCCCATGTTATCGAGCCTTGAAGTTCCCGCAACAGCAATGAGAGCACCGCCGAGCAGGAAAAGCAGTGTTTTGATCAACATGTCATGCAGCATATAGAACAGTAATCCTTCCAGAGCACTACGGCTGGCCGCAGCCATACCAAATGCTACGAAACCTACGCCAGCGACGACATTATAGATCAAAATTTTGTTCACATCACGATACGAGATCGCTCCAATCACACCCAGAATCATCGTGGCACCCGCCATCCAGCCGATCAGAGCATTAAAGAAGTCTGGATCATGATAGAAGATCAACGTAAATGTCCGCACAATGGCATACAGGCCTACCTTGGTGAGCAAACCAGCGAATAACGCCGTAACGACGGCGGGCGGAGCCGCATAAGACCCAGATAACCAGAAAAACAGGAACAAGCCTGCCTTGATGCTGAATACGATTAGGAAAAGAACTGCAATCAGTGTGACTACTCCGCTCTGTCCTACTTCAGCAATGCGTACCGACAAGTCGGCCATATTCAGCGTACCTGTAATGGAATACAGAAAGCCGATGGAGGCAACGAATAAGGCGGAAGACACGATATTGATCAGTACATATTTAATGGTTTCACGCAGCTGTCTTTCCGTGCCTCCGAGTACAATCAGAGCGTAAGAAGAGATCAGCATCAATTCAAAGCTGACAAACAAATTGAACAGATCCCCGGTTAGAAACGATGCGTTCACGCCGGCAATCAAAAAATGAAAGAACGGATAGAAGTGATGTTGCTCCCGCTCCTTGTTGATGCTTCGAAAAGCATAGAGCAGGCAAGCCAGTGCAATGATGGAAGCGGCTACTACCAGCAGCGCTGCAACCATATCGGCAACAAGTACGATTCCATAAGGTGCTTTCCAGCCACCCATATTAAGTGTCAAAACACCGGATTGCGCAACACGTGTGATGAGTATGGTTGAAACCATTGCTGTGGCTAACAGACCAATCACGCTAAAGGAACGTTGTATATTGACTTTACGGAAGAACAACAGGGTGATCACGCCCGTGATTAGTGGAAGCAGGATGGGCAGAACCACAAGATTATTCATATGGACGCCCCCTTACTTCTTCCATATCATCCGTTCTCAGCTTTAGATAAGAACGGTAGGAAAGGACAAAAAAGAAGGCTGTCAGACCAAAATTGATGACAATTGACGTTAATATCAACGCTTGAGGGAGCGGGTCGACGTATTTCTCCGCCATCTCTCCCAGTAGTGGAGGAGCGCCCGTCTTGAGACGTGACATCGTAATTAACAACAGGTGCACTCCATGTGTGAGAATGGACATGCCTAGTACGATACGGAGCAGGCTCCGTGACAAGATTAGAAAGACGGCAACCGCAAACAAAATGCCTACGGCCACACACATCAAAATTTCCATATCAACGATCCTCCCCGATCTGTAAAATGATAGTCATGGTGACGCCGAGCACAGCGAGGTACACGCCTAGATCAAACAGCATGGCTGTAGCAAGCTCTGTTTCGCCCAGCAGAGGCAGTTCGAAATATCCGAACGTCTGGCTGAGAAATGGAACACCGAAGAGGAATGAACCTGCACCAGTAAGCAAAGCTATGCCTAAGCCTATGGCTGTCAAACTCCGAAAATCGATGGGCAGCGCTTTGCGTATCGTATCCGTGCTGAAAGCCAGAGCGATAAGTACCAGGGCTGCTGCTGTGACGAGTCCACCGATGAAACCACCGCCAGGATTATGATGACCAGCAAAGAACAGATGCATGGAGAAGGTTAAAATGATAAACACAACCACTTTCGTGGTGGTTTGCAACAAAACATCATTACTTTGCAAAGGAACCGTGTCCCAGGACAATGTACTGCGTTCGCGGTTTCCGTATTTTTTGGTGTTGTCCGCTTCATCGTCGAGTTCGGGTTCTTCGTCCTTCTTCTCCTCATTTTTACGAAATTTCAATCTGGCTCCGAGATCCTTCGCTTCGAGATTCAGGTTGATCATGGAATAGATCGACAATGAGGCTACCCCAAGAACCATAATCTCAAGTAACGTATCATAACCTCGGAAATCCACTAGCAATACGTTTACGACATTTTTACCACCCGCGGAACTGTAGGCTTCCTGAAGAAAGAAAGCCGAGATGCTGTCCAAAGATACTGTGCCGCTTGCAGCGAGTGCTACGAATGTCATCACAACGCCAACGGAAACAGCAACAATTGCATTCACTGTGAGATAGCGGGAGCTGGACTTGCCGCGTTGTAACTCGGGTAGATGGTAGAAGCAGAGCAGGAACAATGCGACGGAGACCGTCTCCACAATCATCTGCGTCAGCGCAAGGTCGGGTGCCCGAAACAGGACAAACAGCAGTGTAACCAGGTAGCCGACAGCGCCGGTCATAATGACAGCAGATAATCGATTTTTGGCAAAAGGAATGGAAATGGCAGCTGCAATCAGCGTAACCAGTAACACGACTTCGTAGAATGAGTAGGGTGCATTATCCTGCACATTCCAGGTAATATTTTCACCAGAACGGAAGAAGGCGTAAACGAGCAGCGCAACGGTAAATGAGAAAATATAAACCAGATAATTGCGGACGGAGCCGTTCATGTAGGCTTCTGTCCACTTCCGTGCATAGTGCTGTACATTGTCAAGAACAACATGGTACATATTGTTAATCGTTAATCCCTGTGGATAATGCTCATAAATATTCCTCCATCGTGGCAGTAACTTGTATAGCATGAGCCCTAGCACAATAACAGCGATGGTCATGAACAATTCGGGAGTCCAGCCATGCCATAGGGAGAAATGTACATCAAAGCGTTCATTCCCATTCAGAAGGGAAGGAAGAACGGCAGCCATTGCTGGTTCGATCAATGAACCGGAGAGTATATCCGGAAAGAGTCCAAAACCGATGACCAGCGCGCCCAGAAGGAGCGGTGGGATGAGCAGGCCGATAGGCGCTTCATGTAATTTCTCGGCAGGCAGCTCACTTCGGCTACGACCGAGGAATGTTTTGAACACAAAAATCAGGGCATAGATCAGTGTGAAAACGCTGGCAAGCCACGCGATGACAGGTAGTAAAATACTCCAGGAGCCCATTCCAAAAATACGGAGATCTGTAATCTGTACCATCGCTTGAAAGAACAATTCCTTACTGAGGAATCCGTTAAAGGGCGGGATGCCTGCCATGGCTAGTGAACCGATTAGCGCCAGGCTGAATGTGATGGGCATGAATGCTGCCAGCCCGCCAAGCTTGCGAATATCTCGTGTACCTGTCTCATGATCTACAATGCCGGCGACCATAAATAAAGCAGCTTTAAAGGTACCGTGGTTGAATAAATGGAGCAGTGCAGCAGTGATTGCTACGGTGTACATGGCAGAGGATTCACCATATCCGAAATAGAGAGCAGCAGATCCGATCCCGAAGAGGGACATAATCAGACCAAGTTGTGAAATGGTGGAATACGCAAGAATGGCCTTGAGATCGTTTTTCTTCACTGCTAAAAATGATCCGTAACCCAGTGTGAGCAGTCCTACGCCAGTTACAAGCCAGAACCAGAGTCCCTGTCCACCGAAGATGGGTGTGAAGCGGGCAACAACATACAGCCCGGCTTTGACCATGGTGGCGGAGTGCAGATATGCACTGACTGGAGTGGGAGCTTCCATGGCATCAGGCAGCCAGATGTGAAACGGGAATTGTGCCGATTTGGTGAACGCTCCAATTAGAATAAGAACGAGAGCCGGCAAGAACAGATTGCTGTCCTGAATATGCCCCCACTCGGTAATGGTAGCACGGATACTGAATGTACCTGTCATCAGGTACATCAACATGAATCCGGCAAGCATGGCGAATCCGCCAAAAACCGTAATCAGGAACGATTTTTGTGCACCGGATGTGGAAGCTTTACGCTTGTAGTGAAAGGCGATTAACAGAAATGACGTAATGCTGGTGAGTTCCCAAAACCCATAAAGCACGATCATATTATCTGATAATACGACGCCAAGCATAGCGCCCATAAATATTAACAAGTAGAGATAGAAACGGTTTAACGCTTCTGTTTTGCTCATATAAAAGATGGAATAAAAGACGACAAGCACGCCTATCCCGCTGATCAGCAACGTTAACAGTAGACTCAGTCCGTCCAAATATAGATTAAATCCGATGTCCAGGGACGGAATCCAGGGAATCTGTCCGGATACCGGGTGACGCTGGGACACGGCAGTAATCTGGCTTGCAAAATAAACAAATAACGATGCCGGTACGACGAGTACCAGCCATCCCAGATGAATTTTACTGAAAAGTCTGTGCATCAATGCGAGTAGGATGCCAGCTGCAAAAGGCAAAATAACAGCAATGTGAAGCAGGCTCAAATAATTACACCCCCAATGTTTTTCTCGTTATTCTCTCTCTGACATACAGGCGCAATCCTCTAAGGATATGCTTGCTCTCTTTATTCATAACCCAAGTTTGTATATACAGAATCGTGACTATTCTTTGAATAGAAGAAACTCGGTCGGTTTTGGGTAAATTTTGTATGGGTACATATATAAAAAAAACAATGAAAAATACCGATATAGTTCAAAATAAGTGAGAGCTATTTCTTATCATTTTTTTGCAGCATAGCGCTGTGGATGGGTGGGATTGTAAGAGCGGTTCACCGGATGTGCAGGAGGAATTATGTCATTTAAACTTAGAACGGTGCTCACCGTCATTTTTGCCGGATTATCTCTGTTTGTTATCTTAACCATCGGATATGTTTTCAGCCAAAGATCATTTGATGCGGTGGAGACCGAAATTGGTCACTCTTTAGAAGGTACGGCTTTACAGACAGCGGACAAGCTGGATCGTTTCATGTACTCTCGTTCTGGTGAAATGGATCTTCTAGGCAATATGGCTTCTATGAACGATCGATTTAATCCAGTGGATATCCAAATGCTTCTGGATCAACTGCAAAATAGTTTTCCCTCATTCTCATGGGTTGGATTCATGGACCCGAAGGGAAAAGTGTTAGCAGCGACAGACGGAATTCTTTTAGGGGAAGATTTATCGGAGCGGCCGGTGTATCAGGAAGGAATCAAGGGGAAATTTATTGGGGATGTACATAATGCGTTGCTTCTGGCCAAACTGTTGCCTAATCCATCAGGAGAGCCATTACAATTTGTAGATATCAGCCTCCCGCTTAAAGATAGTCAAGGGCAGATTCGTGGTGTACTAGCAGCACATCTCAGTTGGGCGTGGGCGAAAGAAGTCGAGGCTTCCGTGCTCATTCCGTTACAACGTGAAGAGAAGGATATTGAATTTTTTATTGTGAGCAAAAAAGAGCACACCGTGCTTCTTGGTCCCAAAGAGTGGGTAGGTAAACCACTTGCCTTAGAGGGAATTGGAGAAAAACGGAACAGCAAAAGTATATGGTCTACTCAAAAATGGCCAGATGGCAAGGAATATGTTACCGGCCTAGCTTATAGTCAAGGATATAAAGATTATCCGGGACTTGGCTGGACCATTATCATTCGTCAGGGGAAAACGGCAGCTTTTTCATCCGTTGTTGATCTGAAGTGGTTTAACATCTATGCTGGCATCGTTGTGATGCTATTGTTTGCGCCGATTGGCTGGCTTCTTTCCAGACTAATCTCGGCTCCTCTGGTTCGATTAACCCGTGTTGCAGATCGACTCAGCGCAGGAGAGAATATTGATATCCCGGAGACCAAAGGGTTGAAGGAGATTGAAGCATTGTCACGTTCACTGCGCAATATGGTATCATCAATCATGAATAAAGACTCTGAACTGGTCGTGATGCAGAATCTTGCACATTATGATCAGCTGACCGGATTGAAGAACCGTACGGCCCTGGAAACGTATCTTGAAGAAACGCTGGAAATGGAGAGCGAGGATCATACGTTGACGTTTCTATATCTGGATTTGGACGGGTTTAAAAGTGTTAACGATTCGCTTGGGCATCAAACGGGTGATGTTTTGTTGCAAAAGGTTGCTCAGCGCCTTACAGCACTAAGTCATGAGGACGGTATAACGGTTCGCCTTGGGGGCGATGAATTCCTGATTGTGATTCGCTCAGCTTCGGATAATCCACGGCAGGAAGCGGTCCATTATGCGCAAGATATTATTCAAAGTTTGAACAAACCATTTATTATTGAGTATGAGCGAGTTCATATTGGATGCAGCATTGGAGGAGCGGAGTACCCGACGAATAGTAACAATCCGAGTGAAATTATTCGAATGGCAGATGAAGCACTCTACAGGTCCAAGCGTGCAGGCAAGAACAGAGTTACATTTTATTCGGAGTCGGATAGCGAAGGCTAGGATATAATAGTACTATGAAGTTTAAAGTCACTTGAGGATTCAGGCAGGTGTGGATGGACAGCGATGTAACTGAGAAAGGAGGTGGGGCGCTTGTCTGGAAAATATGCAAACGTACCCTTTGGCTATGAGCCTGCTGAGCCTAGTCGCAAGGGTACATTGATCTTCTACGACTCGTTCGAAAACGTAACGGACGAACAGCTTGAGCGTGCAGCTGCGATTATGAATGCAAGAGCTTTCAAGCAGCTAGTGCTCTACCCATTACATGAAAGCACGGTAAAACGAATGAGCCGGGACGCGGTCCAATCCTTTTACAAGAGAGAGGATCGTCTTCACGAATGGCGCCGTGATCACGCGTCTGCACCAATCCGGGTAGAGGGACTAGAGGGGAAACGAAAAAAGTACACGCCGATTGATACAGCTCTGCGACATATTCAAGCTGAATACCCGTCTCCTCTTTTTCTATATATGACTTTGGAGATGGCCAATCAATGGGCAACCTTTGACTCCTTTATGGATTGGATCAAGGAACTTCGCCTCATTATTGACGGTCAGCCTGAAGAGGTCCATCCAAGGCTGGAACAATATCGCCATCGCTGGGAGTGGGCAGCGGAATAAAGAAAGAAACACGGTTCGAACAGGCAGATTCATATGAAAACAAAAAAAGTTGTGTGGTGGTCCGGTTGACCGGGTGGTGTACCACACAACTTTTTTAATTACTGTCGCCTCAATTATCATGCTAGAACGAGTGAAGTTACGGTTTTGTTTTTACCGGTACGTTTGGCAGCATACAGGCAAGCATCCACTTCTTCAAACAACGTATCTTTACTCGAATCAAGGTTATATGCTTTGAGGCCGATGCTTACGGTAATGGAAGCGCCCCCAAGTTCCAGATGGCCCATTAGTGAAATTTTTTGCCGGATAAGTTCCACCAGCTCATACGCTTGTTCGAAGGATTGTTCGAATAGTAACAAAGCGAATTCTTCCCCGCCATACCGCGCAGCAATGTCACTAGCTGTGATGCTCTCCTGAATGATCAAGGATACCTTTTCCAAAATAATGTCGCCCACACGGTGACCATAAGTATCATTGATCACTTTAAAATCATCAATATCGATCAGCGCTAAATGCAGACTCATCCCGCGATTGGCATACTCAAATGCCTTCTCATAATAATCCTTAAACGAGCTCTGATTATACAGATTGGTTAACCCGTCTGTCTTAGACTGTTTGGCAATAATGGCATTTCTGACGATAAGGTCTTTCTTGGCGTTCACGCTTGTCTGCAAATCGTCCAGTACCTCGATGCCGGTAGTCACAATGATTTGTGCGACATAGGTGGCCAGGATTAGAAATGCCGGAATGGAAACCATGTCAAAGGAGCTAAGATACGCACGATAAGCCGGGTCGATTAATAGGAGACCATATCCTGCCATTTGCAATGAAAAAATAAACCAAACGCGTTTGCTGTCAAAAAACAGCACAGAGGCAAAGATCGGTAAAAGACATATGGCTGGCATAATTCGAATGTCGTAATTGACATGAATAATGGTCCAGGCAATCGCTGTACTGGTTATGGACATTGTGATGAACGAACAGGAAGGAAATTTTCGATCCATATAACTGGTGAGCAAAATACAAAAGACAGCTAGAATTGTGGGCCAAAACAAAACGTTTACGATGAAATCCAGGGGGGCGCGATTATATTGCAAGAAAAGATAACAACCAATCTGAATAAAGAAATGTACGATAACAATGACCCAATAAGCATGAAGCATTTTACGTAACCAATTGGAATGCTTGATCTCATACTCTCTTGGGATATGCCTGCTATGTTCTGATGAACTGTTCATAAATCACCGCTGACTGCATCAAAATGATACGACAGATTACTCTCGTATAAGTAGATTATAAGATAGAATCGGCAAAACGCAAGGGATAAAATTTTAAACATGATAATATACCTTACATAATAATCCAAACAATATCTAAACTTTCGGACGTGGACATACAAATTCCCTGACGTGGCGTCATAGACTGATAACAGGCTCTGTTGCAGCATTCTCATTTTCCGCTGAAGGGGAGGTGAAATCCATTCCTCTTGTCGTTCGTTCAACTGTCAACGCTACAGGTGCAATTACGTTTACGGGCAATACACTTGGATTAAGCCGTTCTGAGACGGCAGGAGTGCCAGGGACACAAGACAGTATCGGAGGATTTACAACGATTAATACGGCTTCCACTTATGGAACGTACCCGGCAGGTACAACCAGTCTGTACCAAAGCAACAGTTCAGCAGCGATTCTGGTTCTGCCTGCGGGAAGTACTGTTCTTTATGCGGAGTTGATCTGGGGCGGAAGTTATATTAACGGAACGGTTAATCTCAGTTCAGCAATCAATAATCCGGTTACGTTTACCACCCCTGTAGGCACATTCAGTGTTACGCCAGACCCGGTCACATACAACCAGTTTGACCTTGGCAACAATGCAGCGGGATATGTCCGATCGGCTAACGTCACCAGCCTTGTACAAAATGGAGGAGCAGGTACATATGTTACTGGTGGCGTTGTGGGCACGATTGTAATCACCAATGATTCTACAGCCAATCATGCAGGCTGGACGCTGGGCGTTATTTATCAAAATGGAAATCTACCTTTTCGTAACATGTCTTTACGTGCGGGAGGCGTACTGGTTCAAGCTAGTTCGGCACCGGTTGTTACAACGCTTACTGGTTTTGCAACGCCTATCTCTGGAGCTTTGGGGGGCAGAGCGCTGTTCAGTGCGCAGGAGGGGGATGCGAACCGGACAGGAGATCAGGCGTTATTTGGAGCGACATCCGCAACTTCAGTTGCACTGTCCGGGCCAAACAATCTAGCGGCCAATTTTTTTGCGTCACAAATTAATGGGGATACGGGGGCCCTGAATACGACAGGTACCTTTGGAACTCGTAACCAGATCAATGGAGCACCCGGAACCAACATTGTCGGGGGACGTCAGGGCTGGGATATTACAAATGTGGATGTGTCAGCAAGGCTGATCAACAATCAGTCTTCAGCCGTCTTGACACTTACCACATCTGGCGATGCGTACATCGTGAATGGTAACGCCATTCAGGTCGATATTAATGCGCCGCGTATTACTGTCGCGAAGTCATTTACAGCAACGGGCGCAGTTGCCGGAGATACAGTCACGTATACAGCCACCATTACAAATGGTGGCTCTGCTAGTGCAGCCAGTGTGGTTCTGTCGGATACGTTGCCTGCGGGTTTAACATTTGTACCTGGAAGCATTACGGTAGGAGGTGTGCCAAGGCCAACACTGGATGTAACATCAGGTATACCTTTGGGCTCGCTCGCTCTCAATAGTAGTGTTGTCGTCACTTACCGTGCTCAGATTACAAACGATACAAGTATATTGCAACTCGTCAATTCCGCGAATGCCGCATTTACTTTTCAAAGTGTTGCTGGCGGCCCGGTCATCAGTGGGGTTATTCCTTCCAATAATTCAACGCTTCCTGTATATTCACCGAACCTCTCTATCGTAAAATCGGCGAATACCACGAATGCAACGGTAGGCGATCAGGTGACCTATACACTTCAGGTGACGAATGGAGGAAATGTAGGAGCAAGTGTGACGATTGCTGACAATATTCCAGCTGGCAGCTCCTATGTAGCTGGTAGTTTCCGTGTCAACGGAACGGTAGTGGCAGGAGCCAATCCTGCTGCGGGTGTAAATTTGGGTACACTGGCTGCAGGGAGCGTGACAACCATTACGTTTCAAGTGCTGGTGACCAACCTGCCGACACCGCCCATATTGGTTGATCAGGCGACTGCATCGTATTCGTTTACCTCACCAGACGGAAGAACCATCACGGGCTCAGCGGCATCTAACACATTAACCATCCCGGTAACCTTGCCGAATGTGACGGTTCTCAAAACTGCAACGGTTACGGATGTTGCTGTCGGAGAGACCTTCACGTATTCAGTGGTTACGACCAATGGGGGCATACAGCCGATCACGAATGTAATTTTATCAGATAGCCTTCCAACAGGACTTAGCTTTGTCCCTGGAAGTGTCACGGTTCGGGGTACAAGTGTATCGTCTGCTAACCCCGCCAGCGGAATCGCTCTAGGAACATTAAATGCAGCGACCTCAGCTACGGTGACTTTCCAGGTTAGTGTCCAGTCCGTACCAGCGGGAGGATCACTTCTTAACCGGGCCTCTGTGTCTTACAGTTCAGGAGCATTTACAGGCATTTCTAATTCTAATTCAATAACTACACCTGTATATCAGCCTGTCATTAACATTGTGAAATCGGCAAGTCAAACCAATGCAACACAGGGAGATCAGCTTGCTTATACACTCGTTGTCAGCAATACAGGGAATATCGCGGCTCAAGTCAATGTGACAGATACGATCCCGGCTGGCCTTACATTTGTGCCGGATTCAGTAACGGTTAACGGTACAGCTAGACCAGGAACAAGTCCGCTGACGGGTATTACACTGGGGAGCATTTTGCCTGGAGGAAGCGCAACCGTGATATTCCGAGCCACATTGACTACAATCCCTTCTCCACCTGTATTAGAAAATCAGGGGTCTGCTACTTACACATATCAACTTCCAAGTGGCCGAAATCTATCTGGCAGTTCCAGTTCCAATATCGTCCGTATCCCTGCTTCCGCGCCTAATATCACTTTGTCGAAAACAGTAAACACTACAGATGCTACAGTTGGAGATGCTCTCACATATAGGGTTGTCATCACAAATGCTGGTGGGGGTGCTGTACAAAATCTGGTGCTCTCCGACACACCTTCATCCGGCTCCGAATTCATAGCGGGAACGGTTACAGTGAACGGCGTGGTGCAAAGTAATGCCAGTCCTGTTGCAGGTATTGCCTTGGGGACTTTGAGTAATTCCGCCAGTGTAACGGTGACGTATCAGACGAGAATCACAGCCATTCCCACATCCGGTGTGGTGACCAACAGGGCAAGTGCTGCCTTCACTTCAGGCAGCTTTAATGGCGTGTCTTCATCAGTGACAGTGAGCACCCCCGTCTATCAACCGGTCATTCAAGTGCTAAAGTCAGCAAGTACGTCAAGTCTGACCGTGGGAGACACATTCAATTACAATGTTCAAATTACCAACACAGGCAATATCCCGGCAGTCGTTACCCTGACTGATCCGGTTCCTGCAGGAGCCATATTTGTGACCAACAGTGTTTTGATTAATGGAAATCCCGCTCCAGGCGTGAGTCCAAATACGGGAATCAGTCTGGGAACACTGGCTGCTGGAGCGTCCGTGACGCTGTCTTTTCTGTCAACCGTCACAAGTCTGCCCGATCCAAGGCAGTTAATTAATCAGTCCGTTGCCTCATACAGTTATACATTGCCAAGCGGAAGAGTTATTGCTGGCTTTGTTCCATCCAATACAGTGACGATTCCGGTATCTTTGCCTAACGTTAGCATTGTTAAAACGGATAACGCTGATTATGCGGTGTCTGGAGATGTAATCCGTTATAATTCTGTGATTCGAAATAATGGAACCACTGCTGTGAACAACGTCATTTTTATCGATCCGCTGCCTTCGAACACCCCATTTATATCCGGAAGTGTCCTGGTGAACGGCATTGCTTCACCGCTCTCCAATCCGACCGCCGGCATCCCAATCGGTACTTTGGCCCCGGGAGCTGAAGTTACCGTAACTTTTGAGGTGAGGATAACTATGCCGATCCCTTCCCAGATTAACAATCAGTCGACGGTCAGCTTTACTTCCGGCTCTTTCTCGGCTTCATCATCTTCCAATACAACACAGACCCCTGTCATACAACCGCAAATTGCATTAGTCAAAACGGCAAACACCATCAACGCAACCGTGGGAGATACCGTTGTTTATACGATAACGGTGAGCAATACCGGAAATCTGCAAGCGAATGTTACCGTAACGGATACGATCCCGGCAGCGACAACCTTTGTGCCAAATAGTGTTGTTGTCTCGGGTGTACCACAGCCGGGCGTTACGCCGGGCACGGGCATTCCAGTAGGCATTGTAGCGGCAGGGGCAACAGCCATTGTAACGTTTGCAGTCGTTGTGGATTCTTTGCCATCTCCGCAACAACTTAGCAATTTTGCTTCATCGACGTTTACCTTTACACCACCTGACGGGCGAACGTTGACAGGAACTGCAACGTCCAACACTCTTACCTTTCCGGTCTCATCGCCTAACGTAAGTGTAGTTAAAAGCACAGTATCTACAGCTGCAACCGTGGGTGACACCATTGTTTATTCCGTATTGGTGACTAACAGCGGTATTGCACCTGTAAACAGTGTGCAGTTCTCAGATCCGATTCCGTCTGGGGCTTCATTTGTTCCAGGGACTGTAACGATTAATGGGGTGGCACAACCTGCAGCAAGTCCGTCAGGAGGAATACCGCTAGGGACCCTTGCACCAGGCGGAACGGCAACCGTTACATTTAGTGTCATTGTTAACGGAATTCCTACGAACAATCAATTGAGTAATCGGTCGACCGTTACGTTCACTTCCGGAACATTCTCAGGTACAACGTTCTCCAATACTGTCTTAACCCCGGTATTCCAACCGGTATTAGTTGCTCAGAAAACAGCTAGTACTCAGAATGCCACCGTAGGCGACACGGTCAGTTATACGATTAGTGTGAATAATCAGGGGAATTATGGAGCGCAGATTAACCTGACCGATAATTTGCCAGCAGGCACAGTGCTTGTGCCGAACAGTGTTATCGTCAATGGTCAGCCACTGCCAGCTGCGAGTCCGACAACGGGTATTCCTGCCGGGACGGTTGCAGCCGGAGCGACAACGACCATTACTTTTTCTGTTGTTATAGATACACTTCCAAGCCCGCAACAACTTGTGAATCAGGCTTCCGTTGCTTTATCGTTCACCCTTCCGGATGGGAGAAGTATCAACAGATCCGTGCTCTCTAATGTACTTACAATCCCGGTATCTGCTCCTGACGTAAATGTTGTTAAATCTACCACTTCCACAGCGGCTTCTGTGGGTGATATCGTAACCTACAGCATTGCAGTGACCAACAATGGAATTGCTAATGTCAGCAATGTCATATTTACCGATGCTTTGCCAGCGAGTACAGTACTCGCACCTAGCGGTGTATTTGTGGATGGGGTGCTCCGGCCCAATGCAAATCCTTCTACAGGCATTACTTTGGGTTCCATTGCACCTGGTGCAACCGTAACGGTTGTATTTAGTGTGAGCGTTACAAGTCTGCCTTCACCGGCGGTATTGAACAATCAATCAACAGTAAGTTTTACCTCAGGAGCTTTTTCGGCAACTACGTTCTCCAATACGGTTACTACCCCGGTATATCAGCCTATTTTAGCTGCAGTCAAAACAGGGGATCAAGCCATTGCCACGGTGGGAGATACAGTAATCTATAGCATTGCTGTCACAAATACCGGAAACTATGGTGCTACTGTGACACTGACGGATACCATTCCTGCCGGTACAGAGTTTGTACCGAACAGTGTTGTTATCAATGGTACTTCGGCACCTGGTGTTGATCCCGCTTCTGGAATTTCACTTGGTGTGGTATCCACCACGACCCTCGTCACATTTTCTATCGTCATCACAACGCTGCCATTGAGCCAGTCCATTACAAATCAGGCGTCAGCAACCTTTACGTACACGCTGCCTGATGGAAGAACACTTGGGGGAAGTATAACTTCGAACGCTCTGATTATTCAAGTCTCAGCACCAAATGTCACTGTTGTGAAAACAACAACATCTACAGATGCTGTCGTAGGCGACACCATTGTTTATGAGATGGTCGTGACCAATAGTGGTATAGACCCAGTCAACAATATCGTCCTGACAGATCCGATCGATCCGGCGACCACTTTTGTTACGGGAAGTGTACTGGTTAACGGCATACCTCGTGCTTCGGCGAACCCGGCACTTGGCATTGCACTTGGTACACTAGCTCCTGGGGAGTCGGTTGCGGTATCCTACGCGGTCCGTGTGAACTCGCTTCCGACGCCGCCGCAAGTCAGCAGTCAATCTTCTGTGAGCTTTACATCGGGTGTGTTCTCGGGAGCAGCGTATTCCAATACGATTGTTACTCCAATCTATCAGCCAATTATTACCGTTTCCAAAACAGCAAGCACATCGAACGCTACGGTTGGTGACGACATCGTGTATTCATTTACAATTAACAACAGTGGTAACCTTGTTGCGAATCTTACATTAACAGATAACATTCCAACCGGTGCGGTGCTTCTCCCGAACAGCGTCCTGATCGATGGTGTTCCGCAGCCCGGAGCCAATCCCGAAACGGGTATCGTCGTAGGAAACATTCCTCCTGGTGGCTCTGTAAATGTTACGGTCACCCTGGGCGTTACAGTAGATTCGTTACCTCAAAATCAACAGCTGCGGAACCAAGCTGTCGCGAACTATACATTCAGTCCACCAGACGGGCGTGTATTGTCGGGAACGGTATCGTCCAATGTACTTATCATTCCTGTATCAGCTCCAGATGTAAGTGTTGTCAAGAGCACCAGTGCCATTGATGCTGTTGTTGGAGATGTGATTACGTATACCGTAGTAGTGACGAACAACGGTATAGAAACGGTGAACAACGTGGTCATGGTCGACCCCGTGCCTGTCGGAACTGTATTTGTGCCGGGTAGTGTAGCAGTGAACGGTGTGGCAAGACCAACTGGTAATCCGAATACAGGTATCACGCTAGGTTCTATTGCTGCCGGGGCTTCTACTACCGTTACATTCAATGTAGAGGTTGTGGTGATATGAGCGAAATTCCAGGTACGTTGTCCCACTGGTTAAAGAATCAGTCCCTGGTTCGATTCAGCGCGGGTACGACTGAACTGGAACAGGTGGCTTATTCCAACACCGTCGTGACGCCATGGATCGGTCCCAGGCTCAAGGTAAGCAAACGATGCAATGTATCCACTGCAGCAGTGGGTCAATCTCTGACTTATCAGATTGAAATTGCGAATACGGGAAACCGCACGGCAATTGTCCGTGTGGTAGACCCGCTCTCTCTGGATACATCTCTTCTGCCGAACAGCGTGCTGAGGGATGGCATCCCACTGCCAGGAGTCTCTCCCACGCAGGGATTGCCTTCGGCAGAAATTGCACCAGGTGAAGTATTGACCTATCACTTTCAAGTCGTTATTGTGCGAGTGCCGGCGAATCTCACGTTATTGAACCAGGCAGAAGTGAATTATGAGTTTGTTACTACAGAAAGCAGAACAGTTAACGGGACGGAGAAGTCCAACATTGTTGAAGTTCGTATCGAAACATCGCGGCTCGAAGTGAGTTTGCAAGTGGATCGAAGCAACACGTTTGCTGGAGATATCTTGATGTACACGGTTCTAGTGAGTAATCCCGGTTTTGTAGCGGCATCAGCTGCTGTGTTAACGGTGACATTCCCACAGGGGATCATCTTTATACCGGCAAGTGTGACGATTAACGATATGTTCGCACCACAAGTCACGCCGGATGCTGGAATTGATCTTGGAGATATCGGGCCAGGAAGTGTGGTTCGAGTGCAGTATCGAGTACAGGTAACAAGTTCGCAAGGGCCGGATCAATTATCAAGTGAAGCTGTCTTGAGATACATGATTGCAGGAAAACAAGAAGTTGTTTCTTCCAATGTGGTCACACTGGTTATTGTTGAACCTCAAATCGCTATAGTCAAAACGGTCTCTCCTGCAATAACAATACCAGGAGATACGGCGCAATATCATATCACCGTGTCTAACCAAAGCAATTATGCAGTAGATGCCAAACTACAGGATGTTTTGCCTGCAGCGTTAGTCTTTGTTGAAGGTAGTCTCAGCTGGAATGGCGTCAAACGCCCAGGTGCAAACCCTAATACAGGTATAAACCTGGGCACATTAACTGCCCGCTCCGAGCTACATATTCAATTTGAGGCTCAGGTGGAAAGCGAAACGGGCACATCAAGGGCAGTGATTTCCACGCAGCACAGTTATGTGAATCGCGCCGTATTACTGTACACATTCCGCTTGCCGGATTCTCGTACAGTTCAACGCAGAGTTATATCGAATGAAGCTGTTCTGGAGGTCAGATTGCCAGTCATTCAGGTTCATGTGGAGGTAGTTCCCCCTATTGTTGAGCAGGGAGGCACGGTTACTTTTAACGTAAGTGTCAGTAACACGGGTTCCTTGCCAGCACGCGTGCAACTGGGCAATATCCTCCCTCGGGGCGCTAAATGGGTGGGGCAGGAGGGAGGGCAGATGCAGTTAAATGTCCCGGAATATTCGACTCCAAGGTATCTTCATATCGGTGAGCTCGGCGCAGGATCAGAAAAAGAATTTGCGTACCTTGCGCAGCTGGCTCCTGAACAAATTGGTATTCTGCAAGGAACCTTGACGGCCCTCTACACTTACGAGTGGAACGGACAACGGCGCTCAGGAGAGTCTAGATCAAACGAATACACCATACTGGTCGAAGCTCAAGATGAGTAAGGGATGATGGGACTGAACACAAGTAGAATTTATACGAAGGAACTTACCGAAAAAAGGTGTCATGACATTACACAAACGTAAATGAATGGTATACTAATTGAATATGCACTCGGCAAGCAACCGTGGAATCGGGACGTCGGAGTAGAGGAGGCAGCCGTTTTGGCCAAAGCAAAAGTCGCAAAAAGACCCACACGGGATGAGTTCGAACTGGAGGAATTAGGGAGTCAACTTGTGGAGGCTTTTCATGAGCGCTCAGAAGTGTTATTGACCGTCTGGGGTAAGGAGGAGCAAGTACAGGGAATTATTGTAAAAATGGATTCTCGTACACGCCTTGTACATGTTGAGCATACGGAAGAAGAATTGACGGCGAAGGTGCCTTTTATGGATATTATGCAGGTACAGTCGCCACGGTACTGATTCAAAATGAAGTCAAACGAATTTTAACAATAGGGCATTCGCCCTGTCAAAGTTTCGTTCTCTGCATAAGATAACCCATACCTGTTGCAGAGGAGGTACAATCAATGAGCGAAGTTGTAGGTGGAGAAACAAGAGGTTACGGCTACGGTGGTTTCACTTCTGTAGGCGCGATTCTGGTTCTGTTCATCCTGTTGGTAATCATCTCCAAAGCGTTCTTGGTATAATCATTTCATTAAAATGATAAAAGAAAGCTCTGCCGTCATGGCAGAGCTTTCTTTTGTTAATTTGTGCCTTGAATCCATCCTTTGACGAATAATGTAGAAAATCGGATGCAAGCTACTTTCGTGTTGTGTTAAAATGAAAACATTCCCACAGAAAGAGGTGTTTTTCATGAGTCAAGAACTGACTGCGTCTTTAAACGAGCAGATGAACTTCGAGTTTTACTCTGCTCATGTATACATGGCGATGGCTGCGTATTGTTCCAGCAAAAGCCTGGATGGATTCGCTAATTTTTTCCTCGTACAAGCGGAAGAAGAACGTTTCCATGGCATGAAAATTTATAAATTCCTAAACGACCGGGGACATCGTGCTACACTGGCTGCGATGCCTGAACCGAAAAACGAATACAACTCCATGCTGGATGTGTTTGAACACGGTTATGCACATGAACAGCAAAACACGAAGAAATTTTATGCGCTGGCGGATATCGCGCTGAATGAGCGTGAACACGCAACAATGTATTTCTTGAAATGGTTCATCGATGAGCAGGTGGAAGAGGAAGCTTTGTTTGATAACATCATTCAGAAGCTGCGTCGCATTGAGAATGACAGCAACGCCTTCTATATGCTAGATGCAGAGTTCGGCAAACGTTCATTCACGGCTCCCGCGGAGTAAGCTGAGCTGAACGTCGAAGCGTATATTCGTAACATTACATACCGTATAGCCTATTACCGCATCCATAGAAGGAGTGCCAGGCCGTTTTATAAAATGGTCAGCGCTCCACTCAGGTTGTGACGCATACGGAAGAAAGCTTGCATTCGTGCAAGCTTTTTTGCTGTGTTCAATCCTATTAAATTCATTATAAGCCTATCAGAATATAGAAATAGGGTAATAGATAATATGTCAACATTGATCTATGGATACAGATGCTAAAGTTGGAGATCAAATCTATCAAAATCGTTTTAATTTTTAAGTTTATCTGACAAAAGTGTAACTCATCCGTAGCCTTTGAAGCGAGAAGAGTGAAAGGTGTCTCTGATACTATTAAAATTAATCGCCAAGGGATACGAGTTAAGAGGATACACACACCCGGGTAAAAACACACACAAGGGAGACTATTATTATGCTACAACTTCGTAAATCATTCGTTGCTACACTTGCTATTTTACTTCTGTTTCCGTTGTTATTGTTGCCACAGTCTGCATCGGCCACAGCGTCATCCGCCGATAAATCAAACGCTAAGGCCAGTACGAAAATTCTATATCTGACTTTTGATGATGGCCCTACAGCACATACCGATCAACTTCTCGATATTTTGGATCAATACAAAGTCAAAGCTACCTTTTTCATGCTTGGGCCTCATATGGAACAATTTCAGAAAGCAACGCAGCGTATTGTAAAAGAAGGACATGGACTTGGATTGCATGGTGTAACCCATGTGCCAAGCAAATTTTACAAAAATGCTTACAGCGGATTGAAGGAAATGCAACAAGCCAATGAAAGCTTGAATAAGGTTGCCGGTGTGAAAACGAGTCTTGTACGCACACCCTATGGCAGTAAGCCTTATTTGAAACCGGCTTATCGTAACGTGCTTCTTGCGCAAGGAGGATTTCATTTGTGGGATTGGAATGTTGACTCACTCGACTGGAAATACAAGAAGGATCATCAGAAAGTATACAACAACGTCATGCAGCAAGTTCACAACATCCATAAAAATGGAACCACACCTGTAGTGCTTATGCATGATCAGGAGGCTACATTGAAAGTATTGCCTCGAGTATTGAAAACATTGAAGGCTGAAGGATATCAATTCGAAATTTTAACCAAGAATGTGCAACCGGTGAATTTCTGGAATGACAAGCGTTGAGAACAGGTTACTAGAAACAAAAAACTAGAAACTGGGCCAGTGCAATCATTAGGAGGTATACATCATGAAAAAACAATCGTTATGGATGACCATTCCGGTGACGACAGCCGTTTTGCTCGCGCTGGCTGGATGCGGAGGACCAGACTCTAATCTGACATCGACGAGTGGGCAACCATCTACAACAGCTGGTAGTGAGCAAACGCAGTCTGGAAGCGGGAACTCCGCTTCTTCCGATACTGGAGAGAAGGGCACGAAAACGAACACAGCTTCCAATGATTCTTCTGTTTCAACGGGCAAAAAGGGCACAGCTACTTCAAACACCAGTGGAAGTACAACTCGTTCAGAGTTATCCGATGTTGATGAAGTGATAAAGGCTGTTCGTAGTGAGTTGAAGAATCAGGATGTGTCACTTCCGACAACCTTCTCATTACCTAAGGGTCAGTATTTAGGCGCAGCCATTACAACAAATACGGTAGATGCTACACATGTAAACTTCTATACAGGACACAAACCAATGGCATTAAATGATCCCTCATTTACGAATTCAAACAGTAAAATGCCCTGGTTAGCCAGTTATGAAGTGAAAACCTATGAGAATCCGAATCAAACGGACCTATTCCCCGAAACGGATGTGCAAAACATACCGAAGGATATGAGTATTGATTTGGGACACGGTATCAAAGGTATGGTGGAAGGTGCCGCAGGGAGTCAGTATCTGACATGGCAAGAGGGAAGGTGGACATTGCAGATTCGGTCCGTTTCCGAGGATCGGATGGACAATCCGGCGATTGCGAAGAAAATGGTTGAGTATCTGGAGTCACATACGCTGCCGGCTCCCAAAGACAAAGGATTTGTAGACGTGCAGTATGCTAGTGGCGGAAAAAGCGTACGTGTTACGATTTCATGGCAAGACGGCAAACAAATTCATCAGTTGAAAACAGACCAAGTTCCACTGGATGCGCTTCGCATGGTTGTATCGGTAAAATAATGGGTTATTGTATGGATGTTTCTTCTTGAACACATTAAACCGTCAGACTAAAGGCAAATAACCAAAAAAGCTTGGCACAAGGGGAACTCTCTTGAGCCGAGCTTTTTGGTTATTGCGTTTCTTATGCAAGGTAATGGGAACCGTTTATCTTTTGCATCCATTACCGGCTCTTTCACTTAAACCACCCTTTTTCTTTGGAACGGGTGATCGCTTCAATGCGGTTACTTGCATTCAATTTGTTAAGAATAATCGAGATGTAATTCCGAACAGTGCCCGTTGTGATAAACAAATGTCCGGCAATTTCCTTCGTGTTTTTCCCGTCAGCCATGAGGCCAAGTACAGCGTGTTCGCGTTCGGTTAATGGATTTTCCTCTACATAAGCTTCATCCACCAAATCAGGAGCGAAGATGCGTCTGCCATTCATGACTTGACGAATCGCCTCGGCGAGCTCTTCAATGGGACTGTCCTTAAGCAAATAGCCGCGAACACCGCCTTTTAGCGCGCGTTCAAAATAACCGGTTCTGGCAAACGTGGTGAGAATAATGACTTTGCAGTTCATGCCTCTAAGTTCCTCGGCAGCCTCTAGTCCACTCTTAACAGGCATTTCGATATCCATTAAACAGATATCAGGAGCATGTTGATGTACGAGTGCAAGAGCTTCCTGACCATTGCTTGCTTGTCCAACAACCTCCATATCTTCCTCCAGATTAAGTAGCGAAGATAATGCGCCGAGCATCATGCGCTGATCTTCGGCAATGACGATTCTGATCATTCTTCTGCCTCCTTTATCGGTTTGCGTACCAGCTTGGGCACATGGATGATAAGCGATGTGCCTTGGGTTCCTGCACCCGACCGAATGTCTATGCAGCCATTCACAAATTCCAGTCGTTCTTTCATGCCGAGAATGCCCGTTCCGCGTCGATCCTGCTTGCGGGTGCGTTCCATGCCTATCCCATTATCGTTAACGGTTAAGACATTGTGAGAAGGGGTTTCCTCAATTTCAATAATACACCTCGTAGCCTGACTGTGTTTGACTATATTGGTCACCGCTTCCTTTAAACACATCCCGAGCACATTTTCATTCAATTGAGAGGTGTCCTGCAGCTTGGGGTTGCCTTGTAAAATAAATTCAATGGAAGCGGCTTTCAGAATTTGCTCCGCCCGGAACATCTCATCTACAAGTTGCGTTCCACGCATCGTTGTAACCATCTCGCGAACTTCCTTCAAGGCTGTGCTTGCTGTCTGTCTAAGTTCATTCAGTTCAATGATGGCTTGATCCGGATTTTTGCGGAGCAAGCGCTTGGCCAGATCGGTTTTGAGACCGATCAGCGAGAGCTTTTGGCCAAGCGTATCGTGCAAGTCGCGTGCAATCCGTTGACGCTCTTCCATTTTCACCAGATCATCCAGCCGTTTGTTCGCACTTTCCAGCTGGCCCTCTAGCTGCTCACGCTTGTTTTTATTGTATGTGCTAATCGGCAGAAGGATCGAGGCCATGAGACTGATAAAAACGAAAGGAAATTGGCTGAGAAGCAATGAGCTTTGATTAATGAAGCCATAATTGACCGTCAGGAAGCTTGCACCGAGATTTACCGAGTAAAGGGTGAAAAATCCGGCTTTATTTTTAATATTGCCAATAAAAAAAGCGAGAAACAATGAGAAATAGGCATAATCGTAAGCGATCGTCATCGTAATGGATATGGCAATCAGTAGTCCAATCCACATGTAGACCTGCCAGCCCTTGGTGATGAAGGCCAGTAGATAACAGACGAAAAAAACAAGAATAATGATAATACCGGTCACCATTGTCCACAATTGCGAATATTGAGAGATGTAATAGAAGGGCAGAATGAAAAAAACAAGCCATACATATGGATTCAACCCTGTATTTTTATAAAATAGTTGCGACCACTTCTGAATGTCATTCTCCTCCTTGAAAAAGGTGTTACTGGACTTTAGCCTGACTGTAGCATGACTGCCGTCCGAATACAAGAAAACGAATCCGACAGAGCCTAAGGCTTCTCTGTCAGACCCGCTTGATTGGTCACCCGAATGGGATTCGGAATATATTTTTTGCGTGATGCTTTTTTCAGCTCTTTAAAGCTGATGAATTGTTTGTGTTCTTCATCCCACAGTCGGAAGCGGAGCGCAACCAGACTGGAACGCAGTGTGATCGTTGTGGCCTTCTGCAAAGGCGGTGTTGAGTTATGTGCTTCTTCCAGATAATAGTTCGGTACACGCGGGCTCAAGTGATGCACATGATGGAATCCAATATTTCCGCTAATCCATTGCAACAACTTCGGTAACTTGTAATAAGAGCTTCCTTCTACCGCAGCTTTGACATAACTCCATTCATCTTCATGCTCGAAATATGTCTCTTCAAACTGGTGCTGTACGTAGAACAGCCAGATGCCGAAGAAACCGGAGAAGAAAAATATAGGTGCTTGCACCATGACAAACGCTTGCCATCCAATCAGCCAGCACATAAAGCTATACAGCGCAATGATTAGAACAGTCGTTAAATGGGTATTAATTCTTTCCTTGCGTCTTGCTGCTTTGCGGTTAAAACGATAGGCAATCAGAAACACATAGATCGGTCCAATGCCAAACATGATTACGGGGTTACGATAAACCCGGTAGAAAAGACGCATCCAAGGTGTCGCAGACTTGTATTCATCCACAGTCATTACCCAGATGTCACCTACACCACGTTTGTCGAGATTTCCACTTGTTGCATGGTGAATGGAGTGCTCGGCTTTCCATTGCTGGTAGGGAGTCAGGGTCAATACGCCCGTGATGGTGCCAAGAATATCGTTAGCCCGTTTGCTTTTGAAGAATGAGCCATGACAGCAGTCATGAAAAATAATAAACGTTCGAAGCACGAATCCTGATGCCACGAGTGCAATAGGGAACGTAAGCCAGTACGAGATGGATAAGCTGTAATATGCAGCTGCCCATAATAAAAAGAGCGGGAGTAATGTATTGATTAATTGACGAATGCTAAGTTTGAGATCGTTTTTTTCAAAAGGTGTAACTTCTTTTTTTAGCGCCATTTCTTTGCTTCTACTCATGCATGTTCCTCCTTATGCGTACAAACGATAGTGGTTTGTACCCTGCCGATTCCCGATAATCCTCTTTTGGGAAGCGTTTTTATCATTGTAAAAGAATGCGTGCATGATGGTAAGTCATAAATGTCAGACTGCTGTAATGACAAATATCAAGTATGGAACATGACATTTGTCATGTTCCGTTTCCGTTTTGCATGATACAGAGCGCGAAAAGATGGCGTTTTCAAATTTCCTTTGCACAAATGACGCAACAATTTGTATTATGTATACAAATTTTACGAAGAGCATGGTAGAATCTATCCTGGAGTGTATTGATTTTAGAAGGTCTAGATGAAACTAGATGAAGCATGATTTGATTTTAAAAAGGTCTAGATAAGGTATGTTATTATTTTTGGATGGATTGGATGGAGCGCTGAATGAAAAAAAGAATTACGGATATGTTCTTTCTTATGGCTGGTGCGTTTCTGTTTGCGCTGGCGGTAAACTTGTTTGTCATCCCCAATGATCTGGCAGAGGGTGGCGTGACAGGGATCACGATTATTTTGTATTATCTGTTTCACTGGTCTCCCGGACTGATGAACCTGATCCTCAACGGTATTCTATTACTCGTAGGTTATAAGTTCCTGGATCGAACCACGACCGTATATACGATTATTGCAGTTATCTTTAACTCGCTTTTCCTGCACCTGACAGAAAGCTGGAGTATTGCATCAGATGAGCTGTGGGTTAATACCATATTTGCAGGTGTATTTGCAGGTCTCGGGATAGGTTTAATTGTTAAAGTAGGAGGAACAACGGCGGGCACGGTCATTCTGGCACGGCTTGCGAACAAATATCTAGACTGGAATATCAGCTACGGATTGCTTTTCTTTGATCTGATTGTGGCATTCTCTTCTTACTTTATTATTGGGCCACAGGGCTTGATGTGTACGATTGTGTTGCTGTTTGTTGGAACCAAAACGATGGAGTTTATTATTGAGGGACTGAATCCGAAAAAGGCAGTTATGATTATCTCATCAAAGCAAGATGAGATTGCAAAGCAGGTCATTGAGAAGATGGATCGTGGAGTTACGGTTCTGTCCGGCCACGGTTATTATACGAAGAATCCGAAAGAGATTTTGTATATTGTGATCAGCAAGCAAGAAGTGCCGATGCTTAAGAAAATTGTACGTGCAGAGGATGAGATTGCATTTATCACCATTCATGACGTACGCGATGTATTCGGGGAAGGGTTTATTGAGCTTTCGAAGTCATAATATATTCTATTGTACAGGTTCGAGCGTGATCAGGACGAAGTGGGGAAACCATTCCCATTTGGTCCTTTTTGCGTTGTGGAATGAAATTGCCTTCGATAATAAATAGAAGCTTTTCGGCTATTTTTTCCTGATTTAACATGATTGTAGCAGATGTCATTTTCATGAGATGTATCGGCAGAAAATATGCTGTACACACTCCAAAGTGGATGATATATTGAATTTAATTCGTTAAGAAACCTAACTAACTATGAAGTGGAGGTGATAAAATGGCTGGCACACCGCAATATATCCGCAATCTGAACGAAAACTTGATTATGGATGCCCTTATTACACAAGGCACCATGTCGAGAGCGGATATCAGCCGTCGAACAGGACTTAGCAAACCGACAGTATCATCTGCGGTAGAGCACCTGATTGAGCGTAATCTGGTGAAGGAGACAGGCAGAGCTGATAACGCCCAAGGGCGCAAGGCCACGTTAATTCAATTTAATGAAACGGCTTATTATGTCTGCGGTGTTGATATCGGGGCTACACGAATTCGAATTGCCTTGTCTGACCTGAACGGGCAAATCGTTGCCTATGCTGTCTATCCGCCAATGGAGCGAAATCAGTACGTAAAGTCCAACGCAGCAATCGTAAAGTCCTCTGGAGAGGTTAAAGTCGAGGAAGAGCATGTAACAACAGTCCCCTCTGACGTGCCTGTACTTCGTGTGTTACACAGTTATGTGGATCAGCTGCTTCAGGAGAACCGCCTTCAGTGGAGTGATCTTCGCTGCATCGGGTTTGGGATTCCAGGTGTTGTTTTGCCTGTCTCAGGCAAGATTAGCCGTATTGTTGACCCGCTTGCAGACATGGAGCAGGACTTCTCCCGTGATGCTTTAGCTCGTGCTTTTCCATGTGATATTATGCTGGACAATGATGTGAATCTCGCAGCGCTCGGGGAATACAGGAAGGGGGCTGCAAAGGACTCGCCCCTGTTCATATTTTTCTCCATTGGGGCGGGGACGGGTTCAGGGATCATGGTTCAGGGGCATTTGCTGCATGGGTTGGGGGGGCTAACTGGTGAAGTTGCTGAGATGCGGATGCAGGATGGCCGCCGTTTGGAGGATGTGTTGTCGGCTGATGGGCTGATGCAACTAGCGAAGCGACATTGCTTAAACGACCCTTTGAGTTCAGACATGCAACCTGAGCTTATCTTCGAAGCGACACGAAATGGAGAGGTTTGGGCTATCGAGATTATAAAAGAGTACAGTCAGATGATCGCTTGGGCGCTGCGTCAGATGAGTACGTTGCTCGCTCCTGAATTAATCGTGCTTGGAGGCGGCATTGGTGGAAATGGCGATGTATTGTTGCCTTTGCTAAGGAACGCTGTTGCCGAGCAATTTCCGGTGCAGCCACAGCTGATATGTTCGGATCTAGGAGAACGAGCGGTCGTTACAGGGGCCGTGCAAGTGGCTTTGCAGCATACATTGATGAAGCTTAAACTAGGAACACTTGAAGAGTAGAAGAGTAAAAGAGTAGAAGCCAAGGGGATTGAAAGTTATTGAATCCTTTTACTACAAATAATAAAGAACAGATCTGCCAAGGAGGACGTGTAATGACAGAAACAGTTCAGGGCAACGCGGCAAGTCAGCACACAGAGCACCAAAGTAACAAGAAGCATGCACAGCTTGAAGGGTTCGACACGAAAGGTTCATGGGTTGCCGGTGTTGACATTGGAGGTACCAAAATACTGATGTTGTTATCCCATCAGAACAGTGGTGGAGAAGTTCATGAGCGAAGATTGCCAACGCAATCCGCGGAGCAGCCGGAACTATTTTTCCAGTGGTTATTCGCGGAATTAAAAACGTTCAGTGCAGAAGTTGGATGTGATTGGGATCAACTCGCGGGTGTGGGGCTAGGTTTCCCGGGTGTTATTTTGCAAGATGAAGCTGTGCTTCGGAACGCTCCCGCATTTCAGTGGCCCGAAGAAGATATTCGGCCGATCATCGCCAAGTATTACAGTGGAAAGATCGTTCTGGATAACGATGTGAACATGGCGGCCATGGGAGAAGTGGATCAGGGGGCAGCCAAAGGACATCGTCATAGTGTAATGGTAACTGTGGGTACAGGCATTGGCGCTGCGCTCGTTCTAAATGGAGAATTGCACAGTGGACAGCACGGGGCGGCCGGTGAGATTGGACATTTTATCACCGGTGATGAGGGACTAAATTCCGAATATGTAGCAGATGGTGATGCCTTCGGTGTGTTTGAACAAGTGACGTCTGGTACAGGCATTACAGAGCGGGCGAGACATTATTTTAAATCGGGTAAGGGAAGTGAACTATCTCTGATCTGGAGTTTGGCCGGAGGTGAAGTGGAACAGATTGAAGCAAGACATGTGTTCAGAGCGGCTGAATCAGGCGATGTAGCTGCACTTGAAATTCTGGAACTGCCTATGCGTTATATGGCAAGAGGACTCGCGAATATTACGGCGCTGCTGAACCCTTCGATTATCGTACTCGGCGGCGGAGTAGCTGCATCCAATCCAACCTATTATCTGAATGAAGTTCAGGCCAGACTCAAACGTTATGTTGTGCTCCCGGTTCAAGTGGTCATTGCTGAGCTTGGCAATAAAGCAGGGGCAATCGGGGCGCTCGCTTCCATTAGACGTCACCTTGAACGTATATAGAGGCTAGAGTAATAGGAGTAAACCATACACAGAGACTACAGAAATAAAAGGATGGAGATCCGGATGAGTGATAGACATATGACGGCTAATACAAAAAAAACAAAAGCCGAATTCAATGAAGCAAAAGCTGTATTAATTAAATTGCAGGGTTTATATCTGTTTATGGGACTTGCCGGAGGCATATTTAACCCTTACATCAATCCGATTTTGGTTGCTCAGGGTTTTTCGAGTAAGGATACTGGATTCATCATGGCATTCGGAACATTAATATCCATCATTCTCCAGCCTGTCTGGGGGATTCTGGTGGATAAATTCAAAAAGACACGCCTTGTATTGGTGGTCAGCCTGCTTGTTCCGGCGGCGTTAGCGTATTTTTATAATATTCAGGTATACATTATTTTAATTTTGATCTATACTTTATGCACTATATTTCAAGTGACACAGATACCTGTAGCTGACTCCTATGCGGTAACGGCAGCAAGAGCGGCGAATACCTCTTACGGTATGATTCGGCTGTTCGGAAGCCTGGGGACAGGGCTTGGCGGATTCGCTGCAGGGATGTATCTCTCCCAGTTTTCCATTCATATGTTATGGTTGCCCTTTCTGCTTTTTAACATCTTGAGCGCGATACTGGCGGGCACACTCCCCAAGCAGACGAGCATTTCCTCGTCCTCGGTAACTTTCTCCGTAGGTTTGGCAAGATTACTTCGAAATCGCACGTTCCTTCTCTTTCTCACGGGTTGTTTTCTGGTGAATCAGACACTCACAGCATTTAACTCCTTTTTTGTTATTTCATTTCAGATGGCTGGTGGCTCGGTTGCCTTGACGGGTACAGCTCTTTTGATCGCTTCCATCACTAATGTACCCTCCATGCTGGTAGCCGCTTATGTGTTACGCAGGTGGGGGCATGAACGAACCATGTTGCTGGCGGCGGGAGCTTACATGTTGCGTTGGGGAATTCAATGGTTGTGGCCGAGTCCCGAAGTGATGATTGGTGTTCAGGTGTTGCACGGATTGTCGTTCGGATTTTTCTATATCGCGGCAGTGGAATATGTAGCGTCTGTTACTGGACGTGAAATGCAGGCGACAGGTCAAAGCTTATTTAACATGGTGTTTGCAGGACTCGGAGGCATTGTGGGGAATATGCTTAACGGCTACTTACTGGATACAGGCGGTCCGTCAATGATGTATCTGGCTTGTACGATCAGTGCGGCAATGGGGGCAATCATTCTGTACATCGTCAGCCGACAAGCCAAGGAACAGAGAAGAGCCTACCCGTTAGCGTAGAAACAAGTGTAGAAATAGACTATAAATAAACTACAGATAGATTAGAAACTAAAGTGAAACGGAAGGAACTGAGGCCTGTGAAGGTAAATCTAAAGCGGACTTGGCACACCAGGTTGATTTATTCATATTTTCCCCTATTTCTGCTTACGATTTCCATTCTGATCTTTCTCTCCTTCCTGATTGTTAACGAACTGTCACGAAAAGAAACCAGAAAAGCAGATATGATCTCCACCCATTACATTGTCAGCACATTGGAACGTTCGTTAGGCGATATCGAGATGAGACTGCTGGATGAAATTGTAACGAACAAAATGTACAGTCGTTTTTTGGAAGCCGAAAAAGGACAATTGTCCAGTCAGTTTATTTATGATGCAGCTAGTGATCTGAACCGTATGGTGGATCAACAGGGGATGGTGCAATCGATTTATCTCTACCGAATGTCGGATTCAAGCATTATTACACCTAGAGGAATGGTAAGTCTTGAGGATTTTGAGGATAAATCGTATATCGAACAGGCGTTGAAAAATAAACTGAATCTGGGCTGGAATCAACCCAGATCTTACAAAGAACGTTCATTTGATGTCCCTTCACAGGTCATCAGTATGAATAAATGGCTGCCACTGCCTTGGGGCGGTGAAGGTCTGCTTGTTATTACAGTACGGTTGTATGCCTTGGAGAGGCAAATTGACAACATGACGGATGCGAATCTCTCTTTTCTACAGGTGAAGGATACGAATGGGGATCTCGTATATTCGGCTCATCAGATTCACTCTTCAGAGGGGAATGTCCTTAATCAGGTTAAGGCTGAAAAGCTAGGGCTTACCTTTGAGAGCGGCATTCAAACAGGTCAGTTGTATTCATGGGTATCGCTGGTGTCCTATGTGTGGATTGGGATTGGTGTTCTCACCATTGCTGGTGCAGTCGCAGGTCTGATCTATATTACACGTAGAAACGTAAAACCCTTGCAGCTGATGATGAATCGCATTCAGGCGCTGCAGCCCCGTGTGCATGAAGAGAATGCCGCACCTTCTGTCAAAAACGAGCTTGCACTGATCGACCGGGCGCTGGAACATCTCATTGCTCAAACGGTAGATTACGAAAAACAGCATCATGAGAATCTACTGATTCATCGCAGGCAGTTGCTTGTGGATTTGATGGAGGGTGAACGTATAGATTCTTTTCGTCAGCGTCTTCGTCACTTGCAGCCGCTTGAGGAAAGGTTTCTTGAACCGCAGTGCGCCGCTGTATTGGTAGCGGAGATGAATGGGACAGATCTGCCCGCTCATTCCAATACGTTGAAAATGGCACTGATGAATGTGTTCAAGGAACTGGTGCAGAAAGAGAGCAAGTTTGGTGCGTGGGCAGAATGGTTTGGCAATCGTCGTCTGATCGTTGTGGTAGCCTCCAATGAAAAAGAAGGACTGAGCCGTGAACTGTTGATGGATTTGGCTAAACAGCTGCATATGTGGATTGCTGAGCATTTCCGGATTCGATTTACATTCGGAATTGGGCAGACGGTAAATGGCTGGGAAGAAATCACTCGATCCTATAGCAGTGCAGACACAGCTCTGCAACACCGGCTTACCCTTGGTCAGAATGCCATTGTGCTCAGTGAACAGCTGCCAGGCCACATGGAACTGCATTCGTACAAATATTTGCAAATGCTCGCAGACATCGTTCGGGAGTTCAGGCTTACGGGGGATGGCTGGCGAGCGCAGCTCGACCAGATGTTTATTGCGTTTAACGAAGACCAAATGAACGATAAGGATATTCGTATGCTCTTGCAATCGCTGATTCAGATGTTAGCGCGTGAGTTTGGGGAGTTATCCGAACGTTTGCAGAACCAATTTGATGAGCCCGTTTTGTTGCGGCTTCGCTCGCAAATCCAGGAAGTCGACACACTCGAAGACATTCGGGGGATTTTGATGGAGTGGCTCAAAGAAGTCTATCGCAATTATGTTGCCGTTAACGAAACGAAAAGTCACCGTGCGATGATTAATGAGCTGCGCGTATATATTGAGGAGCATTTCGATGATCCGGATCTGTCGCTGAAACACCTGAGTGACCGTTTTCAAATCTCGGGTAAATATGCGAGTTATTTATTCAAAGAAGAATTCGATATGAAGTTCGTTGATTTTCTTGTGAAATTGAGAGTAGAAAAAGCATGCCGAATGCTGACTTCAACGGATACGGCTATTCAGGATATCGCCCAGCAGGTGGGTTACGCGAATGCGATCTCGTTTGGCAGAGTATTCAAACGTGTGATTGGCGTGACTCCGGGGGATTATCGCAAGCAGTATGGCAAGCAAGAAGAACTATAAACCTAAATAGGATGTTAGGTGGAGTGGAATAAATCTGTCGATTATGATATCGATGATGTCTTGCTCTCAATAAAATAAGATATTATTGAAAACTCCTCTATATGAGCAGATTTTGCTGCTGCGTAGTGGAGTTTTTTATGAGGATAAATAGGATAATAACTTAGAAACACAGTTAGAAGATAAACAACATGTTCTAAACTATACATAGGGATTCATGATGATCAGAAGTTGAATGTATTAATTCTGGAACATCTTGATAAGAGTAAAGGGTATGTGCTGAATGAATTCGGAGGAAGTGCAGTAGATCCACTTTTTGGAGAAGTACGTTTTAATCTTGCTCCAAGAAACTAGGCGAATAATATCATCATAGAGTGTTTAGAAATGACCGCGGATCAGGCGGTCTTTTTTATTTACACACAAAACGGGAAAATAGATTAGTGTTTGTCGTTGATTGTCGAATTAGGGAGAATTACCATCTGAAAAAGAGTGAGAATAACTCAAAAATGTGTTAGCTTATATAACATAATTGTTGTGAAAATAGTTTATTGTCAGGAATTTTGTTTAGAAGATAGGTTATTTGACGTATAAAATAGCTTTAACCTGTTTTGAAAATAGTTTATTGTCGATTTTCAGAAAATCATGTAATAATTAATGACATTCACAGGTGCAGCGAGTTGGACAACCATAACGGAGTGGCGTTCATGTGAATCATTACAGAATGAGTGCGAAAGGGGAAAGGTCAAATGAAATTATTTCAAAGACGCAAGGCAGGAAAGGCAAGTTCGATTCTCGCAGCGGTAACAGCATTCACTCTATTATTATCCGCGTGTTCTTCAGGTAGTGAATCATCAACTTCATCATCCGGGGAAGCGGGTGCGGGGAACAGAACCACGTTGAAAGTAGAAATTTTTGACCGGGGAAATACACCGGCAGGTTACACCATCTCCGATAGTTATCTGACACGCTTCATTCAAAAGGAATTTGGTGACCCGAACAATATTGATGTTCAATTTGTTCCCGTTCCCCGCTCAGAAGAAGTGCAGAAGCTTAACGTGCTCATGGCAAGTGGTTCTGAAGTGCCCGATATTGTATTCACTTATGATTCCGGTACATTTAATCGTTATGCCTCACAAGGAGGTTTGACAGAGTTAACCGATCTGCTGAACAAAGAAGGAACCAATCTGAAAACATTTTTGGGTGATGACACGCTGGCATACGGCCAGTATGATGGGCAACAATTCGCAGTTCCCGGTAAACGTCTGGTGTTAGGGAAGTACGCTTCTTATGTTCGGCAGGACTGGCTGGATGCACTTGGACTGCCTGCACCTCAAACGGCTGAAGAATTGCACACCGCCCTGAAAGCATTCAAGGAGAAAGATCCGGGCAAAGTGGGCTCAGGACTTATTCCTATGGGGATGTCGATCGCTTCGGCCCAATATGAGCCATTGATCTGGTCTTTCATCCAGCCTCTTACGGAAGAACAGAGATATACACTGACTCAGCAGCTAGGCTCTAATGATTATCCAACGTTGCTGCCTGGCTTCAAAGATGCACTGAAATATATGAACACTTTGTATAACGAGGGATTAATGAGTGCAGACTTCGGGCTGGATAAAGACAAGAAAAAACTGTGGGAAGATGTATCCAACGGCAAAGTAGGTTTCTACAGTGAAGATGCAGGAGAGATTTACATCTCAGGTACGTATAAAAACCTGCAAACGAATAAACCTGATGCGGTGATGACACCGATTGATGCGTTCAAAAATTCGGAAGGTAAATTTGCAAAGCCGGCATATGCACCAAATGCCATGTATGTCATGATTCCAAAAACAAGTCAAAACGCAGAAGCAGCCATGAAATATCTGGATTGGATGGCTTCTGGCAACAACCTGTTTGACCTGCAATACGGCGTGAAAGACGAAAACTATCAGCTGGTGGACGGTGTACCACAGATCAAAGAAGATGCTTCGCCTGAAATTGCTGGTCGGATCTACAACTCCGGTGACATTGCCATCATCGTAAACGGCAAATATGTGGGAGATGAAAAGAAAAACGAAGAGGCTTATGTCGTTCAGGTGGATTCCAAATATCGGGATGATATGCGCAAATCGGTAGCCATCTCCAATACGGACACGATTCAACCCGTACGTTTCTCCAAACCCATTGAAGCGGAATCTCGTTATGGTAACGGCTTAAAAGATAAATTCTCGGAGTTTATTGTAAAAACAACGATCTCCAAACCGGCTGATTTTGAAGCCGTATATAACAGCATGATGAGTGATTATATGGCAAGTGGAGGCCAGGCCATTCTTGATGAGCGCACGGAGGCTTACAAAGCGATGAAGTAATCATCGTAAGGCGCAGGTTGGACAGGTCTGACCGCATTTGAACAGGACATTTCATGAGGGCGATGTAAAGATCGCCTTCCATGAGACATCCTTCACGACTTGGGGGGAGCATTATGAAGACAGGTACGTATTTCCGTAGAAACTGGCAAATGTATGCATTACTTGTACTGCCAATGGTATACTTCATCATTTTCAAATACGGTCCAATGTATGGGGTACAGATCGCGTTCAAGGATTTTAACTTCTTCCAAGGGATTGGCGGCAGTGAGTGGATTGGATTCGATGCATTTAAGGAAGTGTTTCAAAATCAGGGATTCTACACCGCCTTGCGTAATACAATCGTTCTGAATTTACTCGACTTGCTTGTCTCCTTTCCGGCACCGTTAATTCTCGCTATCCTGCTCTTTGAATTACGGGTCGCCTGGTTTAAAAAGATGGCACAGACGCTGCTTTACATTCCACACTTTATTTCCTGGGTCATCATAGGTGGTATCGTATTGCAGGTGTTTGGCACTCAATCTGGCTTCATTAACAATATGTTAATGAGCATGGGGCTTGATCCGCTTCCGTTTCTATCGGATAAAAACTATTGGATCTTTACGTATCTCGCCGTAGGGGTGTGGCAGAGTGCAGGCTGGGGAACGATTTTGTATCTGGCTTCCCTTACAGGCATTAACCGTGAGCTCTATGAAGCAGCCGAGGTAGACGGAGCCAGCCGTTTGCGCAGAATTTGGCATATCTCCCTGCCAGGAATCAAAACGACGATTGTTACCTTACTAATCATTAACGTTGGCAATATGATTTCCATCAGCTTTGACCGGCCGTTCATCATCGGAAATGTAGCAGTTCGCGAATACTCGGATGTACTCAGTACGTTTGTATACCGTCTGGGTCTGCAATCCGGTCAGGTGACACTGGCGACCGCAGTGGGACTGTTCCAAGCTGTCGTTGGACTGATTTTCATCCTCGGTGCTAACTACGCATCTAAAAAATTGACAGATGAGAGCATTATGTAACGGAACGAATGCATCTGCGGCAACACGGTGTCCATCTATGATCTGTAAGGAGTGAGTGAGATGTCGGAAAACACGGCAAATCGAATATTCAACACAGTAAATGTAACTCTGATTGTCATTGCGATGGTATTATGCCTTGCACCATTCATCCATATCATTGCGATCTCGCTTAGCTCGAATCGGGCCATTGGTTCGGGAGAGGTTTCCTTTTTCCCAAAAGAGTTGTCCTGGGAGGCCTATGGTAAGGTGTTTGGTGATGGTTCCATGATTCGTTCCCTGATCTACACGATCTGGCTGACGGTTCTGAGTACGGTGCTAAGTATGCTTATGACGATTATGGCAGCATATCCCCTTGCCAAAAGCAGTCTGAGAGGACGAAAGTGGTTCATGCTGGTCATTGTTGTGACGATGTTTTTTAGCGGGGGCATTATCCCGGAGTATATTTTGATCAAAAATTTGCATCTGCTTGACAGCACATGGGGATTAATTCTTCCCGGCCTGATCAGCCCGTTTTATATGATTATTCTGATCACCTTTTTCCGCGGCATCCCGGAGAGTCTGGAGGAGGCTGCAGATATTGATGGCAGTACGCAGATTGGAACGTTGATTCGCATTATTTTGCCGTTGTCTCTTCCGGTAATGGCGACACTCAGCCTGTTTTACGCTGTAGGACGCTGGAATGGATTCCAAGATGCATTAATGTATATTACCAAACCGGAATTGTATCCGTTACAATTAAAGTTATATCAGATGATTCAGCAAAACCAAATCACCGAGCTGATGCAAAACGAAGGTATTGGCGCGGTTCATGTGTTACCGGAAAGCTTGAAAGCAGCCAGCGTAATATTTTCGACGTTGCCAATCCTGCTTGTCTATCCGTGGCTGCAGCGATTTTTCATTAGCGGTGTAATGGTAGGTGCTGTAAAAGGTTAACGTCTCAGGAGGTCATAGGCATGACACAACCGATGGTTAAGAAGATGTCCAAGGAGCAGCAGCATCTAGTACACCAGTCCATGGTCATGATGGATCGTTTTTATGACGATGAATTCGCATTGCTTCGCAGCTTTGAAGACGATGCATCCGAGCACGGTACACGAGGCAGTGCACATTATGCGCTGGGCTTGCTGATTCGTCAGGAGCCCGGCGATGTGGAGCGGGCTGTTCGTGTACTACACAAAGTGCTGGATTATCAATATGATGCGCCGGAAGAAATCTATCACGGCACCTTTGCGACCCAGACAAATGAAGGGCACCCACCTGAGGGTCATTATGCATGGAAATCATTTGCGCCAGGCACAGCCTATTTCCTGGAACGCACCTTTGAGAAGGTGTCTGCGCAGTTTATTCATAATCTGCAGCAAGAGAATGATTTGCTTAAGGAAGGCGCAGACGCCAAGCAAATAAAAGAGCTGTTTTATGCGTCCGTGAACGCTGTTTTGCCCCCGGTCTGGATCAGTTATGATCCGAATTGGCGGGAATTTATCGCATGTGTGTGTGCTATAGCGACAGCCGAGTTTGCAGAAATGCTGCCGGGTAAGCTTATTCAGCGGATGGATGAAGCGATGGAACGAGCTGTTCAGGGCTCCGTGGAGCGCAGACGGTCAGATGTGATTCCGATGAACACCAACATTGAACTGATGCATATTTTCATTACCCATTATTATGGACATCGGTTCCAGCAGGCGGATTGGATTAAGCATGCGGATGAACAAGCCGAAGGTCTGTTACAGGAGTTTGAGCAGTACGGCGGCACGTTTGCGGAATTCAATACGACGACCTATTACGGGGTGGATCTCGCCGTACTTGGGATGTTCCGAAAGTATGCTATAACTGAGCGTATGACTGAAATTACTCACCAGATTGAGCATGGATTATGGAACAATATTGCGCTGTATTACAATGCCAATCTGGAGAATCTATCCGGGCCATTTGCTAGGGCATATGATATGGAAATGCGGGAACATAGCTCCATCGGCGTGTTTCTCTATCTTTTACTGGGAGAAGGTTACGAGTATTTAACAGGCATGAACTGTGAATCGGGGCATGATCCGATGATAGCGTTATTGGGTGTTGATGTCCCTGAAGAGGCTGTACCGTATTTCAAAGCCCATCAAGGAGATCGACTCGTGCAAAAACAGTTCATGGAGCTGTGTGAACGCAACGATCCCAAAGCAAACCGGAATTTGTGTACGGCATCGGCCTGGATTGGTGAGAAACGAATGATAGGAGCCATGTCCGGCAGTCGCAACACCAACGGTCAGATGCATCCTGCGACCATTCATTGGCAAACCGAGACAGGAGACCGGTATTACCTTCGTCTGATTCGGCGTGAAGCAGGCAGTGACTGGAACAGCCATTTGCGCGGCATTATTTTTGAAGCGGAAGTCACAGCGGAGTCATTGAATATCGAGGTGCAGCTGGATACGGCGGAGGAGATTGAGGTTTATTTTGAAATTAAAGGACCTCACCTGCATCCACAGCATTTACAACCAACACGTTGGACGCTTCCGGGGCTAACCTGTTCTGTAAAAGCCGAAGCCCCAGCGCCGACAGTGTTAATGTATACCGACTATGCTGAAGTAATTTACCGCTATGTTCCGGGCGTGACGGCAAACCGGATGAGGTTTGAACTCGGGATCAATGAATAGATAAAGGATGCAAGACGGTATCACAGGGTTAGGTAGAAGACTATGAGTGGACTTTTTTAGAAGGCTATTAGAAGGGCTATGATAGGGTTAAAGTACGGAAGGAGGCGGGCAGAGTAAATGTACACAGACAAAAAAGAGTACTCATTCTCGACATGCTGGAATATCAAGCGGCATACGAATGGCGAAGGCATGATCGAAGAGATTCTGTCGCTTGGATTCAGACAGGTAGAGTTAAACTATAATGTGACGGATGAGTTATTGCGGACGATTGAACCGATGATTGAACGCGGGCAAGTGGGTGTATCCAGTGTGCATAACACGTTTCCGCATGTACCTGATCCCGATTATGGTACTGATTCGGTGTTGCTCGGATTCGACGATGAGCCGCGGCGTAAAAGGGCGATTCAACTTTTGCTTCGTTCTGCTGAATATGCCCATCGCTACGGTGCGAAGGCAGTTGTTGTGCACCCGGGGGAAGTGCCGTTTGAGTATAACATCGATGAAGCTCTGAAAAAAATCTATAACGAGCAAGGCAAGGATTCACCAGCTTATCAAGCGTTGTGGCAGGAGATGTTGGAGAAGCGGCAGGCTGGAAGTGAACATTACTTGAAACGTATACAGGAAAGTTTGGAAGAGGTATGCAATCTTTCGGAGCAACGTGGATACGGTGTGAATTTTGGAATTGAAACCCGTTCACGCTGTTATCAGATGCCTACGCTACAGGAAGCGGGATCGCTCATTGGTGAGATGAAGGGGGCACCGCTTGGTTTATGGTATGATATCGGCCACGGCATGATGATGGATCGCATGGGATTGTATGACAACGTGCGTGAAGCGAATGCGCTGATCGATCATGTTGTGGGGGTTCACATCCATGAAACGGTAGGGTTGTCCGATCACTGGTGTCCTTATATTCATAGTCAAGACATGATCTATTTCGATTCATTTCTGGATATCATCGATCGCTCTCCAGTGAAAGTATATGAGCTGAAAGCGGTCTGTACACCGGAAGAGATCGATAAAAGTCATGGATTGATTACGTCTCGCATTGCTGAACGTCACGCGGCGCGTCAGCGCGGATAAGGAGCAACCGCATCAAACATGAATGCACCTCAATAGGAAGATCTTATTGGAAAGTAAACCAACATATAGAGCGGTTCAGAACATACCTTAGGTTGCATTGAGAGGGGTTCTGCCGCTCTTTTGTTGTTCTCGTAAAATGTTCCCGTGCTTTAATGTTTCTTAGGGAGTGCTACGTCACCGAGAATCCCTGCCTGATAGCCTTTGACTACAGCACCTTTCAGAGCAGACTTCACTTCAGGTTGGGTGAAGAATTGATTGATGAACGATTCAGTTTCCTGAGGTAGAGGGAGACTGCTCTCCGTCGATACACTGGATATTGTGGTGAAACTCAGAGATGCAACCAGAAGGATGTTGGCTACGGTACGTTTCCATTTAGGATTAGATTTGTAGCTCTGTAGTTGAGTTGGATAAGTGACTACGTCAGATTTCATGAAATTCTCCTTTGTTTAAAGTTATGTATAATCTCTTACATTTGAGTCACATCTACAATCTATCAGTTCGACTACATTGGCGATTCCGTAGTGCACACTTATTTTTGCGTGATCCCGCAAACGTAGAGGATGCCAAAGTGCGTTTCGAATGATCTTAAATATATGAAAAGAGGTATTTGTCATGATGGACCCAACAGGTGTCTCGACAAATACCTCTTTTTGTTCCACCTCTTATTTTCTAAGGGTAGCTTTACAGTGCGAAGGGATCGGTAGTTAGATATGTAAGCTACTCATACATCCGTCGTTCAAGTTCCGCATAGGCGATGGCTGAGTCATTACTGGAATTGTTGATATAGGCGACGGATGAAGCAGGGAGTGGCCAGGCCACTTCCTTTCGGACGAGAGAAGCTGTGAACGAATCCCAGTTGGCTAACTTCCATTCATCTAATGGAGATTGTCTCGCTGTGATTCGCTTGTGATACAATGCTTCATTTTCCAGATATATATAGGCCACACGCACATCCGTATCATCCAGGGTACGTCCGATCTGTGCAAGTTCCTGAGCAATCCAATCGATGGTTCCAATTTCTTTGGTAAAGGGTCCTACAACGATGGTATCAATACCCAACTGAACGTTATCCAGAGCAGCGTCCATCGTAATGCGGTATCCAAGATCACGGCACAACTTTTTGTATTCAGGCGAATCTCGATCGGATGGATCAAGTCCCTGAAGGGTCATGATCGCCTCAGCCGCGGGACGAAGCAGAATGTCCATATCGAAGAAAGCAGCTTTATGTTTACGGGAAAGGGCTTTGGCAAGGGTGGTCTTGCCACTTCCGGCCCCGCCGAGAAAGAAAATTAGTTTGCTCATGAATGTAATGCCTCCTCAGTATGTTAGAAGATCGTATGGAATGTAAGTTATTTTGTTTATTTTAGCATAGTTCACATTGTAGTCTCACTTGATTACCTGCGAAGGAAACCAGATATGACGCAGGTTCACCCAGCCCTGGCTGTTGAAAGATAGACCACGCACAGAAGGCAGATAAGCGGTTTCTACCGGTTTCTCGGATAAATGGAACAGTAAGTTCTGACTTACCAAGAATTTCTCAATTTGATCTAATTCAGAAGTTCGATCTGCTGCGGTTGGAGAGGCGACGATGGTTTGCAAAATCTTATGAATCGTTATACGAGCAGAATCTTCCAGATGCTCAGATAACGTGGAGTAGAGATCATACCTGCGCAGTTCTTCGTCCCTGTCCCGAATGAGCGAGAAGAGAATCAGATCCGATTCCAGCCGCAGATTCCCTTTGAACTGCTCCATCGTAGCGGTACGGACGGTACAGGTGAAACCGCTGCGCTCCAATATGGATGCCAAATGTTGAGCATCCCTGCGATATTGTGGAATGGTTGCAATGTGCAGGGAAATGGGACTAGGCCAAGTGAGTCGTTTAATAATATCTCTAAATCCCTCTTGCTCAACCATCCCGATATTCACGGCAACAGAGTCAGTAGCGACAACCTCAGAGTCATACGCATGTCCGTCATCACTATTCATTCCAGCAAGGCATAACTGAAGGTAGGCTCTTACTTCCGGATCGTTTAACGGTCCGGATTTTTGCGTATTACACGTGAGTAATTTTTGAACCATTACACCTGCACTTATTTGTGTCCAGTCTGCACCCTCAGACGAAGACGGATTATGAACAAGATGAAAGAACGGAGTTTCGATATCTTGGCTATCGTCTATTTTTGCCGAGGCACTCCACGGAATTTGCAGGATATCTACACGGTCCATATGTGCTCTACCCTGAAAATACGATGAAAAGGCTTCAAGTCTGCACAAGTGATCATCCCAGGCAGTGACCTTGAACGGCCCCGTCCCGACAGGTTTTTGCATCCCGTGCGCATCACCCGAATGCTTTATCTTCTGTTCGTTTTTTCCGGGTGAGGGTACAATCGCCGCACGACTTGTTGTCAGAAAAGACAAAAACAATTCGTGAGGGTCTTTCAACTGGAAAATCACGGTTAAGGAATCAACCGCTTCAATAGAAAGAATCTGTTTATTTACATCACTGTACAGTGTCCGGCGATCTGTAGATTGCAGTCGTTCAAACGTATGTACAATATCATGGGCCGTCAGCATCTGACCATCGTGAAAAGTAATACCTTTTCGCAGATAAAAAATCCAGGTCTTTCGGTCTGCACTGACATCCCAGGTATGAGCCAGACAGGGAAGGATCTCTCCTTGTTCACCCCGCTGAACCAACCCGTCATAGACATGACTGGTAACAAAGGACTCAGCCAACAGATTAATGTACAGCGGATCAAGCGCATGAAGTTGTTGGCGCAGGGGCAATCGAAGTGTATCAATCTGCTCATTATTGGTGCCGGATTCTGTATGATGTCCCGAATACCCAAGCAACCACTGGTTTAGATGATCCTGCATGATTGTTGAACTGGAAAATGCGCTCACCTGCTCGGCAGCTTCCTGCAACTCCCGGCGATTCATGGCCTGCATCATATATTCTGCGGCGATTTGATCAGCCGGAACAAGCAAAGTCAGTGAAGAACGCCGACCACGGCCACGCTGGGAAACCCAATGAATCCAGTCCTGTGCAACCATCTTTTTGACAATTGTTAACGTATTGCGGTGCGTACAATTTAGCAATTCAGCGAGATCGGCGAGTGTAAGTTCATGTTCTGTATGGTGACCGTAATGACGATGCAACAGCAGATATTGCTGATGTAATTTCAAGTGTTGATTCCCTCCTGGAGGTGAACTCTGACGTATTCCTCTAAAATAAGAAGTTCTGTCGATTTTAATTTCTATTTATATTCCTATTTTATCATCTAGAATATAGCATAGAAAGGTTAATGGAGGTTTTTCCCATGATTAATAAAATAATGTCTTCACCGCAACGCGCACTAATCACGCTACTGTCCGCATGGATGTTGGCTATCATTCACCAGTATTTATTCTATGGTAATGAGCTTGGCGTATCGTATCCTATCTTTGTAATTCTCTTTTATGTGTTCATGTATCTGTTTGCACGTGACCGCATGAGGTCTTTCAAGTTCATTGATGCATTTGTGGCGGGTTTAGTGCTGTTGTTGTCGCTAACGTTCCTGTTCTACGACAATGAACTGCTGCGTGTTCTTAATTTCCTGGTTGTACCCGGCGTAGTTATCTTACATATGACGTATCTGATGGGCAGAAAACGGAAGCAGTGGTGGGAAATAGGGTTGATCGGTACGGCGATTGACCATGTGCTGCCTCAAGCGATACGTCATTGGGGGACGGTTGCGGCCATTGCTGTGAGAGCAGGCGGGCGCGGCATGGGCAAATCACAGAAAACGGTTGTTTTCAAAGTGTTCATTGGCCTTGTGGCATCCTTGCCTATCCTCATTGTAGTTATCGCATTACTGTCCTCCGCTGACGGCGTCTTTGATCAATATTTAGCCGGTTTTCCGGAGTGGTTGAATCAGCTGGCTTTTACTCCAGGGATACCAAGAATCATCTGGATTGTCATTGTGGGTATAGTGCTGTTCGGTTATGTATGGGGATTTGTGCAGCCAATGCAATATGAGGCAGAGAAGAGAGAGAACGCGCATTGGAAAAATGGAGCTGCATCCACGTCTATTACGCGTAATCATATGCAGGAAGTCTCTGCTGTGAACCCGGCTACTGAAGGTCAGTTTACGAATAAGATTACACCCGAGCCCGAACGCCCTCCGGTTCATCAGGAAGCATTTAGATTGGACCCCATCATTGTGGGTACGATGCTGATCGTTATCAACTTTGTGTACGTGTTGTTTGTACTTGTACAGTTTTCGTATCTTTTTGGTGCTGGAGAGGGACATCTTCCGGTAGAACTGTCTTACGCAGAGTATGCGAGAAGTGGATTTGTGGAGTTGATTCTCGTCACAGGTATTAACTTCTTTATTCTTATTGTTGCTTTGCAGTATACCCGTCCGAGTGGCAAAGCGGGTTCCATCGTGCATCAGGTACTTCTCCTGATTCTGGTCAGTTGTTCAGCAATTATGTTGTATTCCGCGTTTATGCGCCTAAATCTTTATGAGCAGGCATATGGATATACGTACATCCGCTTCCTGGTACACGCATTCATGATCTTCCTTGCACTCCTGTTGCTGATTGCTGGCCTTCGTATACGCTATACGTCAATACCGCTGATCCGCTGGTATATTGTGCTTGCGCTCACTGCATATGTTGCTGTGAACTATGTGGGCATGGATAAACGGATTGCCGAGCTGAATATTGAACGTTATCATCAGACTGGCAATATTGATGCAACCTATCTGGCGAGTCTGTCAGCAGATGCAGTTCCGTTACTTCGTGAGTTTGCTCTTGAGGAGTATCCTGATCTCAAGAGGGAAATGCTGGAACATCAAGCATATCTGGATATGGATACATCAGATCGTTCCTGGCCTTCTTATAACGTGGCAAGACACCGAGCTGAGCTAGAAATGTCCAAATTGAGAACGGAATAGCTGAATAGTAGTTGTTTTCACGTACGGATTTATGCAAAAACAATATGTAAGTGTTATAATATAAAAATGAACCTATAAAGGGGGTGAATCCCTTGTTTGAACTGCAGGAGTTATTACCATATTTATTCTCGATTGGACTCATCTTCACCGTCAGTTATGCCTATATTGCCCATCTTCATTGTGGCATGACGGAGTACTGGGTGGAAGGTGGCGCCGGTGGTGGACTTGAACCTGTACTTCCCGCCCTGTGTTTGGACAGACAGCACAGACAGGAAGACTGGAGCCGCATGATTAGACGAAGAGAAGCGCCCGATGAAGATGAACCAGATTGTCATTCCTCGTTGAACGATTGGTCAACAAATCAACGAGGAGGATATATATGGAACATAAGACTAACAAGGGGTTCACTTTTAGATCAGGCAAGGGACGGATCTATGGCCTGATTGCTATTTTGTTTGCAGTCATGCTGCTTGCCGGATGCAGCAATAACGTGTCGGAGATTACTTCATCGACACCGGGATTTTTTAATCACTATATTGTATTTCCGCTGTCGTACTTAATACAGCACATTGCCACCATATTTAGCGGAAGTTACGGGGTCGCGATTATTGTAATCACGCTGGTCATTCGATTAGCACTGTTGCCATTGATGATGCGTCAAGCCAAGTCCCAGCAGGGAACTCGAGTTATCATGAACGCCATGAAACCTGAAATGGATGCTCTCAAGAAAAAATATGAAGGCAAAAACGACCCTGCTGATAAGCAAAAGCTGTCTCAAGAAACGATGGAGTTATACAAGAAACATAAGTTCAATCCGCTAAATATTGGTTGCTTGCCGATGCTCATTCAGTTGCCTATCCTTTCAGGTATTTACACAGCCATCCGACTTACACCAGAACTTTCTTCCCATTCGTTCCTGTGGTTCAAACTGGGAGCGCCGGACTATGTTCTCGCTGTGGTGGTCGCGGTTATTTATCTGATTCAAGCCAAGGTATCACAAGCCAATATGGCACCTGAGCAGCGAAAACAGTTTGCCATTATGGGATATCTCTCCCCATTGATGATGGCATTCTTTTCTCTTTCGGCCCCGGCAGCCATGCCGCTCTACTGGACGGTTGGGGGTTCGTTCCTGGTACTACAGACGTTATTGTTCCGTAAAATGTACCCGGTGGAACACCCGCACGAGCCTGTGGTTGTGGAAGTAAGTCAGAAAAAGAATAAAAAATCGAGTTCATCCAAATCTTCTCGGAAACCTGCAAAGTCGTAATATATTCGGTCGCAGGTGACTAGGAACACATGGTGACTACGGAAACTTGTTGAAAACAAAAAAACTAATGAAGAAGCCTGATCCATATGGATCAGGCTTCTTTTTGTACTATCAAGTTTTCTTTTTTTAGTCTTTTTACGAAAGCTGATGAACAGCATAACGTCCGCTTCCTGTTCCCCAATATCACTTAATGATGATATACTTACCTGATGAAATATGATATTGATAATCAATATCAACTAATGGGTGATATATACATGGGAAAAAGTGAAATGAGGAGTGCGGATAGATGCAAGAGGAAGAAGCAAGACAGGGATTTACACCGGAGATGATTGATATGATGGCCAGCATATGGACACGTTCGATCATTACATTAATAGATGTACGCTTTCAGAACGTAGCGTCACAATACCCGTTGGAGCAATATAAAATGCCTAGTAGCATGTTTATCTATGCATATGGGGGAGAAGCGCAAATCCAACTGAATGAAACCACATTTGCAATGGAACGCTTTGGTTTAATTCACGGCGGCAAGGGGAGCCTGCTCAGTATCACACCTAAAGGGGAGATTGTGGAGACTTTTATGGTGTTTTATAGAGCAGAATCGCCTCTCTTTTTCAAGAAACATCTGCAACAATTACTGGAGCAAGTCAATCCATTTGTTCAACAGTTTGGATACACCCCAAGTAATCCCATTTTGCTACGCGATTGGTTCCAACGGATGATGAATGGCTGGAAACGTGGCAAGGCGATGGATCAGCTACAGGCCAAAAGTTTTTTTTATCATTTGATTCATGAGGTGTACAGGGATTTGGAGGGTGGTGAGATTCGATATCTCCAGCCAGATCCAGCCTGTTCTGCCAAGAAATATCTCGATAAACATTACAGGGAACCGATTATGTTTCAACAAATTGCCGATATGTTTGGGATCAGTGGGGGACAATTGACGCGGTTGTTCAAAAAAAGGGAAGGGATGAACTTACAGGAGTATCTCATTCAGAGAAGGATTGAAGCTGCCTGTCATGACTTGAAACATACAGAAGCGACGGTTAAAGAAATCGCAACTGGAGCTGGTTTCGCAGATGAGAAAAACCTGTTCCGAATGTTTAAGAAACATTACAAGATGACCCCAAGTGATTATCGGAAAATAAACGCACTATCCATGCAGGTTGATGGTATTGATAATGATTCTCAATTAAATTACGATGAGAGGGAACTAGCGAGTCTAGTCAAGTCTTATAGAGATGGGGAATCAATTATGTTTGGATCATTAAGAAGTAAAGAAATGATTTTGGCAGCGGCGATAAGCATGATGATGTTATTGACGGCATGTACGTCAGGGACGCCAGCGAATAATGGGGGAACGGTGAATACAACACCCGCGCAGACACAGCAGACGACACAACAGGAAGGGGCGGAGACAGGAGCTTCGGAAGCAGTCTCGCAGACCAGAACAATAACCACAGTAAAGGGTGATGTTGAGGTACCTAACAATCCTCAGCGAGTTGTAGTCGATTATTTGGTTGGTGATGTGGTAGCCCTAGGTGTAACTCCTTTAGGTGTGGCAAGAGCGGCAAGGGGCGAGATGGAGCCTGTTTATGCTAACCAGATTACAGACTCCGTAAAAGTAGCCATGGAGCCGGAAGATATCATGACGCTTGAGCCTGATCTCATCATTTTGGCATGGAGCGATGAGTCATATGATGATTTATCCAAAATTGCCCCGACCATTTATGTTCCTTATGGTGATATGACTACAGAAGAGCGGATACATTTTATTAGCGATGTTTTGAACAAGCAGGAAGAGGCTAAGGCTGTTTTGAATGCTTATAACGGAAAAATCGAAGAATCCAAGCTAGCCTTTCAGAATGCGGGTCTATCCGATGTGAAGATTACGGTTGGAGAATTCAGTGATAAAAGTAACTACATAGCTGGAGCCAAGCATGCGGTTGGTGAGCTTGTTTACAATGAACTTCAATTGCAGGCACCTCCAAAGGTCCAAACGGATATTATCGATGCGGATAAATATTGGGGTGATGTCTCCATGGAAGTATTACCCGCTTACTCTGGGGATTATATGATCTTTTTAGGAGATGGAAACGTTGCTGCTGATAATGCAGTGTGGAATTCCATACCTGCTGTGCAACATGATCGGATCGTAAAGGTGGATTCTTCGCTATCTTGGTCCACGGACGTAATGACTTCCAGTGCATTGATTGATTATATTGTTAGTCAGTTGCTGGCATTAGCTAAATAAGAGTTGAACGAAATTTCAAATGAGAACTCCAATTATCAAACATGACCAGTCGAATTTATGGACGTTAATTTCCATATTCGTTTGGATTGTCAATAGGTGATGAAAGGGAAACGAGATGAAAAGCAAGCCTGAACAAAAACGCCGTGGGGCGATGAACTTCACCATGTACATGGCTGTAGGGCTTGGATTAACGGTTCTCATGTCGGCGGCATCGATTATGTTTGGTGCCGCTGATATGAGGTTAGCAACGGTATGGGAGGCTATTTTCCGATTTGATCCAATGCTCACTGAACATCAAATTATTCAAACCATGCGTCTTCCGCGTACCGTAGCAGATCTCATCGTTGGGTGCAGCCTTGCGGTATGTGGCGCTATCATGCAGGGGACAACGCGCAATCCGCTGGCCGACTCCGGGCTCATGGGGATTAGCTCTGGCGCAGCATTTGCAATTGCACTATGCCTGGCCTTTCTGCCGGGTTATTCGTATTGGCAGATGATGTTGTTCGCTTGTCTGGGAGCGGCGATCGCCACCGGTATGACTTACTTTACCGCGTCACTGGGCAATCGCGGAATGACGCCTCAGCGGCTTGTGCTGGCAGGTCTGTCTATTTCAATGTTGTTTGGCGCACTCAGCCAGTATTTGGCGATCAATTATAACCTGGGCCGAGCATTGACATTCTGGACGGCGGGTAGTACAGCGGGGGTCAAATGGGGAGAATTGCTGATTATCTCACCGCTCTTTGTTGGTGGTATACTGCTGGCACTGGCGCTATCCCCTTCCGTTACATTGCTCAGTTTGGGTGATGATGTGGCAAGTGGACTCGGCATTCGCAGCGGACTGGTCAAGATTTTATCGACAATTATTGTACTCGTGCTGACGGGATTGGCTGTTGTTGTGGTTGGCCCGGTTGGTTTTGTGGGTCTGATTACCCCGCATATTGTTCGATATATGGTAGGTGTCGACTATCGATACATTATTCCAGCAGCGGCGTTATATGGTGCGTTGCTGACCGTATCGGCCGATTTGGCTGGACGTTTGATCAATAAACCGTTCGAAACGCCGATTGCGATTATATTTTCCATCATTGGTGTACCGTACTTTCTCTTCTTGGCTCGAAGACAAAGGAGGGAATACGAATGACCAAACGGCGTTATACGGTGAAACGAGGCATTATCATCAATGTAGTGTTTATGGCACTCATCGTTGTGTTTGCGATCATTAGCATGAATTCTGGCAAGATGAATCTTTCACCGCTAGAAGTGCTGAACGTTCTCATAGGAAACGGTACCGATAAGCAGAATCTGATTGTGTTTGATTTTCGTTTGCCACGAATTGTACTTTCGATCTTGGTAGGTCTGGGAATGGGAGCGGCCGGGGTCGTGATGCAGAGTTTGCTGCGCAATGACATGGCTAGTCCGGGAACACTGGGAATTAGTTCGGGCTCGGGTTTGTTTGTCCTGTTCTTCGTTGTATTCATTGCACCAACAGGGAAGAGTTCCTTCATTGCTCTGCCTCTGTTGGCTTTTGTTGGCGGACTACTGGCGGCGGGTTTGATCTTCTTATTATCGTATCGCCGCGGACGAGACATCTCGCCAATCGGTTTGATCTTGACCGGGGTCGCGCTAGGAAGCGGGTATGGAGCGCTGACGACTTTCTTGACACTCAAGCTGGATGATTCGCAGATGAACTTCATGCTGTATTGGCTGGCGGGGAGCCTATGGGGCGATGATTGGGGCTATATTTCCATACTGACACCATGGGTCTTGATCTTACTCGGCTATATTTTTTACAAGGCGCGCATACTGAATGCCCTCCATCTGGGCAATCAGACAGCACAGGGGCTTGGTGTTTCCGTGAAGCGGCAGTTTTTGGGGTTGTCAATCGCTGCTGTTGCTTTATCCTCTGGCAGTGTAGCCGTGGGAGGAAGCTTCTTTTTCGTTGGCTTGATCGCTCCGCATATGGCGAGAAAACTGGTCGGTCCCGATCACAAATTGCTCATTCCGGCTGCCAGCTTGGCCGGGGGACTAGTCGTGGTGATGGCTGACACGATTACGCGCACGGTTAGCCTCGTAGGAGATGTGCCGACAGGAATCGTTATTACAGTCATTAGTGTTCCATATTTTCTTTATTTACTAGCAAAAGCCAAATAACACAATCAATGAAATAGTCTTGATATTTTGTGGAAAAAGGGTTGGTATAACTGCACGCTGCGTTTTAAAGCAGAATGCACGGTATCAAAAGTTCAACGATCGAAGTTACCCTGTATTACCGCTATGCTTTTTAATCAATAGGATATAGAAAAAGGATGCCATTACGAGGAATCGTATTGGCATCCTTTTGATTTTTTCTCATTCGATAGTCAATTTGATACTGGGAAATTACTGAGGATTTATATCGCGGGTTTCATCCGACAGTTGGAAACGGGAAACGAAATACCAGATGAGCTCGCGACGTGAGGATACTTTGGTTTTGGCAAAAATGGATTTCAAATGATCCTGAACGGTGTAGACAGAAATATGCATGGCGGCAGCGATCTCTTTGGACGAATAGCTGCGAAGCACATATCCAAGCAGTTCCCGCTCTCGACTGGATAGACCATGGCTCTCGGCGAGCAAGGGAAGCAAATCCTGCGGCATCGCCTGCTCCAAACGGATGGCAATCTGATGCGGTCCCGCGAGCTGTTGCATAAGACTGGCATGAAGTAGGAGGTAACGCCCATCCGGAAGTTGGATACAGACTTTGGAGGGCGAGTCAGGAGCGACCTGAGTATCTTCAGCCCGTTCTGCCCGATTCTTGCGCTGCAAGTGGGAACTGACTGCACGTACCGGACGTGGCAGAACATCCGGCCCTACATGTTCCAGCGTGCGTAATTGGGACAGCCAATATTGAGCCGGGGCGTTCAGCGATAAGAGCTGGAACGTGTCCGATGTGATCAAAATTCCGGGTTCCTCAGGACTGCCACTCGTGATCTCATCCACAAGCGTCAGACTTGTGGACCGCAGCATCGATGCAATAGAAGCAGTCCAGGTCTGAATCAGCAACCGTTCTTCTTCTGTAAAAAAAGAATTCTCAGTCTTGCGGTACAGCGTCAGGTATCCCCAACAAGCATCTCCGCTGACTAATACAGCGCGCAGTTCATCACCAAACCCCGCTGGCTGAAGAATGTTGATATAACGTGGGCTTTGTTCAGGTTGTGCGTTCATGGACGTATGAAGAGTAGCTGTATGTTCACCGCTGCGAATTAATTCAGCGTATTTATGTATATCTTCTTCCATGTATTCATTGATGAATAACCGATCATGTATGGCTTCAATACCGTCCTCTGTCACGGCTCCTGTGGAGAGAAGAGTCAGAGGATCAACGGTGGTGAAACAGTATGCGTCGTAAGGTACAACCGAATGGATCTGCTTCAGAACAGCTTCCCGGTAGGTACGTGAGGTCCAGGTTCGTTTTTCAAGAGAAGTGATAAGTCTGTGGCTCCGATCAATACGTGATGTCAACAAAGTTTCTCCTCTCTCTGTGCGCATATCCCAATCTTCTGGGATTGTAGGCTCGGCGTATCCTTCTATAATGAAATTAGACGAACAACGAGTCAAGTCTAACTTCAATTCAAGAGGAGTGCGGTGTCCATGAATCACAATCCATCACCGATGAGCTGGAAAACGGCAGATGTTCATCGTTACGAACAATCGATAGCCCTGAAAATTCCGGGTTATTCTCATATGCATGATCTAATGGAACGGCTGCTTGCAGCATCGCTTGCGGATAACAACGATATTCATATACTTGTAGCCGGAGCGGGAGGGGGAAAAGAGATTGCTCTGCTTGGCTCACGCCATACGGAGTGGACAATGACCGGTGTTGATCCTTCACTGCCCATGCTGCAACTTGCTGAGAAACGAGTGGCGGAAGCGGGTATTGGCTCCAGAGTGACACTGCAACCTGTCACAGTTGAACAATTACCGGAGGATGTTGTATATGATGGGGCGACAAGTATGCTCATGTTACATTTCCTTCAAGGGATGGAGGCCAAGAGAACGTTTCTTACCAGCCTCGCAGCGAGACTTAAACCGGGTGCACCATTGATTATTGCGGCTGTAAATGCCGATCTTCGTTCACCTGCACATCCAATCATGATGCAAGCTTGGAAGGATCACATGTTGAGTGTGGGAGTGCTTTCTGAAGAGTGGGAGCATTTTGCTGCTTCCTTGGGCCGTGAATCCGATCCGATATGCTCTGAAGAGATGACTCAGCTGCTGACGGAATGCGGTTTCTCACATAGTACACGTTACTTCGGGGCGTTCTGGGTGGAGGGGTATTATGCAATTCGAAACTAACGTGAAGCCTACAAAAGATCAAATCTGGGTAGTTGGCGGTTATGGTCAAGTGGGGCAGATGATATGTACTCAACTGGGGAAATTGTTCCCGGGCAAAGTATGGGCTGCGGGTACGCGTATGAACCGTGCGGAAGAGTTCAGCAGATCTACAGGTGGTGCTGTACTACCGCTTCAACTGGATGTGACAAAACCTGTAGAGCCGTCCATGTTAAGACCTGTGAAGCTGCTCATCATGTGTGTTGACCAGAGCGATACCCGGTTCGTTGAAGCCTGTGCAGAAGCCGGAACCGATTATATTGATATTTCTGCAAAATATGATTTTCTTGCTCAGGTTGAACAGCTGCACACCAAAATGCAACGTTCCAAATCAACCGCGTTACTCAGCGTAGGACTATCACCGGGAGTGACTAATCTGCTTGTACGTGAAGCAACCATGCATATGGATCAGGTGGAGGAAGCAGATATTACCGTAATGCTGGGACTTGGCGAGAAACACGGGAAAGCTGCCGTGGAGTGGACCGTTGATCAGATGAATGCCACCTACCAAGTGATGCAAAAGGGCAAACCTGCTGAGGTCCAAAGTTTCGGAGATGGCAAATGTATTAATTTTGGAGCAAAACTGGGGCAGCGGAAGGCGTATCGATTTAACTTTTCGGATCAGCATGTGGTTGCTCGTACGTTACGTATTCCAACCGTATCGACCAGACTCTGTCTGGACTCTCGCTGGATCACAAGATCCATGGCAATCTCCAAACGTGCAGGGTTGTTTTCGTTCTTGCGTATCCCGTCTATTCGGAATGGAACGGTTAAGGCATTTGGCCTTATTCCCGGAGGAGAGCCGATGTATGCGGTCAAGGTTGATGCCGTAGGATGGGAAAATGGTGAGCAAATCCGCGTCGAACAACTACTGGTCGGCGCTAAGGAAGCAGATGCAACAGCAGCGGTAGCTGCAGCCGTGGCAGAACGCGTGTATAGAACAGCATTGCCACATGGTGTGTTTCATATTGAACAGGTTCTCTCTTTACAGGACATTCAGGATGCGCTTCATAAGCCTCTAAAGGTGACGACCAAGATCACCTAGTTTCATGTTCTTTTGCTGGCACCCTCCGATCTGCTATGATGGAACAATAATCATAGTATGAATGGAGGGAGATCATGAACTGCGTTGCTGTATTACCTTATTACAAAGTACAGAGAGAAGTGACGGGTCTCACCCAAGAGATTGAGATGAATGCCCGCTCCATGATTCTGTATTCAGATAAAATCGTGACCAAATACCGCGAGTTCAACATCACGGAAGTTTTTGATATGTCTTTTCGCCGGATGGGGGATACAGGTGGGTTTTTCTATCTGCATACGAGTACAGGCGTGTATCCCTATATGGTGGAGATAGATCCCAGGCCATTTATCCAGACATTCCACCAAATGGCGATTGCACGATTAAAATGATTGACCTTGCCGCTGCGTGAAGCCTTACGCTGGATTGGACACAAATCAATAGTTCCAATTCAGAGGAGTGAAAGTACATGAGTATTTTAATTCAGCAAGCAACAATTCTAACGATGCAAGAAGCCGAAGCCCCCTTTACGGGGGATATTCGTATTGAAGGAAATCAGATTGTACAGATCGCCAGTCATATCATGCCTCAACCTGAGGATGAGGTAATCGATGGGCGAAATAAAATAGCGATGCCCGGTCTTGTGAATGCCCACCAGCATTCGCCGATGAGCCTGCTTCGAGGTTTTTCCGACGATTTGAAGCTGATGGACTGGCTGGAGCACAAGATGCTGCCTGCCGAAGCAAGGATGACACCTGAAGATATTTATTGGGGAGCTAAGTTGGGCATTGCAGAGATGATTCGTTCAGGAACGACGGCTTTTGCCGATATGTACATTCATATGAATGAGATCGCGGAAGCCGTCACAGAAATAGGCATACGTGCATCGTTGACTCGTGGTATGGTCTTTATGGAGGATGATGGAGGACGCAGGCTGCAGGAAGCGATCGATCTGGTGCAGCGCTGGTCAGGGAAAGCAAATGGTCGAATCACAACGATGTATGGACCGCATTCTCCTTATACTTGTCCGATGGAACCGCTGCGTGAAGTCATTGCGATGGCTGTTCAAGACGATATTCCACTGCACATTCATCTGGCGGAGACAAAGGAAGAAGTAGAGAAGATTCATAGTCGCTATGGCATGACACCGACGGAATATTTGGAGGAAGCAGGTATGTTTGAGCGAGCACATGTGCTACTGGCTCACGGAGTACATCTGAATCCAGAAGACGTCAGCAGGCTGAAGGGCATGCGCGGCGGTGTCGCCCATAATCCGGTGAGCAACCTGAAGCTCGGGTGTGGCATTGCTCCGGTTGAGGCGATGATCGCTGAGGGGATCACGGTAGGCATCGGCACAGATGGAGCAGGGAGCGCAACGACGCTGGATATGTTCGAAGAAATCAAGGCTGCATGCTGGCTGCAAAAGCTGGACTACGGTGATCCGACCCGGCTCCCAGCACGTCAAGTGATCGATCTGGCGACCCGTGGGAGCGCGAAATTGTTATCGCTTCAACATGAAGTGGGGGTGCTTGCACCTGGATACAAAGCGGATCTCATTCTGATTGACCTTGCCAAACCTCACCTGCAGCCCATTCATAATGTAGAGTCGCTGTTGGCCTATAGCGTGAATGGGGCGGATGTGCACACCACCATTGTAAATGGGCAGATCCTGATGCAGGACAGAAAGTTGCTTACCATAGATGAGGATGAGTTATATCGGGAGGTAAGCACTCGCGCGAGGCGAATTGTGGAAGGAATTTAAAAATATTTTTTTGAAAATTAAATTGAATATGGAAATTTTTTGATGATTGAAACGCTATGGGAGCTTATCCCATGGCATTTTTTGTCGATTGTTAACTGGTAATAGTTCTATAGACCTGTTCAGAATCGGTTCAGAATAGGTCGTTATACTTGCTATGTATCTATACAAAAATCAGATAAACACGAGGAGGAACATGAATTGAAGGGGAAAAATAAACACAATAAATTAAAGCCGATCATGAAAAAAAGCATGTTGGCCGCACTTAGTCTTGGTATTGCCTTGCCTGTAGCCGGTTCACTTCCTCACGCTCTGGCGGGAGCAATTGAGCCGACCATTAACATCTCACGACCGGTACTTAATGATGATATTTATTGGCTAAGCCATTCGTCTGAGCAAGTGGATGCACTACCTATTATGCCTTCTATGCCAATCGGAGTTGATAATAATACGATCATAATTGATTTGAGTACTCATTTTTCTTCTGATAGGTTTACTCAACTCGGTGCGATTTCAGAGAATACGAATGTCGCTCGTGCTTATGTAACTAATGACAATAAACTTGTTGTTGTTCCTTACCGCAGCGGCAAGATCAACATTCAATTGCAGGCTAAAAATGCACTATCCCCAGAAGGAGAAATGATTAGAGACAATATAGAGCTCTATATCAGCAAAAAAGGAGATCTAAACGGTGACGACAAAGTTGATTCTGCGGATGCAGTTCAGCTATACAATTACCTTCGTAACATGGTAACCCGTCGTGGCTTCTCTTATGTAGAGAAGAACCAAGCGGATGTGGATCGAAACGGTGAACCTGAATTGGCAGACATGAACGCTTTGCTAAGTGGTTACGCTAACCAATCACTTGGTGCTAAGGATAATAGCTATGTGTTAACTTTCAAGCAAGTCGATGACGCTCCTTATGCGTTGAATGGCAAGTTAAATGGGGATTTGAAAGTCGGCGCTACGTTAACAAGTAACATCGAATTCTTTGACCCTGATGGTGATACACCCAGATCGATGCTCTATCAATGGTATCGGGGTTCCGAAGCAAGTGGAGAAGGTAAAACAGAAATCATCGGAGCTACTGAAGCCGTATATAAGATTACTGCTGCCGAGCAAGAGAAATATCTCTTTTTACAGGTTACGCCTCAATCGTATTCATCTGATCGTCCTCAAGGCAACCCGGTAGTCCTTCGTAGTGAGTCAACTGTTGCGGTAAAACAGGAGGATATCGTAAGTCTTTCGCCATCGAATGGTTCTACGGAAGTTAAGACTAATGCGCCATTAGTAATTACGTATAATCGGCCTGTAAAAATAAATATGAACAGTTTCTCCAGCATTATCATTAGGAATCTCACTTCTAATCAAATTGAGGCTAATTATATCTTTTTTTTGGGAAATAATTTCAGAGCAAATGATAATAAGGTCATTATTGACAACCCGGGTTTAAAATACGGTGCTAATTATTCTATTGAAGTCTCAAATGATGCCATCATAGCTGCGGATCCGGATGATAATGCTTATATGCAAGGGACTGTCGTAGAACAAAATGGTGTTCAATGGACATTTACAACACAGATACCACAATAATTTAAAATTCTAGCTTGCTCAAAAATGATATCTACCCATTATTGATTCAGACATGGAGGTTATTAGATGATTCAACTGAAAAAGAAACGTCCAAAATTAAGAAAAACGATGTCAGGCCTGATTATGTTGACGTTATTCTCGTCACTTGTTTTGCCGGGCTCCGCAGGAGCTACACCTCCTCAATCATCACAAGTCGAATTGGCGAATGTGAGTGTACAGGCAGGTCAAACCGTTCATGTGCCTGTTGTTATGAAAGCGACGGAACTTCCGATCAAAGCTTATAATATGCAAGTTGACTATGATACAACATCGTTGGAGATTGTACGGATCACTCCAAGAACGATCAATGCAATCACTTCATTCCCAGAACTAAATACTCCATCCGATTTCCAGTACGTTATTAATAACGAGGAAGGATGGGTGCGGATTATCTGGATGGATCTTAGTGAAGTAGAGCATTGGATCGATACAGGTGACCAAATGTTCGATATCGAATTTAAAGCTAAATCCACTGCTACTCCAGGACAAAAACAGCTCATAGTGAATCAGGATGATTCAGAACACTTCCATTTTGAAAACGTAGACTATGGTACTGATGCCCAATTGTCTGGAGGAACAATCACCATTACAGCAGCTAGCTCAGGCGGTAACTCCAGTTCGCCTTCAACGGGTTCATCAGGTGGAGGGGGAGCGGCACCATCTGCTGCACCATCTGTGCCGACTACATCTTCCGCTCCAGTGGCTACTAAAGGTGTAGACATTTACGTGAATGGACAGAAGCAGGAGCAGTCTGCAACTGCATCAACATCCACGATTGATAACAAGGTGACTACAACGATTCAAGTAGATAACAACAAAGTGATTAATCAGGTGGGGAACGGACTTCGTACACTGTTGCTTCCGGTTACAGGCACAGGTACCAATTCGGTTGTCGGTGAACTGAACGGCAGACTCGTGAAGACGATGGAAGGCAGCAATGCACAAGTTGTTATTCAAACGGATACAGGAACGTATACCCTTCCAGCCAGTCAAATCAAGATAGATCAGGTGGTTAAAAAGCTTGGCGCCTCAGCACCATTGGAAGATGTTAAGTTCCAAATTGCGATTACTCCAAGCAATGACACTAAGAAAGCAGCGATTGCGGCGGCAGCAAGCAAAATGGATAATACAACGGTGATTGCGGCTCCGGTTGATTTCGAGGTCAAAGCCGTTTACCAAGGACAACAGGTCGATGTGAATCGCTTCAATTCTTATGTAGAGCGCACGATCACCTTGCCTAAAGACACCGACGGCTCCAAAATCACCACGGGTGTTGTGCTTCAAGCGGATGGTACGATGTTGCATGTGCCAACTAAAGTGATCAAAGGAACAACAAATGATTCCGCGGTAATTAACAGCTTGACGAACAGCACATATGCGTTGATCTACCACCCGGCAACATTCACGGATATTTCCAATCACTGGAGTCGCACGGATGTTGAGGATCTGGCTTCTCGTCTCGTTGTAGAAGGTGCGGGAGATAACACATTTGCACCGGATCGCAGCATTACGCGTGCAGAGTTCACAGCCGTATTACTCAGAGGTCTTGGTCTGCATTCTCCTGAAAGTGCAGTTACGACAACATTTACAGATGTGAAGTCAGACAGCTGGTATGAAAATGAAGTTCAAACCGCAATTTCCTACGGACTGATCTCCGGTTACACGGATAACAGCTTCCGTCCGAACGACGAAATATCCCGTGCCGAAGCGATGACCATCGTTGCACGTGCCATGAAACTCGTAGACTTGGCTAAAGCGGATGCTTCCGAGACGGCGAATCTGCTTGGTGGATATATTGACGGTAGCAAAGTCCAAGCATGGGCTGCGGAGCCTGTAGCCTCAGCAATTAAGCAAGGTCTGGTTCAAGGCGCTGACGGGAAACTGATGGCTGATGCTGACATTAGCCGTGCTCAGACAGCGGCGATTGTGAAACGTTTGCTGGCAAAGGCCGGATTGATCTAATTTATTTTCAAATGATTGTTCATTAAAATGTAATCCTAACAACAATAGAACACCTGCCTCTCGTTTAACGTTATCGTTGAGTGAAAGACAGGTGTTTTTTATTTCAAACGAAAGCTTTGTTTAGAGGCAGATCATTTGATAAAATAGAAGGGACGCCTCAGTACACTTTTAATAGAAAAAGTATATTGGCACATTTTTAGTTTCTTTACTGTGAGCCTTGTCGTGCGTCTATGTGAATATATGAACATAATCTATATAGTTTGAACATTTTATTTACACAATAACGGAGAGGACAGAAAAAACCTGAAAAAGCGAAGCGCTCGCCTAAAAGCTTTCTGCAAGAAAGCTACATCGGAAGCATACGCTTATCACCGGATTTTCCCTTAGGAAAAAGGGAATCAAAAAATCTGGGGATAACAGCTACCCTCAAGGTTATTCTGTCATTGGAGTGCTTCGTGTAAAGAACTTAAGTTCAACATAATCTAGCGATTTTTATTATACACAGAATGGAGCCATACGATGAAATATCGCAATATGGAAGATTGTATAAACGATCTGGAGCAGCATGGTCATCTGATCAGGGTTAAGGAAGAGGTTGATCCGAACCTGGAGATGGCTGCGATTCACATGAAGGTGCACGAGGCTAAGGGCCCGGCGCTGTTATTTGAAAATGTTAAAGGTTCCAAGTTCAAAGCCGTATCGAATCTATTCGGCACCGTTGAACGAAGTAAGTTCATGTTCCGCGAGACACTGGAAGGTGTACAGCGGGTTATGGATGTGCGAGACGACCCTATGAAGGCGCTCAAGACGCCATTCAAGCATATTCGAACAGGACTTGCCGCCTGGCAGGCCTTGCCGAAGCAAAAATCCATCAGCCTTCCGGTATCGGCGCAGGAGATTCAGATTTCCGATCTGCCGCTCATCAAACACTGGCCGATGGATGGAGGAGCATTTGTGACCTTGCCGCAGGTGTATTCGGAAGACCCGGACAAACCGGGCATTATGAATTCCAATCTGGGCATGTACCGTGTACAGCTGAGTGGCAACGACTATGAGATGAATAAAGAGATTGGATTACATTATCAAATTCATCGTGGAATCGGAATCCATCAAGCCAAAGCTGTGAAAAAAGGCGAACCGCTGAAAGTTAGCATTTTCATCGGCGGCCCACCAGCACATACATTATCCGCAGTCATGCCACTTCCGGAAGGATTAAGTGAGATGACCTTTGCCGGCCTGCTTGCCGGACGCCGCTTCAGATATAGCTACAAGGATGGGTACTGCATTAGCAATGACGCGGATTTTGTCATTACGGGGGAGATTTATCCTGGTGAGACCAAGCCGGAAGGTCCTTTTGGCGACCATTTGGGTTACTATAGCCTGACTCACGAATTCCCGCTTATGCGTGTTCATAAAGTATATGCTAAACCGAACGCGATCTGGCCATTTACGGTTGTAGGACGTCCACCGCAAGAAGATACGGCATTTGGCGATCTTATTCATGAAATTACGGGAGATGCCATCAAACAGGAAATTCCGGGTGTGAAAGAAGTGCATGCTGTAGATGCTGCTGGGGTTCATCCTTTGTTATTCGCCCTCGGCAGTGAGCGTTATACTCCTTATACCGATGTGAAGCAACCAACCGAGCTGTTGACCATTGCCAATCGAATTTTGGGAACAGGTCAACTCAGCTTGGCGAAGTATCTGTTTATTACGGCTGAGGATCAGCAACCACTGGATACGCATAAAGAAGTTGAATTTCTGACTTATATTTTGGAACGGATGGATCTGCAAAGGGATATTCATTTTCATACGCATACCACGATTGATACACTCGACTACTCAGGTACGGGGCTCAACAGTGGCAGCAAGGTGGTTATGGCGGCTTACGGAGACAAGATTCGTGAATTGTGCAAAGACGTGCCGGAATCGTTGAAGAATATACGGGGTTATGACAATCCGCAACTGATCATGCCGGGCATGGTTTCCATCCAGACATCGGCCTTCACTACGTATGAAGATACTGCGCGGGAGATGCGAGAGTTTACAGATGTTCTGCAAGAGCGTGGGGGACTGGAATCATGCCCTGTGATTATCGTGTGCGATGACAGTTCGTTCCTGAGTGCAAACCTCAGTAACTTCTTATGGGCTACGTTTACGCGCAGCAACCCGTCACATGACATGTATGGAGTGAATAGCAGTTATAATCACAAGCACTGGGGCTGCGACCAGCTCATTATCGATGCGCGGGTGAAACCACATCAGGCGCCGCCGCTCATTCCCGATGCATCGGTGGAGAAGGGCATTGAACGTTTTTTCGTAAAAGGTGCAAGTTTGGAATCCATTAAACTTTAAGAGACGCTCTGGACGGTTGAATCGTTCTCAAATCGTAAGTCGCATTGTAATAAATTGGTCATGAATCAGGGGTCCAAACCATGTGTTGGGACTCCTTTTTTATTAAGGTTGTTTCGTTTTATTTGCTTGGGGACACGTGAAAAAGTTATAAAATCTCGTATACGCGAAATTAAAAACCGGGATAATACCTTATTACCTATGAGGATAAAGTCTTAGGTGTTCATTTTTGTCTAAATGATTAAGGTCGTTTGGACTATGTAGAAAATGCGGGATTCAAACGATATAAGATGTATAAGTATGTCTCGGCCCCGATCATCCGGGGTTGTTAACTATAATCATTTGTTCAGGGGGAGTTCCGATTGAGAATCCATATTATGAACCTGCAAGACGGGGACCGTCTGACAGCGGATACGTTTAGTGATGCAGGACTGCACATTCTCGGAAAGGGGACTGTCATTCGAAGCGAGGATATTACCTTGCTTATGCAACATCGGGTAGATTACGTAGACATTGAATTGCGTGAGGAAGGAATTACCGAAGCAGAGTTTTTCGCAGCTTCCATGAAACACGCATCGGAATCCAGAAGTAACAGTAGTTCTAGCGGGACAAGCACTGGTGAACAACCTCCTGAAGAAGAGATGAAGTCTCAATTCCTTCAGACTGTACATAACTATCAGAATGCATTTCTGGAAGCGCTGACCGTGGGCAAGTTTAATGCGACGATGGTAGATGATGCGCTGCAGCCTATGGTGGACGGACTTGATGAGCAAAAGGACGTTGTACATCTCCTGATGATGCTGGAACGCGATGACGTTAACAACTATACCCATTCCATACAGGTAGGTCTGTTATCCTTCTATATTGCGAGCTGGCTAGGGTATTCTCAGGAAGAATGTTACAAGATCAGCCGGGGAGGGTACTTGCACGATATCGGCAAGTGTAAGGTTTCACTCCGAATTCGAAATAAAACAGAACCGTTGACTGCAGAAGAACAGCTTGAATTGCAACGTCATACGATCTACGGACATGAAATCATTAAGAACTCCATGACAGATGAAGCCACGGCTTTGGTTGCTTTACAGCATCATGAGCGTGAAGATGGATCAGGGTATCCAATGCAACTCGGCAAAGGTGAGATTCATCCGTATACTCAAATTGTGTGCGTAGCTGATATCTATATTGGTATGCGGACCGGTAAACATGGAGCGAGCAATCCGAACCTGATTAACAATCTCAGAGATATCTATGGCATGGGATTCGGTAAATTGAATGAAAAGGCGGTTCAAGCACTAATGCAGCATTTGCTGCCTAACTTTATTGGCAAACAGGTGCTGCTAAGCAATGGAGAGAAAGGCGTTATTGTCATGAACAATGCGTCCGATATTTTCAAACCGCTTATTAAAGTGGAGTCCGAACAGTATCGTGATCTGTCCAAAGAGCGCACTCTTTCCATTAACGAATTGCTGATTTAAGCCCAAAAAAAGAAAACAGTCAAAACGAGCTTCTTATCATTGGATGAGAAGCTCGTTTTTTGATGAAACAATTTCAACCATTGTTAGCGATCACGCCTCGCTGCAACGAACCGTTCCGACAGACGATCCGCGATCCATACCAGCAAAGCCGTTATACTGACGCCCGCACCTAATATACACACTCCCCTCCAGCCTGACCAGGCATATACTTGTGTAGAAATAATGGAACCAACTGCGCTGCCGATGGAATAAAAGATCATATACGAGGCAGTTAATCGGCTTTGAGCTTCCGGACGGACTTGATAAATCAGACTTTGATTGGTCACATGTACAGCTTGCACAGCAAGATCAAGCAGGATCACACCTACAACCAGAAACCATAATGAAGTATGTAACAAGCTGGTAGGAATCCAGGATAACACTAAAATCATGAGGGAAATACCGGTTGTTTTCTGTCCAGAACCTTGATCGGCTTGTTTGCCAGCTTTGGCGGCAGCGAGTGCTCCAGCAAGGCCTGCAAAGCCAAATGCGCCTATAGCAGCGTGGGATAACGATATTGGGGTCGCACTGAGTGGTAACACAATGGCAGTCCACAATATGCTGAAGGACATAAAAATCAACATGGCTAGCAACCCGCGGATTCGAAGTACATGCAACTCTCTATATAGTCGCAGCGTGGAAGCCAGCAATTGCAGGTAGCCAAGCTTGGACTGTTTGAACGATCGTTGAGGGAGCATGCGCCCTAATACAAATACACTGATCAACGTGAGACTGGCTGAAAATAAATATACAGATCTCCAGCCAAGCCAGTCGTTCATCAAACCGGCCACAGATCGTGCAAGCAAGATGCCAATAACAATTCCGCTGGTTACCCGGCCTACGATGCTCCCTCGCTGGGAGTCGGCTGACAAATGGGCCGCATAAGCAACAAAGGTTTGTGTGATAACGGCTAGTAATCCAACCATGGCAATAGCTGCGAATAAAAGGGATGGTGAAGCAGAAGTACCTACAACGATTAAAGCGAATGCGGATAAAATCATCTGGATCAGGATCAGTTTTCGGCGGTTGACGAGGTCTCCGAGTGGAACAAGCAGTAAGAGGCCAAGCGCGTAACAAATCTGAGTAATGGTAATTACGAGGCCAATGGTTGCAGTGGATAGATGAAATTCGAGTGCGATGGAATCCAGCAAGGGCTGCGCATAATAAATATTCGCTACGGATAGACCGCTACACACGGCAAATACCCATGCCAATGCTCCTGTCATGCTCTGTTTTGTTGAAGATTCCTTATTTGAATGTTGCATAGAATATTGCATGTGTGTCGCATTCCTTTCTTGTTTTATTTTGTACTGATTGGTATGTTATAGATGGGAATAACCATATATTTTATCTTTCTGAATGTCAATAGGGCTCCTGATTAGAAAAAGAGGACACGGTTATTGAGCCATTGAAATGTAATGTAGAATGTAATGTAGATTGAAGGGGTAGGGTGAGTTGATGATTGAAATACATTTTGACTTTTCGAATCATTGCGTTAATATATAACTATACTGTTCGATAAATAAAGGAGGGGTGTTATGGTTAGAAAGAGAGAGTTTAATACAGAAGAAGCACTGGATGCTGCTATGCATGTATTTTGGCTTAAAGGGTTCGAGGCAACTTCACTAACCGATTTAACAACGGCAATGGGGATTCAGCGACCCAGTTTGTATGCGGCTTTCGGAGATAAATTGGAGTTGTTTGAACATGTGCTTCGTAGATATACCACTTTACATGCTGCGCAAATTAGAGCAATGTTAGGTCATGGTAAGTCCGTCCAAGAAGATTTGCGCGCTGTTTTTGACTGGATTACATCAGAGGAGAAGAAAGTTAATGCTAGTCACGGTTGTTTTTGTATCAACACCATGGTTGAACTGGCTCCTCATGATCCAAAGTTTGCTGTGTTAACACGTGAGCATCAGATGTATTTGGCGGTCATTTTCAGAGAAGCACTCGAAAAAGGTCAGCGGAATGGAGAGTTATCAGATGAGTTAAACGCTGGGCTTGTGGCACAAAGCTTAGTCGTTTCGATGATCGGGTTAACCGTGCTAATGAAATCGGGACCGGATCGTTCGTTCATCGAGCAAAGCATTCAGGCGGCGTTATCTATATTGGAGAACAACGACCATAGAAACGAGCCTCTTATTTGAAAATAAGAAGCTCGTTTTTGTATCTCCATCATGGAGCATCATGATTGCTCTCCATTGCAGAACGTAAATTACATATTCATTCAACGAATGGATACTGCGATAATTGTGTACGGATCAGTTTGTACTCATTCTAGGAACGGGTATTGTTTATCGCGTTTGACGAGCGAATCATAGCTACGCTGGACTCGCGGACAATCAAGCGCGGTTCGAACTGGATATGTTCGTAATCGGAAGTGCTCATCTCACGAACCCGTTTAAGCAACAATTCCGTTGCGAGACGAGCGACCTCCTCACCCATGATCGAGACGGAACTAATCTGAGGAGACGACACCGTTGTCCATTGATTGTTATCCACGCCTACCACAGCAACATCCTCGGGTACTCGTACGCCCAACTCTTTAAAGCGGTTCACAAGTCCAATGGCAACCATATCATTGATTGCATAGACCGCATCCGGCATATGGGTCAAACCGTAGAAATAATCCGCTGCACTTGCTCCCGTAGCAAGTGAGAAGTCCTCTCCGAAGTAAACGAGGGAAATATCCACATGACCGACAGCCTGCTCGTAAGCACGATAGCGCTCCTCAATAATATCTTTGGGAGCTCCGGCATAAGCAATACGGGTTCTTCCGATTTTAAACAGATGTTCCATAACCAGTTTTCCTTCAGGTTGCGACAAAGAGACGATGTCGGCATGAATGCCAGGCTCCAATTTTTTTCCGTAGTTAATAATCGAGATTGGAAGAGGTGCTTTGTCAATAAGACCGGGCAGTGTTTTTGGATAGGCAAGCGGCATGAAAATGAGACCATCGACGTGTAATTTCTTCACATTACGTATCGTTTCAAGTTCTGTTCTGGCATTGCCAGCTGTGTTAATCTGCACAACATGGTACCCGTGCTGTTTCGCGGTCTGCTCAACGGACCAGGAGATTTCAGGAATGATGGCGTTACGGATATCCGGAACAACAAGTGCAATCTGATGCGTTTGCCTGATTTTGAGACTCTGTGCAGAGGTGTTCGGAACAAAGCCTAAATCTTCTATGGCACGCATAACCTTTTCTCGTGTTGCACTGCTGATTCCATCCGAGTTGTTAATAGCCCGCGATACGGTAGCAATTCCTACACCAGCGCGTTCAGCGACATCTTTAATCGTGATTTTCTGCTCTTTACTCACTTTATCATTGACCTCACTTCATCGGAAACGATTCCGTATTTTCGGCTTATGTATGTATTGCAAAGTATGCATATAACTTGATTATACCATTGCAGAAACCCAGTAGCCCGTCAACAAACTGAAAATGATGTAAGTTTATGCATTTTTATGTTTAATTTTCTAATTTATCATCAAGAATAAACGAAATCTTAGAAGAACTAAATTGTTTATTCTCCATATCAGCGCAAAACAGCAGATTAATCGACGAATTTACTCACGAGATTGACATATTTATGGAGAAATATGTTTGACAGGGTATCTCAAATGTGACATATTTAATTTACGGAAACGTTTCCGATATTATACGAATCAATTATTTGGGAGATGAATGAAATGAAAGCATTGCGTTGGCACGGTGTCAAAGATCTTCGTCTGGAACATATTTCTGAACCTCAGATTGAACAGGGTAAAGTGAAAATAAAAGTGGAATGGTGCGGGATCTGTGGCAGCGATCTACATGAATACACAGCTGGGCCGATTTTTATCCCTGCTCAGGATCCGCATCCGCTAACAGGGGAAAAAGCACCTGTGGTTATGGGGCATGAGTTTTCCGGACAAGTGGTTGAAGTGGGTGAAGGGGTGACTCGTTTTCAGGCCGGTGATCGTGTGGTTGTAGAGCCGATTTATGCATGTGGTCATTGCGAAGCTTGTAAACAGGGCAGATACAATTTGTGTGACAAGATGGGATTTTTAGGTCTGGCCGGGGGTGGAGGGGGATTCTCCGAGTATGTAACAGCAGACGAGAAGATGGTTCATGCCATTCCCGATTCCATTTCCTATGAGCAGGGCGCTCTGGTTGAACCTTCTGCAGTAGCTCTGCACGCTGTACGCCAGAGTAAACTGAACGTTGGGGATACGGCAGCGGTATTTGGTGCAGGCCCAATTGGACTGCTGGTGATTGAAGCGCTCAAGGCATCCGGAGCATCCGATATTTATGTTGTGGAGCTGTCACCGGAGCGTAAAGCAAAAGCGAAAGAGCTTGGTGCCATTGTGATTGACCCAACCGAGGTTCAAGTGGTTGAAGAGATTCACCAGCGTACGCAAGGGGGAGTCGATGTAGCCTACGAAGTAACAGGTGTGCCTCGTGTGTTGCAACAAGCGATTGACTCAACACGTATTGGTGGCGAACTGATGATTGTAAGCATTTTTGAACAAGAGGCGCCAATGCAACCAAACTCCATTGTGATGAAAGAGCGAACAGTGAACGGCATCATCGGTTATCGCGATGTGTTCCCGGCTGTCATCCGTTTGATGGAGAAAGGATTTTTCCCGGCCGAGAAGCTAGTGACCAAACGAATTGTACTGGATGAGGTTGTAGAACACGGTTTTGAAGCACTGCTTAAAGAAAAAAATCAGGTGAAAATTTTGGTTAAGGCAGAATAGTTCTTCAATTCTTATAGTAGACCTCATATCTTCGGATACGAGCGTCTACTTTTTTTGCTGAAAAGGGCGAAATTTGTTGCAGTGTACGCACCTTTTACATACTATAAAAAGATACAATTTGTATCTTTTTTGAACGTATTTAAAGTGATTATGTTGAAGGAGGATGCGGATATGCAAAGGAAAGCAACCTGGGCAGCGATTGGGCTGGCTCTTATCGCCGGAGCAGGCTGGATGCTCATGGGGAACCCCAAACCCAAGACGAACACACCGGCTATAAGACCTGCGGCTACAGAGCGAGGGGATATGCAAGTGTCAAATGCCCCGCTCCAATCCGTAGATGTGACAAGCAAACTGGAATTATTAGGGAGGGCTTTTAACAAATCACCTTATGCCAACAACGTATGGGACATGCAACTATACAACGGTAAAATTTATTTAGGTCATGGAAACAGCAGCAATACGGGACCTGCACAAAATGCGGGACCGATCCCTGTCGTATACTATGATGCAGCGAATGCCAAGTTTGAGACACAGGCGGTGACGAACAGTAATCCGAGCATTATACCCTCGACAAAAATGTACGTGGATGAAGAACAGATTGATCTCTATAAGGTTTTAAATGGAAAACTGTATATCCCTGGTCATGACTCCGATGGTGAAAGCTGGGACTTTGGCAACTTTTACCGCTTGGATGAAGGGGTGTGGACCAAATATCGCAATCTGCCCAAGGGTGTTCATGTCTATGATCTCGCATATTATCAAGGCAAGCTGTTTGCTGCACTTGGCACAGAAACCAAACCGACCGTCTTAATCTCACATAATGATGGGCAAAGTTGGCAGCAGTATGCAACGATCAACACATTTGGCTTTAGAGCTTATACCCTGTTTGAAATCAAGGGGAAATTGTATGCCTCCGGAATGATGTACCCCGCCAATAAAATATGGAATGACAAAACGAATATACTGGAGATTAATGAGCGTTTGGAAAAAAGAGATGTAGCCGTCTACGGCAGCAAAATGTTACCTGGGTTAACCTATCAACAAGGTACAGTTCCGTATAACAAAATCGGTAAAAATATTAATTTTAACAATAAGCTGGTGTACATTGCTGGCGGTGTCTTCAATGATAGTCAACTGTTGCCGAAGTCTTTGAATGTGATGACGGATATCAACCAGGCGAGTCGTGTCAATCTGGCAGATGCGAATGCGTTGCCAACAGACCTACTTGTGCGTGATGATAAAGTTTATGTGTTAACGTACACTCGCAAGCAGGCCAATGTCTACGTGAGCAGAGTCTATCAAACCAATGATCTGACAACATGGAATGAAATCTTACGCTTCACACAGGACACGTATGCCAAGTCATTTGAGGAGCTTGATGGCGATTTTTATTTTGGATTAGGTACAGACCCTGATGTTCTATCCCCCTCATCTGGAAAACTATTACGAGTAAATCGAGTGGATATTCCCGTGAATTCGAATTAAAATAGAAGGAAGATTATGGATTATATACTATGCTGCATCCACATTGTTGGTGACCCGGCGATGTGCTGATGATATTCATCGTGCAGACAATCTGCAGCACCCAGGTCAACGGACAGCGGCTCTTCCGAAGCTGTTCTTTTTTTTGTGGTTCAGTTTCGTGTGAGAAATTTGTTTGAAAATAAAAATAAGAATCTATAAAATGGATAAAGAGAAATATTCATGACAGTCTACAGGCGTAGACCACTGCTTAATGTATCAAAAGCATGTCACATCTCAAGGTAAGTGCGAAATGTATACTTCACATTGCAAAGGAGACTAAATCATGAACATACCTTTATCATTGTTTAAACCGTTTACATCTGACAAACTTACCTTGCCCAATCGAATTGTTATGGCACCGATGACGCGGGGATTTTCACCGAGCGGTGTGCCAGGGCCCGATGTGGCTGACTATTACCGCCTTAGAGCGGCTGGCGGCGTGGGACTTATTATTACAGAAGGCACAGGGATAAACCATCCCTCCTCAGTAAGTGGTGAGAACATTCCACTTTTTTATGGTGAAGAAGCACTGCAAGGATGGGCGAATGTGGTCAAGGCTGTTCACGATGCTGGCGGGAAAATAATGCCTCAGCTCTGGCACGTTGGCACTGCAAGGCGCTCTGGAGATTTACCTAATGCAGAGGCTCACCCGGTTAGTCCGTCCGGAATCAGTATGGCTGGTGAAGCGGCTTACGAACCATTAACGGAAGAGGAGATCCAAGAGCTTATACAAGCCTATGCTCAAGCAGCGGCTGATGCGAAACGTATCGGTTTTGATGGAATTGAGTTGCATGGTGCGCATGGATATTTAATTGATCAATTTTTCTGGGCTCAGACGAATCGTAGATCTGACAAGTATGGTGGAGATTTAGTACGCCGAACACAGTTTGCAGTCGAAGTGATCGAAGCTTGCCGTGCTGCAGTGGGACCTGACTTTCCAATTGTTCTTCGTTTCTCGCAATGGAAAATGGGCAGTTACGAGGCAAGACTGGTCGAATCGCCAGAGGAGCTGAAACAGTTTTTGGAACCGCTCAGCGCAGCGGGGGTAGATATTTTCCATTGTTCCACACGCCGCTTCTGGTTGCCGGAATTTGAAGGTTCTGATCTCAATCTTGCGGGCTGGACCCAGAAAATAACAGGCAAACCCGCGATTTCGGTTGGTTCAGTAGGTTTAGAGGCAGAGTTTGTTGAACGTGGCAGTGAAAAGCAAGAAACAGGAGATGCGCATCTTGATTTGCTGAATGATAAGATGGAGAATGGGGAATTTGATCTCATTGCACTGGGACGTGTGCTACTGAGTGATCCGGAATGGCCGCTTAAAGTGAAAGAAGGTCATAATGCTGATATCATTCCTTTTACAAGTGAAGTTTTATCCAAATTACACTAAAAAATTTCATTATATGAAAAATTCGAAATAAGCATACTTAATATGTGATTACATCCATAACAACGGGATAAAAAGGAATTTAAAATCAACAGCAGAGCCGCCGCAGGGCGGTTTTTTATTTTTCTAATAACCATCCTCTTGAACATCAAACTTAATACCCACAATCTTCGATTAATAAATATTTCATTATATGAAAAATTCACAATAGAAAACAGAAATCCGCATTTACTCAGAACATATCCATTACGTTAACGTCCGCGCACTGTTAAAAAGCTATTTATGCCACATCCAGATCCAAGGAGCAAGAATACTTTTCACATCTATATAAGTTGGACTATTCTTTTACACAAAAACGGAGAGGACAGAAAAAACCTGAAAAAGCGGAGCTGAAAGCTTTCTGAAAGAAAGCTACCTCGGAAGCATAGGCTTCGCCTTTATCACCGGATTTTCCCCTTTGGAAAAGGGAATCTAAAAAATCTGGGGATAACCGCTACTCTCCAGGTTATTCTGTCATCGGAGGGGCCGTGTAAAATCTTTAGTTCAACTTATATAAGACCTATTTTGAAAATCATTTACCTTATGGTAAGGTTAGGCCTGAACGAACTCCAAAATTTCCAGAACAGATAAGATATAGGGAGGAAGAACATCCTTGAACATGAATACAAACCTGCGCTTCAATCGGCAGTTCAGATTCGTACTGATGCTGTCTGTGATTGTTGCTCTGAGCCTGTTACTGGCCGCATGTGGACAACCCCCAAAGCCTTCAACTGCAACAGATAACAATAATGGAACAGAAGCGAACCAAAATCATTCACCTTCTGGGAATAACGCCGCTCCACCTCAAGATGAAGTACAAGAAGAACCTCGGGAGGACTCACCAGCGGAAGAGACTGACCTAGTAAAGGAACAGCTTCAGCAACTAACGCTGGAAGAAAAAGTGGGGCAGATGATTCTTGCTGGTGTGCAGGGAACAACGCTAGATGATCAGGCGAAACAGATGATTGCGGGCCAGAAGATCGGCGGCATTATTTTCTACGCCAACAACGTAACGACACTTCAGGGAACGGCTGCTTTTGTGCAATCGATTAAAAAGGCGAATCAGCAAAACCCGGTGCCCATCTTGATGAGTGTCGATCAAGAGGGTGGCAAGGTAAGTCGGATGCCAGACTCGGTTGAGTCCATTCCTTCCAATCGAAAAGTAGGCAAAACCGATGATACCAAGCTTGCTGAGAAGATGGGAGCTTTGCTAGCGAGACAGATCAAGCTTGCCGGTTTTAATGTTGATTTTGCACCGGTGCTGGATATTAACAGTAATCCGAAAAATCCAGTCATCGGGGATCGATCCTTCGGTTCTAATGCTGACCTGGTGACACGTATGGGGATCGCCGAGATGAAGGGGCTCCGCAGTGAAGGAGTTATTCCGGTAGTAAAACATTTCCCTGGGCATGGCGATACTTCCGTCGATTCTCATCTGGACTTGCCTGTGGTGAACAAATCGGAGAAACAGCTTGCAGCGCTGGAGTGGATTCCATTTCAGGCGGCCGTAAAAGAACAGGCGGAAGCGGTAATGGTTGCCCATATTTTGTTTCCCAAGCTGGACCCCGATTACCCAGCATCTCTGTCGAAAGTAATCATCGGGGATCATCTAAGAGGAAAGTTCAAGTATGACGGTGTAGTGATTACCGATGATCTGAGCATGGGAGCGATCTCGAAAAACTACCCATTGAACGAGGCTGCAATCGCAACGGTTCAGGCCGGAAGTGATATTTTGCTGGTGGCTCATAGTTATGAGAGTGCCAAAACGATTTTTGATACATTAATTAACGCAGTCAAGTCGGGCAAAATCAAGGAGTCCCGTATTGATGAGAGTGTGTATCGTATTCTGGCATTGAAACAGCATTTCAAGTTGTCTGACGACCAAGAGGCCACTGGAGATGTTAAGCAGTTAAACGCAGATATTCGAAGCTGGCGCAAGCAAATCGATGCCCGCTAATCTATCCTGTGTTATGATTTGGCTATGGATAGAGGGGAATTTGCCATCATAACAGGTTAGAGGAGAGAGCTTTTGATGTATACCATTATGATTATCGAAGATGATCCCAAAATTGCGGGACTACTGAAATCACATATCGAGCGCTATGGGGACCGAGCTGTATTCGTCGAAGACTTTGAGCAGGTGACGGAACAATTCAAGCAACTCCAGCCTCATGTTGTATTACTGGATATCAACTTGCCGAGCTATGACGGGTTTTACTGGTGCAGACAGATTCGGACGATATCGACATGTCCGATCCTGTTTATTTCCGCGAGGAGTGGCAAGATGGATCAGGTCATGGCGCTGGAGAACGGGGCCGATGATTATATTACCAAGCCGTTCGAACATGAGATTGTTATGGCTAAAATTCGGAGTCAGCTGCGCCGGGTGTATGGAGATTATGCTGCCCGAGATGAGGAACGTAAGGTCGAACTGGACGGACTCGTGGTGTACTTGGAAAGGCTCGAGATCGAACTCGGCGATCAGAAAGTACAGCTTACCAAAAAGGAAACCATTCTACTGGAAACGCTGATGCGTCGCAGTCCAAAGCTGGTCAGTCGGGAAACCATTTTGGAGAAGTTATGGGATGACTCGTTTGTGGATGATAACACCCTTAGCGTTAATATCACGCGGGTACGCAAACGTCTTGCCGAACTGGGTATTACCGATGCGCTGGAAACGGTGAGAGGCTCCGGATACAGGCTGATTAATAACTGGAAAGTAGCCCCCTCATTATGAAGCTGTTTATCCGAGAACATATCGCTCTGACATGCTGGGTGTTTGCGATCATGTTCACCGTGGTTGCTGTATTTTGGTACGATGGATACGATCATTGGAAGACGGCGCTATATGCCGCAGGACTGGGCTTGTTTTTGTATACTGGTTATCTGGTGTATCGTTACTTGTCACATCGAGCCTTTTACAACCGGATGACACAGCCAGTGTATTCGCTTAATGAATTGGTAGCACTACATGAGACAGCACCGTTATCAGCCTCTTTGGAAAAACTGCTGGATTCCCAGTACGGTCAATATCACGCGCATCTGAGCCGGCTCGAACAAAAACAGCAGGAGTATCTTACGTTTATGAACCAGTGGGTGCATCAGATGAAAACACCGTTATCTGTCATTGAGCTGACTGTGGAAGAGCAGGAGGACGATGATGCTCGATTTCGCAGTATTCGTGAGGAAGCAGATCAGATGCGACGGGGGTTGGAAACGGTTCTATATGTCGCAAGGCTAGATACCTTCGAGCAGGACTTCAGCGTTGAGCCGGTTGAACTCCGAGCGGTAGGTGAAGAAGCGATTCATGAGTTGAAACGATTTTTCATTCGTAACCATGTGTATCCCGAGATGCAAATTGATGCTTCGCTAGTGGTGCAATCCGATGCAAAGTGGGTTCGATTTGTGCTCGTACAGCTGTTATCCAATGCCATCAAGTATGCCGCGGGCAGTGGACAGAAAGTGCATGTGCGCGCCTACGAAGCGGAACATAAGATTGTACTGGAAGTTGAGGATCATGGGATTGGCATACCCAAATCGGACCTGAACCGGGTGTTTAGACCCTTTTTCACCGGGGAGAACGGAAGACATTTTAAGGAATCTACTGGCATGGGGCTGTACATCGCGAAGGAAGTGCTGACACGTATGAATCATCAGATTGAACTTGAATCGGTGCATGGTGAAGGAACGACAGTCCGAATTACCTTTTCGGTTTGAATGCAGGAAAATAATAATCGAACCTGAATTTATATATGAAGTTGAATATGAATTAAGTGTGAATGATAACGACGCCTTTTACCATACTGGGAGGAGGCGTTTTTTTCTTGCGATCTTGGAAGGGTACGGAACCTTACAATATTGTCATGTTGGTGAAAGGTTAACCCATAGGAGAATGAGTGGGGTTTCGGGTAGACTGTAGTCAGAAGGTTAGCTAAGAAGTTGAGTACGAAGAAGTTAAAATTAGACGTTAATCGTTAAAGGAGTTGTACGTATGGAGATATGCTCCGTCAAACAGATCAGCAAAATTTATAAAGGGATTGTATCCTATGAAGCGTTGTCAGGCATTGACCTTAGTATTCAAGAAGGAGAGTTTGTGGGCATTATGGGACCGTCCGGTAGTGGCAAAACAACGCTGCTCAACATGATTTCAACCATTGATCATCCGACATCAGGTGAGTTACGGATCGCGGGTCAGAACCCATTTGATCTGGATTCGGATCAGCTGGCTTTATTCCGGCGCAGAGAACTGGGCTTTGTCTTTCAATCTTTCAACTTGCTTAACACACTGACGGTGAAGGAAAATATCGTACTCCCATTAACATTAGACGGTATTTCCGTTCGGGAGATGAATGCGCGAGTAGTAGAGCTTGCAAACAAATTAGGCATTGAAGGAATTTTAAACAAACGCACGTATGAAATATCGGGAGGTCAGGCGCAGCGTACAGCGATCGCTCGAGCGTTAATCCATTCTCCCAAGCTGATTCTGGCGGATGAGCCGACAGGTAATCTGGATTCCAAGGCTGCCAAGGATGTGATGGAGATTCTTGAACAGCGCAATCGAGAGGATCAGGCGACGATGTTGCTCGTAACCCACGATGCTGTTGCGGCCAGCTATTGTAGCAGGGTCGTTTTCATCAAAGATGGCAAGTTATACAACGAAATTCATTACGGTGATAATCGGGCGGCCTTTTATCAGAAAATTATTAACGTATTATCCCTGATGGGAGGCTCTGGACATGAATTTTCGCCAGTTCGCCATTAATAACGTTGTTCGAAACAAACGGATTTATCTGGCTCATTTTCTAAGCAGTACGTTCTCCGTGATGATCTTTTTTATCTATGCGTTGCTGTTGTTTCATCCGGATTTAAAAGATGGTTTGAAAGGTTCTTCCCAAACGGTGACGGTGCTTGCTAACCAGGGTCTGATGATTGCCGAAATCATAATTTTCATATTCTCTTTTCTGTTTCTACTGTATTCGGTCGGTTCCTTTCTGAAGACTCGGAAGAAGGAATTTGGTATCTTCCTGATCATCGGCATGACTCGGAAACAGATGAACCGACTTTTATTTATGGAAAATATGTGTATCGGCCTAGCTTCCATCGTGGCGGGTATCGGACTTGGACTCATATTTGGTAAATTAGTTTTGCTCATTTGCGGTTCCATGCTTGCGGTGGAGAACAGTCTGAAATTTTATTTTCCACTCAAAGGAATTCTCTTAACAGCTGGAGCATTTCTGTTGCTCTTTGTGGTTATTGCTCTATCGTCGTCGTTGTTGATCCGTAAGGGAACGCTGATTGATCTCGTGAAATCGGAGGAGAAACCGAAGCCTGAACCTAAGGCGTCGCGTTTGCTGTCGCTGCTCTCAGTAGTATTGATTGGTGGAGGATATACCGGCGTATTTATTTTTGCTTGGGGTTCGTATATTTTCCCTTTGCTTTTTGGCAGCGTGCTAAGTGTTATTGCAGGTACGTATCTATTGTTTACGCAGCTTAGCGTGTATGTCATTCGGGCACTGAAAAAGAATGAAGGGTTATTTTTACGTAAAACCAATCTGCTCTTCCTGTCCGAGCTTACCTATCGTATGAAAGATAATGCCGTGATGTTTTTTATGGTCAGTGTTATCTCTGCTTCCGCGTTTACAGGCATTGGCAGCATGCTGACTATAGGTGATCCAAGGCTGTCTTCCATGACGAATCCATATGCTTTTACCTATACGAATTCAGGCTTTACGGATTCAGCGGTTGTTGATCGTCAGATCCGAAAAATTGAAGAGACGCTGGTTAATCGCGAAGTTCCATATGTGAAAGGTAGTTATCAGCCACTTTATGAGAACAATAACAACTACATCGTAAAACTGAGTGATTATAACCGTCTTGCCAAAGCGCTTGGCTATGAAGAACGGGTGCTGGACCGTAATGATCTGGCGTTTAATACAGCACCCAATATAAGTGCGCGTAATAAACTGTTAGATACGAAAGAGGACAGTTACCCATACTCCGCTGACTTGTATGTTGGTGAACAGCAGCATTTACAAATGCAGATGTTGCCACCGGCAACCGATATCGTGTTTCCGATGGATGGTGAGGCGGGCGTCTACGTTGTTTCTGATGACCTGTATTCCAAGATTCGAGAAGCATACATTGCAGAGATTAAGATGGATATTGATTTTTACTCCGATCAGACGACGTTTTTTGTGGTAAAAGACTGGATGTCGACGCGCAGCTTTGCTCCGGAATTGCTGGATACGATTCAGAAAGACCGTCCGGAGAAGGGATATGTTCAGTTCACTTCTCTTGTCGTAGATTGGCTGAATAATAAACAAACCAATGGCATTATTCTCATCGTCAGCGGATTGATCGGTATTGTGTTCTTCACCTTCGCGGCGAGCTTCACGTATTTCAGGCTGTATGCAGATCTGGAGCGAGACGAGGCACAGTATCGGATGATTGGGAAAATGGGACTCAGCCGCCCCGAACTTCGCAAAATCGTAACAAGACAGCTCGTGTTGATGTTTTTCTTTCCGCTTCTGGTGGCTTTGATTCACAGCTCGGTGGCATTTGCGGCACTCTATCAGCTGGTTCAGTTTTCTGTTCTGGAACACAGTCTTCGTATCTTCATGGTGTTTGTCTCGATGCAGGTCGTATTCTTTGCACTGGTGCGCTGGCGTTATCTGCGTCATATGTATTCGAAGCTCGTGTAAAAACAAGCTCACCTTGTATTAGTTGCTTTGAAATTTACACACGGACTCCGATGACAGAATTAGTATTCCACCTTATACATTTCACTACTTTTTATCAGCCTTGGCCGGTAGGTCAGGGTTTTCTTTTTTTAGTTAAGAAAGATTTAAGATAGAAGGATTAGCAGAAATGAAGGGACTTGATATATAGTAATAATAATATAGAGAGAAAAGAAAAATTCAAAGCAGAAGAACGGCGATATGGAGGGAAATCTATTGTTTAAAGGTAATTCATTTGTCCGGTTCAGTATTGCACTGGCCCTAGTATTGGTTAATATCTATTTATTATCCCGTGTGAGCTTTATCTTTCAGCCGCTTGTCACAATGATTACGGTGATTACCGTACCAATGATGCTGTCCGTATTTTTTTATTACTTGTTGCGGCCGCTCGTGGGTTATTTGGAGAAATTAAAATATTTGAATCGAACGCTAAGTATTCTGCTAATCTACGTTGTGGCTATTATGCTGGGTGTGGCGTTTATCGTGGGGTTGTGGCCTTCTTTGCGAGAGCAACTGGTGAACCTGGTCGAGAATGCGCCTAATCTATTGAACGCACTTAGTCTGCAATTAAAAGATTTGGAGCAGAATGGTGCGATTCAGGCGTTGTTTCCGAACGACTCCACACCATTATCGCAGGTTACAGAGTATGTGAATAAGGGATTTACGTTTGTAACCAACTATGTGAGTGGCTTCATTTCGTTAATTTCCAGCTTTGCAATCATTCTGTTTACGTTCCCGATCATTCTTTTTTACATGCTGAAGCAGGACAAGCTGTTTGGACGCAAATTGGTGAAGATTGCCCCTAAACGATTCCAGAAAGACAGCCGTGAAGTGGTGCTGGAGATTGATCAGGCTTTGAGTGGGTTTATCGTAGGCAGAGTGCTCGTCAACCTGGCTCTTGGTGTACTCATGTATATCGGCTTTCTGTTAATCGGCCTTCCGTACGCACTGCTGTTGACGGTGGTCGCAGTCATCCTGAACTTTATACCGTTTATCGGAGCGATTGTTTCTTCCATTCCCATCGTCATTATGGGTCTAGTTGTATCGCCGTCGGTTGCCATCTGGTCACTTGTAATCATTCTCGTATCGCAACAGATCCAGGATAATCTTGTTGCTCCGTACGTATTCGGCAAAAAGCTGGATATCCACCCGCTGACGACGATTATTCTGGTGCTTGGTGCTGGAGACCTCGGTGGAATCATTGGTATCCTTATTATTATTCCCGTCTATATGATTGTGAAAATATTGCTGGTTCGAATCTATCAGATGTTTTTCAAAGAGAAATGGCAGAATGCTTAGGGCGTATCTGAAAACGCTGAAGAAAGCAGATTTTGCCGAATTTTCGTTCCAAGCAAGGAAGTTTCCCGCAGTCGTGCCGGGGCACTTCAAGGGGAAGTGACGTAGCAGGGGGCGAAAAGGGGGTAAAAGATGCACTTCAGTAGGTTTCGAGACACGCCCTAGAATCCTTAGAAGAGCTACTCATAGGGCAGAAATGTAACTGCTCGTAAACCATGGTAGAATAGAAGGGATAACATCCATACTTAGAACAACAAAAAAAGATCATAAGGAGAGGAACTTATGTCTGAAATGATTGAAAAAAGTGTAACGGAAGCAGAATATATTGCGCCTCCAGCGGTGCAACTTGGAACAATCCATATTTCTAATGATGTTGTGTCCAAAATTGTTGGCATGGCCGCACAAACCACTCCAGGAGTGTCTTCGATGTCAGTTGGCCTGACGGAAGGGCTTGCCAAGAGCATCAGCGGCAAAAGTCTGCAAAAAGGAATTGACATTCATATTCAAAATGATGAAGCATCGATTCAGTTGCGTATTAATGTGCAGTATGGCCGCAAGATGCACGAGGTCTGCCAGGAACTGCAACATAATGTACAGCAAGCTGTGGAGCAGATGGCAGGTGTAATCGTCAAAGAAGTTAAAGTACAGGTTGTCGGCATTGCCATGCCTGAGAACGTGTAAATCGTATAATCTTATTAATTAGGTAAGCACCTTCCTACACATGGGATCATGAGGGAGGTGCTGTTTTGTGTTTGCGATAGTAAGTGGGAGCTTCACCCACCACTTTTTTGAACATTTTGGAGAAAAGAAGCTGGTCTGTATATCCCACGGAACGGGCAATATCCCCGATACTCAGGTTAAGATCAAGCGTCAGCTCGGCTGCTCTGCGCATACGATAATGGACGAGATAAGATTGAATGCTGCTTCCGATCTGATCTTTAAAGAGGGAACACAGATAACTTCGCTGCAAGCCGATGTGAGAGGCGATGGACTGTACTGTAATGTTGTTGGCATAGTTCATCTCGATAAAATCAATCACCTGGGTCACATAAGCTTCTTTGCCATAATCTGCGGTGGGCTGCGCGTTTTCGTCATGCGCATGATCGATCAGAATCGCAAAGAATTGATACAGCCATCCGGTCATACTAATCTCCCAGCCTTTATGAGTCGTGCGAGAGTGAACGATGCGGTGCAGACAGGAGCGCATCTCGTCGTCTTCGTCACCGAGATCAAAAATGGGGTGTTGTTCCGATAAAGAGGCTTGATGTAAAAAGGAAGCACTGTGCGTGCCCTGAAATGCAACCCAGCTATACTCCCAAGGATCATCTTGATCAGCCTTATAATGTACCACCGAATGGGGCACGATCAGGAAACCTTGGCCCTTTTGTAGATGGTAGGTCTTCCCTGCAACTTCAAACGTGCCTTTGCCGTTCAGAACATAATGAATTTTATAGTAATCTCTCATTGCTGGACCGAAGTGGTGCCCAGGTGTGCAGGCTTCCGTACCATAATGAAGGAGCTGCAACTCCTGAAAATGCGTGTTTTTGAACATATACGTAATCATTGCGTTCACTCCTATGTGAATCAGTTGATTCATGCATTTTAACATATATGAAAATATATATGATATATAAATTAAAGTGTGAGTATAAATATAACAATCATTTTTACATATCGATGTAGTGATAAACCATATCGTTTATGCAGAAAAATGACTAAGATAAAAGAGTGTTAACGGTCTTGCTTAACCAACTTTACAGAAAAGAGTGAATGAACGATGCCTTATATTGCAAATGAACAACGTTATGATGATATGAGCTATTCTCGCTCAGGAAAATCCGGCATTAAGCTGCCACAGATTGCGCTGGGATTATGGCAGAATTTTGGCGGCAATCGCACGCTCGATATTCAAGAAGAAATGATTTTACGTGCGTTTGATCTCGGTATTAACCATTTCGACCTGGCGAATAATTATGGGCCGCCCCCAGGGTCAGCAGAAGAGAACTTTGGGGTGATCTACCACAAACATCTGCGTCCTTACCGGGATGAGCTGTTGATCTCTTCTAAGGCGGGGTATCATATGTGGAGCGGCCCTTACGGCGAGTGGGGTTCCCGTAAAAATTTGATTGCCAGTCTCGACCAGAGCTTGCGCCGAATGGGATTGGATTATGTAGATATTTTCTATCACCATCGTCCAGATCCAGACACGCCATTGGAAGAAACGATGACAGCGCTGGATCACATCGTAAGGCAAGGAAAAGCGTTATATGTGGGCTTGTCCAACTATAATGCACAACAGACGCAAGAAGCAGTGACCATGCTGCGCCGGCTCGGAACACCTTGTCTCGTTCACCAGCCGAACTATTCCATGCTGAACCGCTGGATCGAAGATGGTTTGCAAGATGTGCTGGGCGAGCAAGGTGTAGGTTCTATCGCGTTTTGCCCACTCGGTCGAGGTCAGTTGACGAACAAATACGTGGACAAAATCAAAGCGGAACGGGCGAATCCTACAGGAAATCTGAAAAAAGAATCTTATACCGACGAACGTATCGCGAAATTTGAAGCGCTGCAAGCCGTGGCAGAACGACGAGGACAGACGATTTCACAGCTTGCACTCAACTGGGTATTACGTGGTAACCGTGTAACGTCTGCATTGATCGGAGCCAGCCGAGTATCGCAGATTGAAGAAAATGTTGCTGCGCTCAATGCTCCTGAATTAACAGCTGCAGACCTAAGTGAGATGGATACGATTTTGGACGGCATCGGCAACATCCCTTGGTAAACGTCTTGTATAGATAATATTTTATATTGAGTACCTTTTCTCTATATAGAGAAGGGGTACTTTTTATGTTCAGAAGGGAAGAACTGGCGTATCGAGTAGCATAAGGTTTATACTGGAATGATTCGTTATTAGGTTATCAGATGAGCAAGAAAGGGAGATGCATCATGGAGTTTTATCGATTTGATCGCGAGAGCGGCAGGCCAATCACGAAATTTGACTCGAATTTTGTGATGTCTCGGATCATTCAAACGAGCGGTAACGCGCATATAGGCTGTATGCATATCCCCGCTAACGGTGTGGTTGGATACCACCAGGCCGTATCACCGCAACTGATGCTCATTATGACAGGAGCAGGAAAGGTCCGAAGCGGGAACGATGATTTTATCGAAATAAAAGCGGGAGAAGCTGTTTTTTGGGAAAAGGGAGAATGGCATGAAACCATATCAAAGATCGGTCTAACAGCGATTGTTATCGAAAGCGAAGAACTGAACCCATCAGCATACATGACTTCCAGAGAAAGTGACCTCTAAATAATCACGAATGGAATGAGAAAGTCCTGTTCTTATTATAAAAAGGTTGTTGTTCATAGTACCTGGTCATAGGATTTGATGTATAATATAAAGACGTTATATAAATGAACTATTTTTACACATAAACGGAGAGGACAGAAAAAACTGGAGAAGCGAAGCTAAAAGCTTTCTGTAAGAAAGCTACATCGTAAGCATAAGCTTCGCATTTATCACCGGATTTTTCGCGTTAAAAAGGGAATCAAAAAAATCTGGGGATAACAGCGATAGGAAGGTTATTCTGTCATCGGAGTGAATGTGTAAACTTGTTCAATTTATATATATTAGATGATAAAGGAGAGGCTCCATTTGAATTTTGAACAGTGGATTGCGCCTGAAAACTATAACCTGACATCCGAGATGGAGAACCACCCGTCAGATCGGATTGCACTTAGATGGCTCAGCGATCAGCAAGAAGTAGAGGAGATTACGTACGGTGATTTGTTAAAACAGGCTAACCGTCTCGCTGGAGGACTGCGTGAACTTGGTTTGGTAAAAGGGGATCGGGTGCTGGTCATGGTACCACGCCGGATTATCGCTTATGTAATATATATTGCATGTCTGAAACTTGGCATTGCTGTGATTCCATCTTCAGAGATGCTGCGTGCGAAAGATTTGGAATATCGTCTGCGGCATTCATCGGCGAAAGCAGTCATTGTCTGGTCTGAGACCACATCGGAAGTGGAAAAAATGAATTCCGATCTGCCAGCACTTGCCCATCGTATCGTTGCATCACCTAACGGAGACCATACTGTTCCTGGAGAAGACTGGGTTAACGTGCATCAATTGATGCAGAATCAGCCGGAAGAAATGCATGCTGTTCAGACGCATCGTGATGATATGGCCATTCTCGCGTATACTTCGGGCACGACGGGGAATCCAAAGGGCGTCGTACATAGCCACGGCTGGGGTTACGCACATCTGCGGATTGCATCCACGTTATGGCTGGATATCCAGCCGACCGATATGGTGTGGGCAACAGCAGCACCTGGATGGCAAAAATGGATCTGGAGCCCGTTCCTGTCGGTACTCGGAAGAGGGGCAACAGGTTTGGTATACAACGGCTCATTCCAGCCGAAGCGTTATCTGGAACTGATGCAGGCGCATCAAATTAACGTGCTCTGCTGTACACCGACGGAATACCGCCTGATGGCAAAAACGGATGATCTCGGACATTTTGATTTATCCCATCTTCGCAGCGCTGTATCGGCGGGCGAACCACTGAATCAGGAAGTGATTGAAATCTTCCAGCGTCATTTCGATCTTACAATCCGCGATGGTTACGGACAGACGGAAAGCACGCTGTTAATCGGCAGTTTGAAGGATGCGCCTGTGCGCATCGGTTCCATGGGTCAGTCCATTACCCCGGGACTGATCGAGATTATCGGCGAAGATGGACAACCACTACCTGCCGGCGAAGTCGGAGATATTGCTGTGCATAAGGACATGCCGGCGCTGTTCCGTGCTTATTATGAGGACGAGGGTCGCAAGGAAGCGAACCAGCGCGGGGAATATTTTGTTACAGGTGACCGGGCAAAAAAAGATGAAGAAGGTTACTTCTGGTTTGAAGGTCGCAGTGATGATATCATCATCAGTTCGGGATACACGATTGGGCCGTTTGAGGTAGAAGAAGCGCTTATGAAACATGCGAGTGTGAAAGAATGTGCTGTCGTTGCAAGTCCCGATGAAATTCGGGGCAACATTGTCAAAGCCTTTGTTGTGCTGCGAGACCCTTCCCAAGCCTCAACGGGACTCGCGCATGAACTGCAAAGACATGTGAAGGAATGGACAGCGCCTTACAAATATCCACGCAAAATTGAATTTGTATCTGATCTGCCAAAGACCAATTCAGGTAAGATTCGCCGCATTGAACTGCGGGAGCAGGAAAAACGCAACGGTTAGTTTGCGGACTGTGTATAGAGCAATATAGAGGCTAAAGAAGAAATAGCATCTTATATGATGATGTTTGAGAATACAGCAATTTGAATCTTACCGAAGCAGGAGTGAAGCTAACATGAGCTCGTTTGAACAATCTTTTGCAACATCATTGGAACAATACGCTGAATTAGTAGTTAAAGTTGGTGTAAATATCCAGAAGGGACAAGACCTATTGGTAACAGCCCCGATTGAAACACTGGAGTTTACGCGTCTGATCGCCCAAAAAGCATACGCGGCCGGAGCCAACTATGTACAAGTCGATTTCGAGGACGATAAAATTACACGCAGCCGGTTTGAGCATGGTTCGGATGATAGCTTTGATTATTATCCGAAGTGGAAAGGCGACATGATGGAACGGTTCGCCGAAGCTGGAGGAGCAACACTGACGATTAAAGTACCTGATCCAGATTTGTACAACGGAATCGAAGCGACAAAAGTATCCCGTGCGACCAAAGCAGCAGCAGAGGCACGCAAAGGATATTCCAAATATACACGTAATCATGATATTAGCTGGTGTCTGATCAAAGCGCCAACCAAAGCATGGGCCAATAAAGTATTTGCCGATATCCCGGAGGAAGATCGCATCAACGTGATGTGGGATACCATCTTCAAGATGAATCGTGTGGACGGCGGAGACGCTGTACAGAACTGGAAAGAGCACATCGAAACGCTGAACAAAATGAGTGAATTACTCAATCAGAAAAATTATAAGAGCCTGCACTATCGTGCACCAGGTACGGATCTGAAAATTGAACTGGTGGACAACCACATCTGGGGCGGTGGTGGCAGTGAAAACAAACAAGGGGTCTACACCGTCGCGAATATGCCGACAGAAGAGGTATTTACGATGCCGAAGCGTAGCGGTGTAAACGGTTATGTTAGCAGTACGATGCCGCTGAACCTCAATGGCCAGCTCGTAGATCAGATGCGAATTACATTTAAAGATGGTCAGGTTGTTGCGTATACAGCAGCTTCTGGCGAAGAGCATCTGAAGAACCTTTTTGCGACAGACGAAGGTGCTCGTTATTTGGGAGAAGTGGCGCTTGTACCGCATAATTCGCCAATCTCGAATTTAAATCGTATTTTCTATAATACCGGCATTGATGAGAATGCATCCTGCCATCTGGCTGTCGGAAGTGCGTATCCCTTCAACATGAAGGGCGGCACAGCGATGTCGAATGAAGAACTGTTGAAACATGAATGCAATGTAAGTCTGACACATGTTGATTTCATGATTGGTTCTGCGGAACTGGACATCGACGGAGAGTTGCAGGACGGCACGATTGAGCCGGTGTTCCGCAAAGGAAACTGGGCATTTTAAGATGAAATAGACATCCAATTAAGATGATTGCGATTTTTTTCAAATCCAGTCAATAACAGCTCTAACTTAGAAAAGTGACTTCGATGAAAGTCACTTTTCTGTTTAAATACAGTTTTAAGGAATATCAAAGACTAGACCTGACATAAAACATTTAAAACTCTTTTGCTTTAATCAGTTGTTACAGGAATACAAAGCTCGCATAAATGCTGATCAAGCAGTGGAAGACAATATCTTTCGATAACAGGTTTTGTATTATCCATCCGATAGCCATTCAAGTGTAACTGTGGAATCATCTCATTCCAGGCTTTCTGGATACCCTCAACCGTATGCGGAATCGTGATCGTCAGGTAGTTTCCACTTGGTGATTTTCCTAAGCTAATATCAAGGCCAGGCTCTTGTTCAAAATTGAAATCATCGCTGATCACTATACATGCATCGTATCTGCAATGTTCTGGCATAGTTATCCGAGGATCATCTTGAGGAATACCATACAGTATGGCATCTTCCTTTAGCAGTTCTTTCTGGTTCGCCCATTGTTTCAGTCTTTCCATTGTCTGCATGTTTGAAGGGCCATAAGGTCCAGTTTGACGTACATATGCCATACGGAAGGGGCGAAGCTGTTCGAGATACAAGTTTTTCTTATCTATGATTATCATCTCCTAATTGGATATCATGCTTACTTGAAGAATGCTAACATGTTATAAAAAAAAATGTATACTTTTTTTAGCAAAGTCGGTAAAAACGTTGATTCGGTAAGGGATATCGTACAGAAATGATAGTCTGGTAGCATTGAAAACCTCTCAAAGAACTCATAAAATAGTCATGATATGACATGTACAGTGAACCGTATGCAAAGTGGTTAGGGAGGAGATTCCAAGATGAGTATAGATGGTGGGATGGATATTACAAATGCCTTTACAGATGAACTTTTCAAGCAATACATATTAGCGAATTATTGTGATCAACGAGGTTATATTCGGGCGCAAGATGTGAGTGAAGTGGAGACACTGGAGCTTCCCAAAGTCGGTATGAAAAATCTTCAGGGGATTGAATATTTCACGAAACTCAAGATGCTCGATTGCACATATAATGCGTTGATCAGTCTGAACGTCGAACATAATTTGAAGTTGAAAACGTTATTATGCAGAGAAAATCAAATTGTTGAGCTGAACCTGTACTCCAATACAGAACTTGAAGCACTGGATTGCAGCTTTAATCGTCTGCGTAAACTGGAACTGTCGCAGAATCACAAGCTGATGTCGATTGAATGCAACTGGAATCTGCTCTCTGAGCTGAAAGTAGAGCATTTGAAGCAATTGCAGAGACTCTCCTGTAGCTACAACACACTTTTCTCACTGGATATGGCCAATAACGAGCAGCTAACTTATTTGGATTGTGCAAGCAATGATCTTATCGAACTTGATGTCACCGGCTGTCCTGCTTTACTTGAGCTTCGCTGTCATCACAATCAACTCAAAAGTCTGGATCTCCGCTCCAATTACCATCTGGAAAGTGTGCGTTGTTTCAATAATCATATTCGTAAACTGGATTTGCGCAATAATACCGAACTTGTGGAGTTATATTGTTCTGAAAATAAGCTGAAATCACTTGATGTGAGTCATAATTCCAAGATGGAGCGCATGCAGTACGGGGATAATCTCATCATTGAACCGGATCATGAAGTTTCAGGCATGGGTACATTCCAATATGATAATGAAACGACGATGTATCGTATGGATTTGCAGGATGAAGGAAGGGAACTGCGAGTTAACGCACAAATTTCAACGAAGGCCGCTATGGCTGCGTTATCGGGTTTCTTTGAAGCGGCGTGGAAACAATGGCATGTCCTGCGAGAGCAGGCGCTTCATTTGATTGGTAAAGCTCATCCAGACGAGGATGTAAGTACTTTGGTGCTGGTTGATGCAGCATTTCAAGCGGATGGCAGTTTAAAGTTGGGATTTGATGCCGGCGATACGCCAGCCGGGCAGCTCTATATCTATGCTGAATTCGATAGCGATCTCCAGATCTCGGATGAGTTAATATATGAAACGTATTGAAACAACGGAGCGTTAAGAAGGCTATGAAGGCATTCAGTAACTTGATTAAGTTGTAAACACGAAAAAGCCACGAAGTTGAAGTCGTGGCTTTTAAAGCACTTATATTTTAGGAAAGATCGACTATATAAGTTGAACTATTCTTTTACACTTTAACGGAGAGGGCAGAAAAAACCTGGAAAAGCGAAGCGCTCCTCTAAAAGCTTCTGCAAGAAAGCTACATCGGAAGCATACGCTTATCACCGGATTTTCCCCTTTGGAAAAGGGAATCCAAAAAAATCTGGGGATAACAGCGATTAGAAGGTTCTTCTGTCTCGGAGTGGACTGTGTAAAATCTTTAGTTCAACTTATATAATACTTATTCGGCATTCAATTTATTAAAGCTAACATACTCATGAATAGGTTTGCGATATCCGCGCGGCCGCTGTTTGGATTCTGATTTTTTGCCGATGGTAATCATCATTGCAGGTACGTAATGATCCGGAATGCCCAGGCTTTGCTGCAACTCTTCAGCATTAAATCCAATCATCGGGCAAGTGTCCCAGCCACGATCCTGAGCGATCAACATGAATTGCATCGCTGACAGGCTGGCGTTACGGATGGCATCCTCACGTTGGAAAAATCTGCCGCGAGTTTCATAGAATTCAATAACACTCTGTGATTCCTGCTCGTATTGAAACGGTGTGAGTGCGCCCAAGTTGAGAAGTCCTTCGTTGATCGTGCGAATATGATGATGTGCGTTGACATCCCCTAACACGATAATGACCGCAGAAGCTGTTTTCACTTTATATTGTTGCGAAGCCTGATATACTTTCTCTTTTTGAGCTTCATCGGTCAATACAAGATAATGAGTGTGTTGCAGGTTAAATGCGGATGGCGCAAATTTGTTCAAAGCAAACATTTCTTCCAGTTCGGACTCTGAAATTTCAATTCCCTCTTCAAAAATAACAGCAGATCTGCGGTTTTTAATCAATTGATCCAATTCGCTCATGTTGTATACCTCACTTATGTATAGTTTGCTTGCTTATAAAGTGAATATAACATACTTAATTACTTTATGTAAGTATTATTTTTGAATAAGACAAGATGTGCTCGCCATACGCTAGTAGAAAACAGCAGAGGTGAGTCATGAGATCATTCATCCTCAGAATAAAATCAGCTTGGCGGCATCATGAGTTCCAGGTTTATGTCTTTGAATCCTCTGCCCTTAAAAAGTTTGTGGTGGTGGAGATCATACTGGGTTACCTTGTATACAAAACAGCCTTTTATCTGAGCCACAACGATTTACTGGCAGGGGCAAGTTCCTGGGCAGGTACCGAAGGTGTGAAACGGTTGCCTGTCTTGATTCGGCGTATTGCCGGAGTTTGAAAAATGTTGAAGAATTGATCTGTAACCGTATGGGGTACGAGACTGCTCTCAAGAACACTTTCTCAGAATACATGGGTGCAAAGATGCTTTCCTGGAACTACAGCTATCTTGTAATTTATATGGAGAAGGGGCAAGTGTGCCCCTTTCTCCAGGTGTCATTTTGCATATGAACAGATCGATTTAACTAAGCTGCTCGCCCAACCAAGAGCTTATTTTGCACGTTCCAAATATTGCTCCAAAGTTAATTTTTGGCTAGTAACCTCGCCGGCGATATAGACACCAACATAACGGACATGCCAAGGCTCATATGAATATCCGGTCAATTTTTCTTGGTCTTTGCCATAACGGATAATAAAACCGTATTTGTGGGCGTTGGCTTTCAGCCATTTGCCTTCTTTGGTGTTGCCAAAACTTTGCTGCAGATCATAACCTGCCGAAGCGCTGGAAATGTCCATGGCGAGTCCGGTTTGATGTTCGCTCTGTCCTGGACGAGCACTTGTTTTATTGGCAACAGCTTCGCCTTTGATGCTGGCATTACGGTCAAAGATTGCTTTCTGCGTAGAATAAGAGCGGTAGCCGGAAACAGCTTTGATATCGATACCGTCTTTTTTAGCGGCGGCAAACAACTTCTCCATTGCTGATGCTGCGACTTTACGCATCTGTTTCTTCGGACTGGAGCCGGAGAAGCTGAATGGGATGTTAGGAACGACCAGATCTTTCGGCTCGTAAGTGGATGGTAAGTTTCTTTTTTTATTAACAAGCACAACGGTGCTAGAGAGGTTCGTCACGGTAGCAACGCCTTTGCTAGAAGTTGTAATGGTACGGCTTGGCGCATTATCGTGCAGAAATTGAGAGAAACTTGAGCTTGCCGCAGAAGCAACCGGGTTAAATATTTGGTTGATCGGAAGTGTAGTAAACGCTGTGCCTGCAAGCACCGAGCCAACCAGAAGTGTCGATATGATGGATTTGCGAGTAAATGAAGACATGATGGGAATTCCTCCTTGGAATATATTAATCTATAAACCAAGTATACTGGAGGATTATGTCCATAGGTTCTCCAAATGTTTCCGACTTGTAAACAAAGTTTGCAAGAATCTCTTTTTCATTTGGCGATTTGGCGGGAGTAAGAATGTCATCTCCGAGATAAGAGGTTGGCAATCGAAAATAATGGTGGAGTCTAGATTGTAACCGTAGTTTCATGATGTGCACCAGACAAATCGTACATTAGAAAAGTAATGGAAAAGTAGATGAGAGTTCGAATATCGCAGTTGTCAGAGATGGAAGACGCAGGAGCTCGGCTGCTGCAGCACAAAAGATACTGGAAGGAGAAATGTAAACGGTGAGGGAGACAGGTGAAAGTGAGTAAAGACATAAAGAGCGTATAGAGCACAAAGTAAAGAGCATAAAGGGAATAAAAAGGGAGGGCATAAGTTATACATCAGCAAAGTCAAGGCATAAGCAAGTAAAACAATTTAAGCAAGTAACTCCAGGCTTTTATCAAGTAAGTTGTAAAAAATCTAACAATCACCACAGACGCTATTTGCCGCTTTTTACACATTCTAAAATTTTAACGATCACCAGAGAGCTTATTCTGCGAAAACAGCCCGTTTTTCAGCCTCAAAGGCTGTTTTCAAAGCAAATAACATTACTGGTGATCGTTAGATTTTGAATCTATCTATTTTGGGCTAAATAAGGTTCCTCATGATCGTTAGAAGTTGGTCCAAGCATCAGGTGCTCGAGAAAGATGGACAAATCATTTTTGCAGACTCAGTAGCCTTTGAATTGGCAGCGGTTAGATGAGAACACATCCGCAAACAAACGCGCTCTTTTCGAGGCGGATCGCTTTCCTACAAGAGCGGCAATACTCTGCTTACCTGCTGTTTAGGATAGAGTACATGCGTTAACAGCACTTGGTGTACCTACTGCGGCAGCGCGTGCATCACGAAGCCGGAGGTTACTGCTGATTACACCCGAATCACTGCTCAAAGTAAAGGCAGGATAGTTTTCTTGTGCATCCAGTTTCATGCTTGATTCCAGGTTAAGCTGGTGTTTGGGATCCACGTAGAATGGAACAAAGTTGGTTTCAATCTGCTCATCCAGCGTTGCCAGTTCATCAACAATCAGCAGCACGACAACACCGTTACATCCGCAGCCTTCCATATCGTAAAATACTTTGAAATAACCCGGTTGATCATTCAAACTTGCTGTCAAACGCGTTGCTGCCAAATCTGTAATTTGCATATGCATATCGCTTCACTCCTCTATATATTGACATCGTCATAAACGGTTAATGAACATTCAACCTGTAGTGCCATTATACCACTTTGTCGAAATTTAAATCATTCATTTTCTTGACTGATCAGTCTGGAATGTATATGATGAGTTTAACGAAGAGGAGGTGGGAACACCAGTTGGGAAGAGCGAAAGAGTTTGACACAGAACAAGTATTACGAAAAGCGACTTCTGTTTTTGGCGCTTATGGTTATGAAGGGACCTCGTTAACGGTGTTACTTAATGAACTCGGCATTGCCCGGCAAAGCCTCTATGACACTTACGGAACAAAACATGATTTGTTTGTCTCTGCTCTGAAGTTTTACGTGCAGCAGAAAACAGAAGCATCGACGCAACTGTTAGAACAAAGCGGCAGTGTACGTGAGGGTATGCAACAATTGTTTGAAGAGGTGGTGAACGTGTTAGCCGATCCCGATCGGCGCAACGAATGTTTTATCATTAACAGCGCGATAGAACAGGCACCTCAGCAACATGAGATCGCTGCGTTTATACAGGCGAATAACCGCTGGATGGAGAACGTATTTTACACTGCACTTTTACGAGGGTGTAATACGGGAGAGTTACAGTTACAAGAAGAAGAACTGCATCGCATTGCACGGTTTCTTAACTATTCAAGGCTTTCGTTCACGTATACGGCAAAAAGTGGTGCGAGTGAGGAAGAGTTGCGGGACCTTGTGCAGACGACGTTGAAGGTGTTGGATTATAATGTAGTTTTGTAGTGTTTTGATGTTTTTAGCGTAAGATGAGTTGTTGTTCTAGAATTTTATAAATGAACGCGAAAAGCGTTTATTTTTTCGTTGTTTATAGACTGATCAGTCCGAAAAAAGGAGAGGGTTTAAATGACAACAACTTTATCCATCGGGCGCTTGTTCTCAAAACAGATGATAGAGCAGCGTAGATAAGAAATTCTTCGTGGACATTAGATCAATGCATAATCTATTAATACAAGGGATAAGAACATAAGGGAAGCATATAAGATAGATTATAAGGTAGTTTACAAGGTAAACGTACAGGGGATGTCGAATTCGTACACGTATAGACGAAACCTTGAAAAATAGGCTATCGCAAAATTGGAAGTAGGTCATGCAACTGCTATATTCTCCGTACACGTGAGTGATGAGAATATGGGAGTTGCAAGATTCACTTTTGCAAGGATGGGAGAGAGGATGAGAATGGAGATGTCCGCCAACTTTACAAACCTTGAACGAGGAAGCTGGACAACCGAGCCTGTTCATACCCAACATGATGGAGAGCGGTTGATTGTGCAGGCTCAGGAGGGCAGTGATTTTTGGGAAGAGACTTTCTATGGTTTCTGTCACCGAAATGGACATGCCTTGCTTGCGCCGTGGGATGGGGAACAAGCTGTTGAAGTTTCGTTTGATCTAAATTCGTTCACAGAATTATATGATCAGGCGGGATTAATGCTGTGGCATGGAGAACATCAGTGGATTAAAGCCGGGGTTGAGGTCAATGATGGTGTCGTACATGTCGGTGCTGTTGTCACAGATCAATTCTCGGATTGGTCACTGTCACCTGTACCGGAGTGGGGAGGAAGAATTGTTACGATTCGTGCGTCGTATCACCAGGAATCCGTTATCATTCGTGCGCGTACAGATGAGCATCCGTGGCGTACGATTAGGGTGGCAAGATTTGCTTATCCGGCCCACAAGCAGGCAGGACCGTTCCTTTGCTCGCCTAAACGGGCAGGCTTTGAGGTTGCTTTTACAAGATGGACCTATACTGCGCCAGATACAGACTTGCATTCCGATCCACCGATCGATGATGAAACAGGGAATGGTGCATGAATATATCGTAAAGGTGTACAGTGCGTAGCGGATGAGTTGTCGCCAGAACAGGTAATCCCATGGCATAACAAAAAGGAAGCAAGTTTCCTATAGAGGAACTTGCTTTCTTGCTTCTTTCAATGAATACTCAAGCTTAATGAGTAGTCGGGCATGATTCGTTTCATACATACTCTAATGAATCATAATACCGGGATTAGAGAGCAGAACTGCGCATTAATTTTTTTCGGATTCCTGAGCAGGCTCGTTGTCTTGTTCTTCTTTGTCCTGCATTTCGCGCATACGTTCTTCGTAATCGTCCAGGAACCATAGCGGGTCCATATTATCTTCCTCGCCGTTATAGTTAATGAGGATTTCTTCGCCAGCTTTGATGTCTTTATAAGCATAGAAATCAAAGGTGTGATTTTCGAAGTTAATATCATACGTGGCATTAGGCTCGTAGGAATGATTAATCAGACTGCCGTATCCTAACAGGATCGCGGTATGATTGGCACCGTATTCGAAGACGTAATCCTCCAGAATCGTTTTCTCAATATGCTCGTGATCTTCATTCGGATAAGGTACGACGGGGGCCTGATGGATCAGTTGACCTTTTGCAATATCCACTGTAGCAAATACCCCACGGTTAAACTCACCGCCGTCACCCAGCCTGGACTGTTTTACTTCAATCATGACATTCACCTGATGCTCTCGCTGAGAGCTCCGTTCTATATAATGGTTGTAATTCGTTTAAGGCAAAATTTTACCGCATACGCCGGGATAAGGCAAATGGAACATCACATTTTTAAAATAGGGCGTTGAGTTGTGCCGTAGATAACGCTTATAATATACAAAGAATTAAGTCTATATAGAAAAGGTGTCATGAATGAGTATATTAAATGTAGAAAAATTAAGTCACGGTTTTGGTGACCGTGCTATCTTTAACAACGTTTCATTCCGCTTGCTTAAGGGCGAGCACATTGGTCTGATCGGGGCGAATGGAGAAGGTAAATCCACCTTCATGAATATTATTACAGGTAAGCTTCAGCCAGACGAAGGTAAAGTGGAATGGTCCAAACGTATGCGTGTAGGTTATCTCGATCAGCATGCGGTACTCAGCAAAGGGCAATCGATTCGCGATGTGCTGCGCAGCGCATTCCAATACCTGTTTGACATGGAACAGGAAATGAATGAGATGTACGGCAAAATGGGCGACGTTACGCCAGAGGAACTGGAGCAGCTGCTTGAGGATGTAGGTACCATTCAGGATACACTGACAAACCAGGACTTTTACATGATCGATGCCAAAGTCGACGAAACCGCACGTGGTCTGGGCTTGACCGACATCGGTCTGGATAAAGACGTTAATGACCTGAGCGGTGGACAACGGACCAAAGTACTGCTCGCCAAACTGTTGCTGGAAAAACCGGATATTTTGCTCCTCGACGAGCCGACAAACTATCTGGATGAACAGCATATTGAGTGGCTGAAACGTTATTTGCAGGAATATGAGAATGCATTCATTCTCATCTCACATGATATTCCGTTCCTGAACAGCGTAATTAACCTCATTTACCACATGGAAAATCAAGATCTGACGCGTTATGTGGGCGATTACAACCACTTCCAGGAAGTCTACGAGATGAAGAAACAACAGCTGGAGTCGGCGTACAAGCGTCAGCAGCAAGAGATTGCAGACCTGAAAGACTTCGTCGCACGTAACAAAGCCAGCGTTGCCACTCGGAATATGGCGATGTCCAGGCAGAAGAAACTCGACAAAATGGATGTTATCGAGATGGCCAAGGAGAAACCGAAGCCACAATTCAACTTCCGCGATGCGAGAACGTCAGGCAAGCTTATTTTTGAAACGAAAGGCCTGGTTATTGGTTATAACGAACCGTTGTCCAGACCGCTTGATCTGCGTATGGAGCGCGGCCAGAAAATTGCTCTTGTTGGTGCGAACGGGATCGGTAAAACAACCCTGATGCGTAGCATTTTAGGTGAGATTCAGCCTTTGGAAGGGAATGTGCAGCGCGGCGAGAATCTGGAAATCGGATACTTCCAGCAAGAGATGAAAGAAGCCAACTACAATACGTGTATTGAGGAGATTTGGCAGGAGTTTCCTTCCTACACCCAGTTTGAAGTACGTGCCGCACTTGCCAAATGCGGACTGACAACCAAGCACATTGAGAGTAAGGTCGCTGTCCTCAGCGGTGGCGAGAAAGCGAAAGTGCGTCTTTGCAAGCTGATCAATAATGAGACTAATCTGCTTGTACTTGACGAGCCGACGAACCACTTGGATGTGGATGCGAAGGATGAGTTGAAACGTGCGCTTCAAGCGTACAAAGGCAGCATCCTGCTGATTTCACACGAACCTGAATTTTACCGTGACGTCGTGACAGACACATGGAACTGCGAATCCTGGACGACGAAAGTTTTCTAAAAGGCGCGTATTTCACTTGCATAGCGCATGTGGAATACGCGTTTTTTGTCATTTAAGAGAAAGGGTGAAATAGGACCAAAGAATGGTTGACAGCCCTAAAAGCAAACGATATTCTAATTTTAGAAAGCGGTTACAATTTGCGTTTAAGAAACCTGTTTTACGACATGGGCAAAAAAAGAAACGCTTCTCGGTTCTCCGTAACGTGGATGATTGCACCTGCCTGAGTAAACGGGTCTTTTTTTGCTCTTAAATGAAACCGGTTTCATTAATTAGGGAGGTGTGATCAGCGGAGAAGTATGGTCTGTGCTCTGATTGACTGATTCATGTGTACTAGAAGTTTAATCACTACGCTGGATGTGTAAGGAACCTGCTTATATTTTCAGACGCAAAGGAGCGAATCGAGATTGGATAAACTGAGAAAACCGGTTGCAATCCTGTTATCCGCTGCACTGATGTTCTCTTCAGGACCATTAATGTACCCGAACAAGGTTCTTGCAGATGGAGCTCTTATTCCCGGATTGTGGATTCAAGACGATTTTTCCGATGGAGATTATACCGTTTCACCTGAATGGCATGTGATCTCAGGCCAGTGGCAAGTGACATCAGATCCAGCGGACGCGTCCAACCAGGTTCTTTTTCAAAATGGAACCGATGAAGGTTTTATCACAACGGGGGAGTCCATTCCGGATAAGACAGTGTCAATGCGTTTTTATACAGGAGCGGGTGAGGGATTTCCCGGAATTTTACCGCGGTTTCAAGACAAGAGCAACTATTACTACTTCCAAATGCAGATGCCCGGCAACAAACTCGTTTTCAGCAAAAGAGTAAATGGCGCAGATACTACGCTAAAATCGGTGGACTACACATTTAACAAAAATACATGGTATACGCTTAAAGTGGCGGTATCGGGGACCTCGATCCGCGGTTATATCACCGAAAATGGGATGGACCGATTGGTTTTTGATCTGATGGATACATCTATTGCAACCGGTACAGTTGGCATTCGAAATAAGTGGCAGACCGTACATATTGATGATGTAATGATCGCGGAACCGCCTCAAGTGAATGAAGCTGTGCTTGCAAAGGATGGAGAGACGGCATCTTCGATTTCCTTGCATTGGCCGGAGATTGAAGGGGCGACAGGGTACCGTCTGTACCGCTCGAATATGCTGGAAGGCGGTTACGCTTATGTAAGTAAGACATCATCAACAAGTTATGTGGATGAAGGACTAAGCTCGGATACAGCCTATTATTACAGACTTGCGTATGACTACGGGGCATTAACCGAGTCACAGTGGTCTGCTCCGCTTGAAGCCAAAACGGCTGCCGAGGCTCCGCAACCACCGGGTGATCTGAAGGCGACAGCAATGACAGCGACAAGTGTCAAATTGACCTGGAATGCAGTAAATAAGGCAAGTGGTTATCGTGTCGTTCGCGCCGAGCAAGGAACAGAAGTATATGAACAGGTATACGACGGCAACCATTTGTCGTTTACGGATCAGGCACTTGAGCCTGGAAAGAGCTACAGCTATCGGGTGACGGCGTACAATGCTGCGGGTGAATCGACATTTAGTACAGCGGAAGCGCAGACGTACACGGTAGATTCTCCTTCAGGATTTGGTGTTACTGCTACAACGGATACATCCATTTCTTTAGGGTGGGATGCACTGCCCGGAGCAGAAGTCTCCTACACGGTGTCGAAGGCGACAAGCGCTTCAGGGACGTATCAGCAAGTCTACTCAGGGAAGGCGACTTCGTTAGACGACACAGGTTTGACGATGGGCACGGGTTACTTTTATACGATTCAGGCCAAAGTGGACGGAATGGACACTCCTGTATCTGCACCGCTTGGAGTATCCACGGTGCGCACAAGTATTACGCCAGGACAATTGTGGCCGGATCAAAACGGCAAACCGATTGATGCTCATGGCGCAGGTTTCTTTTACGATGAAAAAACAGAAAAATATTACTGGTATGGCGAATATCATACGGGCGGTTGGCCTGCTGCAGGGGTGCGTGCCTATTCTTCCAAAGACCTGATGAACTGGACAGACGAAGGCATGGCACTGACGATGCTTCAGTCGATGGACGATTTTGACACAAACCCGTTAATTAAGGAACTCTATGCGGGTCGCGAGGATCGTGTGGACATCTGGGCAGATATTCGCAAAGGACGGATTATCGAACGGCCAAAAGTCATTTACAATGATAAAACGAAAAAATATGTCATGTGGGCCCACATGGATGGAGACAAGGACCCTTACAACAATAATGCCAATTATGGTAAAGCGAAGGCCGGTTATGCAATAAGTGACTCACCTGCTGGACCTTTTATATATCAGAAGAGCTACCGTATGGACATGGCTCCTGAGGGCGAGAAGGACTATTTCCCAAGTGACAGAGGTATGGCCCGTGACATGACACTATTTAAGGATGATGACGGCACGGGTTACCTAATTTACTCCAGCGAAGAAAATCTGACTTTATACATTTCAAAGCTCACCGAGGATTACAGTGACGTCACGGGCTGGCATAAGCAAGGTCTTAAGGATGATAAAGGCAATCCTGTTCGCGATAGCGTGTATCAGGCGGAATACGGCGTAGACTATGTTCGGGTATTCCCTGGTGGACAACGTGAAGCACCGGCTATGTTCAAGTATCAGGGCAAATATTATATTTTAACATCAGGTGCAACAGGCTGGGCTCCTAACGAGAACAAAGTTACGGTCGCGGATCATATCTTCGGACCTTGGTCGGCGATGACAAATCCGTTTGTTCGCACACTGCCAAGTGATCCAGATCCCGGGAAGGCGTTTGGCACACAGACAACTTCGGTCATCCCGGTTGATCCGGAAAAAGGCAAATTTATTTACGTGGGAGATACTTGGAATGGAGGCAATTTCGCCAATGATGCAGCCAAATACGTGTTTTTGCCGATTGAATTCGGTATAGGCTCAGACATTGCGATCAAGTGGTATAACAGCTGGACACCTGATCTGTTAAATTCCATGGGTAAGGTGGAAATTGCAGATAAACTGCCAGAAGTGGTGAAACTTGGGGAAGTTCCTGTCCTGCCTTCCACCGTAAAGGTGCGTGATGGAAATCATCTCGTGTCAACGCCAGCCGTCTGGACAATTGATCATCGCGCGATGACAGCGGAGGATTTTGCCAAGCCTGGCCCGCTCACGCTCCAGATCACAACACCTGAGTATAACAACAAAACACAGGCGGTTCGCGTGTTTGTTATTCCCGAAAATACACTATACTTTGTGAACAGCGGTGGTTATGATACGGCAGATTACAAGCTGATGAGTAGTTATATGAAAGATACCCTCATGCATCCGGGAATTGTGGATCAGATGTATGCTCCGGCTGAAGGTCAATCCTGGGGATATGTTAGTGCCGATGCGCTGCCTTCCGGATCAAGCGGCGGTGATATATTCTCAACCGTACGTTACCTGAATGGTGGCAATGTCAGCAATTCTCCGAAAGGCAAAGATTTGACGTATAGCTTTGAGGTAGCCAACGGTAAATATGATGTGTATGCAGGATTCAATGACCCGTGGACGAATACTTCACGCCGGGCGGATTTTATTGTTAACGGTACAAACACCGGGGCGGTTGCCTATATACCTGCAAGTGTTCGTGCTCACCAGGGCATTGAGGTATCTAATGGTAAACTGGATGTCACGATACGCAATACGGCATCCCAGGACCCGCTAATCAGCTGGATTATGATTGTAAAACCTGAACCAACGTCTCCTGTATATGGAACCGGGGGCCTGCATTCGGTTTCTGCCACGAATGCAAGTGTAACGCTTGAGTGGGATACATTATCCGGAGCGTCAACTTATAGGCTTTATCGTTCGAATCAAGATCAAGGAACTTACGAGAGAATCTATTCCGGCGCACTTCCAGAGTATACGGATTCTGGGCTGAACGAAGACACGGTTTACTATTATAAAGTCGAGGCATTGGACGATTCAGGCCAATCCCTCAAAGGATTGTCTGATCCTTATCAAGTCACAACAACCCGGCGGACGGCTGCCGACGTAGCTTCAGGTATTACAACGCTTGAACAGCCAACGACAGCTTCTACAAAAATGAAACTGCCTTTGCTGCCTCAAGGGTTTACAGCTTCTATTCACTCAAGTACAGCTCCGTCTATAATCAAGCTGGACGGAACAATTATTTTACCAGCCCGTGAAACGACGGTCTGGATTGAACTTGAAATCACACGCGCATCCGATGGGAGCAAAGCCACAACGTCCCCTTTGGTCGTTGACGTACCTGCACGTACAACGTCTCCAGGCGGTAATGATGGGAATACTTCGAATCCGGGCAGCAACGGTGGTCAGGTTGGCAATAACAATAACACCTCAGGCACAGGACAATCCCAGTCGTCAACTCTACCTGTTATAGAAAAGGAGCGTGCTGTTCTTGAATTACAGGCCTTATTGGCTCCAGAAGGAAATGCACATTCTAAAGTCGATGCTTCTGCAATTGAAGCTGCGCTCAAAGCCGCACCTCTTACAGGAGCAGGTCAACGACTGGTTGAATTTCGGTTGAAGTCTGTTCCAGAAGCGACGGCATATGAGCTGGCACTGCCAGTGTCATCCCTGTTGAAGCAGAAGCCATCCGATGTTTTCCGTATCGTGTCTGCGTTTGCAACGGTGGAGTTGCCTGCTAATTTGCTGGCTAAAGAGGGAACCAGAGAGGGTATGGCAACTATTCGATTGATCCGCACACCGCTTCCGCAAGGGATAACGGATCGTTTGGGAGCAGTGCATGGTGTAAAGCTCGAATTTAGCCTTAATCATCAGACCTTCATGCCTGATAGCGGGATTTCAATGGAGTTACCGTACACCTCATCAAAAGATACCGTGGCCGACAACGTTGTTGCAGTGCAAATCGGGTCAAGCGGAGTAATAACTCCGCTTCCACAGAGTTATTACGATCCGGGACGCGGTGAGCTTGTATTTTCTGCAAAATCTTTATCATTGACCGGTGCATATGCTGCCCTATCTATGGAAGAGAACTTTTCGGATCTAGCCGGAGCGCCATGGGCACAAAAAGCGATGGAGGCACTTGCTGTTCGGGGCGTGGTAGATGCAACAGGTAGTGAGGACAGCAGACAGCTACATCCCAAACAGGAGATGACACGCGGGCAATATGTACAGTGGCTGGTAGCTTCGCTTGGTCTAAACGGGAGTTCTACTGAACCATTCAAGGATGTGAATGAACAATCTTCTTATTATAAGGCTGTTAACATAGCGCGATCACTCGGTATTACGGATGGGGCTGGAGATGGACGTTTCATGCCAGAGTCCACAATTACTCGTCAGGAGATGATGACCTTAACAGTAAGGGCGCTCGCTGCGGGTGGACTCATTGATGATGGAGCACAGAATTCTTCCGCAGCTGATCTTGCTCGTTTCCGGGATGCAGGCAAAATCAACGCGTATGCAAGAGAGAGTGTAGCTTCGCTTGTGAACCTGGGCATCGTGGGTGGTTACAACGGTGAAATAAAACCTTCGGCTGAAGCCAACCGGGCCGAATCTGCTGCACTAATCTATGCAATGATGAGCAAGCTGGTTTGGAAAAAGTGATGAATCATTCCTCTGTCACTTTCATATGAAAGCGGTTTGTTCTTCCTCCATTCATTTTAGTTTCTGGTGTATCTTATAAAAGACATTAAAGCTTGTTTTAACCTGAAGTCGGGTTAAAGCAAGCTTTTTTGCCGTTCATTGTCGATTGTTGCTGACGAAGTGCAAACCGAAGATTCGCACGTTTTGTTCCTTTATCAGGGAAACTGATAAATGGTATAAAATCATTGAAATTGACCCTAATCCCCCGGTGTGTTAGGTTCTAGAGAGAAGAAATTAATATGATCATTTTAGTAGGAATTAAAATCGAAGTAATGCGTGAGGTGGCAGATGGTGGAACTTCAAGTGACAAATAGTCCTTTTAATCAAGAGCAGGTAGAATTGCTCAATCGACTTATTCCTACATTAACGGACGGACAACGACTCTGGCTTGGTGGGTATATTGCAGCGTTTCAAGCAGGTGTGGTAACACCACAGACAGATCTGATTGGGCAGTCTGCGGTAGCAGCGCCAGTCAGTGCTCCGGCCGTTTCCCGCGAAGTTACAGTGCTGTACGGTTCCCAGACAGGAAATTCAATCGGACTGTCGAAAAAACTCGGAAAGAAGTTGGAAGAGCAAGGACTGCAAGTGACCTTGTCATCCATGGGGGATTTCAAACCGAACGGATTGAAAAAAATTGAGAATCTTCTCATTGTGGTCAGCACACATGGGGAAGGCGAACCGCCGGATAATGCGATTCCGTTTCATGAGTTCTTGAATAGCAAACGTGCTCCAAAGCTGGATGGACTTCGTTATTCAGTGCTGGCGCTCGGCGATACCTCTTATGAGTTCTTCTGTCAAACTGGTAAGGATTTTGATAAACGACTACAGGAACTGGGCGCCACAGCTTTGGTTCCACGAGTAGACTGTGATGTTGATTTTGATGAGCCAGCTGCATCGTGGATGAATGATGTACTTGCTTCGCTTAGCAGTACAACAGCTACTGCGGGTGCGGTAACCACTGAAGCAATCACAGCCGCGGTAAGCGGTGGAGAATCGGAATATAATCGTACAAACCCGTTCAAGGCAGAGGTGCTGGAAAATCTCAACTTGAATGGTCGAGGATCAGATCGTGAGACACGTCATATTGAGCTGTCTTTGGAAGGTTCCAATCTGGACTATGAGCCGGGCGACAGCCTGGGTGTGTTCCCTGAGAATCATCCGCGCCTCGTGGATGAATTGATTGCAGCTATGGGGTGGAACGCGGACGAGCGTGTTACAGTGAACAAAAGCGGCGATCAGGTATCGGTATACGAAGCACTGCTGCGTCATTACGAAATTACAGCAGTAACCAAACCGGTGGCAGAACAACTCGCCAAGTTGAGTCCAGGAAACGAATTAACAGCATTGCTTGCCAACGATTCCGAATTCCGTAACGTTATGAACAGCTGCGATCTGCTTGATGTGGTTCAGGATTATGCATTGAAGGGCATTCCAGCCGCACAGTTTCTAGCCGTTCTCCGGAAAATTCCGGCACGTCTGTACTCCATTGCGAGTAGCTCCAAGTCTTTCCCGGAGGAGGTTCATCTGACGGTTCGGACTGTGCGTTATGAAGCGCGTGGCAGACAACGTTATGGTGTATGCTCGGTGCATCTCGCTGAACGAATCGAAGCTGGTGACACCTTGCCAGTATATATTCAGCATAATCCCAACTTCAAATTACCCGAAAATCCGGATACACCAATCATTATGGTTGGACCTGGAACAGGGGTAGCCCCATTCCGATCTTTCCTTGGCGAAAGAGAAGAAACGGGTGCAGAAGGAAAAACATGGCTCTTCTACGGGGACCAGCACTTTGCTACAGACTTCCTTTACCAAACGGAGTGGCAACGCTGGCTCAAAGATGGCGTTCTGACGAAGATGGATGTTGCTTTCTCTCGTGATACGGAACAAAAAGTATATGTACAGCATCGCATGCTGGAACATAGCAAGGAATTGTACCAATGGCTTCAGGAAGGGGCAAGCGTGTATATCTGCGGCGATGAGAAAAAAATGGCTCATGATGTGCATGCGGCGCTGATTACCATTCTACAGCAGGAGGGCGGCTTGTCGCCTGAGCAGGCTGCGGATTACATGACACGGTTGCAACAGGAGAAACGTTATCAGCGGGATGTGTATTAATCCAAGGCTAAGCCGGAAGGTTATATTCCGCAGAAACGAGAGGAGAAAGCGGCATGGCTTATAATAACTTACTTAATCCGCAGCGTACCAACAGCGATGTGGAAGATATAAAGATCAAGAGCAATTACTTGCGTGGAAGTCTCACGGAGACACTGGCCGATCGCATTACTGGCTCAATTCCCGAAGATGATAACCGTCTGATGAAACATCATGGCAGTTACATGCAGGATGACCGTGACCTGCGTAATGAGCGCAATAAATCCAAGCTGGAGCCTGCATATCAGTTCATGCTACGTGTGCGTGCTTCCGGGGGAATCGTAACGCCGGAGCAGTGGTTGATGATGGATCGTGTTGCCCATAAATATGCAAATCAGACGATCCGCCTGACAACCCGCCAATCGTTTCAGCTACACGGGGTGTTGAAATGGGATCTCAAAAATACGATTCGAGAGGTCAACGACTCTTTGCTCAGTACACTCGCTGCATGTGGAGACGTTAACCGTAACGTGATGTGCAACCCGAATCCGAATCAGTCTGAAATTCATGCTGAAGTGTATGAATGGGCTTGTCAGGTGAGTAATCATCTGGACCCGCGTACTCGCGCATATCATGAACTGTGGCTCGATGGGGAGAAAGTCATTGACTCCCAGGATTCGGACGAAGAGGTTGAACCGATTTACGGCAAGGTGTACTTGCCGCGTAAGTTCAAAATTGGTATCGCGGTACCGCCATCCAATGATGTGGATGTATTTTCACAAGATCTTGGTTTTATTGCCATTGTAGAGAACGGCAAGCTGCAAGGATTCAACGTATCTGTTGGTGGAGGAATGGGCATGTCTCACGGAGATCCGAAGACATATCCTCAAGTATCCAAAGTCATTGGTTTCTGTACACCAGAGCAGATGATTGATGTTGCAGAGAAAACGGTCATGATTCAGCGTGACTACGGGGATCGTGCGGTTCGTAAACATGCGCGTTTCAAATATACAATCGATGACCACGGTCTGGAGTGGTTTGTTGGTGAGTTAACGAGCCGTCTTGGCTGGAGTCTGGAAGCGGCACGTGCATACCATTTTGACCATAATGGAGATCGTTATGGCTGGGTGAAGGGCAGTAATGGCAAGTGGCATTACACGTTGTTCATTCAGAATGGACGGGTAAAAGATGTAGAAGGCTATCCGCTCATGACGGGTTTGCGTGAAATTGCCAAAATACACACCGGGGATTTCCGTCTGACGGCGAACCAAAACCTGATTATTGGCAACATCAGCAGCCAGAAAAAGAAAAAGATTGAAGCATTAATGCAACAATACAATCTGACCGATGGAGCTCACTATTCAGCACTTCGCAGAAGTTCTATGGCTTGTGTTGCACTCCCGACCTGTGGTCTTGCCATGGCTGAGTCGGAGCGTTATCTACCATCCTTGATTGACAAACTGGAGCCTGTACTGGATGAAGCGGGTTTGAGGGATGAAGAGATTGTCATTCGTATGACAGGTTGCCCGAATGGATGTGCTAGACCGATGCTGGCAGAGATTGCTTTTATCGGAAAGGCACCAGGCAAGTACAATTTCTATCTCGGTGGTAGCTTTACAGGTCATCGTCTGAACAAATTGTATCGCGAAAACATCGGTGAAAATGAGATTCTGGAGATACTGACACCGATGATTAATCAATATGCAAAAGAGCGCAACGAAGGTGAGCATTTCGGAGATTTCGTGATTCGTGCGGGGTATGTCCCTGAAGTGTTGGACGGAAGACAGTTCCACGCGTAACTTGCTGCTTATTCAAAAAGCATTCCTTACGGAGTGCTTTTTGTTTCTTAGATGCAGAATCGTTTGGTGAGATGAACTTGTTGAACCAAGCGCAACACGATATAATGACAAAGTAGAAAGCAGATTACATGTTGAAAGTGAGCGGAAACGATATGGGTCGTAAGTGGAATAATATTAAGGAAAAGAAAGCGTCAAAAGACGCAAACACAAGCCGGGTCTACGCGAAATTCGGCGTTGAAATCTATGTAGCGGCGAAGAAGGGCGAACCGGACCCAGAAGCGAACCGGGCACTGAAGGTCGTTCTGGAGCGTGCCAAAACGTATAATGTACCTAAAGCAATCATAGACCGTGCGATGGAAAAAGCAAAAGGTAGCGGCGATGAGAACTATGAAGAGTTGCGTTACGAAGGCTTCGGGCCAAACGGTGCGATGGTCATCGTGGATGCGCTCACGAATAACGTAAACCGTACAGCACCTGAAGTGCGTTCTGCGTTTAACAAAAATGGGGGCAACATGGGTGTGAGTGGTTCCGTTGCTTACATGTTTGATCCTACAGTAGTCATCGGCGTTGAAGGTAAAAATGCTGAGGAAGTGCTGGAAATCATGTTGGAAGCAGATGTAGATGTGCGTGATATCGTGGATGAAGATGAAGCGGTTATCGTATACGCTGAACCAGACCAATTCCACGCCGTACAAGAAGCATTCAAAGCTGCGGGTGTGAACGAGTTCACCGTAGCCGAGCTGACGATGCTTGCGCAAAACCACATTGAATTGCCTGCGGATGCCCAAGTTCAATTCGAGAAGCTGATTGATGCGCTTGAAGATTTGGAAGATGTTCAACAGGTGTATCACAATGTGGAGTTTGTGTAAGCGAGCAAGGGATTAACTCAGTCTGATAGTTTTTGATTTATTCATATCGGGATTTCCCAGAGCAATCTACTTAACTTACTTACGTATGATCAAAATTTAAGTATGTTCTAAAATGTACGAATTAAAAAAGAGTGTCTATCCAATCCATTCCGATTGGGAGACACTCTTTTTGGCTATGTCTAAGATTTACTCGGCAAAGTGTGGGCTTGCTTATCCGATGAATCGGATGTTTCTTTTTTCAGTCCGCCAAACTTGAATAGTATAATGCCACCTACAATGACGAGGACTCCGAGGAGTTGGTTCCATGAGAACGGAATTTGCTCCAGACCAAGCCAACCCATAGAATCAAATAGTAAAGCGAAGCTTAACTGAGAGGTTAATACGATGGAGATTGCATAAGTTGGGCCGAGCAGCTTCATGCCTTGAACGAGACAGAAAACGACACCTACACCAATCGCACCACTCAGCCAGTACCACGACTGCATATGCTGAAAGCTAAATGTATTTTTACCTTCAACGAGGAGGGAGATTACAAAAGAAGCGATAAATCCGGTAAATAACACCATCGTAGTTGTTGACCATGAACCGGTGCGTTCATTGACTTTACTGTTAAATATCGTTTGCAGGCTTACCAGTGAACCGGCCAGCAGCGCAAGTAAAATACCTGTAATGATCATGCGTGTCCTAACTCCTTATTCATAAATGTTGTGTCCCGCAATGTGCCGAAGGCCTGCACGATTTTTAATGCGGATTAATCCTTGATCCCGTTGAATGTAACCGTCAGCACATAGCTTCTGAATCACCCGATTCAAATGGCGATAGCTGGTGCCGATCAGGTTGGCAATGTCGGTCAGATTAAATGCGTCGAGTTCCTCATGCATTACGGTTCCGCCTTCATCCGTCGAGATGGATAACAGATAACTGGCTAAACGAACATCCACCGGATACATCAGATTAAAGTTCGAAAAGTTCGAATCAATGTAAAACTTGTGTGAGATGATTTTTAGTAGAAATTGCAGTAATGGTGCGTAATCACTGGCAAGCTCAGTGAGCCAGCGGTAATGAATACGTAGCATCACAACAGGGGACACCGCCTGAACGGTGTTCACGATGTTACTCTCACGCACATATTCGATGTCTCCCACCACTTCAAGCGGTGTTTTGAAACAGAGCACGAGTGTTTTGTCTTGTGGAGAGGTAGTGAAAATTTTAATTTTTCCTTCTACCAAGACATATAAGTATTCGGAAGCTTCGCCTTCGCGGCAGATCAGCTCACATTTTTCGAATTGACATAGGGTCATATGAGGACGCAGGTGTTCGTGAAAAACCGCCTCCAATTGATACTGTTTCAAATGGTCTATGATTTGCTGCGATTCATGAATCTCTTCCATGGTTCTCACCTCTGCGTTAATTGTGTTGAAACTACAGCTTCATAATGATGACACCGGCGATCATTAGAGCAATACCTAGGAATTGCGGCAGTTTCATTTTTTGTTTGAGCACGCCGAACCATCCATTGCTGTCGATCAAAAAGGTTAGAAACAATTGGGCAATCAACAAAGCCGAGATCGTAAAAGTCACGCCAATTTGCTGAATCGCAGAGACTTCACTGAAAATAATAACTGCACCAAATGCGCCTCCGGCAAGATACATCGGTTTAACTTGTTTAATCCCCTGAAGATTGGCGTCTCGCACAAACATCAGGATGATCGCCGCGAGTATAAATCCCGTTAACTGGGTGATCGTGGCGGCCTGCCATGTCCCCATATCGGTGCTGATTCTGGTGTTAGCAACCCCTTGCAGCGTAATACAGGCTCCGCCCAGCAGGGCAAAAATAATTCCTCTCATCTTTCTTCGTACACTCCTTCAATGCATGACTTCGACTTCTATTAAATGATAAATGCCTCCAAATAGCCAAGGACAAATGTCCTGAGTCTGGAATGAATAGCATCTAGCGTACACTAAAGCTTTAGGATATTCCAGAAAAGCAAGGAAAGAGGTAGCAAAAGAAGGAAGGAGTAAGGAAGTGGACTAACGATCAGCAAAAGCACTATTTCACCAAACGAGTTCAAAACGCTGGATACGCGGCAAAATCACGCAAATAGGGTCCTCCAACACAGCCTAACGTTAAAACACCTTAAATACAGGCTGTTCCTTCACAAAAGTAACTTTGATCTCTGGAAAACACTCATTCAGTCTGTCCGCTAAAAGTTTCATTCCTGGTGCCTCACTTTCGGCATGTCCAACCATGATGAGTGCTTTGGATTTACCTTGTTGCGCAGCATCACGAATATACTCAGGCGTTTCCCATTCAAATCCTTCCCCTGCGATAATCAGGTCAACCTGTTCATTCCGAAAAAGAGGTATCGTAACATGTCCATTTCCACGAAATCCAACCAGAACGGCAACGTGTCTGCAAACGATTTCAGAATTACCCGCAATGCGAACATAGTCAATACTTAGCCGTTCCTTTAATTGTCGAGCAACTTCCTGAACGGTCATTCCTTCTGGAAATGCAACGATATCTGACTCTGCCGTTCGCCCGCTCAGATATGTAGTCCAGCCGAGCTGCTGGATGAGTCCATCTGTAATACCATCTGGCTCGAAGCGGTGAATAACATCATGGCAACGAAAAAGAGCAATGCCTGCTTGGTTGATCAAGTTTCTTTTATCTGCATAAACGGAATCGTTCTCAAGCCAATCGGTCGCACTGTGATGATTATAAAATGGGGATTCATGGGCAATAATCAGATTAGCTCCGCCCTGAATAGCCTGTTCAATGACATGTTGTGTAGGCATAAAAGTAACCACGATTCCTGTTACAAACTGATCTAGTGAACCTGTGATCAACTGATCAACCGTATTCTCTGGAAGTGTAATCCCCTCCGTGAGGTGGAGTATAATCTCTTGTACCGTGAAATTTTTTTGTTCTGTCATATCTTTAATTTCCATTAGCTTCATTCCTCCAAAATAAGGATATAGTGTTTAGTGTATCATCTTTATAGTTAAAAACCAGCTATACATACGATACTTCATTGCCCTGAAAATAAATGGTTTCCAGAGAGAATTTACAGTACTCTAGTAATGCTCAATTCATACTTGACCAGTGCTGACAGCACATCATGTAACTCAAAAGTTATCCTAACAACGTTAGTGGAAAACCAGCGCGCAAGCCAAGTGAATTCATGTAGTTTTCTTATACGAGAGAACGTATACTTACATAGAGTCTTTTTTGAATTGGGTAAAATTTACTATATTCGCAATGGATTCTTACGCCATTCATAGCCTAGATTTACATCACTATACGAAAGGGGATAACGACATGACGGCAGTTAGCATTATGGAACGTCTGAAGAGTGAGACGGCACATTATCATAGACAAGTAGAACAGAACCCCTATGCGAAAGGAATTATGGATTCGACCATAACGATTGAACAATATAGAGCGTATTTGGAGAAATTCTACGGATTCCTGAAACCACTGGAGGATCAAGCGATTAAGCAGTCTTTTTGGGCAGAAACAGGACTGGATATCGATGTAAGAGGCAAGGCTGGTTTATTAGAGCAAGATCTAAGGGATCTTGGCTTAAACGAGGAGCAGATCAAGCAAATTCCACAATGTAACGACAATGATGTACCCGACATTTCTACACCTGCAAGACTGTTCGGATATCTCTATGTCATTGAAGGCTCCACCAACGGTGGCCAGATTATGACCAAACGTTTGTCACAATTTTTGCCTATAGAAGCGGACCGTGGACTGCAATATTTCAACGCATACGGCACGCAGACACGCACGAGATGGAGCGAGTTCATGCAGTTGTTACAGCAATCGATTCAGACATCCGAGGATGAAGATATCGTTGTGTATACAGCCTCGGAGACATTCCGGCTACTGGATCAGTGGGTTAACACGTAAGAACTACGCCCGAAACACCCCATTAGCTACCCGACGTAAGTTCTGTTTTAAAGAAACAACACATGCTGAGAGGGGATATTTAAGTTCATGGCTGAACCTAGGTCGAGGCAAGAAATGAGTCTGCTTAACCGCACCTTACTCCCGCAAGGGACTTATACCAAGGATCCGATCGACCTAAATAATTGCGATAAGGAGCCTATTCATATTCCCGGCTTTATCCAGCCACATGGTGTACTTCTGGCTATCGATTCCAGGGGTACAGCAACCATCGTGCAGTCTAGCCAAAATACACATGACCATCTGGGCATCCATTACTCGGATATTTTAGGCATGCCTTTAAGCGACTTGATCGCTGAAGAAGATGTAAACAAGCTCCTGAACAACCGCTCAAGCGCAGCTGTGACGTCAGACTTGCATTATATGGATTTGATAATAGATGTATCAGGGGAAGAGAAGGTTTTTTCATCGGTCCTGCATGAGAGCGAAGGTCTGTTGATTCTTGAACTCGAGCCTTATTATGAAAAAGAAAACATCGAATCGAACGATTTTGAATGGATATCCCGTTTCTTCGGAAGAATCAAAAGCACGGACAGCCGCGTGGAGGCGAGTCAGATTGCGGCTGAACAGCTCAAAGAAATGCTTGGATATGACAGAGTCATGATCTACGAATTTGACGAGCAATGGAATGGTAAAGTGATTGCGGAAGCAAGCGAACCGGAACTCGAACCTTTTCTAGGGCATCACTATCCAGCCTCAGACATTCCCAAGCAAGCAAGGGAGCTGTATCTTCGTAACTGGCTACGTACCATTGTCAATGTGAATTACACGCCTGTTGAAATCGTACCTACGTTGCAGCCCCTTACGGGAAAATCTTTGAACTTAAGTTTATCTGTTTTGCGGAGTGTATCTCCGCTTCATATTGAATATTTGCAAAACATGGGCGTGGGTGCTACCGTGACCATTTCACTCATCCATGATAATCAACTCTGGGGACTTATTACGTGTCATCATTATTCTGCAAGATACGTCCCGCATCGTGTTCGTACTCTGTGTAACTTCCTGGGAGCCTTTTTCTCCAATGAGTTGTTCCAGCGTCAGCAGCTGGATGATTATCAGGCAGAGATTAAGTCCCGTGAGGCTGCTACGAGGATCGTTAACATTTTTATCGGCAATACAAGCCCGGCGCGTGTGGTGGAAGAGCTGCAAGGAGAGCAGGAAACCATTCTTCGGTTAATGAATGCATCCGGTGCGGCAATATGTTACCAGGACAAGCTACTGTTATTTGGTGAGACTCCGACAATTGGGCAAATTCGTGAACTGGCAGGATGGCTGGCTGGACAGGCAGAGGATCACAGCTATAACACGTCGAAGCTGAGTCTGGAATACGAGACAGCCAAACGATATCAAGATGTAGCCTCAGGGGTTATTTATGTTGCCATCTCACCGGGTCACCATAACTATATGTTATGGTTCCGTCCCGAGGTGGTTCAGGTGGTAGAATGGGCTGGTGATCCGGCAAAAGCCGTGCTGAAGACGGATGATGGTGTACGTTTGTCTCCGCGTAAATCGTTTGAAAAATGGAGGGAAGTTGTGCAATCGACCTCGTATCCATGGACAACGAGAGAGCTGAGCATATTACCTTTGCTAAAGTCTATTGTACGTCGCCAGACGGAAAATCAGCTGGCTCAAGCCGAGGAGCACGCCTTTCAGAATGCGCGTATTCTGAAGCGAAACGAGCAACGTTACTTACAATTGATGGACTTCTCGCCCGTTGCCTTTTTCACACTTACCGAAGGGCGGATTATTTACTGTAACATGATGGCTGCCGAACTGTTTGGATATGAAAATGCAGGCAGTCTAATCGGGAAGAGTTTCAACGATTTTTTGCCCGATAATACACGGGATATATTACGGCAAGACTTTGAAAAATTACAGCTCGATATCACAAGTTTGATGAACAATCAGTTATATTTTACAACAGCTTCTGGTATGTCTTTGCTCTTTGAGATTACAATGGCCTCCGTCGTTCATGCTGGCAAACCTTCAGTCATGTTGTTGCTTCGCAGCAGAACATCACAACAGGAGCAGGATGATTATAGCGAAACAACAAACCGATTGCGCAATTACCTGACCACCGATCCGTTAACCGATATGCCGGTTCAAACGGTGTTCAAGCAGCAACTTGAAGGGGATTGGGATGATTGCTTGCAGGAAAACTGCAGTCTGGGGCTGTTGATCATTGATATTGATGATTTCCGCTCTTACAATACTGCGTATGGCTTGCAAGGCGGCGACCTGTGTCTACAGTGGATCGGCGAGGTGCTAACGGTGGTTAGTGAACAGCATAACGCTCTCATTTCTCGCCAGCGCGGAGGTACATTTATGCTGAAATTAAAAGACACAACGTCGGCATATTTATCTGAACTGGCTGAGGAGATCAGGCAACATGTGCTGGCTCTGCAAATCCAGCGAGAGCTCACGGGTCAGAGTGGTGTGGTTACGGTCAGCGTTGGCGGGGCGGTTCTGCTTCCTGATGAACACACTATGGCAAGCGATTTAATCGAGCTGGCTACTCAAGCTCTGTCCCAAGCCAAGGATGAAGGCAAAAATCGTACGCGAGTTGTGTGATGAAACAGAGATAGTGACCCAAGACAAGTCAGGGAGCTAGAAGTAAAGAAATGAGCAGTCTATCGAAACGATGGGGTGCTCTTTTTTTATTCGAACTGCAAAAGTTGGCAGAATCACGAATCTAATAAATTTTTTTGTCACTTGCTATGTAAAGTATGATCGTATATAATCTAGAAAATGACAATATAATCCATTAAAATCCAATTAAATGGATTATACTATCTATATATTACATTTGATGAACAATTACCCTCAAAGTGTATACCCAAGAAATTTATGATCTACTGCAGTGGTCGTAAGGAATCAGAATCTGTCACGGACTAGTATTATCTTGGGTTCAATTATTTATAAACGTTCTTATACATGTAGTATTTTCATGCTAATCGATTCGAAATACAAATATTAATAGAGAGGTGATCAAGAGAATGATGGAAAATAAAGATGAGCTTGTCGGTGGAAGAGTGGGAAAGATTCATAAAGTGGACGAGACGGTAGTTCGTCCAGCCAATGTATGGACTCCGAATGTGCATAATTTTTTGGAATTTCTTCATAGTGAGGGAGCAAATTTCGTTCCAAAACCATTGGGCATAAGTGAAACTAACGAAGAAATATTAACATTCATGCCAGGAGAAGTATATAACTATCCGTTACCCGATGAGTTGCTAAGCGACAATATGATTGTTTCAGTAGCTCAGTTATTACTCCGTTTTCACAAAGTAAGTGAAAAATATGTATCCCATCTGAAGAACACGGAGCAATGGATGTTACCTTCAATTTCTCCGGTTGAAGTCATGTGTCATGGAGATTTTGCTCCTTATAATGTCACTATACAAAATAACAAAGCAATCGGAATCATTGATTTTGACACACTGCATCCCGGGAGTAAAATGTGGGATATTTCTTATGGCATATATCGTTGGGTTCCATTCGGAAATCCAGACAGTCCTGATTCCAGTGGAACGTTAGAAGAGCAAATTCGGAAGAGTAAATTATTTCTGGATACTTATGGAGTAGAAGGGTCTTCAAGAGAATCATTTGTCGATGTGTTGATTAACCGGCTGCAAAGTTTGGTAGACTACATGCGAAGTGAAGCATCAAAAGGAAATGAAGATTTTCAGTCCCATATTGATGAGGGCCACCTTAATTTATATTTGGACGACATTAAATATCTAACTACTAATAAAGAGGAAATTATCAATGGTATCCAATCGATATGAATTTGATTTCCCTCAATGGCCCGTATATGGCGATGAAGAGATGCAGTATTTATCCGAAGTTATAACTTCTGGCTTCTGGGCAGGGAGTCGTGCCAAATATAGCAAGGAAGTATCTAAAAATTTTTTGAATCTGCACAGCGGAACGTTTGGGTTTCCAGTCACGAATGGCACCACTACATTAGAAACAGCATTAAAAGTTCTAGGTGTTAAAGCGGGGGATGAAGTTATTCTCCCAGCCTTAACATTTTTCTCTACCGTGTCTGCTGTGCTTCGAACGAATGCGAATCCAGTCATCGTAGATATAGATCGGGAAACATTTTGTATCTCCACACCGGAAGTTAACCATGCACTGTCTGAGAAAACGAAAGCCATTATTCCTGTACATTTATCTGGTGCGATGTGTGATATGGATGAATTAATGAAAATAGCAGCGTCAAACCGTTTGAACGTCATTGAGGATTGTGCTCACGCGCATGGGAGTGAGTGGAATAACGCTGGTGCTGGAACAATAGGTGATTTTGGAAGTTTTTCCTTCCAACATTCTAAATTAATTTCTTGTGGAGAAGGTGGTTTCTTAATAGCAAACTCACAGGAGAATATTGATAAAGCATGGAATTTCTCCAATTGCGGAAGAAGTTCTAAACATTCAGTTTATGAACATTCTGTTATAGGTACCAATAATCGAATGTCAGACTTTCAAGCCGCTGTGCTCAATGCGCAAATTTTACGTTATGAATCACAACTTAAGATTAGGGAGAGAAATGCTTCCTTTTTAAGAGCAGAGTTAAGTCGTATAGAAGGTGTTTCAACACAAATATATGATAATAGAATGACACGAAGGGCTTACTACAATTTTATCATAGTCATTGATCCTTTTAGATATGGAAAACATTGTTGCAGGAAGATGCTAGACATATTTACCCAGGCTGGTGTGCCCACATCTTTGCCATACCCTCCACTTAATGAACTGGAAATTTTCAGAAATAAAAACAATCATGAGCTCTTAGGATACAATGTAAGATTGTTTGAAACCCCTAACGCGAAGTACATCTCGGAAAACTCTATCTGGTTGCACCATAGATTGCTTCTTTCGGACAAAGAAACCATTACTAAGTTTATATATTTATTCTCTGAATCTTTGGGAGTGGGTTAATTGGCCGTTATAGTCATTTCACCTCATTTTGATGATGCCGTTTTATCTGCATGGACATATCTTCAGAGTAAAGAAGTTTCTATTTTAACCATCTGTGCTGGTGTACCAAGTGCGGAAGTATGCGTGTCATCGGCTGACCTCAATTGTGGTTTCACATCAGGCAGAGAGGCAGCATTAGAACGTATTCATGAGGATGTTCGTGTTTGTAATGGACTGGGTATTGTTCCAATCCATTTGGATGAGTTAGATTATCCGTATTCCGGGGATAAAGATAAAACTAAACTTGGTAAGAAATTAAGTCCACATATTTACCCAGACAACACCATATTTGTACCGCTAGGCATCGGTAGACATCCAGACCATGTTGCAACTCGTGATTCAGTAATACAAATGTATAAAAATAATAACTCATTCCAACTCTTCTTTTATGCAGATTTCCCCTATGCTTCAATGCCAAGATACAAACGTGATAAGTATAATTGGCTTGCTATTGAAAAGGAAATAAGGAGCCAAGGTATACAACTATGCAAATTTCAGAAAGTATCGTTAGAGCAAGAATGGATTGAAAAAAAAATTGAATATCTGAAAAAATATAAATCACAAATTCGTATGTTACAAGTTAACTACCCAGACCTACTAAACGTGCCCGGAATATTAAAAAATGAATACTTTTGGGGTGCTACGTATGATTAAATATTTATGCTTTAGACCGATGACTATAGACGGTGAAAGCGCAACGGATCTCACACCTTTGAACTTTCAGGCACTTAATAAGGCTGGTCTTAAGAGAAGATGGAAGCTATATCTTGAACATCAGCTGGTCAGGGAACAAGAATTGAATCATGTACTGGAACAACTATGTGAAATGGAGGCCTTAAGTATTGTTTCAGTTGGAATTCACGTAAGTTTAAAATCCTTGCTTAATAAACCAAGACCATATGAGAATGATAAAATTAGTGTCTTTTATATATTAGATCATTCTGAGATGGCAGAAATACAATGTCAACGCGGCAAAGATGAGCTTATGTCAGACATACTTGCTCATGATAACGTATTCATTCCCCATAGATTTCCGTCCTACTATGATGATTTACATGAATTGAAACCTCAATTGCACAATGCTAAAAACATTCTGTTGGAATCTTTCTATGATCGAAATCTGGATGATTTTCAATTCGGGCAGAACGTATATCTGGATTATCGCAGATTAAAGGATCATTCTGATCCAGAGATAGATCTACGTCGGTATTTTATATCAACAAGTTATTCAGATGCTATAAACGATGATTCACTTGAGAATAATAAAGGTTGGGACTCCTTCAGAGAATATGGTTTATTTGAAATGATAGCATTCTTACGAGAACAAGGATTAACAGAACAGGACATACTTGATTGTATCCATGACAAGTTTTTAGACCTTTTCAAAAATTCTCCTCGCCAAGGAAAAGTGTTATGGAATCTATGATATTGACCCATACCTTGAAGGGGAAAATATGGTTCATGTGTCCGATTACCTTGATCTCCAAAACTACTAATTACATTGCATTTAGGATTAGTGTTGGATCTCCTGTATATCGTGCTGTTGCTTCTAATGGAAAAAATGCTAGTCTTGATGCGACGCACTGGTATCTAAAAAAAGGAGATTGGAAAAATAACAATCTTACCTATCTAGTACCCTATGATGAATATGTTGGTTATGGTGTCATAACAGATCGTCATAACAATATAGGCTACTATTATTTGAATTTTCAAGATCTTATACAAGTTTCGGAAAATGTAGTCAATACCTTGGATTTCGAGCTGGATTTTGTCATAACTGATTACGAAAAACAAAAATATTTTTGGAAAGATGCAGATCAGTTTCATGATCTGCGATCCAAACATATTTTTAACAGTGCAGCGATGGAGAACATAAAATTAGATGAGAGGGAATTGTTGGAATCGTTCGAGAAATATAAAGCGGATCTAGATACCTTTGGGACTATAAATATCGAATCGCCTAGTATTGAGGAGTTTCAAAAACATATTCCATTCGATCTTTATAAGGAGTTTATTGAATGAATAATGTCGTAGTAACGAAAGCCCCTTTTAGAATATCTTTGGCTGGTGGCGGTACGGATATAACTTCATATTGCAGCAGATTTGGCGGACAAGTGATCGGCTTCTCCATTGATAGGTATGTGGTGACTACGCTATTACCGAGAAATTTCTACGATGAAAACCATGTTATTAGTGGTGACAACGAGCTTCTTCCCAACTTCTCAACAGAGGCGAAAGATTATGTGCTTCATGCTTTATCAGAGACCAATCTTAAACATAAGTTCAAAGCAAGTATTTTAACGGATGCTCCTCCCAATACCGGTTTAGGCGGGTCAGCGGCATTTCTAAATTCATTTATCAGCGCAAGTAAAAACATAGTGAACACAAACCTAACGAAAAGTGAATTGGCTGAATTATCAAGTCGTGTAGAGATTGAAAAATTAAAACGCCCTGTGGGAAAGCAGGACCATTATTTATCAGCTCTTGGAGGTATGAACTTATTAACATTCGACAAATCTCTTACTGTGACCGCAAGCAAAATAACAGTTAAGGAACAATGCAAAAATTATTTAAATTCTAGATTACTACTTTTTTACACAAATATAAAACGTTCAGCGGGGGATGTGCTGAGTGACCAATCGAATCAAATTAGTAGATCCAATCTGGAAACAACAAATTTGATGCACGACATCAAGTCATTAGTCATGCCCATGCTGAGCGCATTGGAAAATGACAAACCAGACGAGATAGGATGTCTATTAGCTGAACACTGGCATAGAAAAAAATCATTAACCAAAAATAACGAAAAAGATGAAATATCCCAACTCATTTCCTTATGTTATAAGAGTGGGGCAGATGGATGCAAAATACTAGGGGCTGGGGGAGGGGGATTTATCCTGGTTAGCGCCAAGGAAGGGATGCAACAAAAAATAAGAGATGAATTAGCGAAATATAACATTATAGAATTCAAATTCAATATTGAATTTGATGGGACTTCATCAACAAAAATTCCGATCTGAGGTGGTCAACGTATGCATAGAAAAGTTTATTTCATGAGACATGGAGAAACAGAAGATAATGTTATTTCTAGATTGTCGACTAAACCGCCAGGTCCGAGCTTGACATCTTTAGGCCGAAAGCAGGCAGAGGATTTAAGAGTGCAAATTGTAGACAAAGACATTTCATTAATTTATTCAAGTCCGCTAACAAGGGCAATTGAAACGGCAGAAATCATGAATCAAAATTATAACGTAAATATAATCCAAGATCATCGTATCTCAGAGTTACTTGTGGGCGACAACGAGGGGCGAAATGATCAAGCCGTATTTGATGAACTAGATACGGTCTGGAAAGAGTGGTCTTTAAAAAATAATCTAGGCATGTTAGCCGGTCCCAATGGTGAAACGGCCGAACAAGTATTAAGTAGATGTAGATCATTTATTGAAGATTTAATTGCTAAAGATGACTCTGAGAGTGTGTTGGTCGTTGCTCATAGTGGAGTACTACAGCTACTACTCGGCCATTTATGTACAAATCTTGAACCTATTTTTTGTTATGATAATTGGCTGAGAAATTGCCAACTAGTCGAAACTGAAATACGGGATAATCAATTATATTGTACGAAATGGGGAGACACTTTATGCTGAAGAGATTATCGAGAAGATGATCATTATTGAACGTACTTTTCATTATCAGGAGTATGAAAACATCATTTTTTTAGACAGAGATGGTGTAATTAATGTTAACCGTGAACATTATGTAAAATCTTTATCAGATATTGAAATTCATAATTCGGCTTACAAAGCGTTGTCGAACTTCAGAGATCACAATATTGGTATCATCATTATCAGTAATCAACAGGCAGTTGGCAAGAAAATCATCTCGATCGAAAAAGCGATTGAGATTCACAATAAGATCATTAATCAATTTGAAAATCCTCCAATCATCGCATCCTTTATATGTCCTCATCTTGTATCTGACAAATGTGATTGCAGAAAACCGGGAATCAGAATGATCAGAACAGCCTCAGAAATCTACAATGTACAACTTCAAGGAAACTATTTGGTAGGAGATTCATACACAGATTTGCTTGCTGCGGAGAATGCAGGGCTACAACCTATTCTAATCAAGAAAAGCCATGAGAAGATGAAGACAATAAATAAAGCGATAACATTTGAAAATTTGTATGAAACTTCAAAGTATATTTCCTCCAAAATCACTTAGGACTAGGGGCGATATGATGAAAAACGATGTGGTATCCAATTGTGATCTATATTTATCTGAACTCGTGGATGAGATAAACAAAGCGCCAATGAAAGATATCGAGAAGGCTTGTGAAGTTATCTTTGATGCATTCAAATGTGGCAAGACGTTGTATATTGCAGGCAATGGCGGAAGCGCGGCTTCGGCAAATCATTTTTATGCTGATCTATCGAATGAGTTGCTTATCCATAATATCAACTCCAACGCAAGAGTAAATTCACTGTGTGATTCGATTGTAAGATTGACTGCGATTGCGAATGATTACGGCTATGAAAATGTATTTTCACAGCAATTGAGTCACGGTCAAGAGGGAGATATCCTACTGTTATTAAGCGTCAGCGGTGAGTCTAAAAATCTTATAAAAGCGGCTGATCTGGCGCAGTCGCGATCCATGAAAATAGTATCTGTTACTTCAATGACATCCACCTTAACCCATATTTCTCATATATCAATTATATTCGGTGATTGTGATTATGGGTTATCTGAAGATTTTCAATCGATCTTTCTTCACATGTTAAAACGAATGATAAACAATAACATTCCACATAAATGTTAAGGAAGGGGATCGATAATTTATGTGCGGTATTGCTGGAGTTGTAGGTCGTACTGTAAGAGAAGATGTATTGCGACAAATTTTAAGTCAGATTGAACATCGAGGACGCTCCGAAACTTTGAGTGAGTGCAAACATTATATGGATTATGGAACTTGCCTTGGTACGAATAGATTGCCGATCGTAAGACCGAACAATAATACACAACCTGCACTGTCAAAGAATAGACAGACTGCTCTTGTTATGAATGCTCAGATTTTTAATTATAAAGAGCTGGCTCATGAACATCATTTAGAATGGATAAACGAATCTGAATATGGTGATACTCAATTTTTGGTAGAGTTCATTGAATTGTATGGGATTGATTTTGTTATAAAACAAATTAATTGGGAAGGTTCTTTTATTTACCTGGATATGGCAGCTAGAGAAGTTGTTTTTGTTCGGGATCACCTTGGAATTAAGCCTTTATATTACTTAAGAAACATGGACTTACTCATGTTCTCAAGCGAGATAAAAGGTTTAACTGGTTTGCCGGGTGATGAAATAGTGTGTGTTCAGCCAGGGTCAATTAATCGCTATTCATTAGAAAATAATAGTATTACCACAACGATTTGGTGGGAACCGTATGCTGCTTTTAGAGACTGCAATCTGTTAGAACTGCTAAGTGATTCGGTTGGATTGAGAGTGCCCGAAGGACAATATGCAATTTTGTTATCTGGTGGATTGGATAGCTCGATTATTGTATCTTTGGCCAAAAAGTTTAATAGAAATGTTACGGCGTACACCTTGTTTACTGATACTTCACCTGATCTTCCATATGCCCGCTCATTATGTAGTAATTTGAATATCCCTTTAGTTGAGGTGAAAGGGGAAAACAGTGAGGTTTTAAAAGATAAGTTGCCGGACATTGTTCATATCGTAGAGACATGGCAGTGGCAAGTGATAAACCATTCTGCACCGATGGATGCACTATTTAAACGAATTCGAGATGATGGTCATAAAGTTGTACTAACAGGAGAAGGAGCTGATGAACTGTTTTTTGGTTACGAAGACTTCCAAAGTCCAAATCTCGCTCTTAAAGAAGAAGAGAGAGTTACAAGGATAAAGGATTTACATAAAACCAATTGTCGACGTCTGGATCGGATGGCAATGGCCTATGGCCTGGAATGCCGAGTTCCATTTTTAGATCGACGATTGGTATCTGCTGCATTGAATTATTCTTATCCTCAATGTGTATCAGATACTATAAATAAAATTCCCTTAAGGAAAATGGGCGATAAGCTGCTGCCGAAAGGGTTCAGCAATCGTAAAAAGCTGTCATTGTCTAAAGGTGCCGGATATAAGTATGGAGAGAACTTGGACATGAAAAATGTTTTTGGAAAAAATAACGATTTTGAAAGCGAAATGAAAAATACGTTGTATGAATATATGGCAAGGTACCCCATTGAGAGGTACTTGATTGATTTAGCGGTAGACGAGGGGTATTTCAAAGCTAAATATTTGCAAAAGGCAGGCTTATAACCATGAAGTTAAAGAAATCTAGGGAATTAAAAACAGATACATTTTATCTGCCTGGAGGAAAACATTCGTTTGCTCATTCGATTGCTTGTGGAGCTTTAGCAGAAGAGTGTTTATTTGAAAATGTCCCTAATATAAGAGACTCCAAAGTGATCCTAGAAGTATTAAAAAATATATTTAAAACGGTAGAATTCAACGAGCATACAAAAATAGCACATCTTAAAGATCCTATTTACGCTGATGAAATGGTGATAACTAATGATCTTCTGAATCAATCAAGAAATATCTTTTGTATCATTCCAGCTTTGTTAAACCGTGTAGAGAAAGTGACGATCATCGGTGTCCCAACAGGCTGTAATATTGGTGAAAGACCCTCTGAATGGTATTACTCTATTTTAAAACAATTCGGCGTTGAATATAAAGAAGAACTTAATACAGTTACATTATCATGGAAAATTAAAAAATCAGCTCACATTCATTTTGAATATCCTACAATGACTGGAACTGTCATTGCCTTAGCTTGTGCCTGCCTAGTTCCGGGAAGAACTGAATTAAGTAACTGCTCCGTTGAGCCTTCTTGTTCTGATCAAATGGAGTGCATGCAGAAGTTGGGTGTGTCCATGGTTGGGGAATTGCCTGATTTACAAATACTTCACTCAATGACTGCAAAGAAGGTTCAATATGAATGCTCTTCAGACAGAGTTTATGCAGTGACCCTACTAACCGCCGCAATTTTAGCTGAAAAGAATTTTGTTATCCAATCAAAGTCAGAGATCAACATACCTGAATTTGTGAAATTTATGAGAGATCTTAATATTGAAGTTCATGATGCTGGAACCTCCATAAAAATTCAATTTGAAAATGATACATCGTTGAAGAGCACATTGATCGAAGCAGGCTCAGAACCTAAATTCAGTAGTGACTGGGGACCATTTGCTTTGCTTATTCTGGCAACTAAAAGCACAGGTAGAAGTACCATCACAGATGATGTATTTCTTAAAAGATTTCAATTTATTAACTTTTATAAGGATAAAAGAAACTTTGTCAATGTGAATTTAAGTGAGTCCTATAAAAATGATAGAAAAATAGCTGTTGCCGAAATCCAGGGAGAGAAAGGACCCATATACGGTGGCAGCGTAGAAAATTGTCCAGACATCAGAGGTTCTGCCGCAATAATCTTGTCAGCTATTGTATCCGAAGAACCGATTGAAATTTATGATCAATTTCAAATTTCAAGAGGATATGAAGATTTAGTTGGTAATCTAGAAAACATGGGTTTCATAGAAAGGTGTTGAAGATATGAAAGTACTGATAACCGGAGGGGCAGGTTTCATTGGTTCTCATGTCGTTTCCGAATTGTTGAAAGAGAACTATGATGTTTTTGTTTTGGACAACTTCTCAACAGGAAGAATCAAAAATCTTGAAGATCAAACGGAGATCAAGCGGTTAATCTGTGCAGACATTAATGACAGTTCAGTGGTGAGTATAATCCAAGAAATAAATCCTGACTACATGATCCACCTCGCAGCACAACCTAGTGTGGCTGTATCTCAACAAAATCCTTTATTGGATGTTGAAACGAATATGTATGGATTAGTTAATGTGTTAGAGGCAGCTAGAAGAACGGATTGTAGAAAATTTGTTTTTGCTACGAGTGGTGGGACTATTTATGGGAATGTAGAAAACGAACAATTACCGCTAGTTGAGGATCTACCTTTGAAGGCATGTTCTTTCTATGGCCTGACCAAATTAACGGCTATCCATTATCTGGATTTGTATAAAGAGCATTTTGGATTAGATTATTGTGCATTAGCTCTCGGTAATATATATGGTCCTAGACAAGATCCGTATGGCGAATCCGGTGTAATTGCTATATTCACCAATAAAATTATTAATAATGAGGATTGCACTATAAATGGAGATGGTTCGGTTACAAGAGATTATTTGTATGTTAAAGATGCGGCAGTAGCGTTTGTTAAATCGTTAGAACAAGGGTCGGGACTACTTAATTTGGGAACAGGCATCGAAACATCTGTACTTGAGGTGTTTAACGTAATCTCAAGTGTAAGTGGCAAGGAAACGAGAGTGAAGTATCGCGCTGCTTCTCCTGGCGAAGTTCAAAGAGTCTCTCTCTGTATAGATAAGATTCAGGACCAGATGAATTGGTCTCCGCAAGTTAGGTTCCCAGAAGGAATTCGATTAACCTATGAATGGTTTTTTACAGCGACCAAGGAGGTTCAACATGTTAGATCAAATTGACGCAGTATTCCTTGACGCAGGAGGGGTGTTATTAAAGCCAGATTTTAGAAAAATTCAAAATTTGTTTGATGATCTGTCTTTGGAAGAAGAGATGATTGACAAGGCTCTTTATCCTGTTGGATGTAATGTTGGTGCAGGATTGGGCCCAGGAGATGATGATAATAAATTCGTATATGATTTTGCAATTTCATCAGGAATACCAGCAGAAAGAATACGTGGTAACGAGGAAAGGTTGCAGGAGATCATATTGTTCAGTGAATGGGTACCAAGAAATAGGAGTGAAATCAAGAGAGCGATACAATTTCTAAAAAGAAAAAACAAAAAAATTGTAATTGTAACGAATACGGAAAATGGTCTAGCGTCCAATTTGTTAAAAAAACTTGAAATTTGTTCAGAAGATGAAGAGGCTGAAACAATAGAGAAAGTGGATAAAATCATTGATTCCTGGGTCATCGGAATCCATAAACCTAACCCGGAAATTTATAAATATTCAGCAGATCAAATCAACGTTGAAATAACTCGATGTTTGCACATAGGAGATTCTGTTCGAAACGATTATGATTGCGCAAGGGAAGCGGGAGCTCAAGCGTTGTTATTCAGACCATACGAGCCAAAGCAAAATAATTCCATACAATCGCTATTAGATCTTATAACGGATGACAACGATTAGTCCTGTACAGTTGTTGTTAGAAAGGAACATACTCTTATGTTTAATTACGTCCTTGTGCTAGGTTTCGGAAGAATTGCCGAGGTTCTGTATATTCCCTGGCTGATTCAATTAAAAAGCAAAATCATTATCTGTGAAAAAGATGTTGGACGACATACTTATATAAAAAAAATAGTACCTAATGTGGAAGTGAGTGATTACATCCCAGTTGCCCCACAATCTTATCATGGAATTGCTTTGAATCTTACCCCGGTCTTTGCTCATGAATCTACAAACCGAGAACTTCTAGAGAAGGGATGGAACGTATTTTCAGAAAAGCTGGCAGCAAACAGTTCAACAGCATGGGCTGAATTGCTATCCATTGCGAAACAGAATAATTGTACCATCGTATCAGCTCCAGTTTCGGCCAATCAAACAGAAGAAGACAGAATGTTATTGGATATTAGAAATGAAAGTTTAGGTGAAATTGTAGAGGTGCATTGCCAATTTATTGGTGGTGGTCCTGCCAGAAGAGGCTTTATACAGGTGCAAAGAGAATGGATGCTAAAAAATGAGGATGCGCTAAGGGTGGACTTAGCACCCTATCTACTTACTCCTGTAGTAAAAGCGTTTGGGGCAATCAAAGAGGTAATCTGGATGTCAAACAGGTACTACCCTGATGTTGTTGTCGAGAATACGGATCGTATTATTAAACCGGAGTATGGATCATCAGAAGTTGGGATTGGAGTAATAAACCATAGCATCGCTACCTTTTTAGTATCGTACAGACCTAACGTTAAAGACGTTACCACCAAAATAGAGATTATCGGTACCAAAAAAGGGAGTTGTTATGATTTATCTGAAAAAGTATCTGAGGGAGTGCATTCCTTTAATAGGGTTCAAGCTGCACTGGAGTTATTAAAGGAGTGTATTGAGGAAGAAAGAGTATACCAGAATCATCAACAAGTCGTCAGCAATGTAATCTCATGTATTAAAGGAGAATAGACATGAAAGCTATAATTCCTGCTTCAGGCAAAGGTACACGAATGAAGGAAATAACCAACTCAATGCCCAAGGAACTATTGTACGTTGGAGGCAAACCTCTTATTGATCATGCAGTAACAGAATGCATTGATGCTGGAATTAAAGAAATCATTGTGAGTATTACTCAAGAAAAATTAGCTATTAAAGATTACTTCTTAAGATCATTCAAAGAGAATAGCCCTCTATCTGAAAAAATGAAGGAAAGTTCAGTCTCTATTCAATTTGTTATTCAAGATGTTCCTGATGGGACAGGCGGGGCAATCATAGCCTCCCAACATATAATTGGAAGCGATGGTTTTCTTGTCGTATTTCCTGATGTACTGGTTTCCTATAGAACCAATACGTTAAAAGAGATGATAGAACTGCAAAAAGAGTATGATTGTCCAATCGTGATGGTGGATTCAATTACAAAAGATGAGTTTGACAGGTACGGAGTAACGTTTAACTTTAATGGTGATCCTGGTCCTTATTTCATCGATGAATTATACGAGAAACCTGGCTCTATAGATAACTTCTCCCTGCAATTTCATGGAATTGTCGGTCGATACGTATTTCCCAATGATTTCATACAGAAGCTTGAATATGTTGAAATGAATAAGAAAAATGAAATCGATCTGACAGATGCTTTGGTTGGCATTCCTAGAAAAATGGCCCAACCTTTAGACGGAAGGCATTTCGATTGCGGCTCAATAGGCCCTTATAAAAGGAATTTGTCTCTAATGGAAAAGGAACTGCAGTTATGAAAACGGTTCTTGTTCTTGCCCCCAATATTTCTCCGTATCCTGGAGGAGCAGAAGTTTATATTAGTGATTTAATGAAAGAATTAATTGCTTTCGGCTGGAAAGTTATATGTGTAACTGAAAATCCTCCAGAATATAACACCTCTCCAATTGAATATCTGCAAGCATCCGCAAACATAGAAAAAATAACATCATCCAAAACGGTTACGTGGCGTGAAATGATCTTTTCATTACTGGACTGTATGGAAGAAATTGAATCGAAAAAGATAGATATTATTCATGCTAATAGTATCGAAGCAAGTCTATTGGGGAAAATAATTTCAGAACATTGTAATATTCCCCTAGTTGCTACCATACATGAGCATAAGCCTGAGGAAAAATCGTTCGGAATGGGTAGAGTAAAGCTGTTGTTTGAGAGGCTTCAATTGGATGCAATCATAGCTCCAAGTTCTTTCTACTACAACAGAGCTTTAAAACATAACATGAAAGCCTCGAACGTGTATAAGGTTGTTCACGGCATTGATATTGATCGAATGTCTTCCTTCACAAACCAAAGCAACCATGTTCCAAGCGGTACTCTTAAAATTCTCTTTGTTGGTCGTGTATATTCGCCAAAAGGGTTACACATCTTGATCGAGGCTTTGGGCAAACTTAAATTTAGTTTTCATTTCACGCTCTCTGTTGTAGGTCCTCTTACAGATGTAATGTATAAAAATCAATTGGATAACATCATTTCTTTTTACGGTATGCAAGATTACATTACATTCCATGGCCCTGTATCTTCCCAAAGTGTAAAGGATTTTATGCTTACATCGGACGTTATGGTTGTTCCAAGCCTTGAAGAAGGTTTTGGACTTTCAATAGTGGAAGCAAATATGTTGCGTTTGCCCGTAATTGCATCAAAAGCTGGAGGAATTAATGACATTATCGAACACAATAAAAATGGGCTGCTCTTTGAAGTAGGTGATGTGCAAGATCTTACGGAGAAACTTCATTGTTTTATAGAGAACCAAGCGGATATTTCTACTTATGTGGAGAATGCATATATTCGTGCAAAACGTGATTTTTCATCCATCAGGATGGCAAAGGAGACCATTGAGGTTTATGAACATATTTTAGAAGGAGCTGGGAAACATGAACGATATAATCATTAAGCAGGCTTTGCTCTGTGCCCGGACTTATTTTGATGAGAGTTCTAAAATTAGCCCTTCCATGGCCAATAGAGTACACATTGTTTTTGAAGAGATTTTCAATATTTTACTTAGAGTAAGTGGCATTAGCGATTTAGAGCAGAAGTTAAAACATTTGAATGAGCATATGCAGGATGTTGAATTCAAAGAAAATTTAACCAAGCAACTCATTAGCAATATAACAGATATGAAAGAGATTGCTCTATTAAATCAACATCTAAAATATTTAGCAGAATTCGGGCGAATCCTGCCTTTCGAAGGTCCTTCTTACTATGAACTTTCTGAACCGAATAAAATAGATGATCAAATCCATTTTCTGAAAGAAAGCTTGATAAAGCATAAATTAGTGAAAAAGAGTACGACCGCTCCGATCGCAATAATCCTTCCTTTTCGTATTGCCAATAAGTTCAGATTACGAAATTTACTATCTTCATTACTTGGAATTCATAATAGTTTCATTGATAAAAGTAAGTACAGCATTATTGCAGTGAATCAAGATGCCGAGGATTGTTATGAAGATGTCATAAGTGATTATGTAGACCACTACATTTTCGCTAAAAATGAAACAGCATATAATGTCTCATGGGCTAGAAATATAGGTGCTGTGTGTGGCCGGGAATCCGAAATATTACTATTTTGGGATATTGATATCGTGGCTCCTCGGGAATTGATTAATAAAATCTATGAATCTTTTGATGACAGCATCGGGTGTGTAGTTCCTTACACAAGTGGAATAAATTTAAACGAAAGATCCACTTCTTATTTTATAGAACATATCCCCTCAACGATTGCTTATAACAGCTTAATGGACAATTTGAACGGTCAAGTGATGCACGAAGTATACGGTTTTATGATTGCCGTAAGATCTAATGAATATTTTAAAATTGGTGGTTTCGATGAAAGGTATGAGGGCTGGGGGGATGAAGATAATGATTTTTATTCCAGGATCTATGCTTCCACAAAAATAAGAAGACTGAATTTACCCATTTATCATCTGGATCATCCAAGACCATTAATGAGAATAGAAGGCGAAAAATTAAATCGGAATTTAATAAACGATCCCATTAGTGAGCAGGACAATATAGGAGTTCTTAATAAATATTCGTCTTAACTGAAGGAAAGAGGGATATATTGGTGATTGAATCTCAACAGCCTAGCGAATATAAACTTTGGAAACTATCATGGCCGATATGTATACAACTATTAATGGTACATTTAATTTTGGTAACCGATTCATTTTTTTTGAGCCAAATCTCAGAAAATTATGCGGCGAGTGTCGGAGCTTTATTCCCCTTATACGGGATATTTTATACTTTATTCGAACAAATGGGGTACGCTGGCTGTAGTGTTGCTTCTCAATACCTTGGCGCAAAAAAGAATGAGTTCGTCAATGTGACTTATGTTATATCGATCATATTAATGTTTTGCTTGGGTTTGGTTGTGAGCTTGTGCATGTTTTTCGGATCTGATGTAATTGGGACATGGTTAGGATTATCTGGTGAAAATAAAAACATTGCCAGTTTATATTTAAGTATAACGGGAACATCCTTGATTCTTGAGTGTATGCGAGCGACTTATAACGGTATTCTTACGGCTAAAGGTAAAACCTGGGTTACCATGGTAGGGGCAATTTTATACAATATCGTTAATATCGTTTTAAATTATATTTGTTTAGTAGGTGCTTTTGGTATTCCGAAGCTAGGATTAGTGGGGATTGCATTTTCTACAGTATTCGCCCAGGTTGTGGGTCTTGTTTTCTTAGTGATCTTCGTTCACTGGAGGGAGCATGTGACGTGCAAGCTTGAGGATCTTAAGAGACATTTCAAAACCATTGTCAGACACATACTTAATATTGGTGTCCCATCCACAATAGAACCTATGTCCGTGCAGCTAGTTAGCGTAGTCATGACTTATTTGATCTTATTGTTCGGGATAAGCTCAATGGCAGCGAAAACGTATACATTTAATGTATTACTTTTGTTGACTTCGTGGTCTGTAGCAATAGGTGTGGGCACATCTATACTCATTGCCCGAAATGTTGGAGCAAAAAGTTTTGACGGTGCAAACAGACAACTTCACAGAAGTCTTTTATTAAGTATGTCGGTTAATTTCATCGTTGTATTCCTATTTTATCTATCCTCGAACTATATTTTTGGATTATTCACGAATGATCCGGAGATTTTGAAAATGTGCAAAAATTTATTGTTAATTAGTATGTTTTGGGAACCTGTTAGAGCCTTGAATATTATCGTAGCTTATTCACTAGCTTCGGCAGGAGATGCAAAATTTTCAGCTGTAGTTGGTTGTATCGTGATGTGGGTTTTGGGACTTCCGTTATGTTATTTGTTCGGTTATGTTTTTGGTTTAGGTTTACTCGGAATTTGGTTAGGATTATTCATTGATGAGGTGCTCAGAGGGCTAGTATACTATCTACGATGGAGAGTAAGAAAATGGGAGAAAACCGGTGTCGTGGATTATGACTACAGTTCAAACAGTAGAGAAGTGACAAATTGAGTCATGTGCAAGTGAGTAAGCAAAATGTCCCTTTAAAACATTGAATTATAAATAAAGATCTGTCTATTGTATAACAGAAATCGAAATTGTAAATGCCTCTTATAGGATGAATGAGGAGAAATCTCATTTAACCATAAGAGGCATCTTGTCGTTTTATATTTGATTCATAAAAATACAGTGCTTATGTACTAAAAGAAAGTATGGTTTTGCCGCCCATAGAAGCCGGACAAGTGTTATAATGATGCGTATGGATACACGTGTTCGTATTTTGACCTGAAAGAGGTGGATTCAATTCCATGAGAGATCATTCGGAACAGCTGGAATTCATGGAGATTGATCTAAGTGAAGATACAGAGACAACCTCGATTCGTATACCTGATCGTTCATCTTTGGAGAAGCAGAGTCGCCAACCACACAAGTCGCAGGGAGCCGTATTGTCTTCGGAGAAACGATTTGTGGAGGAGGCTAGACGCCTTGCAGAAGTTACGGGAGAAGAAACTTCACCTGTTCCGTTTATGAGCTACTGGCCGACGTATGGGGTGATGAATGATGCGCAGCTGAAATGGTATTTGTACTGGAGAACGGAGGTGCGCCAGGAAAGATACCTGGATGTCGACCTCTCGTATCTGTTTGTTCATGTTTACGAGTTGATTAACGGGATCGGCTGGTTGCATCCGGAGGATGGTTATCTCCAATTAAAACGATTATGGTTGAATTACCGAGAGCGGCTTCCTCAGCTTCATGTTTATATGCAGGAGTGGGTGGTCGATTACATTCTAGTTCACGATCTTCATGCATTATTTGGTGAAGTGATGAAGATTTCGGGTGATTATTTGCCAGCATCATTGTTGGACAAGGAATTACAACAGGTGTTACAGGAGAATGTCGCTGAGGTAACGCTGGATATGCTGAAATGGTATTATGACTATGATGTTACGATGAACACCTTTTACCGTGATGGCGGCAAAGAATGGATGGAACGATATGTGCCCAAAGTGATGGCTGTAATGGATTCGTATTTGAAGCGGACGCAACAAAGAGGGCTCTTGCCTGAACTCCAACCGAAAGCCGAGCAGACAGTGAAACGCACGCTATTTCATAAAGCGGTGTATGACGAGTCCATTTACGGCAGATTTGTTACGTTCACTCATTTTCCTTTCATATCGGATCAACAATTTGTGCAGAGGTTAACCCGGATTTACCGCTGTACGGAAAATAAGCTGCGTGAACTGTTAGGCTTCCGAGGTCGTTTGCGCGGTAAAACGCTGGAGCCTGAGCTTGCCAGTGTGATTGAGCGTTATCTGGAAAGAGCTTTTGCCATGGAACAAGCTGAGGCCGTAACTGCGCCAGCCATTCAGATCGATACGGCCAAATTGGCATCTTTGCAGGAGGATAGCGAATATGTGCGTAAGGCGCTGAGCATTGAAGATAATGCACATTCCGAATCGGATGAGTCTGCATCTGGCCTTGAAGAAAACGCAGACGGGAATGAAAGACACGGAATGGATGAGTTGCTCTGCCAAGAACAGCAAGACAGTTCACTACCGATTTTAGAGAACAGGGTCCAACCATCGGGGAGCTCCGATCGGTGGAATGAAGTTCTTATGTGGGACGAAGCGGCGGAAGCCCATGTATCAGAGGAGTGGCGGGAATTCGCCGAGAGGTTGGACTCCCGGCATGTAAGAGCCATCCACGCTTTGCTTGGTGAGCATCCGGATGGCGATTTGATGCGTCTTGCCGAAGAAACGGGAACGATGCCTGCACTTTTACTGGATGAAATGAATGATATCGCAATGGAAACCATCGGAGACCTGCTGGTTGATGGTGACCGAATCGTTGCTGATTATATCGATGTATTTGAACATGTGAAGAGGTGATTGACATGACGGAGCATAGAGTGAATGAACATCAACCAAACCAGCTTAAGATTCCAAAACGCTTGACCACCGCACTGGTGAATTCATTAACGGCAGGTGTCGTGCCGCGGATTGGTCTGGAACAAATTGCTGTAGGACGAAAGCCGGAAGTAGAGGCAATCCTGCGAGATTTAGATAACATCGCTGAAGGCGGTGCGGCATTTAAATTGATTACTGGCCGTTATGGCAGCGGTAAAAGCTTTCTTTTGCAAATGATTCGTAACTACGCGATGGATCGTGAATTTGTGGTTGCGGATGCGGATCTCTCCCCAGAGCGTAGACTTGTTGGCGCGAAAGGACAAGGTCTGGCGACTTATCGTGAGCTGATGACACGATTGTCTACACGAACACGCCCGGATGGTGGGGCATTGGAGCCTATTTTGCAAAAATGGATTGCAGGCTTGCAGCAAACAGCGATGACCCAGTTGAATATACGTCCAGATGATCCTGCGTTACCACTGGAGGTAGAGAAACAGATTTACCTGGTGACAGGTGAGATGCAGAATCTGGTTCACGGTTTTGATTTTGCCAAAGTGCTTGCTTCTTACTGGAATGGTTACAAACTTGCCGATGATGACCTGAAACAGTCTGCACTCCGCTGGCTTCGGGGCGAATTCGCAACCAAAACGGAGGCCAAGAAAGAGCTCTCCGTGGGTGTAATTATCGATGATGACAACTGGTATGACTATTTCAAATTATGGTCTGAATTTACGGCGCGCATCGGTTACAAAGGGCTGTTGCTCTTTATCGACGAAGCAGTGAATCTGTATAAAATTACAAACAGCGTTTCGCGTCAAAGTAACTACGAGAAGCTGCTGACGATGTTTAATGATACAATGCAGGGGAAAGCCGAGCACCTGGGCATTTTTGTGGGGGGGACTCCTCAGTTTGTAGAAGATGAACGCCGTGGTTTATTCAGCTATGAAGCGCTTCGTTCCAGACTTATTGACGGTCGTTATGCCGCAAGTGCATATGCGAATTATACGGGTCCCATTATCAAACTTGCGATGTTATCGCATGAAGAAATTTTGATTTTGTTACAAAAGTTACGCCAGATTCATGCCCTTCATTTTGCGTATACGGCGAGTTTGAGCGATGAACAATTAGTTGATTTTATGCAAATGGCTGTGAATCGTTTGGGTGCGGATGAGCTTTTGACAACACGAGAAGTGGTGCGGGACTTTATGGATGTGTTACATACGCTGCAACAGAATCCTGATGTCACATATGAGCAGCTACTCGGTGAGCGTGCAGTACAGGCGAACAGTTCGGGTCGTGGAACGTCTGGTTCAACACAGGAGCCGGATGAGCTGGATGATTTTCTGGCGGAGTTCGAACTATGAGTGACAATCCAAATCCATTTTATAGACTGGCCCCGTTTGTGCAGGAATTTATATATAAAAAAAGATGGGAATCGCTGCGTCCTGCGCAGATTGAAGCGTGCAACATTTGTTTTCATTCCTCTCACCACATGCTGATTGCGGCGGGGACGGCTTCCGGCAAGACGGAGGCCGCTTTTTTTCCCGCGTTGACTGAACTATATGATGAGCCTTCCAAGTCGGTGGGAATTCTGTATATTGGCCCTTTAAAAGCACTGATTAACGACCAGTTCGAACGACTCAAAGACTTGCTCACGGAAGGGAATATTCCTGTCTGGCATTGGCATGGGGATGTGCCGCAGTCTGAGAAAACCAAGCTGATGAAAAATCCGTCAGGTGTGCTGCAGATTACGCCCGAATCGCTGGAAGGGCTCTTGATGAATCGTCCGAATGCGATTCCAGCGCTTTTTCATGATCTGCGTTATGTCATTATCGATGAGGTACATGCGTTTATGGGAGCAGATCGGGGCATTCAAGTGTTGAGTCAACTAGCTCGAATCGAACGTATGGCGGGCTGTTCCCCTAGAAGAGTTGGACTATCCGCTACACTTAGCGATTATGATGCAGCGACAGCTTGGCTTGCAGCAGGGACGCGGCAAGGCGTCGATGTAGTATCCTCCCCGGGCGGACGCAAGCTGCGGCTGCGGGTGGAGCATTTTTCATTCCCGGATGCACAGAACGAAGAGCAGGCTGAGCACCTTCATCATGCGCGTAAAGCCTATTACGACTTTATTTACGAGAGCACCTATCGCAAAAAAGCACTGATTTTCACCAACAGCCGCACGGATGCGGAAGTCACCATTCTGGAGATGCGCCGTGTTGCAGCGCGCAGAGAAGAGCGGGATGTGTTCCATGTGCATCATGGAAGTATATCGGCCATGCTGAGAGAAGAAACCGAAGCGGCTTTGCGGACAGGTGCAGGTCCTGCTGTCGCTGCGGCGACGGTTACGCTGGAACTCGGCATTGATCTGGGAGAATTGGAGCGTGTCGTTCAGCTTGGGGCACCTTATAGTGCTTCGAGTTTCGTTCAGCGGCTAGGTCGCTCGGGTAGGCGTGATGATATGGCATCGGAGATGCTTTTTGTATGCCCGGAGGAAGAAGACGAGGAAGCGCAGTTGCCCGCTCGTATGCCATGGACATTAATGCGTGCAATAGCTGTGATTGAGCTGTATGTTAAAACCAAATGGGTAGAGCCACTTGAAGCTCGGAAAATGCCCATTGGCGTTCTCTATCACCAGACGATGAGCATGTTGAAAAGTATGGGGGAGGCTGAGCCAAGAGAGCTTGCGGCCGCGATCCTCTCCCTGGCGCCGTTTTCAGAGATTACACCGGATCAATATCAAACGTTCCTGAATTACCTGATTGCGACAGATCATCTGCAATGGACGGAGGAACAGACGCTGATTATCGGACTCACGGGTGAAAAGATCGTAAACAACTATCGCTTCTATGCCGTGTTCAAGGACGATGAAGAGCATAAAGTGCTGAACGGATCGGAAGAGATCGGGTCGATCACGACCGTGCCGCCGCCAGGCTATTGTTTCTCGCTCGCTGGCAAGCTGTGGAAGGTGGAAGAGGTGGATCACAAGCACAAGGCTGTGTACGTGAAGTCCGCGAAGGGCAAAGTCGATACACTGTGGCTTGGTGCAGGTGGAGATATTCACACCGCGGTCGTACAAAAAATGCGCGAAGTGCTGTCCGAATCCGTGATATACCCGTATCTGTCTCCACAAGCGGTGAACCGTTTGGAGCGTGCACGTCGCCTGGCTCGCGAGAGCGGATTGCTCAAACAGGTCGTCATTCCCGCAGGCGGTGATTCCATGTATGTGTTGCCGTGGGTAGGAAGCAAATCGTTTCGCACGCTGGAGCGGTTGATGAAACATAATTTGTCTGAAAGGCTCGCTTTGCGTTCCGTTGTGCCGATGGAACCATACTATTTTGTGTTATCAGGCAAAGTGGATGAACGAACCTTGTTAGCCGAGATGATGAGTGAGTGTCGAACGGCTCAGGATGCATCTGATCTGCTTGCTGAGGATGAAGCACCGTATCTTGGCAAATATGATGAATTTATAGCACCACCTTTGATTCGTGAAGCTTTCGCGGTGGATGGGCTAGACCTCGAAGGATTGAAATCAGGATTGCAAAAGACGTTAGAGTGGGAAAGTTAGAGCGGCGCTAGAGTGAACAAATGAGATTGGCCGTTTAAAGTTTACAATTTTAAAAATTTGTAAGTTCGAAATTAAAAAGAAATGGGTTGACACCACCTGACCTCCCATGTAATATATGAAAAGTCGTCACACATGAGCGATAGTTAAATTGCATACTTCATTTCGTATAACCTCGCAGGCCGAAAGTGTACACAGGGCGAGGGTCTCTACGGGAAGCCTATACTTCCTAACTACGATGCAAAGGAATCAATATATTCCTTGCTCGGAGTTAGGATTTTTTTGCATTTAATACGTGGTTGTGACCTTACATGAACCCGGACACAGGGCGCATTATTGAATCATCAGGAGGTTAATTACACATGAAATATTATTTGTCAGTCCTTGCAGGCGCGATGAGTTATGGTATTCTGTCCACCATTGTTGTACTGGCGTATGGCCAGGGATATCAACTTGGTGAGGTTGTGGGAACACAACTGATTACCGGCTTCATCTTGTCATGGATGCTGGCTCTATACACACGTTTTAGAGCTAAACGCAAAGCACAGGCTGCTGGTGGCCAGGCTAAGGTTGCATCGGCTAGCCCTACACAGGTCTTCACACGTCTAACTTGGAAACAACGTTTGATGCTAATGGCCGCCGGGACACCAACCGTAATTACGGGACTCGTATATTACCAATCGTTGCGTTACATTCCGGCATCACTTGCGATCATCCTGCTCTTCCAATTTACGTGGATTAGCGTGCTGATTCAGGCGATTAGCAAACGTCAGCGTCCAGACAAAATTACGTTCCTGACCCTCTTTATTCTGTTTGGGGGAACCTTGCTGGCAGCAGGTTTTCTGGAACAGGGCATTAGTAAACTCAGTGGTTTAGGGATTGCGCTCGGATTAATGGCTGCTGTTAGTTACTCCTTGTTTGTATTATTCAGCGGTAAAGCGGTTCCTTCTGGACACCCTGCATTTCGCAGTGCATGGATGGTTACAGGCGGATTGATTCTGCTGTGCATCTTGTTCCCGCCGACTTTCCTCTTTAACGGTCTAATCTGGAGTCAACTGCTTATATTTGGATTATTGCTTGGGTTTTTTGGTGCTTTTATCCCTCCAGTGCTGTTCGCCATCGGCGTACCTCATATTGGTGGAGATATGGCAGGTATTCTGGGGGCAGTTGAACTTCCGGTTGCGGTGCTTTTATCCTCCATCGTACTGCATGAGCATGTTAGCGCTCTACAGTGGTTTGGTGTCGTGATCGTACTGATTGGTGTGGCTCTGCCAGAATTGTACAAAATGAGAGCACGGCGAAGTCGGAGCACACCTGTATATTCCGGATAGCCCAGAGGGGTCATTTTCATTAAGTTAAGAATGGGGTATGCTTGTATAGTACATCCATCCACTTAAAAATGAAGATGGGACAACGGGATAAGGAGTGTGTATATGAATAACTGGTTTAAAAAGACATGGCCGATCTTAACCTTGGGTGTGGCTGTGATTGCTCTGCTTAGTGGATTTTTTGTATACTTCATGGGCAAAGACGTATCCCCGGGATCGGGCAATGCAGTAACGGCCAAGGTCGAAACACCGGAGGATTTGAAGGGATATGAGGTCATTAATGTGAACGTGAGCAACGAAGGATTTGAGCCGAATGTCATTGAGGTGAAATCTGGAGTGCCTACGAAAATTAATTTCATCCTGACCCGAAGCGTGACACACGTCAAATCTGTCGCTGCAGAGAAGTTAGGCATGGATCTTTATATGCAAAAGGGAGATAACTACTACACCGTTAATCAGAACGTCGCCCCAGGAGAATATGAGCTTCACTGCGGGATGTACATGATCTACGGAACGATTAAGGTTATTTAGAGAGTCAGCGTAACGGATAGGGAATGTTCTCCAGAGATCTTTAGTTCAACTCATATAGAGGAGCAGAGTTCGGGCAACCGGACTTTGCTCCTTTTTTGCCTGCATGATATCATGAACGAGGAACATAATCGATCTGGAGGTGCAGCAATGAAAGCGCTATTTATCGGAGGGACAGGCACTATAAGTACAGCTATTACCGAGATGCTTGCGAAGCAAGGCTGTGAATTGTATTTGATTAATCGCGGCAATCATAACGATGATTTGCCTGCAGAAGTCAAGGTTCTTCAAGCCGACATTAATGACGAAAAACGGGTGGCCGAGCTGATCGCCGATTTACAATTTGATGTAGTTGCTGATTTTATTGCTTTTGTGCCCGCTCAGCTGGAGAGAGATTATCGGTTGTTTCAAGGCAAGACCAAGCAGTTCATTTTTATAAGTTCCGCATCGGCTTACCAGACACCGCTGTCCGATTACAGAATCACCGAAGGAACGCCATTATCGAATCCATTCTGGGAATACTCCCGTAACAAAATTGCGTGTGAAGACTACCTTATGAAATTATATCGGGATGAAGGTTTTCCTGTGACCATTGTTCGTCCAAGCCATACCTATGGCAATAAGTCCGTACCGCTTGGTGTGCATGGTGCGAAGGGAAGCTGGCAGGTTCTGAAGCGTATGCTTGAAAATAAACCAGTGATCATCCACGGTGATGGCACTTCGTTATGGACGATTACACACAACACCGATTTTGCCAAAGGTTTTATCGGCTTAATGGGCAACATCCACGCTATCGGTGAGGCTGTACATATCACCTCGGATGAGTCTGTCACATGGAACCAGATTCATGAAATCATTGCTGATGTGCTTGGGGTCAAGTTGCATGCAGTTCATGTGCCATCGGATTTTTTGGCGGCTAGCAGTGATTTGGATTTCCGGGGTGGTTTGCTTGGAGATAAAGCCAACACGGTTGTTTTTGATAACAGCAAACTGAAACGGCTGGTTCCTGATTTTGTTGCAACGACAAGGGCGGATCAAGGCATACGCAGTACGATTGTGCATATTCTGAAGCACCCCGAATTACAAATGGAGGATTCTGAATTCGATCAGTGGTGTGATCGGGTTGTCAGCACATTGGACGAGGCGTTGCTTAAAATCAGAGATGGAAAATAAGACTCGAAAGAGAAGGACATTTTATACACATTCCCATTCCAGGTATTTACATTCGATTTTCGAATCGTTATAATCAATAAAAAAATAACACTTTAGGGGAGGCACCCCAACTCAGGACATTGTTCCTTGGTTGGGGTGCCTCCTTTTTTTGTGTGCACAAAAAGGGGGGCAAGGTATTGAAAAACTCAAGAAAACGGTTAAAAAAGCAAGCGGAGCAGATGTCTAAAGTAATGCTGGCGTTTGCATTACTGTCGCCTCATACATTGATGCCTGAATGGAGCCAAGCGAGCACAGCAATGGCAGCAACGGTAGAGAATATTGGGGTAGTATCCGATACATCCTCATTGAAGGCGGTACAATCCTCCAAAGTGAAAGTGGAGATGAACAGCGATGGAAAATACCGAATCGTATTACTGCCAAGTACGAACGTTTTTTACGGAGGTGACACGGGTAACGTATCGACGATTATTGACCACCACGGCACAGCAATCAATTTCAAATCTGAATAAACTGATGCAGGTTATTGCAAGCAACACAGTTTCCCTTTGAATTGGTTTTAATGTTATTATTGGTGTAATGATACTGTATATACTTTGGACTATTAATTTACACATAAATATCTTTAGTTCAGTTTATATAAGTTGCTAATATGACATAAAAAGGGTAATGAACTATGGTGATGAAAAATGAATAATAAATTTATCCGGATATACGAAGATATTGCTGGACGTATTCGGAATGGAGACATCGAAGCGGGCACACTGCTTCAATCAGAACTGGATTTATCAGAACGGTATCAAACATCAAGGGAAACGATCCGTAAAGCACTGAAAATGCTATATGAAGAAGGTTACATCCAAAAGATTCAAGGTAAAGGTTCCATTGTACTCGACATCCGTAAAATTGATTTCCCCGTGTCAGGCCTCGTTAGCTTTAAGGAGCTCGCACAAAAGATGGGACACCGCGCACAAACGGTGGTAAAGCTGTTTGAGGAACAAACGGTGGATCAGGCGCTCAGCCAAAAGACGAGCTTTGGTCTGAATGAACAAGTGTGGCAGATCAATCGTGTTCGCATTGTAGATGGAGAACATGTCATTCTGGACAAAGACTATATCAGCCAGCGGTTAATTCCAGGGCTGAACCAGGAAATCTGTAATGACTCCATCTATGAGTATATCGAACAGAAACTTGGGCTATCGATATCTTATGCCAAGAAAGAAATATTGGTAGAGGAGCCTACGGCTGAAGATCGCGAGTTACTTGATCTTGAAGGTTTTCACAATGTTGTTGTCGTGAGAAGTCAGGTGTATCTTGAAGATACTAGCCAGTTCCAGTATACGGAATCACGTCATCGACCGGACAAGTTCACATTTGTGGACTTTGCCAGACGCAAGTAATTGGAGTAGAAAGTTAAGAAAATAAGCTATACGTACTCGGTAATTAAATACGTTACCTAATGTCGACAAGCAAAGAGTATCAGGTCACTGTAATCAGATGTGATCGGGTACTCTTTTTGTCATGCAAGATTAAAAACGCTTCATCCATAGGAGGGGGAGAAGCATACAGAAGAAGTTATAGAGTTGTTGAAATGAAGCTGCACGGTAAGTGACAGGACAAAGCATGATATAGGGTTGATGTGCTGTTTGTTTTTCACATCTCAAATAATAAAACGAAATAAAAGTTGCTTTCTATAGGTATTCTTTGTATTTTTCTGTTTTCTCTCATAAAATATTTGTTTTCAAAACAAAACAAAGATGATAAACTCGGATTTAGGAAGAAAACAAACATTATCGGAGGGGAACAAATGGTACAGAGTTTATGGAATGCAGCGAAGGCATCAGAGAAAACAACAGGGCTTGAACAATTAGTTTACCGCTCTAATCTGATCGGAACAGATCGTCGGGTTTGCAATATTTATGGGGGTAACACATCTACTAAAACAACAGTAAAGGATTTCCGCGGTCGTGATGTCGAAGTGATGTATGTGAAGGGGAGCGGCTCGGATCTCGGTTCCATGGAAGCAAAGCATTTTACCGGACTGGCGCTTGAAGATATCGGCCCGCTCATGGAACGTGACTCGATGTCAGATGAAGAGATGGTTGAATATCTCGGGCATTGCATGATTGATGCGAAACATCCGCGAGCTTCTATTGAAACGCTGCTGCATGCGTTTCTCCCGTTCAAACATGTGGATCATACTCACCCGGATGCGATTATCAGTCTCTGCTGTGCAGATAACGGGAAAGAGCTGGCACGTGAAATATATGGAGAGCGTTTTGTGTGGGTTCCTTATGTGCGCCCAGGTTTTACACTCTCCAAAATGATTGCTGAAAGCGTATCCGCAAATCCGAATGCAGAGCTAGTTCTCATGGAGAAGCACGGTCTAGTGACTTGGGGAGAAAACTCTGAGGAATGTTACGCACAGACGATCAAGATCATTAATGAAGCAGAAGCATTCATCGAGGCACGTGTTAATGAAGCTAATCTCTTTGGCGGAGTAAAACACCAAGCACTTCCTGCTGAAGTTCGTCGTCAGATTGCTGCTCGTGTGATGCCTGTCATTCGCGGGGCCGTGTCGGACAGCAAAAAAATGATTTTGTCCTTTGACGATCAGGAGGATGTACTTGCTTTTGCAGGTGGAGCAGATTCTCCGCAGTTGTCTCAGGTTGGCGCGGCTTGTCCAGATCATCTGGTACATACCAAAGTGGTGCCGCTGTTTATTGACTGGACGCCGAATGCGGATGATATTGATGGATTAAAAGCAAAGCTTGCGGAAGGCATCGCCGCGTACAAAGAACAATATAAGCAATATTTTGAAGGCAACAAAAATGAAGGCGATGTGATGTTCGAAGCGGCTCCTCGCGTTATTCTCATTCCTGGCGTAGGTATGATCAATACAGGCAAAAGCTGGGCGTTGTCCCAAGTCAGCGGTGCGTTGTATCATCGGGCGATTGCAGTTATGCGCGGGGCAACAAGCCTCGGTAAATTCGTTTCGCTCAGTGCGAACGAATCTTACAATGTGGAATACTGGCCGCTGGAGCTATATAAGTTGTCGCTGGCCCCTGCAGAAACAGAGTTTTCTCGCAAAGTTGCCTTTATTACGGGCGGTGCAGGCGGTATCGGTAGTGAAACAGCACGTAAACTCGTTTCGGAAGGCGCACATGTTGTGCTTGCAGATTTGAATCTGGAAGGCGCACAGAAGGTAGCACAGGAAATTAACGATCAATACGGTGCCAATCGTGCATTTGCACTCAAGATGGACGTGACAGACGAAGAAGCGGTACAGGCAGCTTATGCAGAAACGGCTCTGCAATACGGTGGTGTGGATATCATCGTTAACAATGCCGGTCTGGCTACATCCAGTCCATTTGACGAAACTTCATTGAAGGAATGGAATCTGAATATGAGCGTGCTGGGCACGGGTTATTTCCTGGTTGCTCGCGAAGCATTCAAATTGATGAAAGAGCAGGGGATCGGTGGAAGCATGGTCTTCATCGGATCGAAAAACTCGGTATATGCAGGTAAAAGTGCTTCTGCTTACAGCTCGGCCAAGGCACTCGAAGCCCATCTGGCTCGCTGCATTGCGGCGGAAGGCGGCGAATATGGCATTCGTGTCAATACCATATTACCGGATGCGATCCTGCAAGGTTCTGCGATCTGGAACGGATCTTGGAGGAACGAACGTGCCGCCGCATACGGCATTGAACCGGATCAGTTGGAAGAATATTATCGCAAACGCACAACGCTGCTCGTTAACATCTATCCGAGGGATATCGCGGAAGGCATTGCCTTCTTCGCTTCATCGAAATCGGAGAAAACGACAGGTTGTATGCTGACTATTGATGGTGGTGTACCCGCAGCATTTACACGTTAAGGAGGTTAAATCGATGCAAAATCAGGTGGAACAAGCGTACCAAGCTGCGAAGTCTTTATATGCTCAACATGGCATCAATACAGATGATGTATTAAATAAGCTGGCAGATATCAAAGTATCCGTACACTGCTGGCAAGGAGATGATGTCAAAGGTTTTCTCAACCAGGAAGGTGAACTGACGGGTGGCATATCGGTTACGGGAAACTATCCGGGCGCAGCAACAACCCCTGCGGAGCTTCGTGCAGACCTGGAGAAAGCTTTTGCTCTCATTCCCGGTAAACATAAAGTCAATCTGCATGCGATCTATGCCGATACAGACGAACAGGTGGAGCTGGATCAGATTGAGCCAAGACATTACGAAAACTGGGTAAAATGGGCGAAAGAGCACGGCCTTGGACTGGACTTCAACCCAACGTGTTTCTCACATGAAAAATCAAGCGACGGCTTCACACTCAGTCATCCTGACCCCGAGATTCGCAAATTCTGGATTGATCATTGCAAAGCTTCTCGGCGAATTGGTGCGTATTTCGGCGAACAACTGGGCCAAACCTGTGTGACCAATGTATGGGTACCGGATGGTTTCAAGGACAACCCTGTTGACCGGATGTCTCCCCGCAAACGTCTGAAGGACTCATTGGACGAAGTATTTGCCGAACCGCTGAATCCGAAGCACAATCTGGATGCGGTTGAAAGCAAGCTGTTTGGTCTTGGTTCAGAAGCTTATGTTGTCGGTTCACATGAGTTTTATATGGGATACGGGTTGCAAAATGATACGTTAATCTGCCTGGATGCCGGTCATTTTCATCCAACAGAAGTGATATCAAACAAGCTGTCCTCTCTGGCATTATTCACGAGCGGTATTCTGCTTCACGTTAGCCGTCCGATGCGCTGGGACAGCGATCATGTTGTTATTATGGACGACGAATTGCTTGAAATTGCCCGTGAATTGGTGCGTCATGAGCTTCTCGGCACAACACATATCGGACTGGACTTCTTTGACGCCAGTATTAACCGCGTAGCTGCATGGGTTGTCGGTACGCGCAACACCATTAAAGCTTTGCTGCGAGCTATGCTGGAACCGGTAGAAGCTTTAAAACAGGCGGAGCTGGATGGAGATTACACGACACGCCTGGCCTTGACGGAGGAGTTCAAATCCTATCCATTTGGCGCAGTATGGGACTACTATTGTGCTCAGCAAGGTGTGCCTGTACGTGAACAGTGGATTAAAGAAGTTAAATCCTACGAGCAGGACGTTCTTTTGCAAAGAACATAATTGTTATATGATGGAATCTCATAGACCACGTCGGAACGAACGTTCCGTACGTGGTTTTTCGCGTATATCCGCTGTTATGCATAACCAAGGCGATTCCTTCCATACTAGGAATACATAAGAAGAAATTAAGGATGAGATCCAGAGGAGGGTGAAAGCATTTTGAAGTTTGCTCATAACAAACTATATATAGCTGCACTTGGCGGCGTGAATGAAATCGGGAAAAACATGTATTTGATTCAGTATGATCAAGACATCATTGTGATTGACTGTGGTTCGAAGTTCCCGGATGAAACGATGCCAGGCATTGATCTCATCGTGCCGGATGTTACGTATTTGCTCGAAAATCAGGATAAAGTAAAGGCCCTTGTAGTCACGCATGGACATGAGGATCATATTGGTGGAATTCCGTATCTTCTAAAACAAATCAATATCCCCGTTTACGCTTCCAGGCTAACACGAGGTCTAATTGAGTTGAAATTGAGAGAGCATAACCTGCTGCGCCAATCCGATCTGCACACCATTGACGCAAACTCTCAGCTCAAGCTGGGCAGTATCGATGTTTCTTTTTTTGCAACGAGTCACAGCATCCCGGACTGTCTGGGTATTTTCTTTCAAACGCCGGCAGGCAATGTGGTGCACACGGGAGACTTCAAATTTGATATGTCCCCTGTAAACGGTCCTTTCCCGGATTTACACCGCATGGCTGAGATCGGGAAACAAGGGGTGCATGTGCTGCTTTCCGAGAGCACCAATGCCGAAAGACCGGGATTCACTCCTTCAGAACGTGTTGTCGGGGACCATATTCTGGATGCATTTATTCGTGCGAAGCAAAAGGTGTTTATCTCTACCTTCGCATCCAATATCAGCAGAGTTCAACAGATCGTGAATGCTGCGTTTCAGACTGGCCGCAAGCTGGCATTGCTTGGACGAAGCATGATTAACGTCGTGAATGTTGCAAGTGAACTCGGTTATCTCGACGTTCCCGACGGACTATTGATTGAAGCCGCTGATTCAGGACAGTTTCCGCGGGAGCAGGTGGTTGTGCTATGTACGGGAAGCCAGGGAGAGGCGATGGCTGCCTTGTCCAGGCTGGCTGCGGGCAAACATCCTCAAGTTAGCATTGAATCTGGAGATACGGTTATCATTGCAGCAGGAGCCATACCTGGCAACGAAAGGAACCTTGCCCATGTCATCGACAACCTGTATGTTCTGGGTGCTCGTGTGATTTATGGCTCCAGCGGAGCGGCGGGAATGCACGTATCCGGTCATGGCAGTCAGGAAGAGCTGAAACTGATGCTTACGCTGATGAAGCCGGATTATTTGGTACCGATTCACGGTGAATTCCGGATGTTGTATCAGCACAGATTGCTTGCGGAATCTGTAGGGATTGAGCAAAGTCATGTGTTTATCGTCAATAATGGAGATATGGTGGAATACAGAGACGGAACGGCTTCATTAGGTCCGAAGATTGCCTCAGGTAACAGCTTGGTTGACGGGCTTATTATCGGTGACGTCGGCAATATTGTGCTTCGGGATCGCAGGCAGCTATCATCGGATGGGATGCTGGTCATTGTAACCACGCTTAGTAAAACAGAAAAACAAATGGTTGCCTCCCCGGAGATCATCTCCAGAGGTTTTGTTTTTGTGAAGGACTCGGAACAATTCATGAAGGAGATTCATGAACGGGTCGTTAACCGGATGGATGAATTAACGGGTGCCGGGGTCAATCAGTGGAATGTGATCAAACGGAAGCTGAAAGATGAGATCGGCCATTACATTTATGCGCAAACCAAGCGCAGACCTATGATTTTGCCGATTATTATTGAGGTATGATTGAACTAAATGATGTTTGCAGGCAGAACGGAAGACCATCCGTGCCTGATGTCTTAGAGTTTGTGTCTTCAAAATGACTTTGCCAAGCTCGGTTCGATTCGTATGTAGCACACGACGCTGTGAGCTTCTGCGTGAATCGGGCTTTTTTGCTATGTCATCCTGCTCATATTCGATGAGCTTCGCGATTTAAGTTATAATACATAAATGAATGATCTTATAAATAATTTAGACTCATTATTTACACAGAAACGGAGAGGACAGAAAAAACCTGGAAAAGCGGAGCGGCCGCCTAAAAACTTTCTGAAAGAAAGCTGCCTCGGAAGCATACGCTTATCACCGGATTTTCTCCTTATAGAAAAGGGAATTCATAAAATCTGGGGATAACAGCGGTTGGAAGGTTATTCTGACATCGAAGTGAACGTGTAAATCATATTTCGTGCAATTCATTTAGATCAAAAGGAGTTTCTTATGAATAAAACGATTTCAGATATCGCTCAGATGGCAGGTGTGGCGAAGAGTACCGTATCTCGTTTCCTGAACGGCGGCTCGGTCAGCGAAGATACCCGTCAGAAGATTGAGCGTATTATTAAACAATATAATTATGTTCCGAACACTTTTGCACAGAGTCTCAAAGCAAAAAAGACCAGCATTATCGGTACAGTGGTTCCGCGACTGGATTCCTATGCGACATCACAGACGCTGATCGGCATCGATGAGGAGCTAAGAGGACTGCAATATCAGATGCTCATTGCCAACACGAGTCAGGATATGCAACGAGAGATTGATGCGATTTATGATTTTGCCAGACAAAAAGTATCCGGGATCATTCTACTTGCTGCTGAAATTACAGATGCACACCTGAAGGCCATTGAAGACATCCAGATTCCCGTGTTACTGGTAGGACAGCAGCATGAGTTACTGCATAGTCTTATTCACAACGACGAACAAGCTGGATATCTCATGGGGGAATATGTTGTGGAACAGGGGCACCGAGAGATTGTGTACCTGGGAGTAAGCGAGAAAGATCAGGCCGTAGGTATTCATCGTAAACAAGGGTTTAAACAGGCGATTGATGAGTGCAGTGATTGTACGGTAAGGTATTATGAAACGAGCTTCAAAATGTCAGAAGCAGTGATTACGGCAGCGGAGATTCTGGAAAAAAATAGACCCTCTCTTATCGTTGCAGCGACAGATAATATTGCGATGGGCGTTATGAAAACAGCGTCCTTTCAAAAAATTAGCATCCCCCAGCAATTGTCAGTAGCCGGGTTCGGCGGATACGATATCACTGAAATGATTCATCCGACGCTGACAACCGTAAAATATCATTATTTACAGGCTGGAAAACTCGCGGCGAACCATATCAGCAAGCTCGTTAAAGGGGAGAGTGTGAGTCAGCACACTGTTATGGATGTCGAATTAATTCTCCGAGAAAGCGTTGACAAAATATAAATTGATCCATTATGATAATTCCATCGAACCGGTTCCACTCAAGTTTTAGTGTGAGAATGATGACACCGGGGAGCAACAATGTTGTATGGGATTATTTTTTTATCCACATTGGAACCGGTTCCTTTGAAAAAGGGACTTCTGATTTTGCAATATGATTGGAGATTGATATGACGTATGAAAATGACAAGAGAGCAGCTCTATCGGCGAATTGAGCAAGCTGAACCGGGAGAGATTGCTACACTGGAAGCTAAGATCGCCACATGTTCCTGGAGACAGAGTTATCATATTCAGCCCGTAACCGGTCTGCTTAACGATCCTAACGGATTTTCCTTCTATGAAGGTTACTACCATCTGTTCTATCAATGGTTCCCTCTTGGAACGGAGCACGGCATGAAATATTGGTATCATACTCGCTCAAGCAATTTGGTGGACTGGGAGAATGTTGGCATTGCGATTGAACCCGGAACTCCTTATGACTCGCATGGAGCATATTCCGGAAGTGCGATTGAAAAAGATGGCAAGTTAAACCTGATCTACACAGGCAATACGCGGGATGAGAACTGGATTCGACATCCGTTTCAGTGTTTGGCGTTCATGGATGAACAGAACGTGGTGACGAAATTCGAGCATCCTGTCATTTCTGACGTACCGCCTGGATATACCGAGCATTTCCGAGATCCAAAGGTTTGGCTGCACGAAGATGTCTATTATGGTGTCATTGGAGCCCAGCGTACGGATGAGACAGGATGCACGGTTCTTTATCGGTCGGCAGACTTGAAACATTGGCAGTTTCTTGGGGAGATCATCACAACATTACCTGCCTACGGATACATGTGGGAATGCCCCGACTATCTGGAATTGGAAGGTCACGGCGTACTCATTTTCTCACCACAGGGCATTCCGGCCAAATCAGACCGATACCAGAACATTTATCAATCGGGATATCTGATTGGTGAACCTCTGAACCTGGAGACGAGAGAATTCATACATGGGAAGTTTGACGAACTGGATCGTGGATTTGATTTTTATGCGCCCCAGACCATGCAATCACCGGACGGAAGACGAATCCTGGTTGCATGGATGGGACTTCCTGATCTGGCGTATCCCACAGACGAGAGTGGCTGGGCCCATTGTTTAACGATTCCACGGCAATTATCGATCCGAGGTGGCAAGCTTATTCAGCAACCCGTTCCTGAAATGGCCCAGTTGCGCAAGGATCAGCAAGGTATTATGGCTCAGGACTCACTTCGCAATGGAAGCCGATCCTTTACAGGCTTAAATGGTATCGCTTACGAACTCCAATGTGAGATTAGCGACAATGATGCAGACCTTGTGGGCATTGAGTTTAGGGCGAGTGATACGGAGAAAACAGTCATTCAGTATGATCGCCTGCAGCGCAAACTTATGTTGGATCGCAGTCAGTCAGGTGCACCGCTCCCCGAAGCCAATGGTGTCATTCGCACCTGTGCTTTAAATGAAGGTATGGATGCAGATGCTCTAATTAAGCTGCATCTGTTCGTGGATTCGTCCTCGGTTGAGATATTTGTCAACGATGGACAGGAAGTCTTCACGAGCCGAATCTTCCCAAGCCGGGACAGTACAGATATTCGTTTTTTTGCACACGGAGGCAAGGCAGGTTTCAAAGCGGTTATGTGGAAGGTTTAGATTGAATGAGAGAGGGATGAGACAACATGTCGGATAATGGGCGCATTGCCAAAGAGGTCATCCAGGCCGTCGGGGGAAAAGACAATATCGCCTCCTTTGCACATTGTGCAACACGGCTTCGCATCATGGTGAAGGATAAAGAGCAGATTGATCAGAAACAAGTTGAGAACATCGACAAGGTGAAGGGTGCCTTTTTCAACTCGGGACAATATCAAATTATTTTCGGCACAGGTACGGTCAACCGAATTTTTGAAGAGGTGGAGAAGCAGGGGATCGAAGGGACATCGAAAGAAGATGTGAAGAGTCAGGGAAAAAAGGAAGGCAATGCATTTCAGCGGGCTATTCGCACATTTGGTGACGTCTTTGTTCCGATTATTCCTGTACTTGTGGCAACAGGGTTGTTCATGGGTCTGCGCGGTCTGCTTACGCAAAATGAAATTCTGGCATGGTTCGGTGCGACGCCTGATGATATATCCCCAAACTTTCTGCTGTTCACGCAGATTCTAACGGATACAGCTTTTGCGTTCCTGCCTGCGCTTGTCGCCTGGTCCGCATTCCGCGTATTCGGCGGGAGTCCGGTTCTCGGGATTGTACTTGGCCTAATGCTCGTGAATCCAGCGCTGCCGAATGCTTATGCTGTAGCTGATGGTTCGGCGCAACCCTTGCATATGTTCGGCTTTATTCCCGTCGTAGGATATCAGGGCTCGGTACTGCCTGCCTTTTTTGTAGGTTTGCTTGGTGCGAAGTTTGAAAAAGTATTGCGTAGACGTGTGCCTGAGGCACTGGATTTGATTTTAACTCCATTTATTACGCTAACGGTAATGATCACGCTGGGACTATTCGCCATTGGCCCTGTATTTCACTCACTTGAAGAGTGGGTGCTGCACGGCACAACGGCTGTACTCGATCTGCCTTACGGAATCGCTGGTATTATAATTGGCTTCTTCCATCAGATTATCGTGGTTACGGGTGTACATCATATCTTTAACTTTCTGGAGATTCAATTGCTTGAGAAAACGGGTTTCAATCCGTTTAACGCGATTATTACATGTGCGATGGCTGCACAGGGGGCGGCATGTCTTGCCGTGGGTTTGAAAACCAAAAATATGAAGCTCAAAGCACTCGCGCTTCCTTCATCGTTATCGGCATTCCTTGGTATCACTGAACCAGCAATCTTTGGTGTGAATCTGCGTTATATGAAACCGTTTGTGATGGGATTGATCGGGGGAGCAGTAGGTGGCTTCATCGCTTCGCTCTTCCATCTGCAAGGTACGGGTATGGCCGTGACGGTAATTCCCGGAACACTTCTGTATCTGAATAGTCAATTGCCTTTGTATATCTTGTCCAACGTAACGGCAATGGCGATTGCTTTTGCACTGACATGGTTCTTCGGTTATAAAGATCAATCTGTAGAGACAGCTTCCGGTAACGGTTTGTCTGTGGAATCGACGATTGTTTCATCTGCATCGGGCGTAGCTTCATCTACTTCTACATCGGTAACGGAATCGGTCAACGCAGCATCTCGTCCCAAAGTGAAACAGCTGGAGATCGCATCCCCGATCCATGGTACAATCGTTGAACTGGAGCAGGTGCCTGATCCGGCATTTGCGGAAAAACATATGGGAGAGGGCATCGCCATTGAGCCATCCGAAGGCAAAGTATATGCTCCGTTTGATGGCGTTGTTGCCCATGTCATGGATAAGAGTAAACATGCAGTTATTTTAGAACATGAGACAGGAGTTCAACTGCTGGTTCACATCGGCATCAATACCGTCGGTTTGAAAGGAAAAGGCTTTGTTACTCATGTGAAAAGCGGAGATACCGTGCTTGCGGGGCAACTTCTCATTGAATTTGATATGGAAATCATCGAGGAGGCTGGGCTTCCGTTGATTACACCCGTGTTAATTCCAAGCGGGAACGACGCCATTGCTTCTGTGACAGCGATATCAAATGGCATTGTGCAAGCGAACGGAAGAAAAGTGCTGACGATAGAGTTTACGGAGCCGCAATAAGTGAATGCCACGTAAAACAACGTAAACCGTTACAGAGCCCTATGAACTTTCTTAAATCTTAAATCATTGCTTTAAAAAGGGTACATCAGGTTACGATAAAAATTACAAAAATCAAGGGAAACCGTGTGGAGACATCCTCCGCAGGTTTCCCTTTTTCTGATGCTATTACAGTCCGGCATTCCGTTTAAGTCGTTCTGCAATCTGAAGAAAGTCTTCTGGGGATATACCAGGAGCGAATTCTTCTGGCAAGTCGGGAAGTTCAGGAATTGGCCCTCCATATCCCGGTAAACCTGCAAAGGCTTCCAGTTTACCCCCGTCGGTAGGATGCACACCTTTCCATATCTGGGCAATCTGCTGATAATCCTTGTCACTGAACGTGTACAATCGGCGTTGCTCACCCATGGCTTCCCATTTGCGGGTAGTCTCAAACGCTTTGTTGTCTAGAGAGGGGATCGGAATCAGCTTGGTCACGTCGACCCCGGTCGCAATCTCCAGTGCTTTGGCGTATGCCAGAATGTGTACACCGCCTCGGACAAGCAGATAACCCGTCATCTCACGAGCCGTATTGTTGTCGGTCATTTCGTACACTCTCATTTTGTGTGTTCTTGCACCACATTCCAAAAAGAAATTATGAAGCAGATCCAGAATCAGATTACCGCTACTGAAGACATACGAGCCATTCCAGGGTCTTCCCATGGAATCATAGGGCAGCGCTGTCTGCGCGGATTCAATAAAATGTGAAGTCATACGTAAATCCTTGGCTATGCGAAGCGGTGTGGAGTCTGGTTCGCCAGGTGACGTTGAGCCTTCGAGCATCAAATTAATCGTGTTGGCGACAAGTTCGACATGACCGAATTCTTCCGCCGTAATACTGGCGACAATGTCATAGAAAGGACGCAGCTTGGATCTGCCTCTGAAGTTAAACGACTGATACATGTAATTGTTCAGCGTCGACATCTCGCCATATTTTCCACCTAGCAATTCCTGAACTGCACTAGCTCCGTTGGGATCCGGATTATTCGAAATAGGCAATTCAATGGCAAGACGATCTACACGTTTAAACATGTCAACTCCTCCTCAATCCTCATTACAATCAAGGTATGAAGGTTGACTTGTACGTTATTCAATCTATTGTTGTGCCCTTAACGCTTGTGCCATTTTTCGTAAGGGTATATTCAATCACAGCACCACTCCAGAAATGGAACTTGAGCTGGATTTCGCCATTTTTGGTTTCGTTAAAAAAGTTGGGTTTCAGTTCAATGACGTTGCGATCATAATCCGGGCTAAACGTATAGGCAAATTCCTTAAATGATGTCCAGTTCTGAGGGCCAGCATTTTCTCCATTGGCATAGGTCGCTTCCATCGTTGCGAGCTGATCGCCACCAAATGTGACAGGAATAGCGAAAGCACTGGTTGTACCCTGTGCGTCACTTAACACAGGTGTGTTGTATTGAATAATATGCAGCGTCCAGTCTGCACCTTCACTAAAACCGGCTGTCAGTGTAGCATTTACACCTAGTTTGCCTTCAGTTGTTAATCGGGAGAGTAGATCTGATGTTAAAGTGAGCACACCGTTTCGAATCGTGTAATCTTTACCTCGTAGAAGCGGAGCTGTACCATTTTTCAGAGAAAAGAAGCGGTTTCCATTCAAATGGAGAGTAATTTTTACATTCTGGATGGGTTCATGTTGTTTCAGATAAACTTGATCGGTCTCTGCTGTGGATGAACGTCCGTTCCAGCTAGCCCGGATCATATCAAACAGTTGTTGATCTGACCAAGTATAGCTAGTGCGTCCAAAATGTTGTCCATTGTCCCAAAGCATGGTGGTCATCTGTTTTCGACGTGAGTAATGTCCAACGAATTCAAAAAACTTCAATTTCTCACCTTGTTCAATCACACCTGTATGCTGGTCAAACCCGAGTAAACCGTACTCACCGATGATGACTGGAATGCCTTTGGCTGTAAAGGCATCGTGAACGCGGTCAAACGTATCGGTAACGTCCTTTTGTACTTCGTCGTTGAATTTGGTGAATCCCGCAATGTTCACGCTGAAAGGCCAGAACCCGTAATAATGTACGGTAGCGATGAGATTAGGATCATCCAGCTTTTGAATCGTCTGATTCAGCGCATCCAGATCAGGCTGAGCCGATGAAGTATGCATGGTAGGCAGTACAAGTGGACGGGTGTCATTGTTACCGCCGGACGATCTTACGATATGATGAAAAGACGTGTTTAACGTATCCAGCATGCGGTATCCCGTGTCTGCATTCGTAGTGCCACCTTCGGTGAAGCGGGGTTCATTGACACTTTCGAACATCAGTTTCTCGGGTGCATCTTTGAATTTGTTTGCAATCTGTGTCCAAATGGCATTGTAGCGCGCAAGAACGTGATCATAGTCTTTCTCCATGGTGCTAATCCAGCGCCAGGAATCATGATGCAGATTGATCATCACATAGAGGTTAGCATCAAGCGCCCAGCCTACGATCTCCTGAACCCGATTTATGTAAGCAACGTCAATGTTGTAATCCGGTTCGTCACCAATGTGAGCTTCCCAGGTAACGGGGATACGTATGCTTTTGTACCCTTGATCGGCAATCGATTGTATGAGTTCTTTCGTAATGCGTGGGTTGCCCCAAGCTGTCTCATCATCCCCCACAGCATCCAGCGAGTTACCCAGATTCCAGCCTGGTTCCATCGCGTTAACATAGGTTTGCATTTTACTTACGGGGGCTGGTTTGCTGGTGGGTTCGAGGTTGTCTGTAGCTGCAGAAGTCATCGCCGTCGAGAACAAGGACAGAAACAAGGCGGCAGCCACGGAGATCGAGAGGATGGACTTTCGTTTTTTTGGCATCAATAACATCTCCTTTTCAAAACAAGATGATGAAGCTAAAATACTGAAAGCGTTTTCTGAACAGTAAATATATCACAGTTGACAGGAAGGAAATACCATCACAATTGGAATAAAATTCATTCGGATATTAGTGCTTATCTGCTGCATTTGATTTATATTTAAATGAAAGGCAGTACACTGAACTAACGTGGACAACACAGGAGGACACATATCATGAAACTCGATGCACATCAACATTTTTGGAATTATAACATCCGTGACTATGGATGGATCGGTGAAGAGATGAGTGTGATTCAGCGTTCATTTCTGCCGGAAGACCTAGAGCCAATCCTTACGGATTCTGGCGTCTCGGGCTGTGTAGCTGTGCAGGCAAGGCAAAGTCTTGAAGAAACCGAGTGGCTGCTCGAACTCGCGGATAAGCATGATTTCATTAAAGGTGTTGTGGGATGGGTAGATCTCTGCTCTGAGGAAGTCTCATCTCAACTAGAAAAGTTTGCGGCTAACCCTTGGTTGAAGGGTGTTCGTCATGTCATCCAGGACGAGCCTGATGTAAAGTTTGTGCTGCGTGAGGATTTTCAACGAGGGATTGCCCTACTGGAACAGCACAATCTAGCCTACGATTTGCTCGTATCGAAGGAACAACTGCCGTATGCCGTGGAATTGGTTCAAAAGTTCCCACAGCAGCGCTTTGTCATTGACCATCTGGCTAAACCGGACATTAAGGCGGGAATCGGTTCGCCTTGGAAGGAAACCATCGAAGCGATTGCCACGTATCCAAATGTCTATTGCAAATTATCTGGTATGGTCACCGAGGCAGATTGGAATAAGTGGACCCAGGAAGACTTTGCCCCCTATCTGGATACTGTGCTTCAAGCCTTTGGACCTAAGCGAGTGATGTATGGATCGGACTGGCCGGTATGTACCGTAGCAGGAACATATGCGCAGGTTTTCGATCTGCTGAAAATGCATGTTCACAGCTTGTCAGAGGCAGAGCAACAAATGATTTTTGGTGATAACTGTGCCGCGTTTTACAAATTATAAGCAACTGAGAAATAGCGATGGCATAGAGAAAAATGACCTTTAACTGAGCCAATAGGTATGTTTAATTAAATTGCGTGCGTTGACATATTTCCTGTTTCTTGGTAATGTTTTATCTAATCCGCATAATGTTTTCTGGGAATGTTACCGAATACGGGCATAACCTGAGCTGGCTTGTGATACACGTCATAGTGTATACAGGCTGGTTCGGGTCTTTTCTATTTTCCAAGTGGCAGATCTGGAGGACAGAAAAGGGGCGGATCATGGAGTTACATATTTGAAAGGAGAATACGAATGACAACATTTAAATTTCCTGAGAACTTTCTGTGGGGTGGAGCAATTGCAGCTAATCAGGCAGAGGGAGCATACCTTGAAGGTGGTAAAGGGCTGAGCATCGTTGACCTGCTGCCAACGGGAGAAAACCGTAGAAGCATTATGAAAGGAAATGTACCCGCGTTTACACCGCTCGCTAGCGAGTTTTATCCATCACATGAAGCGATCGATTTCTATCATAGATACCCGCAAGATATCGCTCTTTTCGCCGAAATGGGGTTCAAAGCATTACGTGTATCGATCGCTTGGGCACGGATTTTCCCGACAGGTGAGGATGCACAGCCGAATGAAGCGGGTTTACAATTTTACGATGATCTATTTGATGAGCTCTTGAAACATGGCATCCAGCCTGTGGTTACGCTGGCTCACTTCGATGTGCCTGTACATCTGATTGAGAAGTATGGCAGCTGGAGAAGCCGCAAACTGGTGGATTTGTTTGAAACCTACGCGATAACGGTATTTACTCGCTACAAAGATAAAGTGAAATACTGGATGACGTTTAACGAGATCAATATGCTGCTTCATCTTCCTTTCCTTGGTGCCGGACTGGCATTTAACGAAGGTGACAATATCAAAGAGATTCAATATCAAGCGGCACACCACCAACTCGTTGCAAGTGCGCTTGCCGTTAAAGCTTGCCATAAGATCATCCCTGATGCCATGATTGGCTGTATGCTCGCAGCAGGCAGCTTCTACCCGTACACATGTAACCCGGAAGATGTATTCCAGGGGATGGAGAAGGACAGAGAATCCTATTTCTTCATCGATGTACAATCACGTGGGGAGTACCCGGGTTATGCCAAACGTTTCTTCAAGGATCACAACCTGAACATTGTGATGGAGCCGCAGGATGCTGACATTTTGCGAAACAACACAGTAGACTATATCGGCTTCAGCTATTATTCCAGTCGGACAACCAGTACAGACCCTGAAGTGAACAAAAATATGACCAGTGGTAACGTGTTCGGTTCTATAGCCAATCCATATTTGGCAAAATCGGAATGGGGATGGACGGTTGATCCCAAGGGTTTCCGTATTACGGCGAATCAGCTACATGACCGTTATCAGAAACCTCTGTTTGTGGTGGAAAATGGATTTGGTGCACATGATGAGGTGAGCCCTGAGGGTGAAGTCGATGATTCGTACCGAATCGATTATTTGAAACGCCATGTAGCTGAGATGGGGGAAGCCATTCAGGATGGCTGCAACATCATCGGTTATACCAGCTGGGGGCCCATTGATATTGTCAGTGCCTCTTCCGGGGAGATGAGAAAACGTTACGGTTACATCTATGTGGATCGTGACAATGAAGGTAAAGGCGAGTTGACTCGGATCAAAAAGAAAAGCTTCGAATGGTATAAAAATGTCATTGCCTCTGGCGGTACAGACCTGGGAGACAAGTAATCTCAGTTTTTTGAGAGCAGCTGTTTCCAAGCATGAGGAAGTTGCATGATTCATGCAACTTCCTCATGTCTGCTCGTTGAAAGCGTTGACATATGACGCAGTTCACGCTATACTTGACGCAAATATATCGTTACTGGGATTGTTACTACATCACACGCGTAGGCAAAACCTGAGCACCAAAAAAAGCAGACCGCCGCGTCTTGTTTATTTTGTGATGCTCCAGGTTTTTTTGCATGCCCATAATTGGATATATCTTGGCGACTAGAGAGTGGAACGTGACGGGGGGATTGAAGTGAAAATAGCAAAGGTTATCAACAATAACGTCATTAGCATCTATCAGGCCGACGGAGCAGAGCTTGTGGTGATGGGACGTGGGATTGCCTTTAAGAAGAAGCCGGGAGATAAAGTAGACGAGACCCGCATTCAAAAAGTATTTGCCTTGAAAAACAAACAGACATCCGATAACTTTAAAACGCTTCTGCGGGAAGTTCCGATGGAACTTGTTGAGATTGTGGAGGAGATGATTGCCCATGCACGTGACAATTTGGGGCGTAAACTGAACGAGAACATCTATGTTTCGCTTACAGATCATATTCACTTTGCCATCGAGCGTTATCATGAGGGAATCGAGATCAAGAATGCTTTGATGTGGGAGATCAAGCAATTGTACAAAGCGGAGTTCGGGCTGGGATTGCGCATGCTGGAGCAGATTAATACTAGGATGAATGTCGAGCTCCCACCAGATGAAGCGGCCTTTATTGCGCTCCATATTGTGAATGCGGAAATGAACGAAGAAGTCATTACGACGATGAATATTACGAAGTTTATCCAGCAGATTATTAATATCGCCAAGTATCATTTCAAAATGGAGTTTGATGAGGAGTCTCTCAGTTACTTCCGTTTTATCACACACCTCAAGTTTTTCTCCCAGCGAGTGCTTAGTGGAACGCATTATGACAACAATTATGATCATTTTTACGACATGATTAAGGAGAAACATCCTGAAGCAGCAGCATGTGTAGAGAAAATCGCATTATTTGTCAAAAAAGAATATGATCATGAACTCACCAATGAGGAAAAGTTATATCTTACGGTTCATATCGAACGTGTCGTGAATCGTTAACATTTTAATTATTGACATAAATGGGTATATTATAATATTATGTTTGTAACAGGAATTGAATACGATTTAACTGGGATTGTTACTGGTTATGCAGGCAAAACCTAAGTCATGTGTATTTCGGAATTTTATGTCCGTTTACTCAAGGCTTAGGTTTTTTGTGTGCAAAAAATCGGTAAAAAGACTGTTAGACAACAAGTAGGAGGGCAAATCATGAGTCAAGAGAAACTGGCCAGAGAGATTGTGGAGCGGGTCGGCGGTGAGAAAAACGTAGAATCACTGGTTCACTGTGCAACACGTTTACGATTTGTATTGAAGGATGACTCCAAGGCTGATAAAGCAGGTCTGGAGAAAACAGAAGGTGTTATTGCCGTTAAAGAAAACGGAGGACAATTCCAAGTTGTTGTAGGCAACAAGGTCCCCGAAGTGTATCAGGCAATTGGTCAGATCAGCAATATTTTGGACGATTCATCGAGTAAAGAAAAAAGCGGCAAAAAGGTTAAGGGGTTAGGCGGTATCATTGACGTCATCTCCAGTATCTTCGCACCGCTCCTTGGTGTAATGGCGGGAGCCGGTATTTTAAAAGGGTTGCTGCTGATTGCAAACAATGTGGGTTGGCTGGAAAAGACAGACACGACCTATATCATTCTGTATGCAGCGGCAGATAGTTTGTTCTACTTCTTGCCACTGCTGTTAGCGGTTACAACTGCACGTAAGTTCCAAGGAAATGCATTTGTCGCATTGACGATAGCAGGAGCATTGATCTATCCAACCATTATTCAATTGAAAACGGACGGAACGCCGACAGACTTTTTCGGTATTCCTGTAGTCCTGATGAGTTATGCTTCGACCGTCATTCCAATTATTCTAGCTGTTATTGTGATGAGCAAGCTAGAGAAGTTTTTTAACAAGATACTTCACGATAGTATTAAAAACTTTGTTACACCGCTATTTTTGCTTGTTATTATGGTTCCGCTCACATTGCTTGTCTTCGGACCATTTGGTGTATACGTTGGTAATGGCATTGCATCGGCGATGGTGGCTGCATTTGGATTCAGCCCTTTACTCGCCGGAGCTGTGATGGGTGCAAGCTGGCAGTTGCTCGTTATCTTCGGTGTACACTGGGGTCTGGTGCCTGTATTTATTAACAACATTGCCGTACATGGTCAAGACGGTGTGAAGCCAGCAGCGACAGCTTCTATCTTTGCTCAAACGGGTGCAGCATTTGGTGTCATGCTCAAAACAAAAAATAAAAAATTGAAAACACTCGCTGGTTCTTCAACACTTACAGCTCTGTTCGGGATCACCGAACCGGCCATTTACGGTGTTACATTGCCGCTGAAACGTCCATTTATTGCAGGGGTTATCGGTGGTGCTGTCGGTGGAGCCATTATCGGTCAGGCAGGTACGCAAGCTTTTGCTTCCGGTGCGCCTGGATTGCTGACTTTGCCGATCTTCTACGGACCGGGTGGTCAAGGTTTTCCGGGTTTGATTATCGGTATTGTCACATCGTTCATTGTTTCCGCAGTATTAACGTATATCCTGGGCTTCAAAGACCCTGTCGATGATGAAGAAACAAAGGTAGAATCCGTACCATCTGCTGGAGCAACAGCTACACATAGTAAAGATGCTTCTTCGAAGTCATCTGCTCAGGTTACTGTTACTTCCGATCAAGAGGTATTAAGCCCGATTGAAGGTAAAATTGTTGATTTGGCTGAGGTTCCAGATCCGGCGTTTGCTTCAGGCGCGATGGGTAAAGGGATTGCAATTGAGCCATCAACAGGACGGGTTGTTGCTCCTTTTGATGGAACGGTAACAGTCGCTTTTAAAAAGAAACATGCGCTTGCTGTTGTTTCGGATTCAGGTGCTGAAATTCTGGTGCATGTGGGTGTAGACACGGTCAAACTTGATGGACAGCATTTTATCTCTTACATCGAGGAAGGCGATAGAGTGAAGGCAGGTGATCTGCTACTGGAATTCGATATTGAACAGATTAAAGCGGCCGGTTATCCTATCGTAACTCCAATCATTGTAACGAATTCGGCAGATTACAATGATGTTGTTCCGCAAGCTACTGGACAAGTAAGCAACAAGGATATGCTCTTGAAAATTGTTGGAACTGAAGGTAATAAAGCCTAAGTCATTAGAACAGCGTGTTTGTCTCCATAGAGTTAGACAGAGATAGATAGAGCATTAAACAAACAACCGCCAAGAAATCTGTGGCGGTTGTTTGTTGTGCGTTCGTAATAAGGTTAACTGGCTATGGAAGGAAGCTTGCGTTAGTTCGCCTTCACTACGCCGGAGTGTACATTGCTTGTCAAACGATGAGGTGGATATACCATGCGAACTGGAGCAATGATCATTGTGGCAAAGATGGCTTTGATCAGATCCCCGATGATGTAGGGATAGAAACCTTGAATCATCGCATCCGATAACGACATGCTGAATCGGTATGCCAGCCAAGGAACACCTGTGACATAGTTTAATAGGGATCCAAACAGCTCAATAATAATAAAAGCAAGCGAAAAACCTTTGATTCCTCGAATCTGCACTTTAGAAAGAAGTAAGCCAATCAGCAATGCGGCAAACGGCCACATAATTACGTATCCCCCGGTTGGCCCCAGTAGCACACCAAGGCCGCCTGTACCATGTAACAGAGGAAAACCAAGTCCTGTAAGCACAACGACAAGGGTTATACTGAGAAAGCCATAGAGTGGCCCAAGCAGTCCACCAGCGAGCATCACTGCTAAAGTTTGTAAAGTGATTGGTACAGGTGAAAAGCCAAGAGGGATGCTTATGTATCCGAAAATAACGAGAATGGCAGCCATAAGTGCACTAAATACAATGCCTCGCAATGATAATTTCATGTTTGTACAATCCTTTCGATTTTGATAGAATTATTGTTAACCAAACCAATTAACATGGTTGACGATTAGCATGTTATCATATAATTTCAGAATGTGAAAGGACTAATTTATAAATGCAAGACAAGTTACCTATCATTTCATTGCTAGATGTCCGTGTGTACTATGCTGCTGAAAGCGGTGAAGTTAAAAAGGCGCTGGACGGTGTCTCGCTTACGCTTAAAGCGGGAGAGTGGTTAAGTATCGTGGGGGCAAATGGCAGTGGGAAAAGTACGCTAGCCGGATTGCTGCTCGGTTTCATTCCTGTATCCGGTGGGGAGCGAAATATCCCGGCAAGTCTGGTCATTCGTGGTGTATTACAGCAGCCCGAAGCACAGGTGCTGGGGGATACGATTGAAGAAGAATTTCATTTTGCTTTATCGCATTTACATATATCCGGCGAGGAGAAGGCGAGACGGCGACAAGAAGCGCTGCATCTAGTTGGCCTTCACCACCCGCTGGACACAGTGATCGCACGTTTGTCCGGTGGACAGAAACAGTTACTTAACATTGCTACTGCCCTTGCGGTCAAGCCGGATGTACTGGTTATGGACGAACCTGCAGCGATGCTTGATCCTGATGCGAGAGACCGCATAGAACGTATTGTTCAGTCCGTCACAAGCCATGGTACGGCAGTAATCTGGATTACTCACCATCTGGAGGAAGCGACCTTATGTGATCGGATTATGGCTATGAGTAAGGGGAAATGTGTCTATGACGGCATACCGGAGTCTTTTTTCTATCCAGAGGTCACAGCAATGGAAGCAAAATCAGATACGAAGTCGTACGGATGGCATCTATCTCCTTGTGAAGAGGCCGGGCTGGAACCGCCTTTCACGGTAAAGACGTGTCTGATCTTGAAACAGCGCGGGAAACTGCAGGATGTTAACCCTCTTCGGCCTGAGCAGCTTGCGAAGGAGGCTGCGCGTTGGTGATTGAACTTAATAATATATACGTGCGAGTTCATGATGAAACGAAACGAACCTTACTTGATCATATTTCGGTAACGCTGAACCGCAGTGAGATCACACTGCTTCTGGGCTGCACTGGCTCTGGCAAGACAACGCTGCTGCAAACGATGGCTGGTCTCAAGCAGCCGGATTCTGGGGACATTATGCTTGCAGGAGAGCCGATGTGGCATAATGGCAAGGTACCTCAATCTGTTTTGTTTCAGGTGGGACTTGTGTTCCAGTTTCCAGAGCAACAATTGTTTGCTCGAAATATTAAGCGAGAGCTGTTATATTCCCTTCGCCCTTATCGTTTGAGTGATGCTGAGCAGGAACAGCGGATCGAAGAAACCTTGGCTCATTGGGACCCGCTTAGAGGAGATGAGAGGGAGCGACGTTTTCACTTGGACAGGTCTCCCTTTGCACTTAGCGGTGGAGAGAAGCGCAGATTAGGGCTTGCACTTGGTTATGTGACGAAGCCAAACTGGCTTTTGTTAGATGAACCTAGCGCAGGGCTTGAGGCACAGAGTATCAGGTTGCTGCTTGATTCCCTGGATGAGCATCGTGTGGAAGGCGGAGGAGCCGTCATTGCGACGCACGACCTGGATACATTTCTACCACATGCAGATCGTGTACTTTTATTGAGGGAAGGGCGCCTGAGAGCAGATATAACGCCGCTGGAACTATATAAGCATCCGGAGTTATTAGTGCAAGCGGGAATCGGTCTACCTCCATCCATGCGACTTGCGGCGCAACTGAGGGAGGCAGGGGTGCAGATCAGTTCTCAAGCGATGACCCCGGAAGAGATGGCGGAATCTATTTTACGGTCCGGGATGGAGATGAAGGATACTTCTCTCAACGCGGAGAGTGACAATGACACTGTTGCGATGACACACTGGGCATGTACAAGGACGGCTGCAACTTTCATTTCAAAAAAAGATGGGCGTGGATCTTCTGTTTCTTCAATAACAGACTCTTTGTTGAACGTTAGCGAAAGACCAGAGTCTTCTTCGAGTTCTTCCAGTTCTTTCGGCCGTCTGAAAAGCATGATGGACCCGCGTTTGAAATGGGTATTGTATATGTTGCTTGTTACAGCGGCGATGCTTCAGCATCATTGGGGAGGACTGACGTTAACTTTAATTCCAGTAGCTGGTGCTTTGGCTATCTTGCCTCGACAGATGCTGATGAGTTGTATCAAGTTGATGAAACCACTTGTTTTGTTTTTTGTTCTTTCTACAGCATTATCGGGCAGTACTCTGACCACAGGAGAAAGCGGGATTCAACTGGGCTTTTCCTTAACTCAGGCTGAGGGAACATTACTTAATCTCTACCGCTTGTTCATCGTAACCCTTGCAAGTCTGTGGTTCTCACTTACGACGCCATATGGACACATGGTTGAGGGACTGAACTGGGTGCTGGCTTACGGGCGGAAAATCAGGCTCCCTGTAGCTTCGTTTGCTCTGGCTGTATCGTTGGTTTTTAGATTTATTCCAATGATTTGGAGTGAGTGGCAGCGATTTTCGCTGATCGTACGGGCACGCGGAAAAGTGGCTTTGAAGCCAAATACGGTTCGTGTACGAGACTTGGGGCCTATGATTATTCCTCTAATCATGGCGTTGTTCCAGCGCGCTGAGGATATGACCATTGCGATGGAGATGCGTAAGGTGAGAGAGAACGGCGCGTTTGGCGCTCGTTCCTCACTTCTGTCCTGGAGCAGGCGGGATACCTGGATTAGTATCCTTGGACTGCTTGTGTTTGTTGTACTGGTATCGGTGCGTCATTGGTAGAGACGAAGATGAAGGTGCTGATTTGCTTGTCGTATCAGCACCAGAAACGCAGTGTTTTCCAAGAAAAATGCATAAAAACTTCCCGTTTCGCCCACCTTAAAGGTGCGTTGATCATCTCAAGACGATCAGGAGGGACGAGTGATGGAAGAGAAGTTTTTGCAGGAAGAAAGGCGTGAATATACCGACGTGTCCACTGTAGAGTCGCAGCGGAATGACATTACGCTTGAAGAATTTCCGGAGGGCCCTTACGGTTCATCCTTGCTGTCTGAGTCGCTTGGGAAAAGCTCGCCGTGGCGAGCAGATCAGAGAACCGCACACCGTTTTGACTATGAGAACCATGAGTTGCATGAGGGAGAAGTGCGAGATTATCCGGGTCAAGATGTCTTTGACGAAACGGTTCCAGATGATGTGCACGAACCTCAATACCCGGGTAAAATGTAATGAAGTCTCTGTTCAGTTAAACTAAGATTAACCTTAACCAAGCCTCCGACGGGATTATCCTGTATGGGGGCTATTTTGGTTTTACCTTTTTGGTTATAATTGGATGAGTTATTTTGTTATGTATTGTGTTAAGAGGTAAATAATGAAATAATAAGTGAACTGGCATAGCATTTAAAAAAAATGTGTTTACTTCCGTACTGGAATTTTGATATTATAATCGCAATATCAAATGCAACGACGAGATGAGTAGATAAAAATGTTTCTTTCATCAGAGAGCTCCGGTAGCTGAAAAGGGGCAAAGAACCTTTTATCGAATAAAGACTCTGAGCAGCACATCGGAATTGGCTTACGCTGAAGGATGGTGTGACAGGCGCTCCTGTTATAGAGCTAGAGTATAAACGGATGAAGACAGGTATCTCAATTAGTTGAATTTTTATTTTACACAATAACGGAGAGGGCAGAAAAAACCTGGAGAAGCGAAGCTAAAAGCTTTCTGTAAGAAAGCTACATCGTAAGCATAAGCTTCGCCTTTATCACCGGATTTTCCCCTTACTAAAAGGGAATCAAGAAATCTGGGGATAACAGCGAGGAAGGTTATTCCGTCATCGAAGTGCTCGTGTAAATAATTATTTTAACTTATATAGGTAGCTTGGTCATCCATCACATACTTGAAGAGGTGAATATGGCGACATATTTGCGAATCTGGGTGGTACCACGAGTGTTCAATCTCGTCCCTGAGACTTTTGTCTTGGGGATGGGATTTTTTGGTTTTTTCGGAGCTGGGATTACACGCTTTGGATGGACCTGAATAGTGTGAATGAAAGGGTAATACAGTTTCCAGTATCCCATGTACGATGACAGTAACAGATGATCTAACTTAAATCGAAAGGAAATGATGATTCCATGTCAGCAAAATTAAAAGTCGGTATTGTCGGAGGAACAGGAATGGTGGGTCAACGTTTCGTAGACCTGCTGGATCAACATCCTTGGTTTGAAGTAACAGCGATTTCAGCAAGTGCCAATTCGGCAGGCAAAACGTATGAAGAGTCTGTAAAGGGAAGATGGAAACTAGCGGTTCCAATCCCTGAGCCGGTAAAAAACATTGTGGTGCAAGATGCATCTCAGGTTGAAGCTTTTGCAAGCCAGGTTGATTTTATTTTCTGTGCGGTGGATATGAAAAAAAATGAAATTCAGGCGCTGGAAGAGGCTTATGCCAAAACCGGTACACCTGTCGTGTCCAACAACTCCGCTCACCGCTGGACAGCAGATGTGCCAATGGTTATTCCTGAGATTAACCCGGGCCACTTGGCAGTTATTGAAGCTCAGAAAAAACGTCTGGGTACAACTACAGGTTTTATCGCTGTAAAACCAAACTGTTCCATCCAAAGCTACGTGCCGGCGCTGCATGCATTGCGTGAGTTTAACCCGACACAGGTTGTAGCTTCCACATATCAAGCCATTTCTGGAGCAGGCAAAAACTTTACGGACTGGCCTGAAATGCTGGATAACGTGATTCCTTACATTGGTGGCGAGGAAGAAAAAAGTGAGCAGGAGCCGCTACGTATCTGGGGAAGTGTAGAGAACAATCAGATCGTTAAAGCGTCTTCACCATTGATTACAACACAATGTATTCGTGTACCGGTAACAGACGGGCACTTGGCAACGGTTTTTGTGAATTTCGAGAAAAAACCGAGCAAAGATGAAATTCTGGAGCGTTGGTCTCAGTTTAGAGGTCGTCCTCAAGAGCTGGCTCTGCCAAGTGCGCCGAAGCAGTTCATTACGTACTTTGAGGAAGAGAACAGACCGCAGACCCAGCTGGATCGTGATATCGAGCGGGGGATGGGGGTATCCACAGGTCGTTTACGTGAAGACTCACTCTATGACTATAAATTTGTAGGATTGTCCCACAACACACTGCGCGGAGCGGCTGGCGGTGCCGTGCTGATTGCTGAATTGTTGAAAGCGGAAGGATATATTCAACCGAAGTAACGAGTGTCATCCAATAAACAATGAGTAACATCCAATGAGCAGCATGAAAAACGTCGACATGAAATGTCGGCGTTTTTTGGTGTATTCAATTAGTTTAGGGTAGCTTTAGAGCCGGAAGTTTCCCACTGGGCGGGATTGGTGATGTCAGGAATGCCTTTCTCCAAAATTTCTTGATAATGGAGCGTTTTTTCTTCCAGATGCGCAACACGCTGTTTTGCCTCTTCCAGTTGAGTGAGCGCTGCTTCCTTGAATTGCATCATAAGAGCCAGGCGCTGCGGAACGGTCGAATCACCTTCAAGGCATAGATCTACATAGGTTTTGATATCTTCAATCGGCAGCCCCGTTTGCTTAAGGCATCTGACCCCGCGCAGCCAGTTGATCGCTTCATCGTTAAACAATCTTACATTATTTTTGTTGCGTTGCACGCTTGGAATCAAACCTTTATCTGTATAATAACGAACTGCATGCTCCGTGAGCCCTGTAATCAAGGCAGCTTCATGAACCGTAAACATGTATGATCCCTCCTAAAAAAGAACTACAAAATCGCTTGACTTCGTGTTACACGAAGGTACTAGGGTTATTGTAACGCAAGCTGATTCAAAGCGAAATAACACAGTGCTGTTCATAGAGTTTATGGACAGAAACGCTTGATTGCTTGAGTTAAACCATAAAACCTTAGGAGGAAATAATATGATGCAAACGGTAAAATTAAATAATGGTGTTGAAATGCCCATGATCGGCTTTGGTGTGTATCAGGTTCCTGATCCGCAGCAATGTGAGAACACCGTCTATGAAGCGCTAAGAGCAGGTTATCGTCTGATCGATACGGCAGCCGGCTACATGAATGAAGAAGCTGTAGGACGCGCGATTAAACGCAGTGGGTTACCGCGGGAAGAACTGTTTGTTACGACCAAATTGTGGATTCAAGATGCCGGATACGAAAGCACAAAGAAAGCATTTGCTAAATCATTGGATAAGTTGCAGCTCGAACAGCTGGATATGTATCTGATTCATATGCCTTTTGGTGATTACTATGGTGCTTGGAGAGCAATGGAGGAGCTGTATCGAGAGGGATTTATCCGTGCCATCGGTGTAAGCAACTTTTTACCTGATCGTCTGATGGATCTCATGGTTCATAATGAAATTGTGCCAGCAATTAATCAGATTGAGACACATCCTTTTCAGCAGCAAGTCAGCAGTGCGGCCTTTTTAAAAGAACATGGGATTCAGCATCAATCGTGGTCGCCATTTGCAGAGGGACGCAATCATCTATTCAGTAATGAGACACTTGCTTCGATTGCCGATAAGCATCAGAAATCCGTCGCTCAGATTGTGCTTCGGTGGCTGACGCAGAAAAGCATCGTTGTAATCCCAAAATCAGTCCGAAAAGAAAGGCTTGTTGAGAACATTGACATTTTTGATTTTGTGCTCAGTTCGGAAGATATGCAATCCATAGATGCATTGGATACGGGAGAGAGCCTATTTATGAAAATAGATGATCCAGAGGTGGCCAAAATGCTTGGTAACCTGAAAGTAGAACTGTAACATATTGCAAGATAACCCTTATATATAAGTAAAAGGCTCCTGATACTCTTTAAGCATTTCAGTCAATTGAGATGAAACGCTAGCGGAGATCGGAGCCTTTTTCTATTGCGGATGAAGTTATCAAGCTGCTGAGGTTTTATCCGAGTTGCGAATTAGCTGTGAACGCTTGCCGAGCAAGTACCCTGAAAGGGACGCGAGCATCTGCTGAAATACCATACCAAGCACGACAGGAACAGCAACAGGCGGCGGAAAATAAGTAACCGCAAGAACGGCGCCAGCGCTAATGTTGCGCATCCCTCCGTTAAAGACAAGGGCCACTTGATCCGCTTCGTTCCAGCCCAGCCACCTCGCAATGAAATAACTGAGTGCATAGCCGAAGGAGGCCAGAAAAACGATAATTACCGCCAGTCCAGCCAAGCGCCAGTTGAAGTCAGCCAGATAGGGTGCGACAACCGAGCCGTTAATGGCAACGACCGAAGCCATAAACAATTTGGATAATGGATTAAGGCGAGGCCCCCATACAGGAACGATGCCACCTTTAGTCCATTCATTAAGGAGCATACCGAGCAGCGAAGGGAAAACAATCATCCAGAATAGGCTGCTCATCATCGCTGCCGTATCCAGTGTGACGCTTGTGCCAACAAGCAGGGATAACACGCCGGGCACAACAAACGGAGCCAGCAAGGTATCAATCAATATAATCGAAAGCGTAAGCGCAATATTCCCCCTGTAGATGCTTACCCATATAAAACTGCTAATGCCCGTCGGAATGACTGCAGCGAGAACAAGTCCTGTGATGGTATAAGCATCGGTTGGAAACACGAGATGGCCCATGCCTAGCGCAATAAGAGGCATTGCCAAATGCAAGATCAGAAGGCAAACAAACAGCGGAAAAGGCTTTTTCAAGACATTAACAAAGTCTCGTACACTCAGACTAATACTGCCCGCAAACGTCATGAAGGCAAACAGCCAAGGCGATAAATACGTGTAAGAAGATAAAAAACTGCCGCATAAAACACCAATGATAATACTAGTGGGGGTAATCAGCGGCATGATGCGGTTCAAGCGTTGATTTAAGGCCTGAAGCATAATGATGACATCCCTTTTTTGTGTGATTCTCCTATTATACATCGGAATGTCTAGGCATGCAGGCTGATTTGCAATGTAGCTTTGTGAACAAGTATCATGAAATAAGGTACCATCATTCTGAGATGAAGAAAGGGAGATGATCATGCGAAGGCGAAACAGAACACACAGGACGATGATTACAGCTATTGTGGCCTCCAGTATGTTGATGCTATCCGCTTGTTCGATTGTAGAGCAAGCCAATCAAAGTCTGAGTTATGTAAGCGGTGCTACGGATTATATCAATCAGGTATCGAGTGCTGGAACCGAGTTACAGCAACTTGCAGCAGATGCCATCAATAACCGGGATGTAACGGGTCAGATTCAAGAGAAGATTGATCTAATTCAAGCAGAAGCCGCTGAATTTTCGGAGATGAGTGCGCCTGCTATTGGAGAAAACATTCATGAGAATCTGGTTAGTTATAATAATCAGCTGACAGAAGTTATGAACCAATTCGAAACTTCCGTCGCGGAGCAAGGGATTACCGCTGAGAATTGGGAGAAAACAGGTATTCCAGAATTAATCAACAACATCAACAGCTTGAAGGAACCGCTGAGCGGATTACAAACGGAATAATAAGTTTAAATTAAATATAAGAATAATCTTTCCTTCTCTTTAAGGAGCATTTGAGCATTTGAACAGGAAAGTTACAGAAGACGGGTGATCTGGAAGGGCTGCTCGTCTTTTTTTCATATTTATTTTGTAGAAAGAAAAACGATATGGATTACGACAAAGATCCAAAATGCTGGCAGTGTATAAATCGGGAATACTATGAAGGTGAATGTTTGTTTGGTAACAAGCTGAGCTATCATAATCGCATCATTTGACAAAAGTATGATAGACTATTATGGTTATTTAATAAACATTTATATAGTGACTAACATTAATTTAGTTACCTATAAACCAATTTTATTTAGCAAAGGAGATCTATGTTATGTCCGAACATACGGGAAAAGTCATTGTTATCACAGGTGGAGCAAGCGGGATTGGAAAAGAAACAGCACTGCAACTATCTGCACAGGGAGCAACAATCGTTGTCGCGGATTTTAACGAAGAGGGAGCCAAACAGGTTGCGACTGAGATTGAAGTAGCGGGTGGCATAGCCGGAGCTTATAAAGTGGATGTGTCCAAAGGGGATGAGATTAAAGCTTTGATTGACTGGACTGTTGAAAAGTATGGAACCTTCAACGGGATTTTCAACAATGCGGGTATCGGTCTTGTAAAGCCGTTTCTGGAGATGGACCCGGAATCCTATCACAAGGTTATTGATGTGGATCAACATAGCGTATACTACGGCATGTATTACGGTGCGAAGAAAATGGTTGAATTAAACGTGCAAGGCACGATTGTGAATACAGCTTCGATCTATGGAAGCGTGGCAGCTGTCGGCAGCTTCAACTACAATGCGGCGAAAGCGGCAGTAGTGATGATGTCCAAATCGGGTGCACTTGAACTGGCCGAGCACGGAATTCGCGTGTTGGGTGTAGCGCCTGGGTTCATCGAAACTCCGATTCTGGGGAATGACAAAGCCATGAAGGATGCATTGGCCACTCAACATATGCGCGGAGAGTTAATCCAGCCGGAAAAAGTAGCAAGTGTGGTCACCTTCCTGTTCAGTGATGCCGCGAGTGCGATGAATGGTACAACGGTGGCGGTTGATGATGGTTTCCTGAGTTTTAAAACGAAATAACGGTTATCTAACCCTAAATCATATTGCATTTAAAAGAACAAAAAGGCACAGGAGGTAATTTTCCTGTGCCTTTTCATGTTCACTCTTGTAATCAAATCATCATATAATGGTGTCGAATTATCCCGAAATTTAGAAGTTCATGATACAATAAAAGTGCTGACTCGTTTTATCCATTTGTGGTGTCGTATACAATACGGACTCCAAGTGAGCTATAACTTTCTTCTTTATAGTGACAATGAGTGCAGGTTTTGACTGAGCATAACTCATCATGATGTGCTTGTAATTTTTCGTTACAGCGAGGACATGTATTCACAAAAAGTGTCTTCAACACATTCAACATGCTTAATCACTCATTTCTGATTAAATTACTTGGTTTTAAAATATTATACCCGAATCCAAGTGTCCTGTATATGTTTTTTGTGATCAAAGTTTATCTTTTTTTGGTTTTGTATCTTCGTATTATCTTCAAGAAAGGAAGCGTATAACCGATGGATCTTTTGCTTTTCTTCATCATGTTCATACTGGGTCTCATCGGTTCGTTTTTCTCCGGATTGCTTGGCATCGGTGGGGCGATCATTAATTTTCCTCTATTGCTTTATGTGCCGGAAATGGCAGGGCTCGAACCGTTCACGGCTCATCAGGTGTCAGCCATCAGTATGTTTCAAGTGTTCTTTGCCTCGCTTGCGGGCGTACTTGCATTTCGCAGGAAAGCAAAGGCAGGCATGACTAGCGGCGCCGTGATCGATTCCAAACTTGTGCTGTATATGGGAAGCAGTATTCTGGTGGGTAGTTTAATTGGCGGTTTTATCTCAGGCATGCTGGCTGAACGTATGATCCATCTGGTTTATGGCATTCTGGCGATCATTGCGATCGTTCTAATGCTCGTTCCGAGCAAGGGGCGGCTGGATCTAGACCAACCGCTAACGTTTAATAAAATGATTGCTTCAAGTACTTCGTTTGCCGTAGGAATCGTTTCAGGAATTGTCGGGGCTGGTGGTGCGTTTGTACTCATTCCTGTTATGCTGACTGTTCTGAAGATCCCGGTTCGGACAACGATTGCCTCATCCCTCGCGATTGTCTTCATCTCTGCAATAGGAGGTGTTATTGGGAAGTTATCTGCGGGAGACATTCCAGTGGAGCCGATTATCTACACCGTGCTTGGAAGTTTGATTGGCGCATCGATTGGCTCAAGGGTAAGTTCTATGATTAATGTGCGGCTGCTTCGGTATGCGTTGCTTCTCCTGATTGCGATTACCGCGGTTAAAGTATGGTCTTCCGTATTCTGATTATCTGTCTTATCTCTCAGACATTTACGATTCCGTAACCAAACGGCTGAACCGCCGTATATAGGGTATGAACATGAACGGAACATGTTTAACTTTAACCGAAGTTGAGGGATCGACCGATGAACAACGTACTTATGAATCAGCCTAAGGCCGAAGCTAATGCAGATGAAGCTTACCGTCTCGCAGAGCAGAAAGCATCTCAGTATTTTGCAAAGCTCTCTCAGCAGCTAGTTAATAACACCCATATAGATGCACTTATTCAAGATTTCAGGATTTGGCAAAAAACACACATCCATCGTTGGAACTGGTTATCCTGGTTCGCTGGTAAAAGAAAACCGGATGCCAATGATACTCAGAAATATATGCATTGGCTCAGTGCGACAGGCAAGATCGATGATTATCTGGATCGCAGCATTTCATATATCTACATGCGTGATCTGGGGCAGGCGCTGGATAACCCGAAAACAAAAGACAAGATTCAGCGTATCGCCAAGGATACCAAAGCGTATTTTATGCGTATCGCAAGCGAAGCACAACGTCAGGCTGATTACATAAGCCCGGCAGCATTATATCGATGGGGACAGCGAGAACAGATTGAAGAGGCTGTCATCTGGGTGATGGACAAATTAAAACATGTTGCAGCAAACATTCCCCCAGAACTCGACGCGGCGCAGGCACAACGTAAATTGATCAAGATTATTCTGGGCGTCGTGCTTCATGTCGACGATGAGCTTACAGAGGACACCCCACGGAAGGAACGGATTGCTAAGCTCGATGCAGCCATCAGGCTTGGTTATTCCTACGGTTTAACATACCCTTTTGTAGATGATCTTCTCGATTCCCAGGTGCTGACCACACAGGAGAAGGAACAGTACTCGGCGATGATACAACAAGCTTTGCATACCGGCATTGTGCCTGATCTTGGAGAATGGAAGGGGCCGCAGCTTGAAGTGATTCGGTATGTACACTCCGAGCTTCGAGAGGCCTTTGAATATATTCGGGATTATCAGCGTGAGGAGATGCGTCACACTTTTTTTGAACAGTCTTATGTGTTCTTTCAGTCCCAGGAGATCGATCGTGGCAAGAAATTATCCAATGCCCATTATACGAATGAAGACCTGTACATCCCGATTATTATTAAGTCGGCGTCGTCCCGATTGATTGTACGTTCTGTTCTTAGCGCACCGGAAGATGAAGGGTTTGATCTGCGCACGTTTCATTACGGGATTTATAATCAACTCGCGGATGATTTTGCAGATATGTTCGATGATATGCAGGCTGAGGCAGTGACACCTTACACGTATTATTTGAAATATCGCGATCTGCGTCCGGATTTGATTAATCCGTATGAGTTGTACTGGGCAGTCATCTCGTTTCTGATCCATGACGTCTACCATTCGAACGCTAAGGCAAGAGAGGTTATCCTGGATCGTGCGATTAACGGGCTGAAGCGCTGCAGAGAGCGACTCGGTCAGGCGAAGTATGACGAGGTCATGACGATCTTTGCTTCAGGCCAACCTGAACTTAATCACGTGGTGCAACAAATGGTGCGAAAAGCAGATGACGTGGACTTTCTGGACAAATTGCTGCGGGATCAGGTTGTGCTTCAGCTCAGCAACGATAAACAAGAGAAGGAAGCGTTCCAGCAGACGATCCGAACGGTACGTGAACAGATTAATGTAGAACTACAAATTGACAAAGCCGCTGAAGAGCTCGATATGAAGGGGAAGCTGATGGACGCGGCCAACTACAGTTTGCAAGGGGATGGCAAACGTCTCCGTCCCATCCTTACTTGGGTCATGGGTGTTCAGGAGTACGGGCTTAGCGAGTCGGCTATCATGCCGCTGTTAAGATCCATGGAGTATATGCATACCGCTTCTCTCATCTTTGATGATTTGCCTACACAGGATAATGCCGAGACAAGGCGCGGACGTTCCACGCTTCATCAGTTGCATAATAGCGCTACAGCAGAACTCACAGGTCTATTCCTGATTCAGCGAGCGATTCGTGAGCAATCTTCACTGCAGCGGTTTGATGCGCAAACGGTGCTGAAGCTGATTCAATATTCGGCTATGAAAGCCGAGGATATGTGTATGGGTCAGGCGATGGATCTGGGTTCAAAAGGAAAGCTGCTCTCACTGGAGGAGCTGAACACGATCTGTTTTTACAAAACAGGCATTGCCTTTGAGGCGGCGCTGGTTATGCCAGCGATTTTGGCAGAAGTAAAAGATGAGGAGATCGACGCGCTAAAAACATTTGCGTATCATGCAGGCATCGCTTTTCAGATCAGGGACGACCTGCTGGATTATGGGGGAGATCAACATATCCTTGGTAAACCTGCCGGTCAGGATGAGCGGAATAATAATTCAACCTTTGTATCCATTCTGGGAGAGACAGGTGCTCAAAAAGCGATGTGGGAGCATTACTGTCTTGCTGCCGATGCATTACGTCAAATGCCCAAACCGATCCCATTTTTAAAACATCTGCTGGATTACCTCGTCGGACGTGAACGGTAAGGCTAACCTTGATGCAGTATCTCTATGGATGTACATGACTTGCATGATCTTCATAATCGAAATTACAACGGATTTACCGCATTTATAACTGCTTTTCGATGTATAATTAGTGAAACCCTCAACCGTATTTTAACGGGCTGAGGGTTTTTTTGTATTTTTGATTGTTATTCGCTCAGCATTTGAAAATTAGGGATTTTTGATCCATAGCTTCGAAATATCTAGGAATCCAAACTCTGAAGTTTGCATGCCGTAGAAGCTCTGATGCAATTCTGCTTTTTTGTTCATATGACATCCGTACAACATCCAGCTATTTTCCCGCAGTAATTCTTCAGCCTGCTCCAGAAGCTCGCTACGCTCGGAGTGAGGAAGCTGCGGAAAGGGATCCAGCAAGGTATCCAATATCGATTGAAGCTCAGGAGTCATGTACTCATGCAGCGTATTGCTTTGATTTTTGAAAAAATGAATCATGCCATACTGCCAGTCGTCCTCCAGTATTTCTTCTCTCAAAATCAAAGGTGCATCTGAAGTCTTCACGACATCCAGATAATCGTCAAAAGGCTCCAGGTCAATTCTTAACCCAATTTGACGTGCGCGTTGTTGCATCCACTCCGCCACATCGGAATCTTTGTTCTTTTTATAAGATAACAAGAAGGATTCACCTTGATAACCCGATTGTTCAAGCAATGCTTGAGCATCGACGAGTGATGCAGCGTCCCAGCTCCGTGCAGCGCTTTTCCACGGCAGAAAACTGCTGGCGGGTGTAATTCGATTTTTACCCAAATCATGCACCAGTGTGACTGGGTCATAGACGATGCGCATGGCTTGACGGAAGGGCAGCGCATGATGACAACCCGTGACATTGAAATTGAAAAGCATATACTGACAGCCAAGTGCAGGATAGTCAATATAATGAGGCTTCTCATGACTGCTTCCAGGCAGACTAAGCCGTTCAGTACCAGGCAAATCATAATAACCGTCGCTTGAAGCCTGCTCAGGAAGAAACCAGATGTGGACCTGATCCAGATGTGGACGAAAACCATAATAAGCATCAAATGCCGTCAGTTTGATCACATCGTCACTCATCTCGGTGATCTGAAACGGGCCTGTGCCGATCAAGGTCTGGTTTGAGTCATGATCCGCCGGCAGTACCGTCATGCGAATACAACTGAACAGATGCAGAAAAAAACGGTTCGCACGATGCAATATAAACCTGATGCAATAATCGCCGTTCACTTCTGTTCGCTTAATATCACGGTACAGCCATAGAGACGAACAATTTGTTTCAAATAAACGCTTCAATGAAGCCTGAACATCATGAGATGTCATCACACGTCCGTCATGGAAACGAACCCCTTTTCGCAAATAAAATACCCATTCTTTATGGTCGTTGTTAGATTCCCATGTATGTGCAAGTGCGGGTAAAAAGGTATCGGTGTCGGCGTCGTAAGTAATTAGTGTGCTGCATATTTGGCCAAGTAGATAGGTTTCAAAAGCAGTATAAACCGAAGCTGGGTCCAAATCACCCAGTTGACGTGATCTCAACATGCGAAGCGTATCCTGACCAGAGGCGGTTTCGGTGTAACTGCGAAATCCCATCTGTTCATGAAGGGTGAGCATCAGTTTTTCACGCATCAAGTCATCGATTCGGACAATTCCAATCAACTCGATGGCTTCTTTCAGTTTGCCTTTGGATAGAAGTTCAGTAAAGTTGAATTCTAAAGCATCATTCAGACTTCGCAGTAGTGTAAGTTCGGAATGATGGCCACGTCCTCGCCCAGGTTTCCAATGGATAAAATGCTGCTCCTCCAGCTTTCGTAGGATGAATTTTACATTCCGTGGAGTACAGCAGAGAACGGAGGAAAGATTTTCAATCGTTACACGTACAGGTTCATTGATCTTGATTGAGAGCATTTCAGAGCCAGCTAGTCTTAGAAAGTGAGTGTATATCGTATCCATGTATGTAGCTCCTCCATAAAGGTGAAAAGTGACAACGAATCATTACACTTTTACTTCCCCCTTTTATCTTTACAATTATACCTATGAGGATGAAAGAATTCATCCATTTTCGCAGCAACAGGATAGATAGAGAGAGCAGCAAGATAGGAGAATGAAAGATGAAACATATTTTGAAGCAAATTCACCCGCTGGCCTGGACCATTATTATTGGAACGATGTTTGGGCGCCTCGTAACGTCTATGAGTATTCCGTTTCTATCCATCTATCTGACACGTGTGCTTGAAGCTACGCCGACCCAGACGGGAATTACGGTTGCGGTAAGCTCACTGGCAGGAGTGCTCGTCAGCTTTTACGGCGGATATATCTCTGATCGAATCGGTCGCAAAATCGTTATGCTCGTTTCGGTATTTAGTTGGGCGGCTGTATTTTTCATTTTTGCGGCAGCCGAGCATTTATGGGTGTTCTTTGTTGCAAATACGTTAAATGGTTTGTGCCGGGCTGTGTTTGAGCCAACCTCAAGAGCGTTGTTATCCGATATCACCTCACCGCAGAACAAACTGCTAGTATTTAATCTGAGATATGCTGCGATTAACCTTGGGGTCGTATTTGGGCCAATTATCGGATTTCAGTTAGGATCATCGGAATCGACGTTTCCTTTTGTCATCTCGGGGCTTGTTTATATCGCGTACGGTCTGATTCTGGGTCTTCAATTTAAACTGCATCACGCCAATCTGCCTGGACGACTAGCGGTGGCTGCACCTCGTCTGCGCGAAGCCCTTATGACCACCGGACGGGATCGGGTATTTTTACCTGTGCTGATTGGTACGACGTTTTGTGTGTTAGGTTATGGTCACTTCAGCTCTACGTTAGCGCAGTATTTGGCGAGAAGCCCAATCTTTGAAAATGGAAGTCAGATGTTCTCGTATATGCTTTCACTCAATGCAATCACCGTGCTGGTTGTCCAGTACCCACTCGTGCGTACGTTCCGGAATGCACCTCCGCTTGTACCGCTAATTCTAGGTAATCTGCTCGTTGCCGCGAGTCTGCTGTTATTTGGTTTAGCCGAAGGGATTGTACTGATGATGATCAGTGTCATCCTGTTTACAGTAGGGGAAGTACTGCTCTTTACCATGATGGATATGCTTATCGACCGAATTGCAAAGCCGGAATGGAAAGGGACTTATTTTGGTACAATCGGTTTCAACAATATTGGGAATGTTGCGGCTCCGGTCATTGGTGGGGTGTTGTTAAGCCAGTTTGGTGCGGGGAATGGTCTTGCCGTCTTTATTCCCATTGCTATAACGACAGCACTCGGGGTCCCTTTTCTAGTAATAGCACATAAGCGACTTGTCGGCAGAGAAAAGCAAACACCTGAATCTGTACAAATTGGACTCTGACAGATGAAGTAAATAACAATTCAGTTAATAATTATGTTGACGTATAAAGAATGAGCGAATACAATAAACAACAAATATGTGGAACGGGTGGGATAAACCATGATGGATCAGGCAGCGCAGGTACTTCAACCAATAATTGAATATGCATGAGCATAGTGACATTATCCAGGTAGAGTATTGAGCACGTTTGGACAGTCCAGCTTACTGCAACCCTGTCTGGACGCTCATTCATACTGCGATGTTAGAGAAGAAGCTGAAATGTCACATTTCTGGCTGGCTTTTCGATCCGATCAAGCTGTAGATGAACTTCATTCATCTATGGCTTTTTTCATTCCATTAAACAGTTCGCATGGAAAGGAGCATGAGTAAGAGTAAAATCAAGAACTGGCATCAATTCCAAGTTGTCACTTGAAGATCAATCTATATCCATAAGAAAGGAAGAATAAACTATGATTAACGTTTGTAAACAATGTGTTTCTTCGGGAGGCCTTGCTGATTACAATTCGCTCATACAAGATTCATCATAGCGAAAGCAATCAAAAGTACGGTTGGAAGACTTCAACATTCAAATGATGATGCGCGAGACAATGTATAGATCTAATTAAATTTTTAATTAAAGGGGTGGGGCTGGTGCCCAAAACAGAAAAACGCTCCATGTCATGGCTGCTACGATATTTAAAGCCGGTGAAAGGCAAGCTTGCAGTGTTGCTGATCATGTTGTTAACGTCAACAGGGCTACAGCTTCTAAATCCACAGATCATCAGGCGATTCATTGATACGGCTGCAAGCGGCGGAATTCTGGGTGATCTGGTGCAGCTTGCTGGGCTTTTCCTGCTCATTGCTGTGAGCAATCAGTTGATCACGATTGCTGTCAGTTATTTAGGAAACGATGTAGCCTGGCGAGCAACAAACCGGATGCGCGGAGATTTGCTGAAACATTGCCTGCGGCTGGATATGCGTTTTCATAACGTCAAAACACCCGGAGAGATGATTGAACGCGTGGATGGCGATGTAACGAGCATTTCGAACTTCTTCGCCTTGTTTATCGTGCAGGTCATCGGCAGTTTTGTCCTGCTTGCAGGCATTCTGGGATTCATGTTTACGATTAATGTACCAATCGCACTGGTCATGACCGTATTTACGTTATTATCTATTTTATTCATGGTCGTTATACGCAATCTTGGGGTGGAGTCCTCCAAAAATGAGCGGGCCGCCAGTGCTTCCTTGTTCAGCTTGATTGAGGAGCGAATTGCTGGTATTGAGGATGTGCAGGCGAATGGACATGTGCCATACGTGATGAACCGATTTTTTCGCACGATGCGTACCGTTTTCCTCAAAGGTCGAAAGGCATGGATGCTTAGAGTGATTCCGTGGAACACCACGGTGGTCATGTTTATTGTATCCGTCACGGTCGTTTTGCTTCTCGGCGTGCACTACTATATTGAAGGCGCGATCAGCATTGGAACCTTGTTTTTGATCTACCAATACAGCCAGATGTTGAATGAACCCATTGAGTTGCTTGGCGATCAGGTACAGGAGTTTCAAAAGGCAAAATCAGGTATGCTTCGTTCCCGCGAATTACTGTCTTTACGAAGCGAAATTCAGGATGGAAGTGAAGAGAGCTTGCCTGATGGCCCGCTTGGATTGGAGTTTAATCAGGTGCATTTCAGTTACAATGAGGATAAACCAGTGCTTCAGGATATCACCTTCGTGGTGAAACCGGGAGAACGGCTGGGCATCATCGGTCGCACGGGAAGTGGAAAATCAAGTCTTAGCCGTGTTCTTCTGCGTCTGTACAATCTGGATCAGGGCACGATTCATATCGGTGGAACTGATATTACGAAGTTATCCATACAGACTCTGTATCGCAGAGTGGGGATGGTGACACAGGATGTGCAGTTGTTTGATGGTACACTGCGTGACAATCTGACTTTGTTTAATTCAGAAGTGTCGGATGCCATGATCAGGCAAACAACAGAGCGGCTGGGGCTCCATCACTGGATTGATACACAGCCAGAAGGCTTGGATACACACCTGACTGCAGGAGGTTCTTCCTTATCTGCTGGGGAGGCGCAGCTCTTCGCTTTGACCCGTGTGTTTCTAACGGAACCAAGTCTGGTCATACTGGATGAGCCTTCTTCAAGACTTGATGCAGCGACCGAGAATTTACTTCAATCTGCTATTGATGAATTAATGAAGCGATCAACAGGTATCATTATTGCGCATAGATTAGCCACGCTGGAGAAGGTGGATAAAATTATGGTTCTTGGTGGGGGCAGGTTGCTGGAATTCGGATCAAGAGTGGAGCTTGCGAATAATCCATCCTCCCATTATGCACGACTTCTGGTTACGGGCCAAGAGGAGGAACTGGCATGAATGTTACGGGATTTATAGGTCGTTTGTTTCGCTTTAAGCCTTATCTGTTTCTAATTAACGGTTTGTTATGGTGTATCTTTCATTCGCTTCCGCTAGCAATGGGGCTTGGTATGCAGTGGTTCTTTGACCGGACAGCAACCGGAAGTACTGACTACATGTGGCTTGCTGTACCGCTCATTCTCATCGCGTTGTTCCGCTTGACTCGTGTCGGCACGTTCTTTGTCGCCTTCCATGCTTGGGTCACATATATGTATCATATTCAGGCTATTTTGCGAACGAATATGCTGGCTGGTATTATGCGCTGGCCGGGAAGGAATCTTCCTGCATCTCCGGGTGAGGCGATGAGTCGTTTCCGGGATGACGTCGATGAAGTGGTTGAATATATCGAATCCTGGGTGGACTTTTGGGGTCGATTGGTTTTTGCAGTCGTGTCGATTGTGATTATGGCCAACATTAACTGGAAGATTACTCTAGTTGCCGTTTTACCGCTCTTGGTGGTGACGCTATTGAATAATCTGTCAGGTAATCGTGCAAGAAAGTATGCTAAGGTTAATCGTGAAGCCACAGGTCGTATTACCAGCTTTATTGCCGAGACGTTTGGGGCTGTGCAAGCGCTGAAGCTGGGGCAGGCAGAAGAACATGTCTCTAAACGGTTCAATCGGCTGAATGAAGAACGACGTCAGGCTGCACTAAGAGACAATCTGTTCAAGCAATGGATGAAGTCACTTAATCAGCATGTACTAAGTATCTGTACCGGGCTTATTTTGTTAATGTGTGCTGCCGAAATGAAGGCTGGTAACTTTACAGTTGGTGATTTTGCATTATTTACGAGTTATCTCGTTAACATCGGGTTCAGCATTTCCTTGTTCGGATACATGGTATTTCAGCATAAAAGGCTCAAGGTGTCTTATGATCGGATGCGAACACTATTTCGACCAGGTGAAGAGGATCAGATTATGGAGAAACGGGAAATCTACCTTTATGAAGAGCCACCAGAGCCAGTAAATGAAGCAAGAGAGCCGAAGGAGAAATTGCGTGAACTTGAAGTAAATGGTCTTAGCTACCGCTATGGGCAATCTTCAAACGGTATACAAGACATCAGCTTCAAGCTGAAACAGGGACAATTTCTTGTCATTACAGGACGCATCGGTTCTGGTAAATCAACACTGGTTCGTACACTGCTTGGACTGTTGCCCAAGCAACAGGGTGAAATTCTCTGGAATGGAGAGCGAGTAGATCCGGCAACATTTCTTATGCCACCTAGAGCTGCATATACGCCTCAAGTTCCAAGGCTGTTCAGTGACACGCTCAGAGAAAATATCGTTCAAGGTAAACAGGGGAATGTAGATCAAGGGCTGGAAAAAGCCATTCGACTGGCTGTTTTGGATAAAGACATCGAACAATTGGATCAAGGATTGGCAACGCCTGTTGGACCAAGAGGCGTCATGTTATCTGGTGGCCAGATTCAGCGATCAGCAACAGCGCGAATGCTGATGACCGAGGCCGATCTGTTTATCTTTGATGATCTGTCCAGTGCGCTTGATGTGGAAACAGAGCAGCTGGTATGGGACGGACTCTTCAAAGAGAGAGATGTCACATGTATTGCCGTATCTCACCGCAAGGCCGCTCTTACCAAGGCAGATCACATTATCGTTATGAAAGAGGGGCGTATTGAAGCCGAAGGAAACCTGGCCGATTTACTTGAAACCAATGAAGAGATGCAGTTGCTATGGCAGGGAGAGCAGATACCTGTAAAGGCTGGATGATATGGGTTACAACGGAAACGGATAGAGAGGTAGTTTGATTACTCTGATGTCATAAAATAAAAGGAAAAACCGTACAGTTCATGCCTGAATGCAGGCGTAGGATCTGTGCGGTTTCTTCTTTTTTTATAAAGCCCAGTAGAGGCGCTAAGATCTATTTTTCTTTAAGCGATCAGGGAATACGCAATGATAACCAAGAAAATGATCGTGATATGGTTAATGGAGAAAATAAACATACGCTGTGACCATTTTTTGGTTTCTTTTTTGTCAAACGTAGCCACACTAAGAATAAGCCAAGCCAGACTTACCAGAAAAGCCACAATGGCAACAAACGGGCTCATTGGCCAGAACAGGAAGCTGGAAAGCAGCAGCAATACCAGATAAACGTTTGTTTGTACGTAAGTACGTCCAATCCCTTTTACCACAGGTAACATCGGAACGCCTGCCGCCTTGTATTCATCGAAGCGACGAATAGCGATACCGTAGAAGTGAGGCATTTGCCATAGTAACATCGTTACGACCAGTGCCCAGATTTCAAAGTGTCCAAGCTCCGGAGAGATGGCTGCCCATCCAATCAGCGGAGGAACAGCACCTGACAGACTACCAACCTCAGTGTTGTAGATCGTTGTACGTTTGGTCCACATCGTATATGGAATGACGTAGAGGAACAAACCAAGAAGGCCAAAAAAAGCGGCCGATGGAGATGCGATGTACAGCATAATCGCACCAATCAACGTAATCGTAAATCCAAGAATCAGACCTGCCTTGGTATCGACCCGTCCTGTAACGGTAGGACGTTTCTTCGTACGCTCCATAATCGCATCAATGTCCCGGTCGTACAGATTGTTGAACACCCCAGCTGCTCCGATGATTAATGAAGAACCGAGAAATGAAAGTACAATCGGAACAATATTAGCAGCGATAGATGCATCAAATACATATAAAGCTAGACTTAAACCTGCAAACATGGCGATCAAGTTGGACTTGATGATTCCAATTTTGATCGTATCTAAAAATACTTTTGGAATCGAGCTGTACTCCAGGCTGATATTGGCTTGTGATTCATTATTTAATGTTTTCAAATACTCACTTCCTATTGTTTATACTTAATATAATATGTGTCCATTATATCATCCAATTCGTGTTGTGATTTAAATTACATTCTAGTATTTATAATAATGTCATTTGATTGTGAACAATTTAAAAACAAGAACTTTTTTAATTGTTAAAACAACAGTTCTGTGCTACGCGCGTATTTTCAAAAGATTGTCATGATTCAATTGTAGAAATGAAACAAAGATATTGCAAATACGAATTAATAATGTATTATAGATATAAGATATCTCTAATGGTTTTGTTTTGGGGCTATAAATGTAGGATTTCATGGACTGTTAGAAGGGACGCTATTAGATATCTCACATGTCTTTGCTTCTTACGTATTGAGTTTGAAGAGGCGAGAGCGCATTATTTTGCTTTTATTAGAGATATTAAATGTCTGGAAAGGGTGTTATGTATGAATGAAGATCGTAATCCATTCGATATCGTGATCGTGGGAGGAGGGCCTGCTGGACTTAATGCTTCACTGGTACTTGGGAGAGCCCGAAAACAGGTACTTGTTATTGATGATCAAAAACCTCGGAACTGGGTTACCCGAGAGACACACGGCTTTTTAACCAGAGATGGCGTGAGTCCGCGGGAATTTCGTAGAATTGCAAAAGAAGAGATCGCTGCATATCCTTCGGTACAATTTGCCTCCGATACCGTGATGGAGATTACCGGACAAAATAATGAGTTTGTTGTTAAAACAGCTGAAGGAAAGCTGTATGACGCGAAAAAGGTTTTATTTGCTGTTGGTAAAAGAGATTTACCTTTGGATATTACAGGTTTATATGAAGTCTACGGAAAAAGCGCATTTGTCTGCCCATACTGTGATGGATGGGAACTACGGAATCGGCAGCTTGTCATTATTACCAGTGCGAACCATGCATTACATATGGCTAAATTAATCTCTGGCTGGACAAGTCAGTTTACGCTGTGCATCCAAGATGACACTCCTTTAGAAGCAGAACAGAAGCAAGAACTTTCACGTCATGGTGTGCAGGTTTATGAAGTTCCTATTGAATCGATCAGATCGGAGAATGGAATGGTAAGTGCAGTGGAACTGACTGATGGAACAATGATTCCTTGTACGGGCATCTTCTTCCAGCCCAAGCTCCAGACTGGCTCCGATTTGCCAAAAATCATAGGTTGTGAGATGACGGAGACTGGAACCATTGTCGTTGATGCACAAGGAAGAACATCTGTGCCTGGTGTGTTTAGTGCTGGAGATGCCGCATCCGAACTGTATCAGGCGATCACGGCAGCATCGTTAGGTGCATTAACTGCAGTTAGCATTAATAATGAGTTAAACGTTGAAGCTTGGGCGCGATGTTAAAATTAAGGTCATATTGAGTCAATAGCTCAAAAAGAATAGTGCACGTGCGGCTGATTAGTCTAATAAAGCTAACCAGGGATGTCCCCGTCGTATTCGTGACGGATAGACATCCCCTTTATTGTACTTGTAATTACTAAATTTGATTCTTATCTGGAATCTTGAATTGTTGCAGAGCTGTTGTTTGCGCTCAGGTCGGATATCGGATCAAAGGGGGGGCCTGTTATTGTTCCTACGAGTAGTGCAATATCCACGGCATTAACCGGACTACCCCATGAATTTCCAGAGAAGACCATAACGGCCTGATCATTAACGAATCCTCTGGTGTTATATACAACATTGCTAATAATTTCTCCAGTTGTATTTGGGTTGAAATACGCAGGTTGACGCAAGGAATAAAAAATATTATTTCGGACTATCAAGCCGGTCATATTACCGGTCTGAGTGACTAGACCTCTATTAACTACCCAGCCTGAAGAGGGGCCGGCTTGAGGAGGGCCAAAAATTGTATTATTTTTTACAGTATGATTGGTTCCGCCTAATTGAATAAATTCAACAGCATAAGGGTTATCACTCGTTATCGTTAGTCCGTCCACAGTTACTCCGCTCCCAATGATGGTAAAAGGGATAACGGCAGCTTGTAACAGGATGACTGTACTTGGATAGCCTTTTAAAGTTATACCAGCTTTATTAATAGTTATATTTGCGGTAGTCGGGTATGTTCCTCCAAGAATATGAACAGTTCCTGTTGGAGATACCGCGGTTACTCCTTGTTGAATCGTTCCAAAAGGGCTGGCCTGTGTTCCATTCCCTCCCACGGTGCCTTGTAAAACATATAAGTCAAATGGATTAGGTTGGACTGTACCGGTGGCCCCCGTAGAACCAGTAGCTCCCGTAGCACCGGTATTGCCTGCAATGCCAGTAGCTCCTGTGGCTCCGGTAGCTCCGGTAGCTCCGGTGACACCCGAAGCACCGGTAGGGCCTTCTGGACCTCCTGATGGCCCTGTATCTCCCGTCGCACCTGTGGTGCCCGTCGCACCTGTGGTACCCGTTGCACCTGTGGTGCCCGTCGCACCTGTGGTGCCCGTTGCACCTGTGGTGCCCGTCGCACCTGTGGTGCCCGTCGCACCTGTGGTGCCCGTCGCACCTGTGGTACCCGTCGCACCTGTGGTGCCCGTCGCACC